>CAMKTS010000028.1 GCA_946415755.1 uncultured Prevotella sp. | reverse complement strand
CGATAATCCATTTATCGCCGTTGATGTCCACGATGTTGTCCGTAGTCAGGTTCTTCACGTCAATAAACGAGAGGGCGGTGAAGCATACGAATACAAAAATATCACGCACGAAGGCCAGATTGTCATCCTCGAACTCATGGGTTACAACTACTTTTAGTTCATCCTCGGTCAGGAACTCCCTTTCCTTGCAGTTCGGGCTGATGTGGAACTGTGCGAACGGGTTACGAGGAATCTTGCCGTTGTAGTGCGCCCTTAGTACAACGCCTTTCAGCCACATACACCGCTGCCAGATTGTGCCATTAGCCAATCCTCGGTCTGTGCTGAGATAGGCGGCAAACTCCTTGATGAACTCAGGTGTCAGTTCCAGCATTGACATATCCGTGCGACGATAGTGCGACTGGATGAAGTCTGCCACATCCTTTCTTGAACGCTCCATAGCCCAGAGCGTGCTTGCAGCCCTGTCCTTGCCTACACGCTTCTTCTGGTTGGCAATGTCCTTGTCAAAAGCATTTAGCAACGTTTCGTACTCGCTGCCAAAACCTTGATAGGAGTTGCGCACCATTTCTGCCGTCACGAAAGCCTCACGATCCGAAAGGTGCTGATAATGCTTGATGATCTGCGCCTTGATATTATCCAGTTCGCGGTTAATCTGCAATGCCTCCTTGCTGCGGCCCTTGGCACAGTTACCCTTCACGTCCCACATGTCAAGCGGGATTGTCTTCTTACAACTGAACTGGCTCTGGGTGCCAATTGCGTTAATCTTCCAAAATCCGTTGTTCTTTACAAGCTTTTTTCGTAACATTGCGACAAAAGTCGCGAAGTTACTCCGTCTCGGCAAAAAAAAGAATAAAATCTTTTGTTTTGCTCTCGACTTTTCGTAACTTTGCAGCCACTATGGATGAGACGATGAATATGCAAAAGCAGGAAGTGCAGCAGGAACCAGCACAGGAACAGGCACAGCAGGAGCCTGAACGGCTGGTGCTGCGTACGGAAGGGCTGGTGAAGATTTACGGCAAGCGCACGGTGGTGAACGACGTATCGTTCGACGTGAAACAAGGAGAGATCGTAGGCCTGCTGGGACCTAACGGTGCCGGCAAGACGACATCGTTCTACATGACCACGGGCCTGATAGTTCCCAACGGCGGCCATATCTACCTGGGCAACGAAGAGGTAACCACCTATCCTGTCTACAGGCGCGCACGCGCGGGTATCGGCTATCTGGCTCAGGAGGCCTCGGTATTCCGCAAGATGTCGGTAGAAGACAACATCATGTCGGTGCTGGAGATGACCGACAAGACCCGCGAAGAGCGCGAGGAGAAGCTGGAGAGCCTCATCAAGGAGTTCCGCCTGCAGAAGGTTCGCAAGAACCTAGGCGACCGTCTCAGCGGTGGCGAGCGTCGCCGCACGGAGATTGCCCGCTGTCTGGCCATCGAGCCGAAGTTCATCATGCTCGACGAGCCTTTTGCCGGTGTCGACCCCATCGCCGTAGAGGACATCCAGCAGATTGTATGGCAGCTGAAGTACCGTAACATCGGCATCCTGATTACCGACCACAACGTGCATGAGACGCTGAACATCACCGACCGCGCCTACCTGCTCTTCGAGGGCCGCATCCTCTTCAAGGGCACCCCTGACGAACTGGCCGTCAACCCCATCGTCAAGGAGAAGTACCTCGGCTCCAACTTCGTGCTTCAGAAGAAGGACTTCGAGGCACTGGCCGAAGCCAAGCGCCAGAAGGAGGAAGAGGAGGAAAACGCCTTATAAAGGAAAAGGAGCATATCCTAAGGATACACAGTTTCCCCCTCTGGTTCACAAAGAATCAGAGGGGGATTTTCATGGGAGGAGCACCGCTCACTTGACAACGAACTTGCGACCACCCTGGATGTAGATGCCGGGACGCAGGTTGTTGGCATCGACACGACGGCCGTGAAGGTCGTAGATTTTCCCTTGGTCTACATGACGCGCTATCTTCGTTTCAGAGATACCGGCCGTAGAGGCTACCAGCGAACAGAAGGTGAAGTAGGCTGGCTCGCTATACTTGGCGGGAGCATTGTCGTGAAGGTAGAGACCCGTGCCGACATTGCGCAGGGTATAGCCCTTTCCCTCGACAAACTGGATATCCCATACGGCACCGTACTTGATGTCCTCGCCATACATACCGCTCTGCTTGCCATCCTGTCCGGTATTGCCGAGGATGAAACAGCAGTCCTGTGCGGCCGACTGGCTGTTCAGATAGCCAGGCTTTCCCCAGATATTATACGCCTCGCCAAGCGGCGTGATGAGGCGCAGCATATAATAGTTGCGGATGCTGGCATCGGAGCTGTTCTTCAGACTCTCCAGACGGAAGTAGAAGCCGGACGCATTGGTCGTGAAGGCTTCAGCATAGTCGGCATAGCCCAGGTGCTGGTCGACGATGCCGTAGAATGCCTTGTCCTCCTGTTCGTTGACGATGGCGAAAGACTGCGTGCCAACCTCCGTCAGGCTAGTATAACGCTTGCCGACGGCGGCAACGACACCAGGCTGCGGAATGAATCCGTCGAGTACATTGATGCCAGCATAACGCTCGTAAGCAGTGCCGTCGGTAGCCGTCACCACGGCTTTCAGCTCCTGGCGACCCACGGCAACGGGGGTATAGCTGAAGGTATAGGGTGCCTCCTGCCAGGTCTGCACAAGCTGATTGCCGATGTATAGGTCTACATGGTCGATGGTCTTGGTCTTCAGACGGACATTGACATCGATAGTCATGGGAGCATTCTTCGAGACACGGATGGCCGAGGGTTTGATATATATTGAGGCCTCCTTTACCATACCGGGGAAGGGACTCTTGGCAGTCTTGGCCTTCTCGGTCTGCATGTACTCGCGCAGCCACTTCAGCGCGGAGCGTTCCTGACGGTTCTTGATCAGGCCGGAATTACCCTTGGTACCGTCCTCCTCCTTGCCCGTCCACGTCTGTCCGTAGAACCATCCCCACAGGGTGACACCGGCGCAGTAGTCGGCCTCCCACATCACGGGGAAGTGCTGCTGGTAGTTCCACTTCTGGTTGGCATCGCTGTTGTCGCCGATGTCGTACTCGGTGATGTACATCGGCATCTTCAGCGCATTCTGAATCTTGGTCATCACAGTCCTGAAATTGTTCTGATTCATCCCGCCGAGGTCGTGCGACTGACAGCCGTAGGCATCGATGGGAGCCCCGGCATCGCGCAGGGTGCGTACCAGGTCGATAAACTGGTCGGTATTCCACTGGAAGGTGTTGAAGTCGTTGTAGATGAGGATGGCATCCGGCCACCGCTCGGCAGCCATCTCGAAGGCCTTGATAATCCAGTCGTAGCCCGTGGCCCCGTTGCCGCCCAGGGCCTCACGCATCAGGTAGGTATCTCCCTGATGGCCCTCTACGGCCTCGTTCACCACATCGATCAGTGCAAGGTCGGGATACTGGCTCTTCACGGCATCCATCCACGTCTCGATGGCCTTGTAGCGATCTGCTGTCGAGAGGCTCTTCAGCCAGGAGGGATACTGCGAACCCCATACCAGGCAGTGGAACTTGAAGGGCATGTTCCGCTGCTTCATGTAGTTGTACACCGTGTTGACAGGTGCCCAGTTGTACCTGCCGCGCGTACCTTCCACACATTCCCACTTTGAGGCGTTTTCGGGTGTGGCCTGGTTCCAATAGTCGGAAAACACAAAACCATCCCAGTCCATACTGCCGGGCCATCCTGTAGTGATGTTGCCCAGAAACTTGTCTTTGTTGGTTGACAGCTGTGCCGTAGCATAGAACGGGAACAGACAGCATGCCAAAACAATCATCAAATGTCTTTTTTTCATATCTTTCTCAGTTAGTTAATCAGTTTATTCTCAGGGTGAGCTTCTGCAAGTCCTTGTCCTGCGAGCTGCTGCCATAGAACAACTCATACTCACCGGCCTGGGTGCGCAGGGTATTGGTGGCGGCATCCCAGAACTCAAAACTCTTACGGGTGAGCGGCAAGGATACGGTAGCCGTCTGACCAGCCTTGACAGCGACACGCCGGAAGGCACGCAGCGACTTCAGCGGGCCGTCGGCATCAGCCTTGCGGCGGAGGTAGAGCTGAACGGTCTCGACACCGTCGCGCTGCCCGGTATTGGCCACCTCGACGGTGAAGGTGCCGCTGCCGTCATTTCCCATTTCCAATTTCCCATTCCTCATTTCGAACGAAGTGAAGGACAGGCCATAGCCGAAGGCAAACAGCGGGTCGCTGAAGTAACGGTAGGTGCGGCCCTTCATCGAGTAGTCCTCGTAGTCGGGCAGCTGGGCATCGCTGCGATAGAACGTCACGGGCAGCTTGCCAGAGGGGTTGTAGTCGCCAAACAACACGTCGGCAACGGCTGTCCCTCCCTCCTGACCGGCATACCAGGCCTGCAGGATGGCATCGCAGGACTCCATCTCAGGAGTCAGGGCAATGGCCGAGCCGGAGCAGTTGACAAAGATGACGCACTTGCCGGCATCCTTCAAGGTACGGAGAAAGTCGCGCTGCACCTTCGGCAGTTCGATGCTGGTACGGTCGCCTCCCCTGAAGCCCTCTGTCTGTACGGGCATCTCCTCACCCTCGAGGGCAGGCGAGATGCCACCCACGAAGATGACCGTGCGGATGTCGTTCAGCTGACTGACCACCTGCTGGTAGTCGATGGGCAGCTCCTTGGCGATATTGATCTTCAGGTTGGCATTATAAGTAGGTACGTGCGAGAAGCGTACCTCAATATGATAGTTCCTGCCCTGCGCTGCCTGGATGGCCACGCGGTTGGGAGTGGTGCGCCAAATGTGGTGGCGGAACTTACGCTCGCCGTCGATATACAGCTCGAAGTGGCCGCAGCCCTCCACATTCACCACATACTCGCCAGCCTCCTTCGGTGTGAAGACGGTCTCGTACTTTGCCGAGAATCCCTCCAACCGTACACCAGGGGCGAAATGGTGCATGCCCGCCGTGGTGACGGCCAACGGGGTGGTATAGTATTGGGTGGTGACGGGCTTGGCGGTTTGCGCAGACTGGCAGTCCCAGGGGGCGTTCCAGAACGTTCCCTTCATGCCTCTCTTTCCCTCAAAGCTGCACTGCGTAGCCATCAGACAGTCCATCACCTTGTCGTAGGTGAGGTCACAGCCGGGAGCGTAGAATAGCTTCGGGTGTTTTGCCTTGATGCCATCAAGGATGGTGACGGTATGGTTGGGCATACCGTTGTAGTTGCCCCACATCATCGGAGCATTGTCGGCATTGGGGCCAATGACGGCAATCTTGCCCCCCTCATTCCTCCCTTGGGGGGAAGACTGGGAGTGTAGTTTCTGAAGCTTTTCTGCTGTCAGCGGCAGTATCGGCTCCTCCCCTAAGGGGGAGGTTGGGAGGGGGCTGTTCTTCAGAAGCACGATGCTCTGACGGGCCATGTCGAGGGCTATCGCGGCATGCTCCTTGGACGACATGACGCTGTAGGGAATCTTCGACCACTCTACCAGCGACGGGTCGTCCATCTCGCCCAAGTCGAAACGACCCTCCAGCAGACGGATGACATGCTTGTCGACCTCGGCCTCCGTGATCAGTCCCTTCCTCACGGCCTCAGGAATGCTCTTGTAGGCATAGCCGTAGCCACACTCCACGTCGGTACCGGCCAGCGTGGCCTTGGCAGCAGCCGTCACGGGCGACGAGGAACTCTTGTGCGACGTATAGAAATCGCTGACGGCTCCGCAGTCGCTCACTACAAGGTACTGGAAACCCCACTCGTCGCGCAGGATGGTCTGCAACAGACGGTTGGAACCGCAGCAGGGGTCATCGTCCAACCGCTGATAGGCACACATCACCTCACGCACCTTGGCATCCTGCACCAGTACCTTGAAAGCAGGCATGTAGGTCTCCCAGAAGTCACGAGGCGACACGTTGGTGAGATTGGCAGAATGGCGCGTATATTCCGGGCCGCTGTGTACGGCATAGTGCTTGGCACAGGCCCACAACTTACGGTACTTGGCCGATTCAGGCCCCTGCAGTCCGCGCACCACCTGACAGCCCATCACACCAGTCAGATACGGGTCTTCGCCATACGTCTCCTGCCCCCTTCCCCATCGCGGGTCGCGGAAGATGTTGACGTTCGGTGTCCATACCGACAGGCTGTGGAACTTCTCATCCTCGCCAGAGCCTCGCTGCATCCGCTCATGGTACTGGGCACGGAACTCCGTGGATGCCACGTCGAACACCTTGTATAACAAGTCGGGGTTCCACGATGCGGCCATCGCCACTGGTTCGGGGAACACGGTCACATGATCCATGTTGGCAGCACCGTGGAGGGCCTCACTCCACCAGAAAAACTTCTTGATTCCCAGCCGTGGTATGGCCGGACTCTCATCAAGCATCAGCTGTGACTTCTCTTCCAGCGTCAGTCGGCTGCAGAGGTCTACTGCCCGCTCATGAGCCGACAATGCCGGATTCTGGTAAGGCAGCATCTGTGCCGTCATCCCCATGCCTGCACAGCAGGCCATCATCGTGACGAATACTCGGTATCTCATCTTATCTGTTTTTATTGTTTCGAAAAATTCCATTTTGAGTTATCTGTCTGATAGTCGTACTCTGCCAGCGTCGGAGTGCTGTCACCGGCAGAATAGAGACAATAGCGGGTGTTGAGTTCCTGTCGACCGGGAATGCGCTTCGGCATCAGGCGCCAAGTGCCATCGACTAACTGCTCGATGCGCCACAGTTGCTCATCGGCACCCGTAAAGGCAGCCTCCGTAGTCAGCTCCAGGTCGGCAGTGGCAGCAAGAACACGGTTCGTGCCCTCTATCGTCAGCTTGTAATAAGGATAACCCAGACTACCGCCGGCATCAGCAACAGGAGTGATATGCCACAACTGGTGAGGACGGAACATATAGTCGCTGCACCGAACCGGGATGTTGCCCTGCGGCCACGTAGGCAGCACCTCCTCCAAAGTCTGGGAGGGAATGGGAACCGTAGGCGAGTGGGGGTCGATGCGCCAGAACGCCTCACGCTCCTGTTTCATACGCACAAAGTCAACGGCCAGTTCAAGACTATAGCCGCGACGCTCGGAGAGTACGGCAAAGGTTCCCTCCTTAAGCCGCTCACCAGCCACCGGCCAGCCGTTGCGCCATAGCAGCGGACGGATGCCCAATACCGAACGGCCGCTACGCTCAAAGTCGGCCTCATAATGGCACGACATCACCTCGACCCCCTCGTCGATAATGGTACGTCCGAAATGTCCCGGGCCACAGACGCGGCCACCAGCGGCAACCACCATGCGGCCACCACCGTGGAACATGTCACGGCCGACGTTGTCGAGATAGGGACCTTCAACACTCTTTGAACGGCCTGCCACGATGTTGTAGGTGGAGTTGACACCATCGCAGCAAGTGCCGTGCGTACCCAGAAGGTAATACCAACCGTCGCGATAGATGAGGTCGGTAGCCTCGCAGTCGATGGCGATGTCTTTCTCTACATTACCCTTCATGCGCCCACCCGTCTTGGGGTCGAGTTCGATGAGACGAATGGTGCCGAAATAAGTACCATAGCTCGCCCACAGACGACCCGTTGTAGGGTCGAGCAGCAGCGAGGGGTCGATGGCATCCTGGTCTTCCATCCCGTCACTGGATGCCACCTCAACAGGCTCTGAAAAATTGAAGTCGGCCGACTTGGGGTCGAGTGTCTTGTTCCACATCGTCAGGATACGGCCGTTATGGCCACCGCCCAGACCACCACCCGTGGCACCATAGATAATAAGGTAGCGGTCGCCGATCTTCAGCACATCGGGAGCTGCGCCACCCCCTGGACGTTCGGCACCTCCGTGCCAGATCCAGCCATCGTCAGAGATAAGGCCTCCACCACCTGTTCCGAAGGTATAGTATTTGCCATCGCACTCGGCGATGGTCGAGGGGTCGTGAATGTAGGGTACACCGCTTTGCGCTGTGCAAAGCGTGAAATGGGCAATGAGGAATGAGATAATGAGAATATGACGTTTCATTGGCTATCGTTATTTCGTTATTCCGGGATGTCGTTATTTTGAGGGAAGCATTATCTTATAATCCGTTACGGGAGTTCCCTTCCCGTCGAGGAAGCGAACGCAGAGGTCAGAAAGGCCCGGACCGTTGATGACGGCACAGCGCAGCACGTTACGACCTTTCTTCAGGGTGAGGCGATGCGACATACCATCGTCTTCCACCATGCGGCGGTCGCCCTCCAACAAGAGCACCGCCTCGTCGTTGAGCCACCACATCGAGGCACCGTTAGAGCCTGCGGCCAGCCGGATGTCCCGTATCTCTTCCGGGCAGTCGATGACCGTCTCGCACCAGAAGAACGAGCCGTAGGTTTGCCGGCCATATTTTTCGGCAAAGCGGAAAAGCTTGACGTTGTAGTTCTCGCTGTCGAGGGCGTACCATTTAGCTTTCTTCTGTTGCGGCAGCCTGGCCAACTCGTCGGCAAACTTGGCACGCAGCCATGAGTCGGTGAAGATAACGTTCGAACGCACATCGACAGCAATGGGTTCCATCAGCCTCCATCGACGGATAAAGCCCTGCTCATCGGGCTGTGTCGGTAGCGCAGCATTGGTAACGGGTGTGAAGTAGCGGGGACGGTTCTTGAACTGAAGCCAGTCGATACAGAAGCCGACAGCGCCCTCACTGGTGATGACGAGGTCGGTGACGCCCTTGGGCTGATACTCCAAGGGAACGGTAAGCGTGAGCCACTGGTTGCTCTGGTCGCGACGGAAGGGTGTAGACATGCCAGGGAAGGTCGTCTCACTTTTCACCGTCAGTTTCACCTTGGCAATCACCTTTCCCTTGACAGTCTTCTCGCGAACGTAGAACTCCGTATTGTCATCGGCCTTGACACAGACAACGAGATAGGCATCGGTAAGCGGACTGAAGTCCACATCACCGTAGCGGAGCCAAGCACCCTTTCTGGGCAGCATAGCCTGATGGCCGCGGAAGGTGCTGACGGTATCTGTCAAGGCGGTGGTCACCTCTTGGCTGGCAGCACTGTAGCGGTCAATCTCAATCTTCTCGGTAGCCTTGTTGATTCCCACGCCACGCAGGGTGGGCTTCACTTCACGAATGGTGCCATCGGCATTGAAGAACAGCTTTTCTATTTGTACAGAGCGACGCTTGTCATCGCGGGGCGAGAGGGCATTATGGTGGTAGAACAGGTACCACTGGCCTTTGTAGTTGACGATGCTGTGGTGATTGGTCCAACAGCCGTTCTGATGTTCAGCCATGATTAGCCCCTTAAATTCATAAGGCCCCATCGGATGCTTGCTCATGGCATAGCCGAGCACCTCGGTATTCTCCCTCACGTAAGGATAGGTGAGGTAATAATTGCCATTATACTCAAAGGCGAACGGCCCTTCCGCCTGACGGTTGGGCAGACCTTTCAGGCAGTTGACACCCATCATCTCAAACTCGTGCTCACCCCACTTCACCATCTCCTTAGGAGTATCGTCGGCCAGTTCCTTCATGTTGGACTTGAGCCGGGCACAGCGTCCCGGTCCCCAGAAGATATAGGCATTGCCATCGGAAGCCAAAAGGACACAGGGGTCTATACCATTGATGCCCTTGATAGGCTCCGGTTCAGGAATGAAAGGACCTTCAGGACTGTCAGCAACAGCAACACCTACACCAAAACCCCTGCCTTCGGTAGGAGTGGAGGGGAAATAGAAGTAGTATTTCCCGTTCCGCTCTACACAGTCGGGTGCCCACATGGAATAGGAGTTCGGTCGTACCCAAGGCACCTTGTCCTGAGAGACTATCACACCATGATCCGTCCAGTCGGTGAGGTTCTCAGAGGAGAACACATGGTAGTCCTCCATGCAGAACCAGTCCTGTCGCTGTCCCTCTGGCGGCACGATGTCGTGGGAGGGATACAGATACACCTTATTATTAAATACGCGGGCCGTAGGGTCGGCAGTAAACTGATCGCGGATAATAGGGTTCTGTGCCCTCACCGTCAGAACAGCCACTATGAACAAGAAAATGGTCAGTATCTTCATGCTTTTATCCAAAGTTGTTGGTTTATTGGTTGACAGGGAGATTGTAGCCAGCACAGCGGGAATCGGGTTCCACAACTATGACAAATCCTCCACGGGGCTTACAGACTATCTCTGAAGGAATTGCCATGGGATAGGTTATGCTCCAGGGGGTTCCGTCAGTATAGAGTGTCACGCTGCCCTTGGGCAGGAATGCCAGCGGCAACTGAAGCGTCTGCGTCTCGTCACAACCATTGATGCCTGCCACATACCATTTTTTACCACTGCGGCGAGCCAGTACAGCACACTCGCCAGGATAGCCACTGACGAAGCGTGTCTCGTCCCATACTGTCGGAAGGTGAGCAAGAAACTGCTGTACTTCGACTGGCTGCGATAAGTAACTCTCCGGCTTGTCGGCCAGATGCTGCAGCCCACTCTCATAGAGTACCGTCAATGCAAGCTCGTGACCATTGGAGGTGATATGAGGGTGCTGCGAGTCACTGAAGGTACAGGGTGTATAGTCCATGGGGCCGATGACATTGCGAGTGAAGGGCAGCGTGGCATTGTGGCTGGCGGCCTTCTTCGTGAAGTGAGGCACGTTGTTGTACCATTCGGCACCATAGACCCCTTCTGTCGACAGCAAGTTCGGATAGGTGCGTTGCCAACCGCGAGGTATAGTGGCTCCATGGAAATTCACTAGCAGGTGGTGGCGAGCAGCACATTCCAGCAGATCGATGCAATAGTCCATGTTCTTTTGACTATCGCCAGAGAAGAAGTCAATCTTCACACCTGCCACCCCCATTTTCTCGCACCAGGCAAACTCACGTTCACGGTCTTCAGGCTTGTTCAGACGGAACTTAGGCCCAGGGGCACCTTCGACCCAGCCTACGCTGGAGTTGTACCAGATGAGAGGACGAACACCCTTCTGACGGGCATATCCAATGGCATCGTCGATGGTCTTGCCGTCGCGCATCTCGTCCCATTCGGCATCAATCAGAACATAGGGCAGATTCAGTGTGACAGCCATATCCACATATTTCTTGATAATCTGATAGTCTTTGGAACCGTGGTTGTAAGCCCAGTATATCCACGACACCACGCCAGGGTGTATCCAACTGACATCCTGGAGGCGACACGGTTCCGCAACATCCGTTACAAGGGTCGACTGAACAACATCGGCCAGTGTGCCGATGATAGCTATGCGCCAAGGAGTGTGACCAGAGGACTGCCCTGCTACGGTTTCGTCGGCAACCACCCTGAACAGTTCGCCGTCGTTGTAGAGACACGAGGCACTCTGTCCTTTCTCGATATTAGCTTCCGAAAGGAGTACAAACACACCATTTCTTGGCTCTATCAAGGCAGGATAACCCCACCGACAGTTGTATCCATCAGGTGTCAGAGACGGTCGTCCCAAGCCTGACTCCGGCTTCACCTTCGAGGTGGTCTGGAGCGGAAAGATACCTTCATAGGCATCATTCCATTGTTGTATCCAACGTTTCGTACCTTCTGGGATACGGTATACCGTTTGCTCCTGCCCCTGTGTCTCGCTGCGAAAGGCTATGCCGTCATTGAATACCCTTAACACCAACGCCCCACTTTTGTATTCGTTGGCCTCATTGGTACAGTGCAACCGTTTGCCGGCCAGCATGGTGTAGTCGGCAGTCACTTCTTGAGAGAACACGAAGTTCAGACAACTGCCGTCGGGCATTCCCACTGACGGCATCTCCAAAACGGGTTGCCGCTGATAGCTGACCACCAAGCCGTGGCCTTTCACCTTCACAGTAAGTTTGCCATTAGGCGATTTCAGCGTTCCTGCCATTGCTGCCATTGCTACTGCTGACAGGACAAGTCCTACACATAGTCTTCTCATAAGCAAAGATTACAACAAGTGCTATCGTTTTTTATGTACCGCCTTACTTCAGTTTATTAAACATCGCGTTCCTTTCGATAGTCCATCCCTGACGTTTCGACAACTCGCAGTCCTTGCCCTGGAACATCTTGGCAGCCTGCTTGTCGCCCTTCAGCTGCCAGTTGAGCCACGCGAGGGCTACCACCGTGAACTCGCCTCCATGAGGCTGGCGATAGGTACCGCCATGCCCCACGGGGTAGTTGGTGACGCAGGCTGGAACATGGTTGATCAGGTGGAAATCGTCCATACCATTCTCGTAGGCAATATCTTCCTTGCCACCCAGGATATAGAGGATGGACGTGTGGATGTCGTTCAGCTTCGTCTTGTCGGGCATGGGCATGCCACCCACAGCTTGTGTACGGTTGCTGTCCTTGAAGAGTCCGCTATTGCAGATCATCATGGTCTTGATGCGAGGGTCGGCGCAATTGTAAAGGCTCTGCAGACCACCGCAAGACATACCTGCCACACAGATGTTCTTTACGTCAATCTTCTTATAATAAGGTGAGCCAGGGTCGGCATTCTGTGCAATGGCCCAATCGATAGACTGAATTTGCTGTTCGGTAGAAGACATAGGCCCCTGATAGGGTTTCTCCTCCATGGGTATATAGCCCGTGGCAAGTACCAGATAGCCGTGAGAGGCTATCTCGTTAAGGAATTTGAAGTGTTCCCAAGGTGAATTGGTACAAGCGCCATTTCCCCAAACAAGCACGGGCAGAGGATTGTTTTCGTCGAAGGGGGAGATGTCCTGAGGAACAAAAACGGTGTGAGCCTCCAGGGAAGCCTCTTCCTTCATAACGGCTTTATACTGTCCCAAGCCGCCATTCTCAACAACAAGCGACACCAGGCACATACCTATCGCTGATAGTAAATTACCCAATAACATCTTCTCTTCCTTTGGATCATTTAAACAGTTTCTGGGCCATCTGATAGAGACAACGGCGCCAAGTTAAGAACTCGTGAGCAGTACCTTCAGAGATAAGACTGTGGACATTGTAGCCGTCAGCCTTGAGGGCATCCACCGACTTGCGGATACCGTCGGGACGCTCCTTGGAGCCACAACCCTCGAAGATCATCTTTACCAGTGTGGGATCCTTGATTTCATCAGGCATGTAGGTGCCACCACTGAGCAGTCCCCAATAGCCGAATACTTCCGGACGGCGCAGGGTGATGAGCTTGGTCTCGATGCCACCCATGGAGAGGCCAGCCATCGCACGGTTCCACTTGTCGGCCTTGGTCAGGAAGTTGCCATCGATGAAGGGTATCAGCTCGTCGACCAGCAACGTCTCAAACTCGTTGGCAGTAAAACTGCCGATAGTGCCAAACTTGACATTGTTGGTGAGTCCGTAGGCCATCACGATGATAAACGGCTGGCACTTGCCCTCGGCGATGAGGTTGTCCACGATAAGACCGGCATGTCCCTGCTTGCCCCAACTAGTCTCGTTCTCACCCCAGCCATGCTGCAGATACAGTACAGGGAAACGCTGCAGCGATTTACGATTTGACAATTTGCCATTTACGATTTCCATCCCATACTGAGGTGGCAGATAAACCATAGCGGTCTGCATCTGGCCCTGGCTCTTGGAATAGTAGTTTACCTCCTGGATAGTGCCATGAGGAATATCGGTACGACAAGCGTAGAAGTCCTGATCGGGAGCAGGTATCTCGATACCGCTCTCCCAACGGCAGGAGCCGAAGTAGTTATGCGTGCCGGGGTCGTT
Source organism: uncultured Prevotella sp. (assembly GCA_946415755.1). Taxonomy (GTDB): domain Bacteria; phylum Bacteroidota; class Bacteroidia; order Bacteroidales; family Bacteroidaceae; genus Prevotella. The sequence continues at coordinate 27,134 of CAMKTS010000028.1, read as the reverse complement.
GAAGACTCCACCGTCGACGGTCAGGTGATAGTAGTGGAAACCTGGATCCATCGGGCCTTCGGTGGTACCAGTCCATACACCATCCTTATCCTTGCGGAGCACCGTGCCGCCACGACCGCCCAGTCCGAGGCTGACGATGACCGACTTGGCATCAGGAGCCACGATGCGGAAACGGGCATAACCCTGTGAGTTGACTTGCGGATACTCCTGGCCAGGCTGGTTACAGGGGTTGGGACGGAAGTCCTCCTTGACGGAGAAATTGTCAAGAGCGGGATTGAAATCCTTGATAATGGCGTAAGAACGCTTGGGCTGGTAGTTCTCATCGAATGGCAGGGGGTGGTTATTGACACCCAGCCAGGAGTCGCGGTCGCTAAGGTTCCAGAAGGTGACATTGTCGATAACATCCCTATGCTTACGGAAAATACGGAAGATACGGTTGTACTGGTCTTCCTGCAGTGTGGCAATGTAGGGAGCCTGGGGCTTGGCATCACCTTGCGAGAAGCGTAGCTGACCACCCATCTCCATATTGGTGCGCAGGTCGAGTTCTGTCACATGGATATGCTTCACCAGCTGACTATACTTGGTGATGGCCGAATCGATATCCTCCTCAGAGGGACTGTAGATATTATAGTGACCCTGCATGCCAATACCATGGATGGGAACGCCTTGCTCCTGCATCTTCTTCACCATGTTATAGATACGGTCGCGCTTGCCAGGATCGCACTCGTTGTAGTCGTTGTAGAACAGCAGGGCATCAGGGTCGGCCTCGTGGGCAAACTGGAAAGCCTTGGCGATAAACTCGTCGCCGCAAAGCTTGTAATGACGGCTCTCACGATAGGGGTTGCCCGGAGCGAACTTGCCGTCGACAAAGGTGGGGCGCGGATTGTCGGAGATGGCCTCGTTGACGACATCCCAGGCATAGACTATATCCTTGTAGCGGTTCACTACCGTATGGATATGCTCGCGCAGCCGCTCATAGAACACCTCCTTGCTGACTTCGCGGCCTTTCTTGTCGGTAAACATCCAGTCGGCAAACTGTGAATGCCAGCAGAGGCAATGACCGCGCAGCCTGATGCCGTTCTGTCGGCAGAAGTCTGCAATGCTATCGGCTGCTCCCCAGTTCCATACGCCCTCCTTGGGATGAACGGAAATGGGTTTCATGTCGTTCTCTGCCGTGATGCTATTGAATTCCTTTCTAATCAATGCCGTCTGTTCCGTATTAGCAACGTTACGCTTGTTGACGGCCACACCGATGGTGAAATACTTCTTGTAAGCATCCTTCAGGCCCTGTGCCTGTATTGTCTTGCCAGTGCGTACCTCATCCAAGAACCTCACCATCTTCTGCAGGTTCTCATCGCTGTACATACCCATGCCGTGTCCGCCTTCTGGAACGAAAGTAGCCTCGCTCTTCACACCGGCAGCCTGCAGTACCTCATAGAATTTCCTTCCCTGGCAACAAGGTACCACATTGTCTTTCTCCCCATGGAAGATGATGACCGGGGGATCGTTCTTGTCAACGTATGTCGTGGCACTCAGGCTGATATACTTGTCTGGCTCCTTCGAGAGTTTCGAGGCCAGCAGTACGTCTTCAGGAGAGTTGTCGCCTGTCGAGATATGGTCGCCACAGTCCATGACCGTTAGGTCTATCGGTCCAGACCAGTCACAGGCAGCATTCACGGCACTACTCTCACCGGTGAAGTGGCCTACGGTGCCTTCCAAATCAATATTCACACTGCCCACCGTGGCTTGCTTCGTGCCACTGGTAGTTGCCGTGACCGATGCCAGATGCCCGCCCGATGAGAATCCGCTAGTGGCTATGAACGAGGTGTCAAACTGGTATTTCGCAGCCTCACCGCGTACAAAGCGTACTACGGCCTTGATGTCGTGAATCTGTGCAGGCCATTGGGCATCCATGCTGGAACGATGGTTGGGACATACCACTGCATAGCCGACCTCTAACAGCGACTTTACAATAGTACCCAAGTCGGCAGCGCCCTTGCTATTGTTGCTGAACCATGCACTGCCGTAAATATGGATCACTACGGGATAGGTCTTCTGCACCTTTCGGGGGAGGTAGATGTCGCAGGTGTGGTATGCCTGGTCGTCACCGGCATAGTTCACATCCTTCCACTCTTTCGATGTCTCCAGTTTTACCTTCGGCAACTGAAAACCTCCAAAACCGCTAGCAGGCTGAGCCATCAGCGACTGTCCTGCCAGCCATAGGGTCATGATTGATAATAATGTCTTTTTCATTATGATGAGATGTTAATTAGATTTGCGCTGCAAAATTACGGAAAAAAAAGGAAACACACGTTTCCGCATGTTTCCTAAACCCTTGTGATATGTAACATTTTCAGAAAAGCACAGGCCGCATCGGCAGTGCCTGTCGTCAATTTCCCTCTGCAACTACCAGATAGCTCTGCCCTGCACGGGTCTGCAAGTCGTATTCAAACACGTGCGGCACTTTGGAGTCCTGCTGCGTGTCGGTATGGTTCAGCTCCGATTTCAGCGGAGCCTTCACCTTTGCCGGGGCATAGAGTACATTGGGACATTCTCCCGAAGCAGGGCGCAAACCTTTTCCCTTCAAGGGAACATAGGAACGCAGGCGCAGCACACCGCCAATAGCAGAACGGATGTGTGCTTGGCGCAAGCGGCCTCCCTTCCATGTCATGTCTGCCACGAAACCACCACGTGCCCTGAGCCCCTTCACCTCGCCCTCCTGCCATTCGTCGGGAAGAGCCGGAAGCAGGTGGACTGCACCGTCGTGGCTCTGTAGCAATAGTTCACAAACGCCAGCCGCACAACCGAAATTACCGTCAATCTGGAACGGCGGATGGGCATCGAAGAGATTGGGATAGGTGCGACCGTCGGGGTATTCACCAGTCTTGCTGTCGTCGGGCAGCAGGTGCAGCATGTTCTTGATAATCCGGAAAGCATGGTTGCCATCCAGCATCCGCGCCCAGAAGTTCACCTTCCACCCAAGACTCCAACCCGTAGCCATGTCGCCACGCTGCTTCAGGGTAGTGGCAGCGGCAGCATACAGCTCCGGATGTGCGAAGGGGGAAATCTGGTTGGAAGGGTATAGTCCGTACAGATGTGAGATGTGGCGGTGTTCATCTTTTGGGTTGTCGCCGTCCCACAGCCATTCCTGCAACTGTCCGTAACGGCCTATCTGCATAGGAGGGAGTTGACTTAAACAAGAGATGAGAGAGGCAGTATAAGAGCTGTCTGTACCGAGAATCTGGGCAGCCCTGACGGTCTGGCTCAGCACATCGAACACAATCTGGTTGTCCATCGTCGAACCTGCCGTCACCGTGGTTTTCTTACCCATCGGCCCATGTTCCGGCGATACCGTAGGAACCGTTACCAACCAGCCGTATTCAGGATGAATGCGCATGTAGTCGACGAGGAAATCGGCAGCCCCTTTCATCACGGGGTAATAATCTTTCAGGAACTGCTTGTCGCCCGTAAACAGATAATGCTGCCAGATATGGGTGGTGAGCCATGCCCCTCCAGTGGGGAACATGCCCCATGTAGTACCGTCTACGGGGCCGGCAATACGCCACAAATCGGTATTGTGATGAGCCACCCAACCGCGACAGCCATACATCACCTTGGCAGTCTCTGCACCCGTCACACTGAGGTCACGAATCATAGAGAACAGCGGCTGCTGTGTCTCCGTCAGATTACCCACCAGTGCCGGCCAGTAGTTCATCTCCGTATTGATATTGATGGTATATTTCGAATCCCACGGAGCCTTCATCTTGTCGTTCCACACACCTTGCAGGTTGGCAGCCTGCCCGCCAGGCTGAGATGAGGAGATGAGCAGGTAACGCCCGTACTGCATCATCAGCGACACCATATCCAGATCCTGATGAGCGGTGGGAGATGATGCCTTGGCAAAGGCTTCCAGACGCTTGTCTGTTGGCAAGGGGGAATTTTGCGACTTCGGCAGGTTCAGCACCACCCGGTTGTACTGCTCGTGATACTTTTCCTGATGCCGTTTCAGCAGTTGCTGATAGGGCTTGCCACGCAATGACTCCAGTACACGGTTCACTTTTCCAACGGGATTGCCGCTGATGTCGTGGTAGTTGACATAGTTCGTAGCAGCGGCGATATAAAGGATGGCAGAGGTAGCATGGGCTATGGAAAGTTCCTTGTCGCCACAACTTACATCTCCATCAGTTTCCACCTCCACTACGCAGTTGGCCGTCAGCCCGCCCCTGACACCCTCCTGTTCCACATTCTTCACAGTGGCAGAGAGCTGGCTGATGGCTGACTGTTCGTTGCCGACACGTTGAGTTACTGCCTCAAATGGCAGTTGTGAGTCGAAACTCATCCCGAATGCCAGTGTCCCTTTCTTCGAAGCCGTCAGCCGCATAACAATGGCATGGTCTGCCAGAGAGGCGAACACTGTCCGTTCGAAGGTGACTCCCTGATACACATAACGGGTAGTGGCCACAGCATCACCAAGATTGAGTTCTCGGCGGTAGTCGCTCACGTCCGTATGCCCCAGTTTCATTTTCAGGCTGCCCAATGGCAGGAAGCGCATGCCATGAGGACCGTGCAGGAAGTTCTTCTCAATTACCTGATGAGCCTCTTCCTCACGACCGAGCAATACCAGGTCGCGCACCTCCTGCAGGTGTTGACGGGCTGTAGCACTGTTGTTATGATGAGGCGAACCGCTCCAGAAAGATTCTTCGTTCAGCTGTATCTCTTCCACGTCAGTAGCGCCATACACCATCGCCCCCATCTGTGAATTACCAATCGGCAGTGCCTCCAACCAGTGATGCGCTGGCTGTGCATACCATAGCCTATGCTGCTGTGCCGAAACTTTCGTAGCAGACATGCAGCCCATCAAGATGAAAGCGGCGACAAAACGTACGTGTGACTTTCTCATCGTTTACTCCTTAATATTACATCCGTTCGGGCACCTCGATACCCAGCAGGTTCATGCCGTTCTTAATAACTTTCGCCACATTCTTAGCCAGTATCAGGCGTACCTTTTTCTTCTGTTCGTCAGGCTCGTTGAGGATGCTATAGTCGTGATAGAACTGGTTGAACACCTTCGTCAGTTCATAACAGTAGTTGGCAATGCCACTGGGGCTATAATCCTTACCAGCCTGCTCAACGGCAGCACCGTATTCGCTGAGTTTCTGAATGAGTTCAACCTCTTTATCGCTCAATTCCGGATTTTCTGGAATTGCTGGAATTTCCGGAGCCTTACGCAGAATACTGCGGATACGGGCGTAGGTATACTGGATAAACGGTCCCGTGTTTCCGTTGAAATCGATACTTTCCTCCGGGTTGAAGAGCATGTTCTTACGGGCATCGACCTTCAGAATGAAATACTTCAGGGCACCCATTCCCACGATGCGCGCTATCTCGCGTCGCTCATCCTCGGTCATATCGTCAAATTTGCCCAGTTCCATCGAGGTTTTGTAGGCATCCTCGACCATCAGCAGCATGAGGTCGTCGGCATCCACCACCGTTCCTTCACGGCTCTTCATCTTACCATTTGGCAACTCTACCATACCGTAAGAGAAGTGTGTCAGCTCCTTTCCCCACTTGAAACCCAGACGGTCGAGCAGGATGGAGAGCACCTGGAAATGATAGTTCTGCTCATTACCTACGACATAGATCATCTTATCGATAGGATAATCCTGGAAGCGCATCTCAGCCGTACCAATGTCCTGCGTCATGTAGACGCTGGTACCATCAGAGCGCAACAGCAGTTTCTTGTCAAGGCCCTCATTGGTGAGGTCGGCCCATACGCTGTTATCCTCATGACGCTCGAAGAGGCCTTTGGCAAGGCCTTCCTCTACTTTTGCCTTACCTTTCAGATAGGTCTGGCTCTCGTAGTAAATCTTATCGAACGAGACACCCATCTTCCGGTAGGTCTCATCAAAACCGGCATAGACCCATGAATTCATCTTCTCCCAGAGTGTACGAATCTCGGAATCGTTCTGCTCCCATTTCACCAGCATCTCGTGGGCCTCCTTGATGAGCGGAGCCTCTTGCTTCGCCTTTTCCTCGGCTTGGTCGGCGGGCAAACCGCCTTCAGCGAGCTGTGCAGCCAGTGCCTTTACCTCTTCGCGGTAGTGCTTGTCGAAGGCTACGTAGTAATCACCAATCAGGTGGTCGCCCTTCTTGCCGCTTGATTCTGGCGTCTCGCCATTGCCGTACTTCAGCCAGGCCAGCATCGACTTGCAGATGTGGATGCCACGGTCGTTGACGATGTTGGTCTTCACCACCTTGTTGCCATTAGCAGCCATGATCTGCGCCAGCGACCACCCCAGCAGGTTGTTGCGGACATGTCCCAGGTGAAGGGGTTTGTTGGTGTTAGGCGATGAGTATTCAATCATGACGAGGGGGGAACCCTCGTCGGCGGGCTTTTCGCCGTAGTGGTCGTCCTTGTCGATGGCAGCCAACAGTTGCAGCCAGGCGGCATCAGCGATACTGAGGTTCAGGAAGCCCTTCACCACGTTGAACTTGCTGATGGCCTCGCAGTGGGCCACGAGGTATTCGCCAATCTCCTGCCCTGTCTGTTCAGGACTCTTGCGTGCCATTTTTACAAAGGGGAACACGACGAGGGTCAGGTTGCCTTCAAACTCACTTCTTGTTTTCTGCAGCTGCAACATCTTGTCGGTTGCTTCCATCCCGTAAAGTACCTTTACGGCTTCGCCTGCTGCCTGGCTGATTAATGCTTCGATATTCATACCTTTATGATTTTCGGTGCAAAGGTACGAATTAGTGAGCAAAATGCCAAAAAATTATGAGCATTTTCAATTACTGATAAGTCTGAAAGACCATGTAATAGCCGTTAGCATCAAGCACGAAGCTCTTGCCGACGGCTTCGTTCAGTGTTCCCTGCCACCACTGCTCATAGGCATACGACTGCCAACGCAGTCCCTCGCAGCCTAACTGTGAGCTGCCAAAGTTCAGGATGCTTACCTGTTGTCCCTTGAAGCTCTCGAAAGTTTGCCTGCCATAGGCAGGTGTAAACATCCCATGGTCTGTCAGCATGATGCCTTCTACTCCAAATTCCCGGTAATACCGCATAAGCAGCGAAATGTTGCCTAACGTATGGTCTTCGCGCTTGCCAGTGGCACCGATGTAGGCAATTTTCAAACGTGAAGAGTGAAAGGCGGGAGGTGAGGCGAATGTTTTGAGGCAATAGCGGGTGGCTTTCGTCAGGTCATTGTCCTCCTGTTCCTCTACTCGTATCAGTCGGCTGCGGTATTCAGCCGGCACGCTGTCGCCGTCGCCGATGACGATTTCTGCCTGCGGAACGTGCTTGATGGCACCGTCACAAGCTATGATGTGACTGGCGTTGTGCAACACTTCTAAAGGCCGAGGGTGAGTGGGAAACTCACCATTGGCCACTATGACGATATCATACTGTTCTGTCATATTCTTTTCATTTTTTTGCCTCCCGTTTCCATTTGAAGTAGCCTGCAACGGCTATGACGTTATAAAGTCCATAGAGCAGAAAGTAATAAGGCATGTCTGTCATGGCGTAAACAACACAGCTTATTGTATTGGCGACTATCCAGAAGAGCCATTGCTCCAGGAATTTGCGTGACAATGCCCAAAGTCCTATGATCGAGAAGGCATTGGTGAGTGACTCCAAAACTGGCGTTGGGGAGTCTGTAAAACTGAGTAATATATAATAGGTGACACCCCATAGCACAAGGATGCTGGCGGCAGCGACACCATAGAGTCTTCTCGGCATGTAGACGATGGGCAGTGGCTGATGGCTTTTGCGAGTCTTCTTGTATTTCCATACCGCCAGCCCATAGACGGCTGCCAAGGTGTAGTAGCACGTCAGTCCGGCAAAGGCATAGAGTCCGTGGTTCCAGTACAGCCAGACCTGCATGGCCGGCATGACGATACCCACCGCCCACAGCCAGATACTGGCTTTGTACTCGAGCCAGATGTAAATCAGTCCGAGTGCTGTAGTCACTATTTCCAGCCAGTGTGCAGTAAGGTATTCCATCATCGTTCTTGGTGCTTTGCCTAGAAGGTTACCGACAGGTGTGCCATTACGTTGAAGAGTGCTGACGGAGCGAAACCTGCAGCATAAAGGTCGCGAGTGCCCCATTCGTTAACGGCTTTGATGTTGCCGTCTGCAGTCTTAACGAGTTGGGGTGCTGCCCAGCCGTTGTTATCGTACTTGGCAGAAAAGAGGTTATTGAGCGTCAGCCCCACCGTAGCCTCCTTGATGCCTTGCCGCTTTAGGCTAAAGGTATAGGAGAGATCCATATTGGCACAAAAGTGACGCTTCAGCAGCAAGGTCTCGTAGGTGGTATTGCCATATTCGTCAGTACACTCCATTTCACTGAAGCCTGTGTTAGTCAGATACTGATTACTGATGTACTGTCCCTGTAGGCTGGCCTTGAAGCCCTGCCAGGTGAAGGTCAGTATATGGTTCATGATGAAGTTTGGCGAGAAAGCCAGCGGCTGGTCGCCGATATTGACATTTGTCATGCCATCGTTCAGCGTCACGACCATATTCTTAACACGGTTGCAGCTCCAGGTTGCATTGGCATCCCAACGCAGCCAGTCGACAGGTTTCCACGCAGCCTCCAATTCTATGCCTAAACGGTAGCTTTTGTCAAGGTTCTTGGTAAGTGCCTCGCCGATATTGTTCAGCTCGCCAGTCAACACCAACTGGTCTTTATAGTGCATCCAGTAGATGTTGGCACCTGCCGAGAAACGCTCACTCTGAAACTTATAGCCAGCTTCCAGGTCACCCAACCGCTCTGCCTTGGCCACACAATCAGGAAGTGTTGGGTTAGCCACCTGCTGCATGAAGTTATTGCGGACAGGTTCCTTATGGCCAATGCCATAGGATACGTACACCTTGTGCTGGCGGTTGATGTCGTAGTTCAGACCTGCCTTGGGATTGAAGAAATCGTAGCTGTTGTTGATAACCCACCGGCCATCAGCGTTGGCACCATACTTTACGGTAGGGTTCTGCAACATGTAGCGCACATGGCGATACTGCAAATCGACGAAGGCTGTCAGACCTTTCATCAGGTCATAGCTCACCTTGCCATAGATATTGAAGTCTGTCTTCCGTGAGTTGTTGCGATAGTATTCGAAATCGGCCGACAGGGCTTCAGGTGTGGGAAGGATGGTCTGTACGTTAGGCTTCGTCCACACAATATGTCCAAACTGTGCTCCAATATAGCGATTCCATCCACCACCCAGAACGGCTTGCAGCCCGTTGCGGTTGTTGTAGAGCAATGAGGCAACGATGCCAAAGAAGTCATTGTCCATCTTCTGCTGGTCAACGAGGTCTTCTTTTACAGTGTTGTCTGTGCTCATGCCGAAATCCTTCCACGACTTGCCATAGAGTTCCTGTATTTCAGTGCTCTGGTATTGCTGGTAGTAGCCCTGCCCTTTGGTGAAGTGAAGGCCGACGTTCATGTTTAACATATTTGACAGTCGCTGATTCCATAGCAGTTGGTAGTTCTGCTGGTGATAGTTGTCTGTCTGGTCCTTGTAGTAGCCCGTGGGGTTGCCGTAGGCATCTTTCCCCATGAGACCGCAGGAGTTGTAGCGGCGGCCATAGCGGTCTTGCTCGTACTTTGAGGTATAGTTCCAGGCATGGTAGGTCTCTTCCATGCCATTCCAAGTAATGAGTTTTACTACGGTATTGTCGCCAAAGTAGCCTGCTTGCAGCAGATAGCTGTTCAGTTTGGTGCTGGCGCGGTCGAGGTAGCCTTTCGAACCGATATTCGACAGACGTCCCTGAATGCCCCAATGCTTTTTCAGCAGTCCAGTCGAGAAGCGTACTGTTTCTTTATGTGTATGGTAGGATCCTCCGCTGAGGTCGACACCCACATAGGGCTTCGTGCCGATATTCTCCGTCAGCATGTTCAAGGTGGCACCAAAGGCACCTGCCCCGTTTGTCGAGGTGCCGACGCCACGCTGTATCTGCATGTTTTGTACACTACTGGCGAAGTCGCCCATGTTCACCCAGAACACAGTGGCACTCTCTGCGTCGTTCAGGGGGATGCCATTGGCAGTAATGTTGATGCGTGAGGGGTCGCTGCCTCGTACTCTAAGCGATGTATAGCCAATGCCGTTGCCTGCGTCGCTGGTCATAGTAACGCTGGGGGTCAGCGACAGCAGATAAGGAACGTCTTGTCCGAAGTTCACACTCTTCAGCTGTTCCTTGCTCATGTCCGTATAGGCCATTGGTGTCTTTTTACTGGCACGGGTAGAAACCACCTGCACGCCCTGCAGTTCATAACTCTTCAGCGTGTCGACGTCTTCTGCCTGAACGCTCATGGCGGTTGTACAAACAACCATTAACAAAAACTTTCTCATCCCTTTTTTAGTTTAATTTAAAGTTTGAAGTTTAATAAAAAAAGGGGGTAATCATACTCTATCATTCCTGCTTCGGCATTATCCGTATCAGGTTCGAGGGTATCATCTCAGCCCACACCAGTGAGCACCCCTTGACAAGCACTTTGCTAAATCGGGCGCAAAGGTACAAAATTATTTTTATTTCATCATTCATAATTCATAATTATTTCGTACCTTTGCACCAAAAACAGTGAAAATGGACACAATCAAGAAACTCTTCGCACAGAAACTGATGGACATTCAGGCCATCAAGTTGCAACCCAATGCCCCCTTCACATGGGCCAGCGGCTGGAAGTCACCCATCTATACTGACAACCGCAAGACACTCGGTTATGCCGATGTGCGCTCGTTTGTCAAGCTTGAACTCTGTCACCTCATTCAGCAGCACTTCCCACAGGCCGAGGCAGTGGCGGGTGTCGCTACGGGAGCCATCGCACAAGGTGCCCTGGTGGCCGATGAGCTGGGACTACCCTATTGCTATGTGCGTCCGAAGCCGAAGGATCATGGCATGGGCAACCAGGTGGAGGGTGAACTGAAGCAAGGAGCCAAGGTCATCGTGGTAGAGGACCTCATCTCTACGGGTGGCAGCAGCCTGAAAGCCGTTGAGGCCTTGCGCCAGTATGGCGTAGAGGTCATTGGCATGGTGGCCTCGTTCACCTACGGTTTCCCCGTGGCCGAAGAGGCTTTCCGCAATGCTGGCGTGAAGCTCATCACATTAAGCGACTATGCCGCCGTATTGGAACAGGCTGCTGAGACGGGCTATATCAAGCCAGAGGAAATCGCCGTACTGAACGAATGGCGCAAAGACCCCTCCGTTTGGGGAAAATAATCGTTAAATTACAAAGTAGTCAAATTATATAGCCAAATATCAAAGTGAGCAAGTTTGAAAGTAGTATCAAGCGGATACCGTATCCCGTAGAGGATGTGTATCGCAACATCAGTGATTTGAGTAACTTGGAGAAAGTGCGCGACCGCATCCCTGAGGATAAGGTTCAGGACTTCTCGTTCGACAGTGAGTCGGTCAGTGTCAACGTCGCCCCCGTCGGCGAGCTGAAACTCCGAATCTGTGAGCGCGAGGAGAACAAGTGCGTGAAATTCGAGACAGTGCAGTCGCCCCTACCCTTCAACGTATGGGTGCAGGTGCTGCCCGTATCAGACACAGAGAGCAAGATGAAGGTGACGGTAAAGGCCGACATTCCCTTCATGCTCAAGGGCATGGTTTCCGGTCCCCTTCAGGACGGTGTGGAGAAAATTGCCGATGCTCTGGCAATGATTCCGTATGTTTAATAAACATCGAAGTATCGAAACATCGAAACATCGAAGTATCGGAATTCCGACACAATAACACAACGACACCACAATATTATGGCAAACAAGCTTTGGGAAAAAAACTTTGAAGTAAACGCCGAGATTGAGCGCTTTACCGTAGGTCGCGACCGCGAGATGGACCTTTACCTTGCCAAATATGATGTACTTGGCTCGATGGCGCACATCACCATGCTCGAAAGCATCGGGCTGATTGGTAAGGACGAGCTACCACTGCTACTGGACGAGCTGAAGAACATCTACGCCATCTGCGAGCGCGGCGAATTCGTCATAGAGGAAGGTGTAGAAGATGTCCACTCACAAGTGGAGCTGATGCTGACGCGCAAATTGGGTGACATGGGAAAGAAAATCCACTCGGGTCGCTCGCGCAACGACCAGGTGCTGGTAGACCTTAAACTCTTCACCCGTCACGAGCTGATGGAGATAGCCGATGGCGTGGAGGTGCTCTTCAACGAACTCATCCAGAAGAGCGAACAGTACAAGAACGTATTGATGCCTGGCTATACGCACTTGCAGGTGGCCATGCCCTCCAGCTTCGGCTTGTGGTTTGGTGCCTACGCCGAGTCGCTAACCGACGACATGCTGTTTCTGCAGGCTGCCTACAAGATGACCAACCGCAACCCGTTAGGTTCTGCGGCAGGCTATGGCAGTTCATTCCCCCTGAATCGTCAGATGACCACCGACCTGCTCGGCTTTGACTCGATGGACTACAACGTGGTATATGCGCAGATGGGCAGAGGGAAAATGGAGCGCAACGTAGGGTTTGCCATTGCTACCATCGCTGGCACCTTAGCAAAAATGGCCTTCGATGCCTGTCTGTTTAACTCGCAGAATTTCTCGTTCGTCAAGTTGCCCAAGGAGTGTACAACAGGAAGCAGCATCATGCCCCACAAGAAGAATCCCGATGTCTTTGAACTGATCCGTGCCAAGTGCAACAAGCTACAGGCACTTCCTCAACAGGTGACACTCATCATGAACAACCTCCCCGTGGGTTACTTCCGTGACCTGCAGATTATTAAAGAGGTGTTCCTGCCCGCCTTCGACGAGTTGAAGGACTGTCTGCAGATGGCCGCTTATATTATCAATAAGATAGAGGTACGCGAGGACATCCTCGACAATCCCATGTACGACCCGATGTTCAGCGTAGAAACGGTCAACAAGCTCGCTGCGGAAGGTTTACCCTTCCGCGAAGCCTACAAGAAAGTAGGCCTCGACATCGAGGCTGGCACCTTCGTACCCGACAAGGACATCCACCACACCCACGAAGGCTCCATCGGCAACCTCTGCAACGACCGCATCAAAGACTTGATGGCTGCCGTACTCAACGGTTTCGGTTTCGAGCGCATCAAAGAGGCGGAGAGAAAGCTGCTCCATCTGGTGGCACTGCCCTTCCTGCTGCTCATCTCCCTGGGACTGTTCTCCTCCTGCAAGGCAGAAGAGGAATACAGCAAATGGGCCTGCCGATTCGCATACGACAACAGCATCTACCTCGATGATGTGCTGGCCTCTGCGATGGATGCCAACGTAAGGGGCGTGTTCTGCATGATTTCCGAATCATCACACGGCGGAGTGAAATACCTGGATTTCGTCAACAACAGCGGTGCACAGTCGCAGCAACGCGAGACGGCCTTGGAGATACAGGCCAACTACATCGTGGGACTGAACAACGGCATCATCGTGGGATTCCAGACACTCAACACCGATGGCCCCTATGGTGGCTTTACGGCATACGACGTGCAGTGTCCCAACTGCGTGCGAAGAGAAAACAACACCATCAATCCCAACTACAGGGTGACAATGTCGAGTGCCGGCATTGCCACCTGTTCGAAGTGCGGCAAGATGTACGACATGAACAATGGCGGCATTGTTCAGAACGGAGTAAGTGGAGATACAGGACTGGAGAAATATGTGGCTACCACCACTGGCCCCTTCGGTTATCTGGCCGTCACCAGACGATAATCGCCCCCTTCCAGAAGCGCTGAAGCTCCCCTGATAAGGATTCTGCCACAATTCCTCGTGGAAAAATTTGGCGGTATGACAATTTTTTCTTACCTTTGCACCCGCAATGTCTGCCGCGATGGTGGAATGGTAGACACGAGGGACTTAAAATCCCTTGGCCATAACGGCTGTGCGGGTTCGAGTCCCGCTCGCGGCACACAGACCATAGCGCAGCACTCCCACAGGGGGTGCTGTAACTATACTGGGGGAATCACATCGCTCAATAACGAAAACAATCATACGATATGAAGAACAAAGGCATAATAATGGCATCGGCAGCACTGATGGCTTTGTTGACAGCATGCTCTGGCGGCAAACTGGGACCGCTGTCGAGTGACTATTTCAAAGTGGTGCCGAATCCCCTGGAGACAGAGGGAGGGCAGGTGAGTGCTACCATCAACGGCATGTTCCCGGAAAAGTATATGCAGAAGAAAGCCGTTGTCACCGTGATACCTGAGCTTCGCTACGTCAAGGATGGCATGCCGCAGGTACGCAAGGGACAGCCCGCTTCCTTCCAAGGAGAGAAAGTGATTGGTAACGACCAGCAGGTATCCTACCTCATGGGAGGACAATACATGATGAAGTGTACCTTCCCCTACGAGTCTGCCATGCAAAAGAGCAACCTCTATCTTACCTTCGATGCGCGTGTTGACAATAAGACTGTCAACTTGCCCGAGATCAAGGTGGCCGAGGGTGTTGTGGCAACCAGTGAACTATACCGCCAGACGCTGGCATCTGCTATGCCGAGCATGGCCAAGAATGCTTTCCAGCGCATCGTTTCGCAGAAGCAGGAGGCCAACATCAAGTTCCTCATCCAACAGGCCGAGCTGCGCAAGAGTGAGCTGAAGAACAACTCCGTCCAGGAGTTTGTCAGTCTGCTACAGCGTATCAGCAACGAGCGCCAGCAGCTGAACCTGAACAGTGTCGAAGTATCGGCATACGCCTCACCCGACGGTGGGGTCGCCCTGAATGAGAAACTGGCCAACAAGCGTCAGGAGAATGCCGAGGATTTCGTGAAGCAGCAAATCAAGAAAGCCAACCTTGAAGGTGACGTAGAGGCACGCTATACCGCTCAGGACTGGGAGGGTTTCCAGCAACTAGTACAAGCCTCCGACATACAGGACAAGGAGGTCATCCTGCGCGTGCTGTCAATGTATAAGGATCCCGAAGAGCGCGAGCAACAGATCCGCAACATGAGCCACGGCTTCCAGGAGCTGGCCGACGGTATCCTGCCCGAACTGCGCCGTGCCCGTCTCACCATCAACTACGAAACTGTTGGCAACGACGACCAGCAGCTGTTTGCACAACTGAAGAGCGATGCTTCGAAAATGAACGTGGAAGAACTGCTCTATGCCGCCTCCATTGCCGAGAGTACGGAAGAGAAGGAGCAGATTCTGAAGACCACCTTCAACCTGTACAAGCAAGATGCCCGTGCTGCCAACAATCTGGCAGTCTTGGCGTATGCCAAAGGCAACTACGACGAGGCAAGACAATGGCTCGACAAGGCCTGTGCCATCAATCCCAACAGCCCGGACATCAATGCCAACCTCGGACTGCTGGCTCTGCAGGCTGGTGACACCAAGATGGCCGAAGGCTTCATTGCCAAGGCTACCCGCGCCAGTAATGCCGACGAGCTGTTAGGCAACCTCCATCTGGCACAAGGCAACTACGTATTGGCCGAGAAAGACTTCAAGGATGTCAACTCCAACAGTGCCGCCCTGGCACAGCTCCTGAACAGGAATTATGCCAAGGCAGCAAAGACGTTAGGCCACGTGAGACAGGGTGATGCCATGACCGACTACCTGCATGCCATCGTCAACGCCCGTCAGGGAAATTCCGATGCCGCCGCATCGTTCTTGCGTGCCGCCCTGCAGAAGAATCCCTCACTCAGCCAGTATGCCGCCAACGACCTGGAGCTAAAAGGAAAGTAAAGCAGAACATCGAAATACCGGAACACTGGAAAAAAGCAAAAAGTCTAATGGTCTCAATAAAGAAATTATCCTTTTACCTTTTTATACTCCTGTTCTTTTCATGCAGCTCCAACAATGGCAAGTTCCGACTGGAGGGGCGCATGCGTAACATGAACAATGGCGAGTTCATGGTGTACAGTCCTGACGGCGGCATCATGGGCATCGATACCATCCCCGTCCGCAACAGCCGCTTCTCGTATGAGACAGAACTGTTACACGATGCCACGCTGATCATCGTCTTCCCCAACTACTCCGAACAGCCCGTCTTTGCACAGGCTGGCCAAGAGGTTTCTGTCAAGGGAGATGCCTCACACCTGAAGGATATCCGCATCACGGGAACCGACGACAACGATGAATATACCGAGTTGCGCTTGAAGCTGAACAGCCTCATGCCGCCCGACATCCCCAATGCCGTAGAGCAGTACATCCGCGAGCAACCGCTGTCGCCTGTCAGCCGCTACCTCCTGACGCGCTACTTCCTGCTCACTCCGAATCCCGACTACAAGAAAGCCGCACAACTCAATGCCTTTTTGCTAAAGCAGATGCCAGACAACGAACAGCTGAAGCAACAGCAACGGCAGATAGCCAACCTACAGGGAGGGGCGACAGGCAGTCGGCTGCCCCGTTTCTCGGCTACCGATGTGAAAGGACGGCGCGTCACCGATGCCGACATGAAGGGAAAGGTCGGCGTCGTATCGGTATGGGCTTCCTGGAACTACCGCAGCACCGAACAGCTGCGCACCCTACAGCGCCTGAAGAAAAAGCACGGCGACCAGTTGGCTGTGGTCAGCACATGTATCGACGCACGGCCTGCTGACTGTAAGAAGCGCGTAGAGCGCGACTCCCTCTCATGGCCCGTCATCTGCGACGGTCGTCTATGGAAAACCCCCTTGCTCACCAAGTTTGGCTTTGCCGACGTACCCTCCAACATCGTCGTCGATGCCAAGGGGCGCATCATAGCCCGCAACCTGGCCAGCCAGCAGCTGGAAAGCAAGGTCAACGAACTGCTCAAATAAGTACCATAAGATACATACAATGATGAAAAAGGTGGCAATTGTTCTCCTCAAGACGCTGGGCTGGTCAGCAGCCGCTCTTGTCTTACTGCTGGTGACGGTCTTTCTGGTCATCCAGACAGACTATGTACAGAACCGTCTGATGCAGCGTGCCGTCACCATGCTGAGCGACCGCCTGCAGACAGAGGTACACTTAGACCATATCAATATCAGTATCCTAAAACAGAGTATTCGACTTAGCGGCCTGGAGATAGAAGACCTGCAGCACCGTAAGATGTTGCAGATGGAAGACTTGTACGGCAGAATCCAGCTTGCGCCGCTTCTGAACCGTGAGCTGGTCATCTCTCAGGCCCGCATCAGTGGTTTGGAGGCATTCCTCTATAAGCCGTCACCTGACTCTGCTGCCAACTACCAGTTCCTGATTGATGTCTTCAAAAAGGAACGCAAGGCTGAAGCACAGCCTGCTTCCCAGAAGCCGAAACATGTACTGAAGTTCGATGTTGACCGCATAAAACTGGAGCGCATCCACGTCACATACAACCAGCATCAGTTCAACCTCAACAACCTGCTGTTCCGCAAAAAGGCAGACTCCTATCAGGCCAATATTGACGGTCTGGGCACTAACTGGCTGCACAATAGCAAGAAAGGTCCCGTGGACAATCGCCTGTATATCGGCCATGTGCATTTCACCGGTGAGAAAAACAGCATACATACGTTAGACATCGACAGCCTGAACTTCATCACCGACAACCACAAGCCACGCAAGAATACCGGCAAGCCCAAACGCGGATTCTTCGACCCCGGCCACATGGACGTTGTGGCACATCTGAAGCTGAACATCACTCACCTGGCAAAAGACAGCGTCATGGCAGAACTCACAAGGGGACGCGCCACCGACCGTGGCTCCGGCCTGGATGTTACCGACCTGCGGCTGAAGGCAGCTGCCAACAAGCGCACGGCACGGCTGAAAGACATCATCATCTGCCTGCCCCATACAAAGCTCACCTTCGACAATGCCACGCTACATCTGCCCAGCAAGCGCGACAACACCCCGCTTCGCTACACCACTTCGGTCATCACGGGTTCTACCCAGTTGCGCGACATTGCCAAGCCGTTTGCCCCCGTGCTGAAAAACTTCACACAGCCCCTGCATCTGCAGACCACCATGCAGGGCGATATCGACGGTATGAAGTTCGGCAACATCGTAGTCAAAACTCCTGACAACCGCCTAAGGGTTAACGCCACCGGTGGCATCACCAACCTGAGGGACAAATACAAGCTGAACGTCACCTTCCATGTCAGCCACATGTATGCCAAACAGGGTACGAAAGAGAAAATCATCAACCAGTTCCCTGTCAAGAAGTTTATGATGAAGCAGCTGCACACCTTGGGCGACATCACGTACACGGGCCAGTTCAGCGTGCTGTGGAAGAAAGAACAGTTCAGCGGACTGCTCGGTACACAATGCGGCAATGCCGACTTCCACTTTGCCCTCGACGAGACCAACAAGTACGTCTTCGGCACCGTACACACCGACTCCTTCGAACTGGGCAAGGCCATGGATATGCCCGACCTCGGGAAAATTGTCTGCAGGGCCAATTTCAAGTTCGACATCTCCAAGCCCCGTACGGCCCAGATGCGTCGTCTGAAAGGCGGTAAACTGCCCATCGGCCATGTCGATGCCGAGGTGGCCGAGTGCCGTTACAAGAAAATCAAGGTACGTCACATCGTAGCCGAGATTAATAGCGACGGTGCCGTGGCCGAGGGCAACCTGGCTGTCAAGGGCAAGCACATCGACGTTTTGTGCTCTTTCTCGTTCACGAATACCAACGAGATGACGAAGACGAAGATCAAGCCTGGCATCAAGTTCCATAAGCTTACTGACGAAGACCGTGCTGAAAAAGCCGAGCGCAAGGCCGCCAAGAAAGAGGCCAAAGCCCTTCGTAAGGCTGAGAAGAAGCAGGAGCGTGAAGCCCGCAAAGCCGAACGGGAAGCTAAGAAGGCTGAAGAGGCTGCCGAGAAGGAAGCTCGCAAAGCCATCAAGCAGCAGGAAAAGGAAGCCCGCAATGCCGCCAAGCAGCAGGAAAAGGAGGCCCGTAAAGCTGAACGGGAAGCCAAGAAGGCACAGCGCAAGGCCGAGCGGGAAGCCCGCAAAGCAGCCAAGGCTGCCGCCGAGGAATCCAATCAATAGATGCGGTTCATAATCTCCGCAGATACTTTCGGGCGATAGTGCGACGGCTCGTAGTAGTTATGGTAGTCGGAGGTCCAGGCGTTGACTCCTGAGAAATCATAAATATGGTCTTTCCCAAAAATGCCGCATAAGGTACGATAGGTCTCCCTCCTGAGTTTCCGCTGGTCGTACAGAGGACTGATGACAATCTTGTAGGATGTCTGATGCTTGTCAAAAATCTCCTTGATCTCTTTCAGATAGACTATCGATTGCTCCGACAGCTGTTCGTGGGAGTAGGTGCCGGGCCACTGCTTCCTGCTGAAGTAGCGAACCAGTTCATCGTCATAGTAGGTACCCTTTTGGATGCTCTCTTCCAGCATGGGGTAGCTGAACTCGTTGTACTTGGTATCGTAGGGGATGATTCTGTCAAGGATCATGCTGCTCATATACGGACGGAAGGTCCTGAACAGGCTATAGTCGGTGACCGCCAGCAGGAACTGCGGATTCAGGAATGCCAGGAAGTGCTTCAGGTGGAACATCAGCAGGTTGTCGTTGTCTTTCAGTATCGGTGGCGTGATGGTGATGTGGCTCTCCGGACATTCGGTCAGGTTCAGCAGCTGCCAGTCTATCACGAGCAGGGCATTCTTCAGTTCGCCGCCACTCTTGTCTATATACCTTATCTTATCCCTTACTCCACTCACGGAACCCACCGACTCGTCCATGTGTATGCAACTGCTGCCTGCGGGCAGGTGTTTCTTCCATTCGTCCACCTCGTAGTACAGGCTACGTGAATTGCCGAAGATGAAGGAGTCGTAGTGGTACTTGGGTTGCTGGTTGATGTAGGTCATCACCGATCCGTAGCTGCGGTTGCTCCATACGAAGTTGGTATCGTCGTAGAACGGGTCGTAATGATGGATGACCCTGAACACATCGGTGTAGATGTAGGCCACGAGCAGCAGGAATATCGGACTCACGAAGAGCAGTATGTTACGAATAAACTTTCTCATCTTTTCAGAATTGGAAATAGATAAACGTCTGTGCATTCCCCACATTCTGGGCAATCATCACTATTAGGATGTAATAGACCAGCCATCGGCACCATCGCCAGCCAAACGGCTTGAAGTTCGGCAACTGCAGCACGTGCTGCTTGTCTCTCTGCAGCCACTCCACCAGCAGGAAGGCGAAGCTGCAATACACCCATTTCTCTCCATAGAGGATATGGTAGTCGTCGAACAGGGTTGAGAACAACCTGTCGGCAAACCGTGAGGCTTGCTGCATGTTTTCCGATCGGAACAAGATCCAGCTCAACACCACCAGCAGGTAGGTCACTATCGCCAGCGGCAACTTAGCCAGCCGTTTCAGCCAGCTGCCGCGAGGCTTGTCTGCCCTGTCTTTCCCGTTCAGTCCCAGCAAGGTGAAGCCGGCTATCAGCGTGGCGTGATACAGTCCCCAGCAGATATACGTCCAGTTGGCTCCGTGCCATAGTCCGCTGACTCCCCATACGATGAAGACGTTGCGCAGCTTCTTCACCATTCCGCAGCGGCTGCCGCCCAATGGGAAGTAGATGTAGTCGCGCATCCACGTAGTCAGCGAGATATGCCATCTGCGCCAGAAGTCAGGTATGGTCGTTGCGAAATAGGGGAAGGCGAAGTTGCGCATCAGGTTGATTCCGAACAGTCGCGCACAGCCGATGGCGATATCCGAGTAGCCTGAGAAGTCGCCATATATCTGTATGCCAAACAGGAACAGCAACACGAGGAGCGAGAGTCCCGGCATGGTCTCAAACTCTCCCCAGTGTTCGTTGACGATGCTCGCGCAGTTGTCGGCAATGACCATCTTCTTGAACAGTCCCCACAGCATCTGTCGCAGACCGTCTACCGCCTTGGCATAGTCGAATTGTCGCTGCCGCTGAAACTGTGGCAGCAGGTTGGTGGCCCTTTCTATAGGACCAGCCACCAGCTGCGGGAAGAAGCTGATGTAGGCGAAGAACTCCACGGGGTCGTGCGTTGCCGGCAGTTTCTTCTGGTAGACATCAATCGTGTAACTGAGTGCCTGGAAGGTATAGAAGCTGATGCCTACGGGCAGGATGATGTTCATCGTCACCCAGTCGATATGCCAGCCCATTGCCCCAAACAGGGCCTCCAAGTTGTCCACGAAGAAGTTGAAGTATTTGAACACCCCCAGGATGGTGAGGTTCAGCACGATGTTGCAGGCACTGACCCATTTCTGCTTCCGTCGCTGCCCCTCATAGTGCTCTACCAGCACGCCGCTGCCGTAGCTGCACAGCGAGGTAAGAGCTATCAGCAACAGGAATCGCCAGTCCCACCAGCCGTAGAATATGTAACTCGCAATGACCACCAGCAGGTTCTGCCACCGCCTCTCTCGCTGCAACAGCCAATAGAGTGCGAATACTATCGGCAGGAACACCAGGAACTCGAATGAATTGAACAGCATTACTCTCTCCTTATTCCATCAACATGATAACAGATACCCTCTTTCTCAATGAGCAGCCGCCCGTCCTTCAGGTATTTGCGTACACCGGCCTTCTCTGAGGCATCCCCCGTTACGGTGATGATGCCTGACACCTCGCCCAGTTCCTTGTAGTAGGCCACCGGACTATATCCCAGATGTGGCGGCTGGTTGTATCCGCAGTTCTGC
Source organism: uncultured Prevotella sp. (assembly GCA_946415755.1). GTDB lineage: Bacteria > Bacteroidota > Bacteroidia > Bacteroidales > Bacteroidaceae > Prevotella. The sequence continues at coordinate 5,619 of CAMKTS010000028.1, read as the reverse complement.
CATGCAACAGCCATGTCGTAGACGTGATCGTCGCGCAGCCACGGCAGTTTGTAGCTGCTCTCCATCGTGGTGGTGTAGATGTTCAGGTAGTAGTCAGCGTCCTGCTTCGTCCAGTACACCGCCTCCTCGCGCCAGTCGCCGTAGAGGTCACACTGCAGGTTGGGGTTATACTTCGAGCCGTTGATGGTCGATGCCCCTCCGCCATAGCTGTAGAAGGTCATCTGCCTGTCCCACGTCTGTGTCGTGCTGTTCCACTTGTCCACATGGCTGCGGTCGTGGTATTCGTCCAGCAGGTCGCCGTCCCAGTAGATTCGGTAGTTGATCGACGAGCTTTTCGTCGAGCCGATATGCCACGGTGCGATGGCCGTTCCCTTGCAGGTCATCAGGTTCTCGTTGCTCCACTCCATGATTTCGGCCCCTTCGTAGCGTTCGTCACAGTCGAGTGCCATGCCGCGACCTGTGTCACCGCCGGTCTGTGGCAGTCCCAACAGTACCTTTCCCGTCTTGGCATCCAGCATGGCGGCATCGTAGGTAGCCGTCTTCTCCTCAGTGATGATGAACACCTCCATACCGGGATTATCGGCCACGAAGTCGCCCAGATGCGTAGCGTCGCCGTGTCCCAGCCCCGTTCGCCAGAGCAGTGTGCCGTCGTGGTCGAGTGCTGCCGCTCCCACCATGATTTCGTCGTAGCCGTCGCCGTCCAGGTCGCCCACCGTCAGGCTATGGGCACCCTCTGCATAGATGCCCTGTCCTTTCTTGTCTGATGTATGTTTCCACAGGTTGGTAAGCTGCTGTCCGTCCCACGTCCATGCTGCTGCATAGCTATAGGTGTAGATGCCGCGCACGGTGACGGCGCAGGGCACCACCTTGCCACCCTCGGCGGGCAGGAAGGCCACGCAGCCCTTCATCCAGTTGCCGCGATGTCCGTAGTTGGCACCGTCGGTCTTGTCAGTACCGTCGTACCATTCGCTCCTGATGCTGAACAGCGGCCAGTAGTCGACGGTGGCCAGTTCGCGGCCTGTCGTGCCGTCGAAGCAGGTCAGCCACTCCTTTCCGCCATTGGTTATCACGCCGGCACTGTTGATGCTCGACAGGCTGTGGTTGGCCGTGGCGGCAGGGCCTTTCGACAGGTAGGCCTCCGTTGCGTCCTTGGTGCCTTGTGCCGTTTTGGTGATGAGTTCACCACGACCGTCGCCGTCGAAGTCGTAGCACAGGAAGGTGACGCGGCATCCGGCAATGATGTTAGGTCCCAGGTTGATGCGCCACAGACGGGTGCCGTTCAGCTTGTAGCAGTCGATAATCTGTGGTCCCGTCGCCTTACAGTCGGCCCCCGCATTGGAGGGTTCCCACTTCATGATGATTTCCTGCTCTCCGTCGCCATCCATATCGTATGCCGAACAGTCGTTGGGCGTATAGGTCACCGTTGTGGCATCGCCCATCGCATAGTCGCCGGGATACTCCAGCTTGATGCGGTGGAAGAAGTTGTCGTCGCAAGTCACTCCCTCCTGACTGTCTATCACTGTTCCGCTCTGGTCGGCCACCTCCAGCCTCAGCGTCGCCGTTGCCTTGCTCAGCGGCAGCGTCGTATTGGTGCGGTCGGTCAGCGTCTTCACCAGTTCACCGTCGGCATACAGCCTGTATGTCGTGTTCAGCGGGTGGTCGGTGGCACGCATTCGCCAGCTCACAAACACCTGTTTCCCATCAACGGTCTTACAGGCCCACAGTCCTCTACTTTTGCCGCTTTCAGCTACTGCCGTCGTGATGCACATCGCTGCCACGACAGCAAGAATCATCCTCTTCATACGTTATCTCTTTTCAATTTCGCCTGCAAAGGTAGTGCAAACCGAACGAAAAAACAAATTTATTTGATTTTTTCTGAGGTGCCGCCGACTTTCAACGAAGTTAAAGGTACGAATAAGCGAGTACATAGCAAAATAAAACTTGTTTTAATTTTGATATGTCGAGCAGAAGTACCTTCGAGCGCAGCTCAGAGGTAGTGCAAACCGAACGAAAAAACAAATTTATTTGGTTTTTTGTTTTGCCGTTACAAATAAAATGCCTACTTTTGCAGCGTAAACAACAAGGGAATGATGGCAGAAAAGAGGTACCCAGTAATAGAAGAGAAGGAAAGCGTCGGCATGGCTGCAGAACCCATTGGTGCTGTAGCATTAAACTATGACGATGAACAGTTGTATGGCATTGACAATTGGCCAGGCATGCCACTCGTTGGGCCTACTAATGTCGATGAGGCCAATGCACGCATTGACGAGGCAGAGCGTGAAATGGAGGAAAACGGAGGAATGGATTGGCCAGAATTCAAGTCTATGCTCGTAAATAGACATCTCGAGTCTTATGCAATTTAGAATCACCAAGCCTGCCCAAAAGGCTTTCGAGAAAATATACGATACATTTTTTGAGTTTGCTGGCAAACGTCATGCGGACGAGATTGTTGATAGGGTAGATGATCGCCTAAAGACATTGATGAAATATCCTCTTGCTGGTCACCCAGAAACACTATTGAGCAATCGCTCACGAGATTATCGTGCTATTTCCATCAACAAAAACTATCGTATGATCTATTATGTTGGCAGAAACATTATCTGGATTGTTGACTTTTGGGATAGGCGCAACAACCCTGCCAATCTTGTAGCTCGAATCAAATAAGGTTCGCTTATTAATCGCTTATTAATCTCTTTTTTCGTAAGCACTGCGATGGTTTTCGGAAATTTATTTCGCAAAATGCTTTGCGGTTTCAAAAAATAGTGCTACCTTTGCATCCGACTAGTGTCGAATGCGAGTGTGCTTACGCTCGAAAGACCAGAACGAGTTCTGTCTTTGCTCGCTGAATCGCACACATGTCACCCGTGTTCGCAGGAAGGACCTGCGGACGATGCTCAATTCCAGCTCGAACTGCGACCTCGAAAGGGAAATAAGAGCAAATTACAATCCGTTGGAGTGTGCGCCTTGTGCGTAGGCTTCAACATACGGATTGTAAGGTTGTCGCAGACCTGAGCTGGAGTATGGTTGGGGTCTGCGCTTTTCTTTTTATAATAAGGTTAGTACGGGCTTCGCCAGTTGGATGAAGATGAGTTTACTAACTATAACAACGTTTATTATGAAAAAAACATTTTTACTCAAAACATTGCTCCTGCTATGCGCCCTCGTAGCAGGTAGTTCGAGCGTGTGGGCACAAATTTCCTCTGCTGCTCCTTCTAATGGCAAAAGTTACGTAGTAGCTGCCTATGTTAACAGTAAGTATTATGCTTTGCCCAATGGCACCGTAAACGGCGCAACAATCACAGGAACTGAAGTAACACTTAACACAGACAATAAAGTTAACACATCTGTCGCTTCTGGAAAAGCCTGGACTCTCGAAGTCAATTCAGAGAATGCAAATCAGTTCTATCTTAAATACACAAGTGGAGGAAAGACATACTACCTCTATAAAAATGGCACAGGTAAAACAAATTATAATTTCAAGGTCAGTGAAGGAAGTATGAATTACTGGTCCTTTACTACAAACGGCACTGGTTATACCGTTGCTGCAATTGATAGAGGAACAAACAATGTCAATATAAATAATGACGGCGGTACTTTCAGTTGTAAAGCTGATGCCACTCCTATTATCTTACTTGAAATTGGTGATGTAGCCGCTTATACTATTACAGCCCAGTCAAATGACAATGATAAGGGTACAGTTGAATTGTCCGGAACAGTCATCACAGCCACGCCCAAAGATGGGTATCGTGTAAAAGCAGGAGCTGAAGGTTATACCGTTACTTCTGGTACAGCAACAGTTGTCAACAATGGCGATAACACTTTTACTGTAACTCCAACATCTGCTTGCACTGTGCAAATTAATTTTGAAGAAATCCCCGCACTTACTAGCATTGTTATTACAACACCACCAACAAAAACGACCTATACCGATGGGGAGACATTCGATGCCACAGGTATGGTGGTTACTGCAACATACACCGACAGTAGCGAAGATGATGTCACAGCTTCTTGTACCTGGACACCAAGCGGTGTATTGACCACTTCTGACACAGAAATTAATGTTAGTTATACAGAGAATGGTATAACAAAGACCGCAACTTGCGATATAACTGTTACAGTAGCACCAGTCATAACATTTGACTTTTCCACAAATGGTTTCTCATTCCCCTCAGGTTCAACTAACAAAACAACTGCTTCAAATAATTATTCTGATGGTGTCTACACCTTTAACTTATCTGGCGGCGGTGATGGAAATGGATATTATCATAACTCAAGCTATTTGCTGATGGGTAAATCTGGTTGCTCATTAACGTTCCCCGCTTTTGGATTTAACGTAAGCAAGATTAAAGTGTATGGAACTTCAGGAGCATCAGGTGATGTTAAACAGAACATATTTGTAGGTGAAAAAGCCGTGAGTACTGAAACAACTGGTGCTAAGAATGTGAATCATGAATATGAAATCTCTTCTGAGAACCAAGATGCAGGAACAATCTATATTCTAAAGGTTACGAGTAGCCATAACACGCAGATCTCAAAGATTGAAATCTTTGGATATGCTCCTGTTACTATCACACCAGCCGAATATGCAACCTTCAGCAGTCCTTATGCAACAGACTTCAGCGCTACCGGCATCACCGTCTATACCGCTACTGACAACGAGACGTCTGTTACGCTGAACGAGGTGGCAACAGGTAAGGTGCCTGCCAATACTCCTGTAGTGCTGTATAAGGCTGGAGCAGATGGCACACCCATCAGCGTTCCTGTGATTGTCTCGGCTGATGCTATTGGAGGTACGAACGACCTGACGGTTTCTACCGCAAATGCCACAACAGATAATTCTGCCAACAATGAGTATATGTTTGTATTGGCAAAGAAGAGCGAAACAGTAGGCTTCTATCATTGGACGGGTGGTACGTTGAGCACTGGCAAGATTTACCTGCAGGGCAAGGCATCGTATGGTGCTCGCGAGTTCCTCGGCTTCGGCAATGACAGCGAGACAACGGGCATTGATAAGGTTCAAGTTTCAGGGTTCAAGATTCAGGACTCAGAGGTTTACAACCTCAACGGTCAGCGCGTGATGAATCCCACCAAGGGCCTCTATATCGTAAACGGCCGTAAAGTTGTCGTGAAATAAAATTCATGAACAATTCGTGGATAATTAATGGTAATTCATGTTCAAAAACAAGAAAGCAATGAAAAAGACATATATCATTCCTGAAATGGAAACGTTAGAGTTGAAGACCGTCGGCATGCTGGCAAACTCATTGCCAAAGGCCGACACAGAGGTGACTGACGAGGCAGAAGTGCTGACTCGTGAACTGATGCTCCTCGACTTCTAAAGGTTCGCACGCAACGCGAACCGCACAAGTACAAACGAATGTTGTATTTTTTAGTAAAACATATTCTGGGGAACGAAACCACGGCACCGTGAGGTGCGCAGGCCCCATTTTAAAAAGTTATTTAGAAGTAAATAATGTGATCTGAAGGCTCTGGCACGTGAGTGTCGGAGCCTTTTACAGGGCATATTGGTAGACGCAATTCAGCTGGCAATAAAAATGCGTTTTGCGTAAGCATCCGTTGAAATACACGTTGTAGCAGTTGTAGTTTAGTTGTACCTTT
>CAMKTS010000027.1 GCA_946415755.1 uncultured Prevotella sp. | reverse complement strand
GGACTATCGCAATATCTCCATTAACAAGAACTATTATATCATCTACTATGTGGAGAATGATATTATTTGGCTCGCTGACATTTGGGACAGACGCAATAATCCTGCCAATCTTGTGGCAAGAGTCAAATAAGGCCTTAGTTCAACACTGCCCTCAAATTTATCATGAATAAGAATCTGGGGAGATGGAGTGCCCCTCACGGGGCAGAAATTGTACAAAATTAACCTCAAAATTAATCAAAATGATTATGTGAGATTTTGAGCGGAGTGACCATATCACCAAAACAGTATAAAACCCATTCGTTCTGGTATGAGACTGCGTCTCTGATGCCGTGTCTGCATGCTTTTCCTTGTGTGCAAGCACCCAGATAAAAGCCTACAGCCACACCATCATCCCTTCGGGATACAACCAGAATGAATGAAAAACCGGGAAAACAGATGCTTCGGTGCGAAGCAAGTGCAATGCCAAAATCATTTGGTTGAAGTTGGTTGCGAAGTTTTTTCTCCTGAAAGTTTGGCTGTCTTAAAAATTATTGTTACCTTTGCAGTCAATTATTGCCTGAGAGGGCTATGACCAACAAGACAACTACTAAACATTATCTAATCAATAAAACCAATAAAAATGAAAAAAGTATTTACTTTACTGACACTTCTCCTTATGATTGGGGGGGGGTAACTTGTGGGCTGCAGAGACCTACGATTTCCAAGAGTTATGCATGGCTTTAGGTAAGGGTGGACCTTGGGCTGTGAACGATGGCGGTGATGCCGGATTTACCGTTAATGATGCAGCTATGCACTATTTAGGCGACTATGCTGATAAAGGGTTTTCCTGGAATAATCGCTTCGCCTACGAATACGTAGCTGACCGTGGTAAATTTACCATGAGAAACAAGAACAATAAGAAAGACAAGAACTGCGGTATGTTCTCTTGGGATTATGCCCACTATTTCTCTATTCTTGGCTTGAAGAATGGCGATAAAGTAACGATTACCGTACTAGCAGGAACTGTCACATTTGTATCAGCCAATGTTGAAGGTGAAATAAAGGCTGGGGACAAAGTTGGTTCAGGTACCGCTTATACGATTAAGACTGATGATAAGACCACTCGTTTGGATATTCAGATGTCTAAGTCTGCTTTGATTTCCAAAATTGTCATTGAACCCTACGGTGTAGAGTCAATACCCACCATTACTGTGACACCAAACACGTTGGCACTGATACCTGGTGCAACCTTTAAATTGGGTGTCACTATCGATCCTGCTACAGCAACAACGTGGAAGAGCAGCGACGAGGCTGTAGCCACTGTCGCTGCAGACGGAACGGTGACAGCTGTTGCGGCTGGCACTGCCACTATCACCAATAGTTGGAAGTCGGAAATTAGCGATGCTACGGTGTCGGATGCCTGTGTCGTGACTGTGGCAGATGTCGATCTGTCGACATACGACGTCGTCAAGACCTATGACTTCACAAAAATGGGCGATGTGACGCTGAATTTACAGGGAGAGACGGCAGGTGCAATATGGAACGATGCCAACAGCAAAACTAACAATGTGTTCTTCTGCACCAATGAAGGACTTGAGTTGTTAGCTGTACAGGCTGCCGTTTCAAGCAACAAGGGGTGGTCAATTGTCGATGGCGAAGGTCTCTTCCTGGCTACAGGTGCTGGCCGTTGTGCTGCCATCGGCGGTATTGCAAAGGGGCAAATAGTGGAATTCATATACACGGGTGATGGCTTCTATACTAAGTCTGATGATGATGGTATTGAGAAGACCGCTCTTAACGAGGGAATTGGCCGCGCCATCTATCTGGCTGATGAAGACGGCATGATTGGCTTTGAACTAATCAAGGGCAACGCTGTAAAGACTATTAAGATATATGACAAGCCTGTCATCACCACTGCCAAGGAATATACCACCTACGTGACAGGTCAGGCTTTGGACTTCTCTGCCGTAGACGGACTGAAGGCCTATGTGGCTACGTCAACATCTGCTTCGTCGGTGACACTGGAAGAGGTGACTACTGTTCCTGTAGCTACTCCGCTGGTACTGATTGGCAAAGGCACGTTCTCTGTTCCCGTAGCAGCATCGGCAAGTGCTCCTGCCACCAATCTGCTGAAGGCCGGACCTGCTGACCTTACGGGCGACGGTACTGAGTATGTGCTTTCCGACGGCGTGTTCCACAGGGCAAATGCCGGTTCGCTGGCTGAGGGTAAGGCATACCTGAAGGTTGTCAGCGAAGCCCGCGACCTGAGCATCAACTTCGGTGAGACAACCGCCATCAAGGCCATTGAGAACGGCCAGCAGATGAACGGCAACTTCTACAATCTGGCCGGACAGCGCGTCAGCCAGCCTACTAAGGGCCTGTACATCGTGAACGGTCGTAAGGTCGTGATTAAGTGAGACTCAAAGTTGTCATGAAATAAAGCGCATTGCAAATGCTTATACTCGGTGATGGCGGATAACATATCCGCCAGAACGAGGAACGAGAATATAATTCATGATCAATTCGTGAGTAATTAATGGTAATTCGTGTTCAAAAACAAGATAACAATGAAAAAGACATATATTATTCCTGAGATAGAAATAGTAGAGATTGCCGTGCAGCAGATACTGGCCGCCTCGATTAATCTTAACAACAATCCCGTAGATCCTGGTCAGGCCGATGCACCCGACATGCTTCAAGACATGCTCGGACTGCCTGCTCTGCCTGGCGTGACATTGTTCTGATAATTCTCACCATCACCTCACCACCTCCCGTCATCCTTCGGAATACCTTTGTGTAAAGGGGTTGAAGGACGGGAGGTGGTTTTATGTCAGCAAAGCTATGCTTTACGCTGACAAAGCTATGCTTTACGATTGCAAAGCGATGCTTTACGCTGGCAAAGCTATGCTTTACGCTGGCAAAGCTATGCTTTACAAAAATGTGTTGGGAATGGGCATCAACGAAAAGATGCCAGGTGAGAGAAAGTCACTAGGCATCTGTGGATATCTGTCTGGCACAGCGGCCAATCAGTTGCTCGTGAGGATGATGTTGACTACCGAAACGACATCGCCGACATCGATATTGCCGTCGCCGTTGACATCGGCAACCTGCTTGTTGAAGTTCTCCGAGGGCTTCTCGAGGATATAGTTCACGATGGCCACCACGTCGGCCACGTCGACGGTGCCGTCGCCGTTGACATCACCCTTCAGCACCTCTACGGCATTGCTGAGGAGTCCGCTGACGACGATGTCGCCAAGGCCCATGTGGTAGGTGGTGTTGTAGAGGTTGATGACCAGCGAGCAGGTGCCGTCGGAGGCAGGTGCGTCGAGGTTGACATCCACGCTGTTATAGCGTGATCCTGCGCTGTTGCTGTAGTATTCGGCCTGCGTGTCGCCAATGACGGGGATGATGCTGCCGTCGCTGTTTTGCCAGTAGGCCGAGAAGTGACCGCCAACGCGGCTGTACTTGTGGGTGGTCTTGAAGGCAACGTTGGTAGGCGTGAAGGCCTTTCCGGCTGGCGGCGTGATGCTGAAGCGCACGGCATTGTCGTCAGCAGCCTCCGTCTCCTTGGCATTGAAGGTGAAGGAGGTCATGGTGATGTTGGTCGTATTGATGGTGAAGGTCGGCGTGGGCGAGATCTTCAGGTTGGAACCTGCCGTGACGCTGGTGGTGAAGTCGCCGTCCAGGTCGGTGATGACGGGTGTCTGCTCAATGGTGCCGCCGTCGTAGACCCATGCGATGGTGCCCGGCGAGGGAACGTTGGGGTCGTTGATGGCCTTGACCACGGTGCCGTCTTCCTTCACGTATTTGGGATAGTATTCCTTGAAGGTGCTCTCGGCATCCTTGTTCTCAGCGAGCATGATGTCCTGCACCAGAGAGTTGGCGTAAACCTCAATGTTGGTATAGTAGCCCAGCGGGTCGAGGTCGTAGCCGCTGGCATTGTTCTTCGTGGGGTCGAGACCGTTGGCCTTGGCCCAGGTGTCGGGAATACCGTCCTTGACGGTGTATTCAGATGCGCTGCGCTCACCGGTGGGGAAGTTGGCCTCGGTATAGCCGTTACAGTCGGCTACGACATCGATGAGTCCCTTCTTCTTGGTGACGGAGCCGGTGTAGGTTGCGGTCTTGTTCTTGGCCTCGGTCATATAGCGGGCATCGACCTCGTCGCGGTGGAGGGAGGCTCCGCCGTAGAGCTGAATCTTCTCGAAGGCCATCGCTGCGGTGTGCGTTGTGACTTCGCCGACTGGTGCAGGGCTGTCGAGCTTAATGGGCAGACAGTCGGTACCATTCACCTTGGTGTAGGTGAGGTCGGCACCATAGTAGTGGTTAGGGTCGTTCGTGTAGCGTTGCCCGTTATAGGTGGGCACGTCGCTGTCGTAGCGCATCTTACCCCATTCGGCGGCAGCACCGTCAATCAGGTTGCCCTCCAGATAGTAGCGGCTGGTCATTGTCCAGTATTCCGAATGGTCGCTGGCATTGCCGCTGTTACCGATGCTGACGGTGGTCAGTCGGTCGATAGTGGCAGCAGGACCGCTCTTGTAGTAGTTGCCCACCATATTGATCTGTCCGCCGCCGGGGCCTCCGTAGCAGCCGTTGGCATTGTAGATGACGCAGTTGCGGAAGTCAACGTTCTCGGCTTGTACGGCATTCTGCCACTGGTACTCGCTGTACAGCTGGTTGCTGGTGTAGCCCGTCCAGTTGTAGCGGGCACCGTTGAAGCGCGGTGAGCGGTTGGCCACGTGCAGAATCATATTATGGTGGAAGGAGGCCAGCTTGCCGCCCCAGATGCCGCCGTAGCCGTGGGCACCCTTGCCGTGACCGGCATTCACCAGACTCTCGCCGATGGTACACCACTGCATGGTGAAGTTGTTGTTGTCGTAGAAGGATGCCACCTCGTCAATGCTCCACGAGAAGGAGCAGTGGTCGAAGATGATACCTGTCTTGTTGCGCTGCCAGCAGGCATCGGCACCATCGTCGATATCCTTCTCCTGTCCGCGACGGAAGCGGATGAAGCGGATGATGTTGTTGTTGCCGGGCTGTACGGTGTAGTAGCGCAGGGTAATGCCGGGGTAGGGGGCTGTCTGTCCGAGAACGGTGATGTTGTCCTTGAAGGAGATGCCGGAGGCCAGAGGGATGACACCGCCTACGTCGAAGACAATGATGCGGTTGGCTTTGCTAACAGCATCGCGGAACGAACCCGTGCCCTTGTCGTTGAGGTTGGTGACGTGGACAACGGTCTTGCCGCGTCCACCGGTAACGTAGCGGCCGTGACCCTCGGCACCAGGGAAGGCCGGTGCCTGCTGTTGTGCCATCGCACACAGCGACAGGACGGCGGTGGCTACGCAAAATAGGAATCTCTTCATCATAAAAATGGTTTTAGTTTTACTCATTCTGCCTGCAAAGGTAGCTATTTTGGACGTGACGGGCAGCCTTTCGCGTGTTAATTCTATTGAAAACGTTTACGCTTACTGCATGCGCTTCAGGCCCTCCCAGCGGACATCCCAGCGGCCGTCCTTGGGGAAGCCGGGGTTGTAGAGTACCTGGCTGCCATCCCAGCCGGCACACATCATGGCAACGGCCGTGAGCAGGGCACCATTGCCCGGCAGGTAGAGGCGCAGGCGGTCGGCGGTCTGGAAGTTATGGCCGTTCTTGAGGTAGGTGTTCTTCTGTGTGTCGATGAGCAGGGCATCCAGGGCAATGTCAGGACGGTTGATGCGGGCGGCGGCCATCGCTATCATGCCGTAGTCCCAGCCCCAGGTGGTCTGGAAGTTCCAGTTCTGCATCACCCAGTCGAGGGTACGGTTGACAGCGACGCTGTCGCTGTTTACCGGACAGGCGGGCAGCAGACCGAAGGTACCGAGACAGGAGGGGTGGTCGTTGCGGCACTTGTCGGTGAAGGTCTCTGTAGCCAGTACGGGAGCCGCTCCGGCGGCCACGGCATCGAAGGGGTCGAAGCTCTTCAGGCCGGTGGTCTTGCCCTTAGGCAGTCCGGCGGTGATGACCCCGTCCTTGGTCAGGGGCAGGGGTGACATCTTGTCCGTGATCTGATCCCATTCCGCATGGCGGGGCTTGCCCATGCGCTCGCGCCACTGGTTGGCAATGCGGAGACCGTAGTGCCAGTAGGCCAGCTCGAAGGGGTGGTTATACGAAAAGTCCTTCGACATCGACTCTTGCATGGCGGTGGCTCCTTGCAGGTAGTATCTGCCCGTCTTCTTGTCGTAGCTCACGAAGTCGGCCATGAATGCTGCCGTGGCTTCCACATGGTCGGCATATTTCTTCAGCGTCTCTGCGGTGGGATGGGCACGGTACATCTCCTCGGCGAGATAGATGTAGTGGGGCTGCTGCCAGATGAGGAAACTGCCCGTGTTGGAGGGAGCCTCGCCCGCCCAGGGGTCGGTCATCTTCATCCAGCGCAGGCCTTTGAAGCCCTGCCGCTTGGCGATATCCTTGGCTACGGGAGCTGCAGTGTTGTCATACCATTCGAGCATCTGCTGCACGACTTTGGGCTGGTTCCACAGGGCGAAGTCGACGGCATGCCACCACGTCATCTCCAGGTGCGGACGGCCGAACCAGGAGTTATACGTCAGGCCCGTCTCCTGTGGCGGCATGTTGTTGGCGCAGTTGATGCGGGTGAGGTACTGCGAGAGCACCACGCGGCGCTCCAGCTCCCTGGCTCGCGGGTCGGTGCAGCGGCCGAAATCGACAAAGGCACTCTCCGTCCAGAACTTGTGCCAGAACTTCTGGGCCGCCTTCTGGGAGGTGGGGAAGAGGAAGGGAAGGCCCGATGGTGACCCATCGGGAGTGGTGGCTGCTTGGGCGATGGGAGTGGTGGCTGCTTGGGCGATGGGGGTGGGGGCACGATACTCGGCCTCGAAGGCGAGGATGTCGGCATTGGTGGATAGAAGGAAGGTGTGAGGGGCGGTCTTGGACAACTGGGCTTCGCCTTCCCATCGGATATGAATATAATAGGTGGTGGCATCGAGGCGGTGCTCGATGACGGCACTGTTGGCTTGTTGCGATACGATGCGCGAGGTGTGGCGATCGGGCTGGTTCCAGTCGCTGGCATCGTCGGCGTGCTTGCCGGTGGGATAGGGCAGTCGGATGGTTACGGCGGCCTGTCCCTTGGCCAGCAGGGGGGTGGCGATGTGGTAGGCTACGGCATCACGGTTGGGAAGGCAGACGGTGGTGATGTCGACGGGGGAACCGTCGACCGCGAAGTGGGAGTCAATCTGGCCGTTCCAGAGCTGGAGCTGCTGGCGGATGTCGGTGAGACCCTTGAGGGGAACGGCATTGCCGTTGGCATCTTTCAGGCTCAGGCCGATGGCACCGAGGTTCAGGCGGTGGGGATTGACGCGGAGGTACTCCGTGGCGGCTATGTTGCGGAGGCCCGATGGTGACCCATCGGGAGTGGTGGCGGCTTGGGATTTGTCGGGAGTGGTGGCGGCTTGGGATTTGTCGGGAGTGGTGGCGGCTTTGGGCTTTTTGAACTCGACGGCGTAGATTTCAGGGTGGCCGTGGCCGAGGTCGAAGGCCTTTTCGCTGTCAGCGGGCTTCAGGCCCTGGGTGTTGGGAAAAGAGTGCCATCCCCAGTCGCTCATGGCGCAGAGGGGGATGCCCTGCTTGTAGTCATCGACATAAGTCTGCATACCAGTGACATCGACGGTAGTGCAGAAGTGGCCGTTGCCAACGGTGAGCGATGCCAACGGGTCGGCTTCGGTGATGATGGGGTTGTTGCGAAAAAGAACAGCCTCGCGGTCAATCGAGGCTGTTATGTTTTCAGTAGTGTAACCGAGCATTTCCATCTCCAGCGAGGCCCAGATGAACGGGCCTACGCCCTTGGCATCATTGTCTCTGACAGGTTCGCTCAGGTAGTAGGCGAAACCTCCGTCGCGCCGTTTGTTCTCCTTGACGGTACCCTTGGGATTCACTTTCTTCAGGGCAGCCTCTACTTCAGGAGTAGCGGCCGGACCGAGACCAGCCACGGAGCAGCAGTTGGTGAGCGAAATGGTCTTGTCGGCATTGACCTTGATGAAGTGCTTGATCATACCCTTGTAGGCCTTGATACCTGCATCGCGGTATTTCTCGCCTACGTATCCCTTACGGTAAGCCTTCAGCAGGGCGTAGGTGAACATGGCCGAGCAGGTGCTCTCCAGATAGTTGCCCTCACGCTTGGGACTATCCATCACCTGATACCATACCCCCGACTTTTTGTCCTGCCACTTCAGGATGGCATCGAAGTCCTTGACCAGCAGTTCGATGACTTCCTGCTTGCGGGCATAGTCGTCGGGCAGCGCATCGAGCACCTCGATGAGTGCCATCGTGTACCAGCCCTGGGCACGTCCCCAGCAGTGCTGCGAGAGTCCCGTCTGCTTGTCGGCCCAGAAGGTCTTGCGCGTCTCGTCGTAGGCGTGGCGATTCAGCCCCGTCTTGGGGTCGAGGGTGCGCTCGTAGGTTATCTTCAGCTGGTTGACGGCATCGTCGTAGATGGCCTGTATCTCTTTCTGTGCTGTTGCCTTCTGCTTGGCCGTCTTGGCGGGCTTGGCACCGTTGGCGGTGATGGGGGCTGTCAGACAGCGGAAGGGCAGGCCCATGAAGATACCGTCGAGCCATACCTGATAGGCATAGATGGCCTTGTGCCAGTACACCTTGTCGGCAATGGTGCGCGGCTGGTCTTGCAGCTGCTTCATCATCAGTTTCATGGCCAGCAGGTTCTTCTCTTCCGGCCAGTTCTGGTACATGCGGGTGACGAAATGTCCCGTGCGGATGTTGTCGAGGTTATAGTCGAGGATGTTATAGCCCGTGATGTTTCCCTGCTGGTCAATCATCTTGTCGGTGTACATCTTGCAATAGTTCAGGATGTCCTCGCCGCCGTATCTCAGATAGGTGTCGAGCATACCTTCGAGTTCGATACCCATCACGTAGCTCCATTTGGGCTTTGTGGCAAAGTCGAGCATGTATGACTCTGGCACGCGCTTCATCTCTGAGTAGGTGAGCCACTCGGAATAGTTCTTGTAGGGCGGGTTCTGGAGCACCAGTGAACCATTGATGAAGAGGTTCTCGTAGGTGATGTCCTGTGCCAGGCCTACCTGATGGATGGGGTCGCTGTGAACACCGTTGAACTGGCAATTGCGCACGGTGATATTGTTGACGGTATAGGCCAGCTTGGGATCCTGATAGCCGACAATCATCACGCCATATTTCGACTTCTGGCAAGTCACTTTCTCCATCAGCACATCGCGAACGATGGGGTAGAAGCCGCGACAGCACACCTCACGGGGCTCGTAGTCGGTATTGACCTTGAGCACGGCCTCGCCACACTGACCGACGGTGATGTTGCGCATGTTGATGTTTTCGATGATGCCGCCACGGCAGGAGTTTGTCTTGATGCGTAGCACGCGGTCCAGTGAGGGAGAGTCCATCTCACAGTTCTCTGCGTATACGTTCTGGCAGCCGCCACTAATCTCCGAGCCAATCACCACGCCACCGTGACCGTTCTGCATCTTACAGCCGCGGATGATGATGTTCTTCGAAGGCGTTCCGGCAAACTTGCCCTGGCCGCCCTCACGACCGTCGTTGTTGCGGCCGCTCTTGATGGCGATACAGTCATCGCCGGTATTGAAGTAGCAGTTCTCTATCAGTACACGGTCGCACGACTCTGGGTCGCAGCCGTCACCATTGGGGCCATCGTTGTTGACATGCACGCCACGAACGGTGACATCCTTCGACAGCAGGGGATGAATCACCCAGAACGGTGAGCGCAGCAGGGTGACATCCTCGATGAGGATGCCCTCGCACTGGTTGAAGTTGACCATCTGGGGGCGCAGGCCGTCGGTGGGACCGAAGCGACGCTCGTCCATAGGCACGCCGTCCTCGGCCTGTTTCAGCAGACGGGCACGGGCACCCATGTTCTGGGCGATGCCTCCCTCCTTCATGCCGAACTTCTTGCTGCCGCACCACGGCCACCATGTCTCGTTGGAGCCACCGCCGTCGATGGTTCCCTTACCCGTGATGGCGATGTCCTTGGCCTGATAGGCATAGATGAGCGGAGAGAGATTCCAGCAGTCCAGGCCCTCCCAGCGAGTGGGTACGATGGGGTAGAGTTCTGGCTCGAAGGCAAACTCCAGCACGGCACCCTCCTGAATTTCCAGGTTGACACCCGACTTCAGCTGGATGGCAGCAGTCAGGAACTTCTGTCCGGCAGGAACGACGACACGGCCGCCGCCATTCTTCGAGCATTGGTCGATAGCCTTCTGGATGGCCTTCTGGTTCTTGGCGGCAGGATTTCCCGGCTTGGCACCGTACTTGGTGATGTCGAACACTTTGTCTGCAAACTGGGGTACGCGGATGCTCTGTTCAATCTGCTTGTAAGCCTGCTCATCCCAGCTCTTGGCAGAAGCTGAGAGGGCGACGAGCAATACGAGCAGCGTCTGTAATACTCTCTTCATTTTATTCGTTTTAGTAGTTTTGCCTGCAAAGGTACGAATAAGTGAGCGAAAAGCAAAATAAAAAAGCATTAAAAATCAATAAAAAGACAGTTGCTCCTTTGGCCTTTTAGCCCACATGTGCTAATTTTGCAGGGAAATAGCACAGATTTAACGATATGGAAGTTATTCAGAGTTTTACCATCGACCATACCCGTTTGAAGCCGGGTATCTACGTGTCGCGTGAAGACAAGAGCTTCACCACCTTCGACCTTCGCATCACCGAACCCAACAAGGAGCCTGCCGTAGCCCCGGCAGCCATGCATAGTATCGAGCATCTGATGGCCACGTGGTTCCGCAACTCGTCTGTTCGCGACGATGTGGTGTATGTCGGCCCGATGGGGTGTCTGACGGGTATGTATATCGTCATGACGGGTTCCTATAGTGTGGAGGATATGCGCCGCCTTACCATCGAGTGCCTGCAGTGGATACTGACTCAGGAAGAGGTGCCCGCCACCACACCGGAGACCTGTGGTAATTGTCTGCTGCACGACCTGCCCATGTGCAAGTGGGAGTGCAGACGCTATCTGGACCGCCTGCAGAACGACTTCCATTGCGAGTACACCAAATTGCAGGTTGTCCTGGACGACGGCATGGTCTTTGCCGATGCGTAGGAATCTCCTTGCCTATTGAATGATTTCGAACTGTTCTACCTTTTTCATTCCGGGCATACTCATATAGCGTTCCTTGGTGCCATATATATAAATAAGGTGGTTCCATAATTGTGAATTGTCCTCCAGGTTCAGGGCATTTCTGGCTTTCTTGCGGTCGGTGAGACAGATGGGAAACAGCAGTTGCGTATCTTCATACTGGAAGTGTTCGGCATCTACCGGCTCGTCGGCCAGCACAATCGCAGAAGAACCCGAGAAGGGATATTCAAAGTCGGCGTTGTTGATGCTGCGTGTTGTGGATGCCACGATATATCCCTTTACACAGATGGATGTGCCGTCCTCTACCTCCTGTGCTTCGGCAACGGTGAGGGCTGTGCTCTTTTGCTCTTCCGTAACGGTGGTGGTCTCCTGGGTGCTTTCAGACTTCTGGCTGTCTTCTTCCAGAATATCCTTTCCGCATCCGGTCAATAGGACGGAAAACAGCAGGAAATAGAGGATGTGAATGCGTTTCATGGCACAAAGATAGCTCAAAAAGTAAAGAAAAAGAAAAAAAAGGAAGAAAAATTTGCATTTTACGCAGGAAATATCTATATTTGCCCCCGATAAGCCTTTTGTCGGCGATTGCCGAGGGTCTTATCCTTTCATAGGCAGAGGTTGGTTGCGTCCTGCGCCAACCTCTTTTAAGTCAAAAAAAAAGGAGGGGTATGCCCCCTCCTTAGTCGTTTCTATTGGATTTCCCAGCCGATGGCGGATGCTCCTAATACAGCGGCCGACGCACCGTCGAGTCCGCTGACAAGGAACTGGGCCTTGCCCTTGAAGACGTTCATCACATGCTCGTTGTAGGCGCGCTTGATGGGTTCCATAATCAGGGCGCCGGCCTTCACCATTCCACCGAAGAAAATGAATGCCTCGGGAGAGCAGAAGGTGGCAAAGTCAGCACAGGCCTCGCCCAGCATCTTTCCGGTAAACTCGTAGATTTCCTTGGCCAGCTCGTCGCCCTTGCCTGCGGCAATCGACACGTCGAGCGAGGTGATGTCGGCAGGATTCATCTCACGCAGCACGGAGGGACGGTTGGTCTTGGCCAGCAGTTCACGGGCTGTGCGGGCTACTCCGGTAGCCGAGCAGTAGGCTTCCAGACAGCCTGTGCGGCCACATCCGCAGGAGCGTCCTTCCTCGCCGCGAACCATCGTGACATGTCCCAACTCTCCGGCAAAGCCGTCGGAGCCGTAGACCAGTTGTCCGTTGACCACCACGCCAGAGCCGACACCAGTGCCGAGGGTGATGACAATGAAGTTCTTCATGCCGCGGGCCACGCCATACACCATCTCACCGATAGCAGCGGCGTTGGCATCGTTGGTTACTGCCACAGGAATGCCGTTCAGCTTGTCGCTGAACATCTGTGCCAGAGGAACCACACAGTCGTGTGCCCACTTGATGTTGGGAGCCGTCTCGATGGTACCATTGTAATAGTTGCCATTGGGGGCACCGATACCCATTGCCTTGATCTTCTCAATGCCGCCCACCTGGTCGATGATAATCTGCAGGGCCTCGATGGAAGCGTTGACGAAAGAATCGGCAGTATCGTACTGCTGCGTCTTGATGGCTGTAGTAGCCTTGATTTCACCACGTGCGTCTACGATACCGAAGACAGCGTTTGTTCCTCCTAAGTCTAAGCCGATGACATACGGCTTGATTCCTTGTTGTTCACTCATAATAAGTTGTATGTTTTAAGTTAAGTAAAAACGTGTAAGCAGGCACAAAGTTATGAAAAAAGTATGATAAAACAAAGTTTTACGAAGAAAAACTCATGTATTTCATATAAATTTTGTAATTTTGCACTCGATATGCCATTTCCTATACATATTAATATCGTCGACTTGGTGTTCAAGGGTATGCTTATCGGCATGATAGCATCGGCACCAATGGGGCCTGTCGGGGTGCTCTGTGTACAGCGTACCTTGAACAAAGGGCGCTGGTATGGGTTGGTGACGGGCTTCGGTGCTGCCGTGAGTGACATCATCTATGCCGGCGTGACAGGTTTCGGTATGGCCTTTGTGATGGATTTCATCAGCAATGAGCAGAATAAGTTCTACTTGCAGATTGTGGGTAGCTTCGTGCTCTTGCTCTTCGGAATCTATACCTGGCGCACCGACCCGACAAAGAACATGCACCAGTCGGGACAACAGCGAGGTTCATTGTGGTACAATACGTGGACGGCCTTCCTGGTCACCTTCTCCAATCCGCTGATTATCTTCCTCTTTATGGGACTCTTTGCCCAGTTTGCCTTTGTGATTCCCGACCGTCCGTTCGAAATGGTGATAGGCTTTGCCAGCATTGTGGGCGGTGCCTTGCTATGGTGGTATGGGCTGACGTGGCTGGTTGACAAGGTACGTGGAATATTCGACAATACAGGTATTCGCATCATCAACCAGGTGATTGGTGTGGTGGTGACCATCTTCTCGGTCATCTCGCTGTTTGGAACGGTGACCAACCTTTTCAGGTTCTTTTGAGTAAAAGGTAAAAGGGTAAAAAAGTAAAAAAGGTAGGATGTTTATAGCACAGGAATTACGCAAGACCAACATAGCGGAGTATCTGCTCTATATGTGGCAGATAGAGGATACCATACGGGCTTTCGGCTGTTCGCTCGGCCGTATACGCCATGAGTATGTCGACCGCTTCGACTATACCGACGAACAGAAGGAGGAAGAGGCCGACTGGTTTGGCAACCTGATACGGATGATGAATTCGGAAGGCTGTCGGGAACAGGGACATCTACAGATCAATAAGGTGGTGATGCAGCAGTTACAGGAGTTGCATGCGCAGTTGCTGTCTTCGCCCAAGTTCCCTTTCTACAATGCAGAATACTACAAAGTGCTGCCTTATATTGTGGAGCTGCGCAACCGTGGCGCCTCGAAGGAGGAGAACGAGATAGAAACCTGCTTTAACTCGCTCTACGGAGTGATGATGCTGCGCCTGCAGAAAAAGGAGGTGACCCCCAGCACGCAACATGCCGTCAAGGAAATCACCACCTTTGTGGGCATGCTCAACGACTATTATCTGAAAGACAGACAGGAAGGCCTGAAGTTCGAATAACGAAATATCGAAACATCGAAATATCGAAAAAACGAAGAAAAAATGAATATACTAATCACCGGTTGTAACGGCCAGTTGGGTAACGAGATGCAGTTGCTGGAGAAACAGTATCCCCAGCACCATTGGCATAATACGGATATCGACGAACTCGACATCACCAATCAGCTGGCTGTCGAGCAGTTTGTTGCCCAGAACCAGATAGATGGTATTGTCAACTGTGCCGCCTATACGGCTGTTGACAAGGCAGAGGACAACAAGGAACTCTGCACCACCCTCAATACCGTGGCTCCCGCCTATCTGGCGGCGGCTGTCGGCAAGCGAGAGGGATGGATGATACAGATCTCGACCGACTATGTATTCAACGGAACCAAGCATGTGCCATACGTAGAGACGGATACTCCCAGTCCCGACAGCGTATATGGCAGCACTAAACTTGCCGGTGAGATTGGTGTGACGAAGTTCTGCAAGAATAGCATGATTATCCGCACGGCATGGCTCTATTCTACTTTTGGCAACAACTTCGTGAAGACCATGATCCGTCTGGGAAAGGAAAAGCAGGAACTGGGCGTCATCTTCGACCAGATAGGTACACCCACTTATGCCCGTGACCTTGCACGGGTCATTATGACGGCGATAGAGAAAGGAATCGTTCCCGGTGTCTATCATTTCAGCAACGAGGGAGTCATCTCGTGGTACGACTTCACCAAGGCCATCCATCGCATAGCAGGCATCACGACATGCCGTGTGCGACCCCTCCACACCTCAGAATATCCCACTCCTGCCAATCGGCCGCATTACAGTGTGCTCGACAAGACGAAAATCAAGCAGACCTACGGTGTTGAAGTACCCTATTGGGAAGAGTCGTTGCGTGAATGTATTGCTCAACTATAATGATGAATGGCTTATGGATTGGTTACATGTGATAGCAGTTGTCATACTGGTGATAGCCGGTGTGGTGATTTATATGAATAAGAAAGCATAAGATATAATAAGGTGAATCCAGAAATAGAAAGAAGACGAACGTTTGCGATTATATCGCATCCCGATGCTGGTAAGACCACGCTGACCGAGAAGTTCCTGCTTTTTGGCGGACAGATTCAGGTGGCTGGCGCAGTGAAGAATAACAAGATCAAGAAGACCGCTACTTCTGACTGGATGGACATCGAGAAGCAGCGTGGTATCTCGGTGTCTACCTCTGTGATGGAGTTCGACTATACGCCCAATGGCTCGGACATTGAGTATAAAGTGAATATCCTCGACACCCCCGGTCACCAGGACTTTGCCGAGGATACCTACCGTACGCTGACGGCTGTCGACTCAGCCATCATCGTGGTCGACGGTGCAAAAGGTGTCGAGACGCAGACGCGTAAGCTGATGAATGTCTGCCGTATGCGCAACACCCCCGTCATTATCTTTATCAACAAAATGGACCGTGAGGGACGTGACCCCTTCGACCTGCTCGACGAGTTGGAGCAGGAACTGGAGATCAAGGTGCGCCCGCTCAGTTGGCCCATCAACCAGGGTGCCAAGTTCAAGGGCGTGTATAATATCTATGAGCAACAGCTCAACCTCTTTACTCCTGACAAGCAGCGCGTGACGGAAAAGGTCGCTGTCGATATCGACAGCGACGAACTGGATGCCCGCGTCGGGGAAACGGATGCGAACAAGCTGCGCGAAGACCTGGAACTGGTGGATGGGGTGTATCCAGAGTTCGAGGTTGATACCTACCGCAGTGCCGAGGTGGCTCCCGTCTTCTTCGGTTCTGCCTTGAACAACTTTGGTGTTCAGGAATTGTTGGATTGCTTCGTAGAGATTGCCCCTTCGCCCAAACCTACTAAGGCCGAGGAGCGCATGGTACAGCCCGAAGAATCCAAGTTTACTGGTTTTATCTTCAAGATTACGGCGAACATCGATCCCAACCACCGCTCGTGTATCGCCTTCTGCAAGGTATGTAGCGGTAAGTTCCAGCGTAACCAGCCCTATCTGCATGTGCGCCAGGGCAAGACGCTGCGTTTTTCCAGCCCTACTCAGTTCATGGCACAGCGTAAGAGCACTATCGACGAGGCATGGCCAGGTGATATCGTGGGTTTGCCCGACACCGGCGGCATGTTCAAGATCGGCGATACGCTGACCGAAGGCGAACATCTGCACTTCCGCGGTCTGCCTTCGTTCTCGCCCGAACTGTTCAAGTACATCGAGAACGATGACCCCATGAAGTCGAAGCAGCTCCAGAAGGGTATTGACCAGTTGATGGACGAGGGTGTGGCCCAGTTGTTCGTCAACCAATTCAACAATCGTAAAATCATCGGTACCGTGGGACAGCTGCAGTTCGAGGTCATCCAGTATCGTCTGGAGAATGAGTACAACGCCAAGTGCCGCTGGGAACCCGTCCACCTGTATAAGGCCTGCTGGATAGAGAGCGACGACGACAAGGAATTGGAGAATTTCAAGAAACGTAAGTACCAGTATATGGCCAAGGACAAAGAGGGTAGGGATGTGTTCCTCGCTGACTCCGGTTACGTGCTCTCGATGGCACAAGAGGACTTTAAGCACATCAAGTTCCACTTTACCTCGGAGTTCTAATTAAGAATTAAGAGTTAAGAATTAAGAAAAAATGACTCAAGAAGAAGATATACGAAATGCCGTTGAGGTGTTGCGAAAGGGTGGAGTGATTCTTTATCCTACAGATACCGTATGGGGCATTGGCTGCGATGCCACCAACGCGGAGGCCGTGAAGCGCGTCTATGCCATCAAGCAGCGCGACGACTCGAAGGCACTTATCTGTCTTGTTGATAGCGATGCCCGTTTGCAACGCTATGTGAGGAATGTTCCTGAGGTGGCATGGCAGCTGATAGACTGCTGCGACAAGCCTACGACATTAGTGCTTGACGGTGCCGTTAATCTGGCTCCCAACCTCATTGCAGAGGATGGCTCTATTGCCTTGCGTATCACCCATGAGCCTTTTTCCAAGGAACTGTGCTATCGTTTCCAGAAAGCACTGGTTTCTACGTCGGCCAATATCAGTGGTGAGCCTGCTGCCGAGAACTACCGTGACATCGCCCCGGAATTGTTGGAAGCAGTAGACTATGTCTGCTGGAGCCGTCGCCAGGAGCATAAGCCTCATCAGCCCAGCAGCATTATCCGTTTGCGCCAGGACGGTGAGGTGACCATTATCCGTAAGTAGGGCGGCAGATATGATTCCTTACGAAAGGGAAGGCTGCTTGTCCCTGTATTCCGAGGGTGTCATTCCTGTCTCTTTCTTAAAACACTTGGAGAAGTATTTCGGGTCTGTAAAGCCCACGCTGTAGGCAATCTCCGAGATGGTCAGCTTGCTGTGTGTCACCAGTTCCCTGGCGCGCTGCATACGGATGTGGCGCAGGAAGTCGCTGGGCGATACGCCCACCAGTTCCCTGATTTTCTCGTAGAAGGCGGTGCGGCCCATATTGACGCTCTCTGCCATCTCCTCCACTTTCAGCTCCTCGTCGCTGATGCGCTGTTCTATAAATTTCATCAGCTGCTCCATCATCTCCTCGTCAGCATTCACGATGGGTGGCTGTTCCAGCAAGTATCTGTGTGAGACCTCTTGTTGAGGCTGTTCGCCGGAAGGCTTCTCGTTGAGTGCCTGTTGCAGTTCGCGATATTGGCGCAGGATGTTCTCCAGTCGCTGCTCGCGTTCCTTGTTCTTTTGGCGGTGGCGCAGGTAGGTCAATACGGCGGCTGTTGCCAGTATGATGGTTATGAGCAGCGTCAGCAGCTGCACCCATGTACGTTCCCATAGCATGGGCTTTACGCTGATGCGTAGCTCTGTTTCATTGTCGGCCCATACACCGTCACAGTTGGTGCTTTTCACGATGAGCGTATGCTCGCCGGGGGGTAGCTGGCTGAAAGAGATGCCAGGTTTGGTGCCGATATAGTTCCACTCGCTGTTCTTGCCCGCTATTTTGTAGGCATACTGCATCAGGTAGTTGTCCTCGTAATCCAATGCGGCAAAGTAGACGGTCAGGCTGCGCTGGTTGGGGTCGACTTCCAGCGTCTGCCTGTTCAGGATGGGCAGCGTCTCCGGGTCGCCTTGATAGCGTACGCCTGTGAAGACGATGTGTGGCTGATAGCTGTCTTTCCTCATCTCTCGGCTGTCAAAGGCCAGGATGCCCCCATTGGTCCCCATCCATATCCTCCCTTGTCCGTCGGTGGCGGGCAGGGCTTCTGTCAGTTCCACCTGTTGTGCCATACTGCTGGGGCCGTACTGGGTTACTCGCCCCGTCGTGGGTTCGTAGCAGTCGATGCCTGTCTCGCGGGCTATCCAAATGCGCCCCAGATGGTCTTCCGTCATCGATAGCACATTGCCAACTCCTTTGTTCAGCACGTCAATCGACTGTAGCTGTAAGTTGTCTTTCAGCAGGTCCCCGTCCTTTAGCTTCTGAATGCCACCGCCTAATGTAGCGATGTAGATGCTGCCATTACGGGAAGCGAGTGCCTGCATCACGTCACTGGTCTTCAGCGTGGTGGTGTCGCCCTGTCGGTGATAGGTGGCAAAGAAGCGGAAGTGGTTGCCGGTCGGTGCTGTCTTCGTGGTCAGCAGTCCTGATGTCGTCGTAATCAGCATACAGCCGTTTCTGTCGTGGCTGATGCGTCTGATTTTCTCAAAGCCTTCTTGCGGATAGCCCTTCAGGCCGTTCTTGCTGTTGATGAATCGCAACGCTCCCGACTCCTGTTGCTCTACCAGGTTCAGCCCTCCGCCGAAGGTACCTATCCAGATACGACCGTACCGGTCTTCGTCGATGGTATAGATGAATGCATGGCTGATGGCGTAGGGATCATCCATATTGGGCATGTAGTGGTTGACGGTCTTTTGTGGCGTGACAACGTAGAGACCGCTGCCTTTGGTGCCAACCCATAGGCATCCCTTCGAGTCTTCAAACAAGGCATAGATGCGGTCGGCCATCTTGACGCGGTTGCTGCTGATGTTACCCTTTGCATCAAGCCATCCCGTCTGTTGGCCGTTGGTCGTGTAGATGCCGATGTACCCGTCGGATGTTCCTGCCCATACCGTTCCGTCTTTACGCCACAGCACCGAGCGTGTCAGCTCGTTCTGCACTAATGGCAGTCGGCGCATGCGGTAATACCTGAAATTGACCAGTGTCAGTCCGTGCGATGAGCTGAACCACAAGTTGCCCTGCATGTCAAGGAAGTATTTGTCGATGTGGGTCAGCACAGTGCCGTTGGCTCCTGTACCTTGCAGGACATAGGGCACCAGTTGTCTCGCTTCTTCATCGTAATAGCAGAAGCATCCACCTTTCGTTGCCAGCCACACCGTTCCGTTTCGGTCTTCTGTCCATAGGGACTTGTCACTCCTTGTATAGACGGCCGGTATGTCGCACGTAAGCCGTCTTGTTTCTCCTTGTTCCGTCAGTTCTATATTGTTGTCATTGGTGAAGTGCCAGGTGCGCTTCTTGCTGTCGATGAACGAATTCCTCTCTTCTTCACGTATCTTGAGTTTGGTGGCATAGTCCTTTGTCAGCGGAGTATTCAGGGGCATGTCCCCATAGCGGATGACGCTACGGTCGGTGATGATCCACTCCTGTCCTTCCCGGTCGGCCTCCACCTTCCTGATATAGCTGCCCAGCATCTCATGTCCTTTTGTGCTGTACACTTCCATCCTGCTGGCATCAGTAGGATAGCGGTCGTCGATGCGCAGGTTGAGCGTGCCGCCTTCTCCTGTTATCCAGGTGTGGCCGGAGGGCATGGGGTAGAAGTTGCGTGGTTTGAAGGGTTGCTGGTATTGCTCTTCCAGCAGATGCCCCACATTGACGTAGCGGCAGCTGTAGGTGTCGTACAGATAGAGTTTTGCATCATAGGTGCGTAGCCAGATGTTTCCCCGGCTGTCTGTCCGTATCATGGCGATTCGGCTGGTCGGCAGGGCGTTGATGCTGTCTTGGCTGCAATCCTTAAAGGTGGTGAACTGGTAGCCGTCATAGCAGCACAGCCCGTTCCATGTTGCCAGCCACATCAATCCCTTCTTGTCTTGTTCGATGCCGGCAATGACATTAGCAGGAAGACCATCGTGGATGTTAAAGGTACGCACATGACATGCCGGCTGTGCCGTTGCCGCCAGTCTGCTTGTCAGGATGGTGATGGTGAGTAATAATAGTCGAATAGTCATGTTATGGTTTTTTCAGAATGATGTTCACCACCGACACGACGTCGCTGACATCAATCACTCCGTCTGCGTTCACGTCAGCAGCCTCGAAGTTGAAGCTATCTCCCGGCTTTTCCAGGATTTTGTTCGTGATAGCCACCACGTCGGCTACGTCTACCACACCGTCGCCGTTGGCATCACCGACGACGAACAGGCCGCCAGCCTCCAGTTTCAGACAGTCCCACAGGATACCGCCATTGCCGCTGATGCCCGATAGGGTGAGTGTGATCTTGTTCTCTCCCTTCTTCAGTAGTGAGGCGGGAAAGGTGAGTGTCTTCAAGTCGTGGCGACCACCTAGCCGGGCACTGCGGTAGATGGCACCGTCGTTGGTGGAGAAACTCCAGTTGGCCTTGTTGGTGCCGTTGACTCCCACCGCCACTTTCGGTTTATTGGTAGCCCCCGCGATGCTGGCCGTCAGGTAGGCATTGCCCGTATAGGTTTCGTCCAGGTTGAAGGTAATGGTCCATGTGCCGTTCTTTGTCTGTGCGTAGTACCAGTCCTCTTCCGGGTTGCTTTCTTCGGCGTTGTAGGTCAGCGTGGCCGGCACGTTGTTCCACAGGCCGTAGCTGCGCAGGGTGTCGCTCCATTTGAAGCCGTCGCTCATGCGGTTGTTCTCTCCAATCTGGAACAACTTGTGTATGTAGCGTTTGGGTGTCCATGTAATGGTGCCCAAGTCTGTTTGCTCACTGTCGATGCTGATACCCGTCACCTGCAACTCGTCGGTGACATCGCCGCAGGTGGCGTAGGCATAGAGCGTATAGCTGTCCTTGCGAACGTTGGGGATGGTGAAGTAGCCGTCTTTGTCGGTAAGCGTCCAGAAGGCGTATTTCTCACACTGGTCGTATAGCTTGACACCTGGTTCTCCCAGTACCACCTGTATGCTGTCGCAACGCTGGCCGGTAGTGACGTTGATGCGTCCGCTCACGGTAGCCCTGTCCTTCGGGTACAGTTCATGGTCAAACCATTGGAACGGCCATTGCTGCTCCTGCTCGTGGGCCTCGCGCTTGGCATCGGCAATCATCTCCTCCGTCGACTTCCCGTTGTTCAAGTAGAGGAAGAAAGGACCATAGAGCTTTTTCTTACCTTCCTTATAATAGATGGAGGGGCAGCCGAAGTGCTCGCCGTGCAGCATCTGTATGGTGATGGGCGACTTACCGGTGGCGTGTACGGTCAGCTCCTGTTTCATGGGGCCGCCGGTCATCCATTCCCTTGAGCAGGGGATGTTCCATACGCCGGTGTTGGCATTCATCAGTCCGTGAAGGCTGTCGCGTACCACATATTGTGCCCAGTTGTATTTCGTATAGATGCTGCCGTCGGCCATCCGATACGTCGCGTCTTGTACGTAGTTCTCGTTCTCTTTACCGTTAGCCTCTACGGCTGCCATCTCGCTGTTAGAGGGCAGGCGCCCCTGCATGCTGTCATCAACATAGCCGTTCAGGAAGTCAGAGGCTAGTCGGGTACAAACGCGCACCTCCTGCACCTGCAGGTCTTTCGACTCTGCCGAGGTGTTGGCCACGACATACATGTAGATGCCGCTGACACCGCGTCGCAGGATGAATCCCTGTTGGTAGCGCGGAGCATAGCTCTCGTTGGTGTACACCACTTCTGCGTAGTCATCGGTCAGTTTCACCACTTCTGCCTTGGCGGGGCTGAGCGGCTTGTTGCCGAGTGCCTTCGAAGTGAAGTCGAAGTAGACACCCGTACTCCCTATCAGGTTCTTTCCACCATTGAGTGTCATGTTGCTGATGCGGCCATTGCTGCCGATGGTGATGCTGACGATGCCGTTCGACATCGTAGTAGTCAGTTCGTTGATGGTAGCCGTCACCTTGTCTGCAGCCTGAATGGTGAGGCTGGTCAGGATGACAAGTAGCAGTAGGGGTAGTGCTTTTTTCATATCATTGTAGTAGTTTGTATTCTAAAGATGCTGCAAAGGTACTAATTATTTTGCGCAAGCCCTGCATGAACAGGACGGTTTATTCGTAAAAGTTGTTAAAAGTGCTGCGAAATCTATTGCTGCACGAAAATTACGGTGTATCTTTGTGACAGACAAATCAAACATTCAAGACGATGATAGAACTGAAGAACGAATACCTGTCCGTGAAGGTGGCAGAGAAGGGAGCAGAACTCCAGAGTGTGAAGAATAGTGAGGGGAGGGAATACCTGTGGCAGGCCGATCCCAAGTTCTGGCCTCGCCATTCGCCGATACTCTTCCCCATCGTGTGCAGCGTCAACGATGAGACCTACCGTGTGGAGGGCAGGGAGTATCACTTGCCGCGTCACGGTTTTGCCCGTGACCAGGAGTTTACCGTCATCAGCCAGAGCGATGGGAAGGTGACGCTGGCCCTCCATGAGACGGAGGAGACGCTGAAGGTCTATCCCTACTGTTTCAACCTCGCTGTCACCTATCGGTTGGAGAATAACACGATTCACGTCATCTGGCACGTTGAGAATACTGACAGCTGTGAGATTCACTTCCAGATTGGCGGACACCCTGCGTTCAATATCCCCGGCGGCAAGACCGAAGGCATGATTAAGCTCGACAACGAAGAACCTCTGGATGCGCTGAAGAGCTATGCCGACGGCTCCCACGACATGGTTGAAGTCCCTGTTGAGGCCGATATGGGCATCATCGAGTTCTCCAACAATTTCTGGCGCAACGACAGTGTGAAGATCCATAAGAGCCAAACGCGCCGTGCCATGCTGATGGATGTCAATGGCGAACCTGCCGTCACCGTCGACTACAAGACACCGGTCTGTGCCTTCTGGAGTCCCTTCGACAAGCATGCACCCTTTGTCTGCATTGAGCCGTGGTATGGCATAGGCGACCCCAGGGGCTTCAGCGGAGAGTTCAAGGACAAGCCCCTGATGAACCATCTCCAGCCTGGTGCCTCCTTCATGTCGAAGTACAGCATCACCATTGGATAGCCTGTACAGACTGCTAATTAAGTGTGGTAATGAAAAACGAATTGATGAGGAGATGCTTGTCCGTGATGGTCTGTTTGCTGCTTTTGGCAGCGTGCGGACAGAGCTATGAAGAGACGAAGCGCATTGCTCGCGAGAACCAGCGCGAGGCCATGCGTAAGGATTCGGCAGCATTGAAAGTGGCCGTGATGCCGACGCTCGACTGTCTGCCGCTGTATGTGGCACAGCACTATCAGCTGTTCGACACACTGTATGGTGGTGTGCGACTGAAAAGCTATATGGCCCAGATGGACTGTGATACGGCACTGATGCGGGGCAGGGCAGAGGGAGCCGTGACCGACCTGGTGCGTGCCATGTATATGGAACGGAACGGTACGAAGGTGCGCTATGTGGCAACAACGGATGCTCACTGGCAGCTGCTGACCAATCGCAATGCCCGCATACGCCAGCTGAAACAGCTGGATGACAAGATGGTGGCTATGACGCGCTTCTCGGCAACCGACCTGCTGACGGATAAGGTGGTAGACTCCGTAAAGTTGGAGGCTGATCATGTATATAAGGTACAGGTAAACGATGTCAGCGTGCGCTTTCTGATGCTGCAGAACAATGAGATGGATGCCCTCTGGCTCACGGAGCCGCAGGCCACGATGGCACGGATGTTGCACAGCCCCGTGGTATATGACAGCCGCAAGGTGGATATCCGGTTGGGGGTAGTGGCCTTTCGCGAGAAGGAGATGCGCCGACAGGCACGCGCCAAGCAGCTGGAGCTGTTTGTCAAGGCGTATAACCAGGCCTGTGACTCCATCAACAAGCATGGACTGCGCCACTACCGCAAGCTCATTGCCGAAAAGTGCGGCATCAAGGCTGAATGGGTCGACTCGTTGCCGCAGAATATCAAATATGTACGGGCACGAGGTCCTCGTCAGCAAGATGTGATGCTGGCTGAGACTTGGCTCAACAAGAAAATGCCAACCAATGGAAATCATCGATAAACTGTTAAGAGTGAGAGAGGCACTATGTGCCGGGAATTGCGGACTGGCCATCGCTGAGATGGAGGTGTATCTTCAGGCGTGGCCCCATCCACAGACGATGGAACGCCTGCAGCAGTTGAAGGAGGACTACGGACGCATGACGGAATATTGGCGTACGGGGGGCAATGACCCGCAACTGGATCAGCTCTACCAGCAGCTGTTGCAGCGCATGTATGTGATTTTCGCCAATGTCAGCATATACAACCGCACCAAGGCTTCGGCTTTCTTGAATGGCCTGTTCACACGGGTGAGGAAAGAACAGAGCGACTGGTCGCTGAAGACCGTGCGACAGGAGATGGAGAATTTCGTGTCCAGTGTCGCCATGCTGCAGTTAGAGCCGGAGCATACGCGCCAGCAACAGAGTGAGACGCTCTACAAGGCGCATCAGCAGCAGATGAGCCGGCTTTTCGATTATGTGCTCACCTCGCGGCAGTGGAGCGAAGGTGTGGGGCGCGATTTCGAGGAACTGTTGGTGTCGCCCACGATAGACAGTATCGACCAGCAGCTGATTACGTCGGCTGTGATGCTGTCGCTGATGAACCAGTATGATATGGTGAAGTTCAGAACATTGACCGGTGTCTACCGCCGGTCGCACGACACTGCCGTGCGTCAGCGTGCCCTGGTAGGGTGGGTAATGGCACTGGACCATGATTTCGGGGATGTCTATCCCGAACAGCGCGAACTGGTCAGGCAACTGGTCAAGTCGGATGCCGTCTGCCGTGAACTGACTGAGCTGCAGATACAGCTGGTGTACTGTCTGAATGCCGACCGCGACACCAACACCATCCAAAAGGAGATTATGCCTGAACTGCTGAATAACAACTCGTTCCGTGTCAATAACAACCGCATTGAGGAGGTGGATGACGACCCGATGGAGGATATTCTCCATCCTGGAGCCTCGGAGGAGCGCATGGAGAAGATGGAAGCCACCTTCCAGCGGATGGTTAACATGCAGAAGGCGGGGTCTGACATCTACTTCGCCGGTTTCTCCCAGATGAAGCGCTTCCCATTCTTCTACGATATCAGCAACTGGCTGGTGCCCTTCTATATACAGCATCCTGACATTGCCCAGTTCGTCAATACCATCGGTGCCACCCGGTTTATAGAGCGGCTGATGCAACAGGACGCATTTTGCAACAGCGACAAGTATTCGTTCGTCATTGCCTTCCATCAGGTGATGAACCGCTTGCCAGACAGCATCATAGAAATGGTGAAGCATGGCGAGGGCGTGATGGGAATGGAAACTGGTGAAGAGGAAACCAGTACGCCGGCCTTTATCCGACGGTCGTATCTGATGGATCTTTACCGTTTCTTCCGCTTGTTTCCAAACCGTTCGGAGATAAAAAATCCTTTCGATACCTCGAGGAATCCGATAGGAGGTTGTGAGTTCTTCAGTTCTCCGATGTTTGTCGGAACACCGATGGAAGCCTTCAAGCGCGAGATAGTGAGGGTATATAGGAAACATCGTCAGCATGGTGCGGCTACTTTGCTGTTGTCTACCTTCCCGGAAGAGATGTACGATGTGCAGTATTACCTGTGGACGGGCGACTATGTGGCTGTGCTTGCCCTGGATCCCGACAACGAGCGTGCATTGGTGGGGCATGCCCGCCAGCTCTTTGCCGAAGGTGCTTTCGACGAGGCTTCAGAATGCTACGACCGGTTGCAACAGCTCTATCCCGACAAGTCCTCCTACCAGCTCAACAAGGCGGTGTGCCTGCTGCAGCAGGATGACTACGAGGAGGCACTTCAGTTGCTCTTCAAACTGAACTACGAACATCCCGACGACAGTAACGTCTGCCGTGTGCTGGCCTGGGCGATGACGTGTGCAGGAAAGCTGGAGCAGGCAGCACGCCATTATGAATATCTGGTGAAAGGGAAACAGGTTGCTGACGAAGATCTGCAGAACTACGGCTATTGCCTATGGTTGCAGGGACATGTCGACGAGGCTGCCCAACAGCTGTCTCGATATGCCGAGACCATCAAAGAGAAGAATGGCGCTCCTGCATTGCCGCTTCTGGACGAAGCCTGGCTGATGAAGCGGGGGATCAGTGCTACGGAAATCAAGATGATGCAGGCCCTGGTCAGTGCGTAACGTTGCGGTATACTTGCCCGGCGTTTAAAGCAGCGGTGCCAGCAGGTGGCCGAACCATCCACGGAATTTCTGCCAGCCGGTGCGCCACTCATCCCAGTATTCTGGAGTCATCAGGATGCTCTTCTTTTGGTCGCGTAGGAACATGGCATCCAACTCACGAGTCGTTTCCGGGTCGATGATGACGGCATTTTCCTCAAAGTCGCATTTCAAACTGCGTGCATCGAGGTTGGTGCTGCCCACCGTACAGTAGCGGCCGTCGACCATCATGATTTTCGAGTGGTGGAAGCCTGGCTGGTAGAGCCACACCTTTGCGCCGCGCTTCATCAGCTTGTGCCCCTGATAGAGGGCGCAGTCGGGGGTGAGTGGTATGTCGCTCTTGGCCGACAGCATGATTTCCACCTTTACGCCACGTCGGATGGCACGTGTCAGTGCGCGGGTGATGGAAGGCAGCAGGGTGAAGTAGGGGTTGATGATATGGATGGAATCCCTGGCTTGATTGATGGCATTGACATAGAAGATGCGCATGATCTTCGGAGTGATATGGGGCTCGCGGTTGATGATGCCTATCTTCTTGTGACCAGCGGTGCTGGTGGTGTCGGACTTCAGACCGTGGAAGGTGGTCGGCGTACCGCCGTTGAAGTATTTCATACCGCTGATGTGCTGGTGGGTCACACGGTTCCATATCCTCAGGAAGATAGCCTGCAAGTCGTTGACGGCATCACCCTCGATACGGCAGTGCATGTCGCGCCATTCACCCACCTGTTCCGTTCCCTTGATGTAATAGTCGGCCACGTTCATGCCTCCCGTGTAAGCGATGCGTCCGTCGATGACGACAATCTTGCGGTGGTCGCGTCCGAA
Organism: uncultured Prevotella sp.; assembly: GCA_946415755.1. Classification (GTDB taxonomy): domain Bacteria; phylum Bacteroidota; class Bacteroidia; order Bacteroidales; family Bacteroidaceae; genus Prevotella. The sequence continues at coordinate 13,789 of CAMKTS010000027.1, read as the reverse complement.
GATATGGTTGACCCATGGAAAGCGTATCGGTGAGTATTCCACAATCTCAATGCTGTCATCGCGCAGTGCCTTGAGGTGATACTTCTTCAGCGGCTGGTTGTTGGAGTCGTTGCCGAAACCATCGAACATGGCACGCACCTCTACGCCTTCGCGGCGTTTCTCGCGCAGCAGTTCGAACAGCAGGCTGGCGATGGAGTCGTTGCGGAAGTTGAAATATTCCAGGTGGATACTGCTCTTGGCCTGTCGGATGGCACAGAACATGTCATCGAACTTCTGCTGTCCCGACATCAGCAGGGCTACGCTGTTGTTGTCGGTAAAGCGAATGTTGTTCTCCCGCAGTGTCTGCACAATCAGCGAGTCGCTGGTCTGTGCTTTTGCATAATGAGTAATAAGTAATGAGAAGTTAGTAATGATGATGACAATAATTAACCGAAAGTCAATACTATGTGATAGCCATCGGCATATTCTGCCTACACAACAAATCATAATTCCCAGTTCCTAATTACTAATTCCTAATTTTTATTACCTTTTGTTCTTCAGCCTGTACTCCAGCGGTGTCATGCCGTATTTTTCCTTGAAGATGTTGATGAAGTTCTCAGCCGTCAAGAAACCGACGTTCACGGCCAGCTCGCTCATATTGATGTTGGTGCTGACCAGTAGCGTACAGGCATGCTTCAGACGTAGCTCACGGACAATCTCTGCCGGTGTCTTCGTCGTGATATTGCGAATCTTATGGAAGAAAGGTACGCGCCCCATGCCCATGGCCGAGGCCATCTCTTCCAGACTGATCTGTCCTCGGCTCATGTTTTGCAGCACATACTGCTCCACGTTACGCATCAGCTGCTGGTCCATGATGTTGCTCATCGAATAGTCGCCGATGGTCTCGTCGCCATAATACTGCCTGGCCAGTTCGCGGCCTTTATTCATCGCTGACGGCTGCTCTGTAGGAGCCTGCTGCTCGTTGGCAGTCTGCTCTGCAGGACGCTCGTTGGTGGTATCCATGATGACATCGTCGTCGTAGACCATCGTGGCGGTGGTCATACTGGCGTTGATACCTTCCAGCATACGTGTCTCCTTGCCTTCTATCACGTTCTGGTTGATCTCGATAGGACCGAGGCCCATCAGTTTGTTGAAGCGCATAACGGCATCCTGCACATTGAATGGCTTGGCCAGATAGTCGTCGGCGGCCAGTGTATAGTTCAGGTCGGCCATGTCCTGCTCTGTCAGCACGCTGTCGGTCATCAGCACAAACTTGGTCTTCGACCTGCGTGGGTCGGACTTGAACCGGTTGCACAGCTCGCTGCCCGTCATCACCTCCATGTCCTGTTTGCATACCACGATGTCGGCATTCAGCGTCTCGATGTCGGGTAGGGCATCCTTGATGTTGTCGTAGGTGTGGAAGTCGTAGACTTCGTGCAAATGGGCGTTCATGAAGTTCAGGAATTCGCGGTTGTTGTCGATGAAGACGATACTGAACTTCTTCGACTTCGTATCAAACTTCAGCGGCTTGATTTCGGCAGTCAGTTCCTTGCTGCCCGTTGAGGCCAGGGAGATAAGTCCCTTGTCGTTCAGCTCCATCTTGTCCTTGGCACTCGACTCGGCCTTCTTTTCTGGATTCTCAAGGGTAGACTGCATCTCAGAGATACGTGTGATGACCTGTAGCAGCTGGAAGTGCAGTGAGTTGAGCTGTTCGCGGCCTTCCAGGCTCTGCTCGCGCTCGGCCAGATTGCCGATGATGGTGGTCATGCGGGCCATGGGCTGGCGCAGCTCGTCGCTCGTAACCTTGATTTCCTCGCGCTGTCGCTTCAGCTCCTCCACCACGGTGTGCTTGCTCTGCCATACTGCCCTGAACTTCTTGATGCCATAGCGCCAGATGGCCAGTATCACGATAAGGATGATGACATACAGCGTCAGCATCCACCACGACAGCCACCACGGGCGTTCGATGAAAATCTCCAGCTTGCGCTCCTGGTTGCTGACGGCACCGTCGGCACTGACGGCCTTGACATGCAGGGTGTATTCGCCGCTTTTCAGGTTGCGGAACTTCACGCCGTGCAACAGGGCATCGCCGTTGCGCCAGTCGTTGTCCCTACCTTCCATCCAGTACATGAACTGCAGGCGTTCTCCCTGGTTGTAGTTGCCGGCGGCAAACTTGATGGTAAACGTGTTCTGGCTGTTCGACAGCTCTATCCTGCTGCTCTCGTTCAGGGCCGATGTCAGGATGACGCGGCCGTCGTAGTCGATACCTGTCTGTATCTCTTCTTCTCCGATGAACAGCTGGGTCAGCATGACGCGCGGCAGTGCCTCTTGCTCGTCCTTACTCGTCTGGCGAATCCAGTTGACACCGTACAGTCCGCCGAACAATACTGAGCCGTCGGTCTTGGTCAGGATGGCTCCCATGTTAAACTCGTTGCTCTGCAGACCATCGCTGATGTTATAGTTGTACAGTCCGTAGTTGAAGGTGCCGTCCTCATGGTTGCGCTGTACGACGACGCGGCTGACACCATTGCTGGTAGTTACCCAGATGCTGTGGTTCTTGTCTTCGGCAATACCGCAAACGGTATTGTTGCAGAGGCCTTCTTTCTCCGTCAGGTAACTCAGTTCGTCGTTGACGGGATTCAAGATGTTGATACCTTCGCGCGTACCGATCCATAACAGACCTCGTGAGTCTTCAAATATCTGGGTGATGTAGTTGTTCGTGAATGAACTCATGTTGGTGGTGTTGCCCGTCAGCACTGTCTTATCGCGTGTCGAGAGGTTCAGCACTACCAGTCCCTCGGCGGTACCTATCAGCAGGTTGTTGTTCTTGCCATAGAACAGCGAGGTGATATTGTTGGTGTTCAGCATGCCGTTCTCACGGGTGTAGGAGGAGAACGTGTTCATCTTCGGGTTGTACACCTGCAGTCCGCCGTTGGTGGCTATCCACAGGTTGCCGCTCTTATCGGAACAAAGGGCATTGATGTGGTCGTCGATGAGTGTCTTCATGCTGTCGCGGCTGACGGAGTAGAACTGGCTGTTGCCGTTTCTGATGCGTGTCAGTCCGTTCTGTTTTGAGCCTACCCACAGGCTGCCGTCCGGTGTCGTGGTCATCGCCGTTACCTTATGGCTGGCCAGTGCTCCGTCGTAGTCGATGATGCCCTTGTCGCCCGTTCCGTACCAGATTTTGCCGTCGGCATCCTGTGCGATGGCGGTGACATCACCGTTCAGCAAGGCTTGGAACTTATAGATGTTGTTGCCGTAGAAGGCCACGCCCGACTTCTCCGTACCCACCCACAGCAGGTCGGTATCGTCGATGTAGAGGCTCTGGATGCCGATGACATCCTGCGTCACCTTGTTCTCGTTGGCACTGCGTGGCTGTACCGACTCCATTTCATGGGTGTTGACGTTGCAGCGGAACAGGCCCGTACGGTCGGTACCTATCCAGATGTTGCCGTTGCGGTCGCCCACCATGCCGTTGACGCTATGGTCGACGCTGATGCCCGTCAGTCCGAGCTGGTTGCCGATGGTGGTGTCCCAGACATTGGTGTTCTTGTTATACATCATCAGCGTGCCCTGTCCGTAGAGCCAGATGTTGTCCATCTGGTCGGCAAAGGCTTTCAGCGAGTTGCTCTTGCGCAAGTGCTGCTGGGCAATATAGTCGGTCTGCCAGACGGTATGCTGCTGGTGCATGATGTCGCAGCAGACGATACGGCCGTCGTTGTAGACCACCAGGGCACCGTCGCGGCATTCGCTGATGGAGCAAATCGTACCCTGCGGCACACCGTGGGCATCATCCGTATAGCCGAACTCATAGCTGGTCTGCTGCTGCATGTTATAGGCCACTACGCCCTTGTTGGGAATCGAAGCCCAGAAATTCTTGTGGCGGTCGATGTAGACAACGTTTGGCTGACCCTCGATACCCATGCGGGCATAAATCTGCTTCATGTCGCGCTCGAAATTCTCCGATTGCGGGTGGTAGACGCAGAAGCCTGCCAGCGTCTCTACCCACAGGTTGCCGTCGAGCGTCTCCTGAAGGCTGATGATATAGCTGTCGGGCAGCGAAGAGCCGTCCTGTGAGTTGCACTGGAAGTTATGGAACGTATAGCCGTCGTAACGGTATAGACCGGCCGGGGTTCCTAACCACACATAGCCGCGCGAGTCCTTCAGCACACAGTTGATTTGGCTGCTGGTGAGGCCGTTGCGGGCATCCAGTGTCTTGAACAGATAAACTCCTGCCACCGCCATGGGTAGTACGAGCAGGAAGACCGTCAGTATTTTTTTCAACATTCTCATATTCCTTATACCTTATTATAATACGCACGCGTAGCGGTCGACGATGCCGAGCAGGCGGTTGTCGATGTCCACCACCAGTACGCTGTGTATCTTGTTCTTGTTCATGATTCTCTGTATCTCTGATATCTTGGCCTTCGGCCCCACCGTCTTGGGCTGACGTGTCATGATGTCGGCCACGGTGTGGTTGAAGAATTCGGCCTGCCACTTCTCCATTGCACGGCGGATGTCGCCGTCGGTGATCAGACCGGCCACACGGCCTGCCGTCACGGCAACGCCCAACCCCAGCTTGCCCTTGCTGACGTGGATGATGGCCTCGCCCAGATGCATCGTCTCCGACAGGATAGGCAGTCGCTCGGTATGCATCACGTCCTGTGCCGTTGTCAGCAGACGCTTGCCCAACTCTCCACCGGGATGGAACTGGGCAAAGTCCTGCGGCTGGAAGTGGCGGCACTCCATCAGGGCTACGGCCAGGGCATCGCCCATCACGAGGGCTGCCGTCGTAGAACTGGTGGGTGCCAGGTTCAGCGGGCATGCCTCTTTCCTGACGCTGACGTTCAGGTGGCATGTAGAGTATTTTGCCAGCAGCGACTGCGGGTTGCCGCTCATGCCGATGATGGGTATCTGCATGTGCAGCACCATAGGGATGAAGCGCAGCAGCTCGTCGGTCTGCCCAGAGTTAGAGATGGCCAGCACCACATCATTTGCCGACATCACGCCGAGGTCGCCGTGGTACACGTCCAGCGGATTGACGAAGAACGACGGGGTGCCCGTCGAGGCCAGCGTTGCCGCTATCTTTGCTCCGATGTTTCCGCTCTTTCCCACGCCGGTGACGATGACCTTGCCATTACATTGCATGATCAGCTCCACAGCGCGGTCGAAGTTCTCGTCCGTCTGCGGTATCAGGTCGAGCACGGCTTGTGCCTCGTCCTGTATGCATTTTATGGCGTAGTTCCTAACAGTCATCTCCTGTCGCTTGCCCTTTTAATTTTTAATTTTCTTCAAGTCTCCGTATCACTCCTTCCAGCTTGTCCAGCTCCAGCATGTTGGCGGCATCGCTCAGCCCCTGGTCGGGGGTAGGGTGTACCTCAAAGAACCACCCCGTGGCTCCGAAGGCCTTGGCGGCCATTGCCATCTGCGGCACGAAGCGGCGGTCGCCGCCTGTCTTGCCGTCACCACTGCCAGGGCGTTGCACCGAGTGGGTACAATCCATGATGACCGTCGGCACCAGCTCCAGCATGTCGGGGATGTTGCGGAAGTCCACCACCAGATTGTTGTAGCCCATCATGTTGCCGCGCTCTGTCAACCACACATCGGTGGCTCCGGCCTCGCGTACCTTTTCTATAGGATAGCGCATGTCGCGGCCACTCAGGAACTGGGCCTTCTTGATGTTCACCGTGCGCCCCGTGCGTGCTGCCGCCACCAACAGGTCGGTCTGTCGGCACAGGAAGGCGGGAATCTGCACCACGTCTACCACTTCGCCCACAGGTTGGGCCTGCCAGGCTTCATGGATGTCGGTGAGCAGCCGCAGCCCGTATTTCGCTTTTACATCGCTCAGCATCTGCAGGCCTCGGTCGATGCCCGGACCCCGGAAGGAGTGCAGCGAAGTGCGGTTGGCCTTGTCGAACGATGCCTTGAAGATAATGTCGGTACCCAGCCTCTGGTTGATGTCTACCAGCCTGGCAGCGACGGTCTCCAAGAGCTCTGCCGACTCTATCACGCACGGACCTGCGATGAGCGTTGCTTTCATTTTCTCGTTTTTTCGCTTATAAACACCGCAAAGGTACGTATTTTTCGGGAAAAAACCATGATTTTTATCAATTTTTTAGTGAAAATGCAAAAAAAACCAAAAAAAATTTGGAAGTATGAACATTTTTTTCTTACCTTTGCATCGTCGAAACCAAAAAATAGGTTAAGATTAACAAAAAAGAACATTAATTTTTTAAATTCATTAATTAAAAATTTTACAATTATGAAGAAGATTTTTATGACACTCGCAACTGTAGCAGTTGCAGCCACAATGAACGCTCAGGTTTATCTTGGCGGTAGCCTCGGTTTCAACTTTGGTTCTGAGACAAGAGAGCGTGCATACGGCAACTATCTTTATGAGGTGAAGACCAAGACTCTCGATTTCGAGATTCTCCCCGAGATTGGTTACAAGATCAGCGACAAGATGGCTATCGGTGCTCAGATTGGTGTGTCTTATGACAAGACAACTGATCCTTACTATTGGTCAACTGGTAATGGTGTGTATTCTTACGACCTCACCAACAAGAGCTTTAAGTTCGTGTTCAAGCCTTACTTCCGTTACACTTTCGTTGAGTGGGACAAGGTAAGCCTGTTCGCTGATGCACAGTTTGGTCTGGCTTTCGGTAAGGATACTTATGAGGAAGGTATTGATTACACCAACAATATCCTTACTTACACGACCACAGATTATAAGAGCAGCGAGTTCTCTTTCGCTATCGTTCCTGGTATCGCTTATCAGGCCAGCGAGAAGATCAGCATCGTAGCTAAGCTGGGTAATGGCTTCGGTTACTGGTACAAAAAGTCTAAGACTCCTGGTACCCTTAACGGTGTTCCTTATGACTTCGACCGTAGCAGCAGCAAGTTCGGTCTGAACCTGAATACCCTCGGTCTGACCGTAGGTGTGTACTACAACTTCTAATTTAGAAAGCAAGTATTAAAAAGTTTTTATAACCAGTCCGCCCGGTTCCGTGATGGAATCGGGCGGATTTCTTTTCTGTTTGACAGTTCTTCGCGCGCGCATATATGCACGTGCGTAGGTATAGAACAAACACAAAAACATGTGACCCTTCTGACCCTTCTGACCCGTAAAAGACTTTCAACAGTCGCTGAGTTAGGGGTCAGAAGGGTCAGAAGGGTCACTTAAAAAGACGTTTGGCAATATATATGCGCGCGCGAAGGAAAAACCTGCCTAACGGAATTTCCGTGAGTGGCCTCCTCACTGTCGTGAAGAGGCTCCTCACCGTCGTGAAGAGGCTCCTCAGCTCCGTGAAGAGGCTCCTCAGCTCCGTGAAGTGCCTACTTAATTCCGTGAAGTGGCTCTTTATCGGCGTGGGAAGAAAAGAGGATGCGACCAATTAGCCGCATCCTCAATGATAAGATGTTGTCTGTAACGACTGGTTAGAAGAACAAGGCCCGCTCTACCCAGTAGACCAGAATACCGGCCATATAGCCTACAAAGACAATCCACGTAATCTTCTTCATGTACCAGCCGAAGGTGATCTTCTCCAGGCCCATGACCACGACACCGGCTGCAGAGCCGATAATCAGCATCGAGCCACCCACACCGGCACAGTAGGCCAGCAGCTGCCAGAAGATGCCGTCGACGGCCATAGCGCCCTCGGCAGCAACGGGATACATACCCATACAGCCTGCGACGAGCGGAACGTTGTCGACAATCGAGGAGAGCACACCGATGATGCCGTTGATGACGTAGTAGTTGCCTGAAAAGGTCTCGTTCAGTCCCTCGCCGAGAGCCGTCAGCACGCCAATCTCCTGCAGCACGGCAACAGCCATCAGAATGCCCAGGAAGAACATGATGGTCGACAGGTCGATCTTCGTCATAATATCGCTGACGCGCTTGGCCATCGTGTCTTCCTCACTGGTGTTGTAGTGGAAGATTTCGGTAACCACCCACAGAATGGCCAGCACGAGCAGGATGCCCATGAACGGCGGCAGGTGGGTGAGTGTTTTGAAGACGGGCACGAAGCAGAGACCGCCTACGCCCAGCCAGAAGATGATGTCGCGCTGTGCCTTCGTAAACTGGCTGACTTCAGCCTTTGGCAGGTTCTGCTCCTTGTCGAACTTGCCTTTCAGCTGCAGACTCAGGATGAGGGCAGGGATGAGCATCGATACCAGCGAGGGGATGAAGATTTCGGTGAGCACACCCTGCGTGGTGATGACTCCCTTGATCCAAAGCATGATGGTCGTTACGTCGCCGATGGGTGAGAAGGCACCGCCAGAGTTGGCCGAGATGATGATGAGTGCGGCATAGAGCAGTCGCTCCTCACGGCTCTGCACGAGTTTGCGCAGCACCATGATCATCACAATGGATGTCGTCAGGTTGTCGAGGATGGCCGACAGGAAGAAGGTCATAAAGGCCATGCGCCACAGGAGTTTACGCTTCGAGCGTGTCTTCAGGGCATCACGCACGAAGTTGAAACCTCCGTTGGTGTCGACAATCTCGACGATGGTCATGGCACCCATCAGGAAGAAGAGGGTACCGGCGGCATCGCCCAGATGGTGTTCGATGACTTCGCTGATGTGGTGAACCACCTCGTCAGCAGGGAATTGCGGGTAGAACTCGCTGGCCCCTATCATCAGCAGGGTCCAGCAGACTACGCACATCAGCAGTGCCTTGGCTGCCTTGTTCACTCTTGTCACGCTCTCCAAGGCAATGCCCAGATAACCGAGACAGAAGAACACTACGATACAAAGTGTTAATGTTGACATTGGTTTGTAATTTATAATTTGAAATTTTTGATTATTGATGTTTTCCCACCAGTCTGACTTCGCTGTTGAGGCCGCTCTTTACAGGTGCCCAGCCTTCGTAGGTCGTTTTCTTGTAGTTGATGTCTACAACATTGATTTCCTTCATCTTGCGCCATTTCACACCCCGGCGGTCATAGTCGCTGATGCGGTTGGCAGGCAGGTTGGTCACCTCGATGCGCAGTGTGTTCTTGCCTTTCTTCAGCGTATTGCGGCAGTCGAGCACGAAGGGTACGGCCCATGCACAGCCGATGAGCTGACCGTTGAGGTAGACGCGCGCAGACTCACGGACGTCGCCCAAGTCAATCTGCCACGGCTGTTCGGCCTGTTGCTTGGTGAGCGTAAAGGTGGTGGTATACACGCCGGTGCCCATGGTGACGGCGGCACTGTCGCTGAGTGCCTCCCAGGTCTGTAGCTTGTCGAGCTTGAACGAGCGGCCTACGTGGGGAGCCTCCTCGATGAAGCTGAGGGTCCAGGGACCGTTGATGGGGAGGGTGGCTTGAGGACTCTGATGGTGTGACGGGGCGATAGGAGAATCTTGGGATACTTGGGAGACCGTCAGGATGCGGCTCTCGCCACTGCGCAGGGCAATGTGCAGACGGTCGTCGGTGATGGTGGCGGGAGTGATGTCGCCCGTCATGGGGTCGTACCAAGTAGCACTGCGGAAGGGTACGGCCAGCGTGACGTCACCCTCCGTGTCGTTGGGTGTAAGATTGGCCATGAAGTAATGGTGGCCGTCAGCATTCTGTCGGCGGATAGCACGCAGACCGAGCTGTGTGCGCAGCGGCTCAGACTTGGCAAAGTGGGCCATGAGCGTGGCATTCTCACCCTGGATGACGAAGGGACGGAGCTTGTCGATCATGGTCTGCAGACTACCGTCAACGGTGCTGCCGGTAGGGATGATGAGGGCACGGTAGCGTGTGCCGCCCGCAGTGACCAGCATGCCGTCTTCGATGCGCACCTTGGCCAGCTGGCGGTCGCTGATGTAGTCGCAGTCGTAGCCCAGACGGTCTATCTTCAGGATGCTGGCAATGAATTCCGGCGCTTTCTTCTCCATGCCGTGAATTTCAAACTGCATAAGCAGGTCGTCGCCTAACTTTCGTGGCTTCCCATCCTTGCCTGGTGTACGTTTCCTCCACATGTCGCGAACGGGCAGGTAGACCAGGAAGTCGTTGTCGGGCTTGCCCAGCTGCAGGAAACTCTGACACCTTTCTATATATTGCATCAGGTAGGGAGCATCGCGCCATATCGAGTTGGTGGGACTCATGTCGATGGAGGCATAGAACTTCCAGCCAGGCCAGGGGTCGTCTTTCGGCGTATAGGCCGATCCGTGGAAGAATACGTGGTTGACACCGCAGGTGAACATCAGGTCGAGGTCGGGCTTCATCTGCGACAGCGAGGTGCGGAAGTGCTCCGTCAGCCAGGTGAAGGTCTCGCTGCTGGTGAGTGGCTTACCCGTGACGTGGGCTGCCGAGGGGGCATACTTCAGCATCGACACGTCGCTGAAGTTCTTGCGGGTCATGCCGGGATCGGTGCGCAGCCCCTTGATACCGAAATCGGAGAGTCCGAAACCCTCTATCTCAGGGATGTCGACTGCTGCATAGAGGTCGAGCAGGTTGGCGGGAGAGCCATGTGCCTGGTTGCGCACCAGTACGCCATGCTTGTGCGCCCATTCCACCCATTGTTGCGTAAAGTTCTCTAACAGCATGTCGCTAAGCGTCTCGCGATAGTCGGCCAGTACCTGGTTGCCATCGTCAACGATGCCCAGCAGCTCTGGCAGATGCTGACGGAGGTCGTAGCCGCGACGCTTCTGGAACTCGTCGAACAGCGTGGGAGTCCAGTTGGCCTTGTACACCTCGTAGGAGTCGTTGAAGAAAGTGTGGGGGTAGGGGACACCCGACTCAGCAAAGGCTTTCTCGAAACGTTCCAGGTAGTGCTTGACGGCATCGCGGTCAAAATGGTCAATGACCCAGCCCTCGCCACCGGGAGCCGCGCGCTTCACCTTCTGTTTGGTGTGGCCGATTTCCACGGTGTAAACGGGTAAACCGTTTACCAGCGAGTCTTTGACGATGGCCTTGCAGGCAGCCTCTTCCAAGGGTACCAGCGGACCTCCGAAAGGCCATCCCGTTCCACAGTTCATGTCTACCTCGATGCCTTTCTCCTTGGCAATGTCCTCTACGTCTTTCAGGGCCTTCATCCATTGAGGCGAGAGAAAGTCGATATCATTCTGCTCGTTGCCCTGTACGCCGTAGAGTGGGGTAATCTCCACGGCTCCTATCCCTACGCGCGCGTACTCGCCCAGGTTCCATTTTATATTCTCCTTGTCTACCGCTGATCCCATCCACCACCAGCGTGTGCCGGCTTTGGCTTCTGGCTGTGGTGTGGGCCAGTGAGCACTTTGTGCGCAAATGAGGGATGAGGAATGAGCAATGAGCAATGCTGCGAGCATCAGTAGCATTCTCCGTTTGTTAGTCAGTAGTATCATCGTAATAGTCCTTATGCATTTGCTTTATTTCACATCCCTCATTTCTCATTTCGGCATAGCCGATAGTATTCGGTTAGGCCGAGGAGGTAGCAGCCTGTGCCATAGTCTTCGAAGTCGGGCACACTGGTGAAGGTGACTGGCTGTCCGGCTGACGGATCTTTTCCTGTGCCTTGATTCCAACCCAGGAAACCGTCGTTGTGCAGGCAGCTCTTCAGTGCTGTCCATGCCTTGTCGCAGGCCGGACGGTACTGCTTGTCTTTCAGCAGTCCGTTGCGGATGCCCCAGGCCATGCCATAGAGGAAGAGAGCCGTACCTGTCATCTCCGGTCCCGCGAACGTGGTGGGCGATACGAGGCTGACTCCCCAGAAGCCGTCGGCGTGCTGGCACTTCAGCAGCCCCTCGCTCATCAGCAGGAAGTCGGTCTTCAGCAGTTTGTACTCTTTGCTCTTCTTGGGTAGCTGACTCATACAGCGCACCAGGGCGGCGTATACCCAGCCGTTGCCACGGCTCCAGTAGCAGTTCTGACCGTCTTTCTCCTTGTAGGGCGGCACGTAGTCCTTGTCGCGCCACCAAAGCCCTTCCTCTGTATTGAAGAGTCCACCGCCGCAGGTGTCGCGCGTCCATACATAGCTGCGCATGGCATAGTCAAGGTAGGCCTGGTCTTTCGTCACGGCATACATCTTGGCGTAGATAGGCATGGCCATCTGTATGGCATCAATCCAGGTCCAGTAGTCATTGCGACCAGTAGCCATCTGTAACTTCAGGTTTTCCTTGGTAGGCTCCAGCGTACCCTTGTCCGTCAGCAGCTGATATTCGATATAGGTCTGTTCGCAGCACTGGTTGTCGGCATTGGTGGCACTATTGCCACCCCGTGCCTGCCAGTGGTGGAAGTCGGCCCATCGGAACGTGTAGTCCAGGTAACGCTGCTGTGGGTCGATGGCGTGGAGTGCCATCAGTCCCTCGTAGTAGACGGCGCGCGTCCAGAGGTTGCTTTCGCGCATGCGTCCCACAAAGGTGGCTTGTGTGGGGTCGTTGTACTTGGCCATGAAGTAGTCGTTGGTCATGCGGGCTGCCGCCAGGATGTCATCCTGTGTCTGTGCCGTTGCAGGCACAACGATAGCTGCTGCCAATGCCATGATGATTTGTCTTAATGTCATATCCGTAGTTATTCTTGATTATATCTGCTGCAAAGTTACGAAAAAACGAGAGAAATGCAAAAGGAAAACTTGTTTTTCTTTTCATTTCCGAGTGCATTGTAACTTCGGTGGAACCAAAGTTACGAAAAAACGAGTAAAATAAAAAGGAAAATCCGAGTTTTTCTTTTTATTTCCGAGTGCCAGTAACTTCGGCGAAGCCAGAGTTACGAAAAAACCTTGTAAAGAACAACGGATTTTGGAAGATTAACGCAATTCGGTCTAAAATAAAGGCAAAACGGGGAAGAACGAGGAAGTACGAAAATGTGGGTAACGCAAAATATGGAGGATTGGTGAAGGAGTTAGGTTTCTAAATCGTTACCCTGATAGCACCTCTCACCGCCCGTTGGTACCCTCCCCGAGATACTCAAACTCGTGGTCCCTCCCTTATTCCGCAAACTGCTACATTTTGCATAGCGATGGATAACCCAAAAGACAGTAGTTTTGCAGCCCAAAATAAAAAAAGTATAAGAAACATGAGAAGTACATTCAACATTTTGTTCTACGTGAACATTTAGAGCCCCTTGATAAGGGGCGGCTATAATGCAGGGTTTTGTAATGGGACGTGTAACGATTAACGGCACCCAGAGCCAGTTCAGTTGTAAGAAGTCCATCCCGCTTGACATGTGGGATGTGAAGGGCAACTGTGCCAAAGGACGAAGCAAGGAGGCTTTGCAGATTAACCGTGAGTTGGATAACATCAAGGCGCAGATCATCAAGCACTATCAGCACCTGTCAGACCGAGAGGCTTTCGTAACGGCAGAGATGGTACGCAACTCCTATCAGGGCTTCGGCAGCGAATATGAGACGCTGCTGAGTGCTTTCGACAAGGACATTGCCAATCAGAAAAAGCGAGTTGGGAAGGACAGGGTTGTCAGTACTTTATGGGCCATGGAACGTTCACGAAAGGATGTGGCAGAGTTTATTCAGTCGCATTACCGTCGCACAGATATGTCTATGTTGGAGTTGACACCTGAGTTCATCAAGGACTTTTCTGTTTATCTCAGCACAGACCGAGGACTGGCCAATGCCACTATCTGGCAACGTTGCATGTGGCTGAAGGGTGTTGTGCTGAGGGCACATTATAACGGGAAGATTCCCCGTAACCCCTTCGCGCAGTTCCACATCAGTCCCAACTGCAAGGAAAGGGAGTTCCTGACCGAAGACGAGCTGAAAGCTGTTGTGACGCATGAGTTTGAGGATGACAACCTCGCATTCGTGCGTGACATATTCGTCTTTGTCTGCTTTACGGCCTTGTCGTTTATCGACGTAAAGAACCTGACTACGGACAACATCGTGGACATCAACGGCGATAAATGGATTATCG
>CAMKTS010000026.1 GCA_946415755.1 uncultured Prevotella sp. | reverse complement strand
CATCTGCTTGAAGATGCCCTCGTAACCGGCAGCATCCGTCTGACCACCCTCAACGTCGGCATCGGGCTTGAAGCCAAGGCAGAGCTCGGCATCCTCCTCGTTACCAATGCAGACATCCACATACTGCATCAGCGGGCGCATGATAGAGATAGCCTTCTCAGAAGTCCACAGCTTCTTGCGGAAGTTCAGGTCGACAGATACGGTGACACCATGACGCTTGGCAGCCTCACAGGCCAGCTTGGTCAGCTCGGCAGCCTTGTCAGAGATAGCGGGCGTGATACCACTCCAGTGGAACCAGGCAGCACCCTCCATGATGGCATCGAAGTCGAAGTCCTTCGGATCAGCCTCTGCGATAGAAGAGTGAGCACGGTCGTAAATCACCTTAGAGGGACGCATCGAAGCACCCGTCTCTGCATAGTACAGACCAACACGGTCGCCACCACGGGCGATGAAACGTGTGTCAACGCCATAGCGGCGCAGGGCATTGACGGCAATCTGACCAATCTCGTGCTTGGGAAGCTTGCTCACGAAGTAAGCCTCGTGACCATAGTTTGCCACGCTGACGGCTACGTTTGCCTCACCACCACCGGGGATGATGCGGAATGATTCACTCTGAATGAAACGGTCGTTGCCCATGGGCGACAGGCGGAGCATAATCTCGCCTAAAGTTACAATTTTTGCCATTTGCTTTAGTATTACATTGAATGATATTTGTAATTTGTGTCGGCAAAGTTAGCGATAAAAATTGAAAACACAAAACAAAACCAACGAAATCTTATTTATTTTTCCGTAAACGTTTATGTATGCAAGGTGGGAGATAAGAGCAGACAAAGTAATTTTTTCAGGAAAAAGGTTTGTTCATTCGGAAATAATTCGTAACTTTGCACCTCATAGCTTAAAACAGACAATGAAAAAAGGACTAGTACTGGAGGGCGGTGCCATGCGCGGGCTGTGGACGGCAGGGGTTACCGACGTAATGATGGAGCACGGCATATGGCCGGACGCAGTGATTGGCGTGTCGGCAGGAGCAGCTTTCGGATGTAACATCAAATCGAGGCAGCCGCGAAGAGCCATCCACTACAACATGCTCTTTGCAAGAGATGCGAGGTACAGCGGCATCAAGTCGCTGCTGACAACCGGCAACTACTTCAACGCGCATTTCGGCTACCATGAGGTGCCCTACAAATACAACATCTTCGACATCAAGACCTTCGAGGAAAACCCGATGTCGTTTACCATCGTATGTACAGACGTGGAAACAGGACAGCCAGTGTATCACGAGATGACACACGTGGACTATGACGAGTTGGAATGGCTGCGCGCATCGGCATCAATGCCGCTGCTCTCGAAAGTCGTGGAGGTACAAGGCCACAAACTGCTCGACGGCGGCGTGAGCGACAGCATCCCCCTGGCTTATTCCGAGCGCATGGGCTACCAGCGCAACGTAGTCATCCTGACACAACCATTAGGCTACCGGAAAACCCATAGCCGACTGATGCCCCTCATGCGCCTGGCACTACGCAAGTATCCCCGTTTCCTGAAGGCATTAGACGAGCGGCACCTGATGTACAACTACCAGCTGGAATACGTGGCAAATGCCGAGCGGCTGGGACGCTGCCTGGTAATCCGTCCCGACTTCAAGATACCCATCGGCCACATCAGCCACGATGCCGGCCAGATGCACTTCATATACGAGATGGGAAGACGGCTGGGAGAACACTACCTCGACCGGATAGAGGCCTTCTACAGTAATCACGATTCCTAAACTCTAACACCTAACTGAAGATGAGAATCGACATCATTACCGTACTGCCCGAAATGCTGGAGGGCTTCGTACACGAAAGCATACTGGCCAGAGCAGAGAAGAAAGGGCTGGCAGAGATACGGCTGCACAACCTGAGAGACTATACGCTGGACAAATGGCGGCGCGTAGATGACTATCCATACGGCGGCTCGGCAGGAATGGTGATGCAATGTGAACCTATCGACCGCTGTATCACAGCCCTGAAGGCAGAGCGCGACTACGACGAGGTCATCTTCACATCGCCCGACGGAGAACGATTCGACCAGCATATAGCCAACGAACTGTCGCTAAAAGGCAACCTGATTATACTGGCAGGTCACTACAAAGGCATCGACCAGCGCGTGCGCGACCATCTGATAACGAGGGAGATATCCATCGGCGACTTCGTGCTCACAGGAGGCGAACTGGTGGCTGCCATGATAGCCGATGCCATCGTGCGCGTAGTGCCGGGAGTCATCGGCGACGAGCAGAGTGCGCTGAGTGACTGTTTCCAGGATGACCTGCTGGCAGCACCCATCTACACCCGACCGGCCGACTATAAAGGATGGAAGGTGCCCGATATCCTGTTGAGCGGTAACGAGGCAAAAATCAGGGAATGGGAACTGGAACAGGCGATGGAGCGTACACGTCGGCTACGCCCTGACCTGCTGAAAGAATAAAACTAAAAACGATTACCAAATATGTTCAGTAAAGAAACTTATATCCGCCGACGTGCGGAACTGAAAAAAATGGTGGGAGACGGCATCATCGTGCTCTTCGGCAACAATGAGGCACCCTACAACTACCCTGCCAACTGCTATGCACCCATGCGGCAGGATTCGTCGTTCCTCTACTATTTCGGACAGCATCGCGACGGACTGGTGGGAGTGATAGACATCGACAACAACGAGGAGTGGATCTTTGGCGACGACATCGACGTAGAAGACATCGTATGGATGGGATTCACGCCATCGGTCAAGATGCTTGCATTCGAGGTTGGCATTGCACACACAGCCCCCATGTCAGCTTTAGGAAATGTCATTTGCAAAAAAACAGGAAATCGTCAATCACTGCGCGAAAACATTCACTTTCTCCCTCCCTACCGTCACGACACCAAGATTCAGATCATGGACCTGCTGGGCATTCATCCCTCAAAGCAGAAGGAGGCCGCCTCGCTGCCACTCATCAAGGCTGTAGTGAAGATGCGCGCCACAAAGGAACCACAAGAGATTGCCGCCATCGAACATGCCTGTGACGTGGGCTATGAGATGCATACCACCGCACAGCGACTCATCCGACCGGGGGTGACGGAACGCTACATCGGAGGACAGGTAGACGGCATCGCCCGCATGCTGGCCAGCGGAACGAGTTTTGCCACCATCTTTACCCAGCACGGCGAAATCATGCATGGATGTCCTTCTGAGAACCCCCTTGAGGAGGGAAGACTCGCACTCTGCGATGCTGGTTGCGAACTGGATGACTACTGCTCCGACCATACGCGCACCATGCCCGTAAGCGGTAAGTTCAGCCAGCGCCAGGCCGAGATATACAGCATCGTGGAGGACTGCCACGACTATGTGCTGGATGTAGCCAAACCCGGAGTAAAATATATGGATGTATATTTTGCCGTATGCCGCATGATGACGGAACGGCTGAAGGAAGTAGGACTGATGAAGGGCGACGTGGACGAGGCCGTCCACCAGGGGGCTCACGCCATGTTCCTGCCCCACGGACTGGGTCACATGATGGGCATGGACGTACACGACATGGAGGGACTGGGACAAATCTACGTGGGCTTTGACGAAGAGACACGCCCCAACCTGGAACAGTTTGGCACCAACTGTCTGCGCATGGGACGCAAACTGGAAGAGGGCTTCGTGGTAACCGACGAACCGGGTATCTACTTCATCCCAGCACTCATCGACGAATGGAAAGCCTCAGGACACTGCAAGGACTTCCTGAACTTCGACCTGTTGGAGACTTATAAGGACTTCGGCGGCATTCGCATCGAAGACGACGTGCTCATCACCAACGACGGCTGCCGCTTCCTCGGCGACAAGCGCATTCCATACCATCTGGAAGATATTAACAATTAAAACACAAATACATACCATTATGAAAAAACTATTGACACTCGCCTTGCTCGCCCTTACAGCAGCAGGTACACAGGCAGAGGAAAAGAAAGACTCTGTCAACCCCAACAAACCAGTATTCACTATCATTAAGGAGAATCCCATCACCAGTATCAAAGACCAGAACCGCAGCGGCACGTGCTGGGACTACTCTACCCTCTCCTTCTTCGAGGCCGAAATCCTGAAGGCCACCGGAAAGACCTACGACCTCGACGAGTCGTTCGTAGCCAACAAGACCTATATGGAGCGTGCCATACAGGTGGTACGCTACCACGGTGACTGCCAGTTTGCACAGGGAGGCTCGGCAGAAGACGTGCTGGCCACGATGAAGACCCACGGCATCATTCCGCAGGGCATCATGCCATTCCCCGGT
Organism: uncultured Prevotella sp.; assembly: GCA_946415755.1. Taxonomy (GTDB): domain Bacteria; phylum Bacteroidota; class Bacteroidia; order Bacteroidales; family Bacteroidaceae; genus Prevotella. The sequence goes on along the minus strand of CAMKTS010000026.1, from coordinate 38,860 downwards.
TCGCTGTATGGCGACTCGTTGAACAACTTCAACGAGTTCTTCAAACTGCTGGAGCCCTACGTGGCTGCTGTCTCCAAGAGCGATGCCAAGAAGCTCTCTTCCCAGTGGAAGGTTGGGTTACAGGGCATCCTCGATGCCTATCTGGGCAAGTGTCCTGAAGAGTTCACCTATGAGGGCAAGAAGTACACACCGAAGAGCTTCATGCAGTCGCTCGGCATCAACCTCGACGACTATGTCAGCATCACCAGCTACACACACCACCCCTTCTACACCGCATTTGCCGTGGAGGTGCAGGACAACTGGCGATTCCCCCTGTCATACAACCTGCCGATGGACGAGATGATGCAGGTCATCGACAATGCCATTGACAAGGGATATACCGTTGCCTGGGGAGGTGACGTTTCGGAGGATGGCTTCACCCGAAAGGGACTGGCCTATGCCATTGACGGCAAGGCTACCCAGAGTCTGCGCGGCAGCGATATGGCCAAGTGGCTGAAGATGACCACCTCCAAGAAGCGCGACATCGTAGACTCACTGGGATGTACCGTTCCTGAGATTGTACCGACCCAGGAGATGCGCCAGGAGCGTTTCGACAATTGGGAACTGACCGACGACCACGGCATGCTGATATACGGCGTTGCCAAAGACCAGAACGGCAAGGAATACTACATGGTGAAGAACTCCTGGGGCGAGACAGGCGACTACAAAGGCATCTGGTACATGACCAAGACCTTTATCGCCGCCAACACGATGGATTTCCTCATCAACAAGAATGCCATCCCCAAGGATATCCGCAAAAAGCTGGGACTGTAAGAGCGGAAGAAGGTAAAAAAGAAAAAAACGATGAAGTCTTTATATAATAATAAGGTTATAGGCGTGGTAAGATGGACTTTGCTTCTTTACATTCTTACTTTTTTGCCCATAGCTGCGAATGCACAGAACGATGCAGAGAAATGGTTGAAACACGGAGAATGGAACCAAGGATTTAATAAAGCAAAAGCTCACAAGACACTGAATGCCAACGAGTTCTATTCGCAGTACCAGAAGAATACCGAACAATGGCAGGCCTTGTTTCGTTGGCTAAAGGATACCGACCTCCAGACCATCCCCAAGGGAAAACACCCCATCGAGGGCACCACCCTTGTGGCCAGCGTGGAGGATTCGGAAAACCAGCCGCTGGAAAAGCGCAACACCGAGAGCCACCGCAAGAAGATAGACTTCCTGCTGGTGGTGAGCGGTACAGAAGGATTTGCCTTGCTCGACCACGCCAGCAGTTCCGTATCAAAACCCTACGACGAAAAGAAGGACGTCGTACGCTACCACTACGACAGGGACAAGACCCACTTCTTTGATGTCAAGGCCGGACAATTCGTCATCTTCTTCCCCTCCGACTGGCACATCGCCAAAATACAAACCAAGAAGAAAAACCAGGCGATACGTGTCATCGTGGTCAAGATGGACTACATGGAATAGACTACATCCCAATCTATAAAAAAATAAAAAACGGAATATAACTGTTAAATTTTGGCAGTATATTCCGTTTTCTTGATTTTTCTTCGTAACTTTGACCGCTGTATCAAGTACACTACTGAAAGATGACAGAAAATAAAAACAAATATAAATGCAATTTAAATGGAATTACGAACCACCTACACCAGAGAGAGAGCAGGCGGCTAAAGAGCTGGCCGAGAAGATCGGGATGAGTCCCGTACTTGCCGGCCTCCTCATTCAGCGTGGCATCAAGACGGAGAGTGCAGCCAAGCGATTCTTCCGCCCGATGCTCAACGAGCTGATAGACCCTTTCCTGATGAATGACATGGACGTGGCAGTAGACCGCCTGAACGATGCGATGGGCCGCAAGGAGCGCATCATGGTTTATGGCGACTACGACGTCGACGGGTGTACGGCGGTAGCATTGGTGTACAGGTTCCTGCTCCAGTTCTATTCCAACATCGACTACTACATTCCCAACCGTGAGGGAGAGGGATATGGAGTGAGCCGTAAAGGAATAGACTTCGCGGCAGAAACTGGTGTGAAACTCATTATCGTGCTCGACTGCGGCATCAAGGCTATCGAAGAGATTGCCTATGCCAAGCAGAGGGGCATTGACTTTATCATTTGCGACCATCACGTGCCCGACGATGAACTGCCACCAGCGGTGGCCATCCTTAACCCCAAGCGTGAAGACTCTACCTACCCCTTCAAGCACCTGTCGGGATGCGGCGTGGGATTCAAGCTCATGCAGGCTTTTGCACAAAACAACGGCATCCCTTTCTCAAGGCTCATACCGCTGCTCGACTTCTGTGCCGTGTCGATAGCCGCCGACCTCGTACCCGTACAGGGAGAAAACCGCACGCTTGCCTTCCACGGGCTGAAACAGCTGAACCAAAGCCCCAGCATCGGACTGAAAGCCATCATCGAGATATGCGGGCTGACCAACCGCGAACTCACCATGAGCGACATCGTGTTCAAGATAGGACCGCGCATCAACGCCTCAGGGCGCATGCAGAACGGCAAGGAGGCCGTAGAACTGTTGGTGGAACGTGACTTGCAGAAGGCACTTGCAGAGGCTACCCGCATCAACGAGTACAACGAGCAGCGAAAAGATGTTGACAAGCAGATGACAGAAGAGGCCAACGAAATCGTGGCACGCCTGGAGAGCCAGCAGCACATGCAGAGCATCGTGCTCTACGATGAGGGATGGAAAAAAGGCGTGGTGGGCATCGTAGCCTCAAGACTGACCGAGCTATACTTCCGGCCTACCGTTGTGCTGACCATCATTGACGGAATGGCATCAGGCTCGGCACGCAGCGTGGCAGGCTTCGACATCTACGATGCTGTCAAGTCATGCCGTGACCTGCTGGAGAATTTCGGTGGGCATACCTACGCCGTAGGACTCACGCTACGCCAGGAGAACATCCCCGAATTCCGAAGGAGGTTCCAGGACTACGTCAGCAACCACATCCTGCCCGAGCAGCAGCAACAGACGATGGATATCGACATGGAGATAGACTTCCAGCAGATTTCCAAGCGACTGCTCAACGAACTGAAACGGCTGGCTCCCCACGGGCCGGGCAACGAGAAGCCGCTCTTCCTGACCAGAAACGTGTTCGACTACGGTACCTCCAAAGTAGTTGGCAGGCATCAGGAGCATATCAAACTCGAACTGGTGGACTCCAAGTCACCCATGGTAATGAACGGCATCGCGTTCGGACAGAGTGCCGCCGCACACTATATCAAAAGCAAACGGTCGTTCGACATCGTATACACTATCGAGGAGAACACCTACAAACGCGGAGAAGTACAGCTGCAGATTGAAGACATCATGCCTTCGGCCAATGAGGAATGAGATATGAGGACACGCTAAAAAAGTATTGGGGCTACGACAGCTTCCGAGGCATACAGCGCGACATCATCGAGTCGATATGCAGCGGACACGACACCCTCGGACTGATGCCCACCGGAGGCGGCAAGTCGATTACCTTTCAGGTACCCGCCATGACGATGGAGGGAGTGTGCATTGTGGTGACACCGCTGATAGCCCTGATGAAAGACCAGATACACCACCTGCGTCTCAACGGCATCATAGCAGAGGCCATCTACAGCGGACAGCAACGCGACCACATCCTTCGCATTCTGGAAAACTGCATCCTAGGGGTCACCAAATTCCTCTACGTTTCGCCCGAACGCCTCTCCAGCAACCTGTTTCAGACCAAGCTTCGCCACATGCGCGTCAGCTTCATTACGGTTGACGAGGCTCATTGCATCAGCCAATGGGGCTACGACTTCCGCCCCTCCTACCTGCGTATTGCCGACATACGTCGCATCCACCCCAACGTACCGGTACTGGCCCTTACGGCTACCGCCACGCCACAGGTTGTCGATGATATTATCGAAAAGCTGAGTGGGGAGCATACAAATGGTGAGCAGCAAGAGAAGTCCACTTTCAACGTCTTTCGCATGTCGTTCGAGCGCAAGAACCTGACCTACCTCGTACGCCACTGTCCTGACAAGCTGAACGAGCTCATCTGTACGCTCGACGGCACCTCTGGTTCGGCTATCGTCTATGTACGCAGCCGCAGACACGCCCGTGAGATTGCCGAACATCTCTGCGACGCAGGACTTAGTGCCACCTTCTTCCACGCAGGACTCGAACTTGCCGACAAAGACCGCCGACAGCGCGACTGGCAGCAAGACCGCGTGCGCATCATGGTAGCCACCAACGCCTTCGGAATGGGCATCGACAAGCCCAACGTGCGATTAGTCATCCACTACGACTGCCCAGACTCTATCGAAGCCTATTTCCAGGAGGCAGGACGTGCCGGACGCGACGGCATGGCGGCACAGGCCATCCTGCTCTACAACGGTTCTGACAACAGCAAGCTGGCCAAACGTATCGAAGACACCTTTCCGCCACGCGACTATATCAAGCAAGTCTACGAGCATCTAGCCTATTTCTATCAGATAGCAGCAGGAGACGGCTATGGGGTAGTCCATGAGTTCAATATCGACGAATTCTGTCGCAGTTTCCATCATTTCCCCATCCGTGTACATGCTGCCCTGCAGATATTGGAGCGTGCCGGCTATCTGGAGTACGACGAGGAACAAGACAATCAAGCCCGCGTGCGCTTCTTGGTAGGAAGAGAAGAGCTGTATCGGCTGGAGCAGGTCTCGGCTGACGAAGACCGCGTCATCGTAGCCTTGCTGCGCAACTACGGCGGACTCTTTGCCGACTACGGATATATTGATGAAAGCCTGATAGCCCAGCAGGCTTCCCTCACGCCCCAGCAGGTCTACGACATCCTGAAAGCACTCGCCCAGCGCCACCTGATAGGCTTCATCCCCAGCAAGCAGGTGCCACATATTCGCTATCTGCAGCGCCGCGAAGACACGGAGCACATCCAATTGCCGCGCAGTATCTACGAAGACCGTCTAGAACAATATCGCGAGCGCATCCAGGCCATGCTGAGCTATGCCCAGCGCAGTGACTACTGCCGGTCACGCCAGCTGCTAGCTTATTTCGGCGAGAGGGATGCCCACGACTGCCATCAATGTGATGTCTGCCTGAGCGAGGAAGACAAGCTGGTAACCCGCGAGGGACAGCTGGACTGCCGCCAGCGGATTCTCTCGTTATTAGCCGATGGCAAGCGTCACCATATTACAGAACTCTTCCGTCTGCACCTGCCTACGGAAGAGATGAATGCCGCCCTCGCCCATCTCATGGAAGAAGAGGAAATCCTGCAAGCCGACGGATTTGTCTCCAAAGCCTGACGACAAGCATCCGTTCTACAGTCTTTTCCCCTTTTTTACCTTTTTACCTTTTCCCGACCCCCTCCAGCAGCTCCTCATGAATGATACCGTTGGTTGCTACGATACTGTCGCCCTGCGTGAAAGCGTCATCGCCGACATAATTGGTCACTCTGCCACCAGCCTCGCTGACTATCAAGGCTCCAGCCATAAAGTCCCATTGTCCGATGTAGCGTTCCGCATAGCCGTCAAGCCATCCTACAGCCACATAGCAGAGAGCCATTGCCGCAGAACCTATCATGCGGATGCTCCCCACATTACCATAGTAGCGGTCTATCAGTCCCTTGATGACAGGTTTATACGCATCGCTATTATAAGGAAGCTGCAAGCATAGCAACGCATCAGCGATAGCACTCGTTCCAACGTGGAGCGATTCTTTTCTCATTTCTCCTTTCTCATTTCTCATTTCGCAGAAGGCTCCCCCTCCCTTCCATGCCATGAAGCACCTGTCGCTGCACACCTCGTACACCACGCCTATCAGGATATCCTTACCCCCGACCAGCGCTATCGACACCGCATAGGGAGAGAAGCCGTGGATGAAGTTCGTCGTGCCGTCCAGCGGGTCAACCACCCACGTATAGGAATACTGGACAACGGACGTGTTCCCGCTATTAGCCATTCCCTTTTCTGCGGTTCCTTCCTCGGTAATGAAACCAGCCTCTGGCAGTAGTTGGCGCAACGCCTCTACAATCATTTTTTCAGAACCCTTGTCTACATACGAGACATAGTCGTGGGCATGTTTCCGCTCCACTCTATCCAACGAGAAGTTCGCGCGTTCCTTTCTGATATACGCTCCTGCCTGGCGAGCTACCTCGCAGACGCTCATAGTCAATTGTTGTAATTCCATCCGAAACAAAACATTACATTCACATTGCCTGCAAAGTTACGACATTTTTTCCATTCCACCAAATTCTCCGTAATACGAATATCGCTTACTCTGGAATGACAATGGCCTTGAACCAGTCTTTCAGCCAGCCTTTATATTGATTCTGTGAGTCGGCTACGAGGATGAGCAACTGGCGGCCGTCAGCCAGCCGTGGACCGGCACAGATGCCCTCATAGTTGGCGAAGCTGCGGACAGTGAGATTGATTTTGGTACGAAACGATGCCAAAAGTTCTTTTTGAAGAACTTCTCCAGGTTGCTGCACGGAAGGATTGACAATATAGAGCTTCACCTGGACTAAGCTTCCCACCTTCTTGGGCGACTTGTAGCATTCGCGCTCCAGCACCACCAGACGGCCGTCGGCCAGCGATGCCAAACCGCTGACTCCCAGATAGCTGGTGCCCGTCTCCTTCTCCACGAAGGAAGCATCGGTCACATACCAATACTGCTCTTTCGGCAGCAAATCATCGCCAAAGCTCTGCAGACGCAGGCGGTTGACCACCTTATTGGTAATGGTAGGCATCGGCCCATCAGCTTCCAGCGTACACTCAGAAGTTGTCCAAAAATGACCTGTCGCCTCGCTATAGGTCAACGCTTCGAAACCGCTGTTGGAGCGGGCTGTTCTGAAGACATCTGGAATAGTCAGCGAACGACCTGTCGGCCGTCCGTCCATCGTAAATTCCAAGATGGTTCCATCGGCCTCTCCGCTGACGAAGAGGGTATTCGTTTTAGGCACATAGCAGATACCCTCCTCGTCGCGATTTGGCAGGCCTGAGGTTGTCAGCACACTGTCGGCCCTCACCTCCAGTATATCCCCTGTCAGGCTGTCGGTCTTGATCTCCATGTATCGGAATCCTGCCGTCTGCGACTTATCATCGACCACCGCATAGCGGCTGCCTCCCGTCCATGCAATACCGCTGTAGTTGCCAGCAGGAACGGTATGTGCAAAATGGTGCTGACGGTGGATGACAATGCTGTCTGCCTGAGCCTGCAAGGTCTTTGGAAGGATGCACGCCATGAAAAGTAGCAGGGAAGTTTTCAACGTTCTACAGGTATGATGATAAATGTGAAGTCGTAAGGCTTCAAGGGCAGCATATAGGTTTTCTCCGGCCATGCTCCCCATGAGTTGACACAACCGAGCCCCATCTGCCTCTGCTGGATATGCACCTGCGTCAGCTGACGCTCCACAAGGTCGCCGCTGTGCTGTCCCCAGCGATGCTCCTTGCGAGGTCCTGCATCGAGGTCTTCTACCAGATAAGGAAGGGCTGAGCACTCCATCGGCCCTGTGCTCTCGAACCTCAGTCCCCTACCCGTCTGGGGAGCGGTCACCTCGAACCAGCGCACATCGGTATGGTTGCCACTCTCCTGCGGCCGTACATAGGAATAATATTCTTTACCGACGTTATTCTTGTAGCACCCCAGGAACTCGCTACTGTTACGGTCGCAGTAGTTCTCGTGCGGGCCTCGGCCGTAGTATTCAATTGTGTTGTATTGCTTCGGCATCTGCAGCTGCATGCCGTAGCGGAACATCCAGGTATCCTTGGCATCGGCTTTGGGATTCAACTGCTGACGCACGATGATGGAGCCGTCAGCCATGAGGGTATAGCTCATGGTGAGACTGGCTATCGGCATATCAACCTTGACCACAGCACTATTGTGAGTGGCTGAGAAGCCTGTAACTTTCATCTGCGGATTCTTCCATTCTCCGAACTTCTGCTGCAGCCAGGCACCATAGTCGTTGTCGGTAGGTGCGCGCCAGAATTCAGGCGTGATACTCTGGCGGTCGATGAGCATAGGCTGTCCATCGATGTCGAGATAGTCGATCATGCCCGACTGCTTGCCAATAGTCAGCGTGGTGCCTGCTGTCGAGAACTTCACGTAGCTCTTGGTCTCCTCCTTCGCAACTTCTACCTGCTCGGCCTTCAGATCAGGGAACTGGTAGGGATTGAGCACAAATTCCTGACGAGCTACTACTTGACCCTTCTCGGCAAAGGGCTGCTTGCCATCTTTTGCCTTCATCTGGAAGCGCACAAAAAGTTCCTGATCGCCATGATGCCCCAACACACGTTCTATCGTTTTCTGCATCGCCTCAATGGTGATGACCTTGCGCTGCTGGGGAGCAATGCCGCTGATATCCAGCGTTCCACCATGTCCGAAGGTAAGACCGTCAGGACGGTTGCCATCATGATGGTTCTTTCCTGCTCCCCCCACAAACCATTCGAGTTGTAGTCCGTCGAGCGACTTGAAAAAATTCTCGTTATAAATCTCGATGCGACCGTCTTTCAAGCCCTTGTCCGAAATCCACACGTTCTGGTAGTAATACTGCACTTCGTAGGCACTGGGATTCAGCCGACGGTCGGGAGCGATGATGCCGTTACAGTTGAAGTTGTAGTCGCTGGCTGGATAGCGGCCATAATCGCCGCCATAGGTAAAAATCTCCTTGCCCGTGATAGGACTCTCGTCGCGCAGGGCTTGGTCGACAAAATCCCAGATGAAGCCCCCCTGGTACTTGGGGTACTTACGTACGAGATCCCAGTATTCCTTGAAACCACCCATCGTATTACCCATCGCATGGGCATACTCACATTGGATGAGCGGACGGGGATTGTCGTCCTTGCTGTATTGCTCGCAGTCGCGATAGTAGTAGTACATGGGGCAGAAGATATCGGTCTTTCCGTCCTGCCCGGCCTGTTCGTACTGTACGGGGCGCGACGTGTCTACTGACTTAATCCAGTCGTAGACGCGCTCGAAATTAGGCCCATAGCCAGCTTCGTTGCCCATACTCCATACGATGATGCTGGGGTGGTTGCGCAGCGACAGCACGTTACCCTCGTTGCGTTCCAAGTGCATCCGGGCAAAGTCCGTGCGCTTGGCCAGCGTATGTTCTCCATAGCCCATGCCATGACTCTCCAGATTGGCTTCCGCCACAACATACAGGCCTGCCTCGTCGCACAAGTCGTACCAGCGCGGATCGTCGGGATAGTGCGACGTGCGCACAGCGTTGATGTTCAGCTGCTTCATAATAGCGATGTCCTGCTTCATGCGCTCCACGCTGATTACGTAGCCGCCGTCAGGGTCAAGTTCATGGCGGTCTACGCCCTTGACCAAAATGGGCTGACCGTTCAGCAGCAGTTGGCCGCCCTTAATCTCAACATGCCGGAAACCGACGCGTTGGCAGATGGACTCCACCGTTTGCGTCCCCTTCTTCAGATTAATAAATAAGGTATAAAGGTTCGGCTGTTCTGCCGACCAAGGCTTCACACCAGCCAGCATAGCATGCACCACGTAGGTCGAAGCCTTGGCTTCTGCCTTTTGCAGCTCCATCACCGTCTCACCGGCAGCATCCTCCAGACGTGCCTCGACAGTCATCCCCTTCGGGGCCTTCACTTCTACGTCAAGGATGCCCTTGCCGTCCTGAAAGTCCTGACCGATGACCATATCCTCCACATGTACCTTCGGACGGGCATAGAGATACACCTCGCGGGCAATACCCGTAAAGCGCCAAAAGTCCTGGTCTTCCAAGTAAGAACCATCGCACCAGCGCATCACCTGCATAGCGATAAGGTTGCGTCCGGACTTTACAAACTTGGTGATATCAAACTCGGCAGCCATCTTCGAGTCCTCGCTATAGCCCACGTACTTGCCGTTCACCCACACCTTCAGATTGCTCGTTGCCGAGCCGACGTGCATCACCACCTGCTGGCCCTTCCAGCTGTTGGGCAGCACAAACTCCCTACGATAGCTGCCGGTATAGTTCTCCACCTCGCCGATGTATGGCGGGTTATTGTCGAAGGTGGTACACCATGCATATCCGATGTTCTTGTAGATACGGTCGCCGTGTCCGTTCAGTTCGAAGAGACCGGGTACGGGAAAGTCCTCCCATCCCGTATCATCGTAGCCGGGCAAGAAGAAATCAGCCGGGGCATCCTGATGGTTCTTGACAAAGCGGAAACGCCACATACCCTCCATTGAAAGATAACGGTCAGAGTGCGACTTCTCCCCTTCCCTCGCCAACTGTTCGTTCTCGAAGGCAAAGAAGTTTGCCCTCCGTGCCTCTCTGTTCTGTTGGTTCACCAGCGGATTGCGCCATTCCGGCACGATGTCTTTTGCTGCCATCGATGGTACCGCTACCACTGCCATCATGGCCATTAGCTGTAAAATTCCTTTTATCATCATTATTTATTGTTATTTATAGTTCAAAAGTTCGATAAAACAACTTATTACCAGCAAGAAGGACTATCATTGTTAAGAAGTTACGGAAGCGGTGTGAGCGGATAAATGATATTGACAATGAGGATATTAGCAGCCAGAATAATGAAGTTCATCAGCAGTCCGATACGCATGAAGTCGCTGAAGCGATAGCCGCCAGGACCGTATACCAGCATGTGGGTGGGCGAACCGATAGGTGTGGCGAAACTCGAACTGACGCTGACCATCAAGGCGATGAGAAAGGGATAAGGCTCGTAGCCCAGTTTCTCGGCTGCCTCGTACATGATAGGGAAGAACATGGCTCCTGCTGCCGTGTTGGAGATAAACTCGGTAATGAAAGTTCCTACCAAACAAATAGCCGTCATCACCACAATGGGATTGGTGCCGCAGACATCAAGGATACCAAAGGCCAGACGTTCGGCAATGCCCGTCTTCTGTATGGCAACACCCAAGACCACTGAACCTGCGAACACCATCAGGATATCCCAGTTGATGGCCTTCATGGCCTGTTCAGCATTACAGCAGCGGAAGATGAGCATAGCGGCGGCAGCTATGAAGGCACACTGCAGCAACGGCATGACACCAAGGGCCGAGAGTGCCACCATGGCAATCATGATAGTGGTGGAGATGAGCGTTCCGATTCCGATGTTAGGCACGTCGTCGGAGTCGAAAAAGTGCAGGTCTCTCTCCAAAGCAGAAGTGCTGAGGTTGACGTTCTTCGGACATACCAGCAACAGCGTGTCACCAGCCTGCAGCACCACCTCGCGTGGCGCCTGGTCGATACGTTCGCTGCGTCGGGCGACAGCCGCCAGCGTCATATTATTATCCTTTTCAAACGTGCTCCCACCAATTTTCTTACCTATCAGTCTGCTTCCAAAGTCGACGTATGCGGTGCGCAACTGGCTATCCTTATCCACCTCGTTCATGGAAAAAATATGGTGGTCAGAGCTCACCAACTGGTGACTCACTGCCATATCAATCAGCTCGTCTATCTGTCCGGCATAGATCAGATGGTCGCCACCCATGAGAGGCTCATCCTCCGTAAGGGACAAAGGGGTGTTGTCAAAGTGATACATCCCTATCAAACTGCCGCCGTTGACATGGTAGAGACCAGCCTCGCCCAGCGTCTTGCCTATATAAGGATTATCCGACGGAACCTGCAATTCCACGGTGTAATCGCCCGTCGATTCAAAGGCACTCTCAGGTGCCTTGCGGTCTGGCAGCAGACGGCGCATGGCGATGATCGACAGCACGCCGATGGCCAGACAGAACAGACCAGGAATCGTCGTGGCCAGGATATTCATGGCCACGCCCGTCTTCTCCTCGTAGAGTCCGCTGATGATAAGGTTCGGCGGCGTACCTATCAGTGTACACACACCACCCATGCCTGAAGCATAGCTCAATGGGATGAGCAACTTCGATGGCGAAATGTTCAACTTCTTCGACCACATCTTCACGATGCCTACGAAGAGGGCCACAACGGTGGTGTTGCTGAGGAACGAGCTGAGTGTTGCTACCGGCAACATCAGACGGACAACGGCCTTCGAATAGGTCTTGGGCTGTCCCAACAGGTGTTTCACTATCCATTGCAGCACGCCAGTATGCGTCAGTCCTGCCACCACGACAAAGAGCACGCCGATGATAACTACCGACGTGGAACTGAAACCGGAGAAGGCCTCCTTGGCATTAAGCACCCCCGTTACGAAGAGGATAGCAATGGCTCCAAGGAACACTAAATCGGAGCGTATCTTGGTACACAACAATACGGTGAACATCGTGAGCACCGTGACAATAGTAATCCATGCATAGAGGTTAAAACCCCAGAAAACGATTGATTCCATAAAGGCAATTTAATTACTTACCACTTTTTTGATAAGTGGTTTTATGTTCTAATATTCAAGTTTGGCTGCAAATTTAATCATTTATGAGGATATAAGCGGTAACTTTTTTTCCGCAATCCGTATAATTGATGTTAATTTTTAGAATTATTCACAATTCTGTCTGTAATGGCTCTCATGGCGAGATTGCCATAATTTCTGAACAACAACCAAATACGCGCCTTTTGACTTTTTCTATGGAATAATAATTAAAAATCCGTTTTACAGGAAGAAACTCCTGTTCATTTATTAAAAAAGTGTAAAAATTACACTCTGCGTATAAAAACATTGTAAAATCCATTGCGGTTTGGAAAATAGTTAGTAATTTTACACGCAAAATAAAACGTTAACTAAAAACTATTCAGCAAAAATGACGAACTTAAAAGTTTTATTGGCAGGAATAGGCGTGGCTGCTGCTATGCTTTCTGCATGTGTTTCGGGCGAACAGCCCCAATTAACGGTTTCGGGATTGAACCCGACCAAGTTTGATACCGTGATCAACGAGAAGCCCGTGAAGCTCTACACGCTGAAGAACGCGAACGGCATGGAGGTGTGCATCACCAACTACGGGGGTCGCGTGGTATCGCTCGTGGTTCCCGACAAGGACGGCAATCCCACCGACGTGGTGCTGGGTTTCGACAACATCGCCCAGTATGCCGACACGCTGAACTCGCCTACCGACTACGGATCCTCAGTAGGCCGCTATGCCAACCGCATCAAGGGTGGTCGGTTCACGCTGAACGACTCCACCTACCAGCTGAAGCAGAACGACGGTCCCAACTGTCTGCACGGCGGTGGCACTACGGGTTGGATGAATCAGGTTTATGACGCAAAACAGATAGGCGACTCCATCCTGATGCTGACCATCGTAGCCGAGGATGGCGAGAACGGATTCCCTGGCAAGGTGACTGCCGTGACGACTTACAAGGTGACTGCCGACAACATGCTGGACATCACCTGGGAGGCAGAGACGGACAAGCCCACCATCATCAACCAGACAAATCACAACTACTACAACCTGAGCGGCAACTTCACCGAGCCGGGTTACGACATGGTGCTCTATGTAAATGCCGACAACTTCACGCCCTCTGATAAGCTGTACATACCAACGGGTGAGGTGAAGTCGGTAGAGAGAACGCCTATGGACTTCCGCACCGCTCACGCTATCGGCGACAGCATCAAGTCGCAGTTCGACCAGATTCAGAACGCTGGTGGTTATGACCACAACTGGTGTCTGAACACCTATAAGGACGGCAAGGGCGACGACACACAGGTGTGCGCTTCACTCTATAGTCCCAAAACCGGTATCTTTATGGAGATGTATACCAACGAGCCTGGCGTGCAGGTGTATAGCGGCAACTTCCAGGGTGTAGGCAACGAGCCTAACATCAAGCACAAGGGTGGTGTCTATCCGCAGCACGTCAGTGTCTGTCTGGAGAGTCAGAAGTATCCCGACAGTCCCAACAAGAAGGACTGGGTACAGCCCGTACTGAATCCCGGAGAGAAATACTATAGCCGTGCGGCCTACAAATTCTCGGTAAAAAAGTAAAAAGGTAAAAAAGTAAAATTGTAAATATTATGGCATTATTAGACTGGATTGTCATTGGCGTATTCTGCCTTGCGCTGATTGGCATTGTGGTATGGGTTGTATCACAGAAAAACGACAACTCGGCAGACTATTTCCTGGGGGGCAAGGATGCGACATGGATTGCCATCGGTGCATCTATCTTTGCCTCTAACATCGGTTCTGAGCACCTCATCGGACTGGCAGGTGCCGGTGCATCATCAGGAATGGCGATGGCCCATTGGGAGATTCAGGGATGGATGATTCTGATACTGGGGTGGGTATTCGTACCGTTCTATACCCGTTCAATGGTGTACACCATGCCGGAATTCCTGGAGCGTCGTTATAACACACAGAGCCGTACCATCCTTAGTGTCATCTCACTCATCAGCTACGTGCTGACCAAGGTAGCCGTAACGGTATATGCCGGGGGACTGGTGTTCCAGCAGGTATTCGGCATCGAGGAACTCTGGGGTATCGACTTCTTCTGGATTGCCGCTATCGGTTTGGTGGTCATCACGGCCATCTACACCATCTTCGGAGGTATGAAGAGTGTGCTCTACACCAGCGTATTGCAAACACCTATTTTATTATTAGGCTCGCTCATCATCCTCGTGCTGGGTATGAAGGCTTTGGGCAGCTGGGACCAGATGCTGCAGCTCTGCGACGTGAAGCCCAACTACGACGGTGCTACAGGCACCATGATTCACCTGATGCGCTCTAACAGCGACCCGCAATATCCCTGGCTGGGGGCACTCATCGGGTCGGCCGTCATCGGTTTCTGGTATTGGTGTACTGACCAGTATATCGTACAGCGTGTACTCTCAGGCAAGAACGAGAAGGAGAGCCGCCGTGGCACCATCTTTGGTGCCTATCTGAAGCTGCTGCCTGTATTCCTGTTCCTCATCCCCGGCATGATTGCCTTTGCTCTTCATCAGAAGTATGCCGGAGACGGTGGTTTCCTGCCGTTGCTTGCTGACGGAACGCCTAATGCCGACGCAGCCTTCCCCACCCTTGTGGCAAAGATTCTGCCTGCCGGCGTAAAAGGTCTGGTGGTCTGTGGTATTCTTGCAGCCCTGATGTCGTCGCTGGCATCGCTGTTCAACTCGTCGGCCATGCTGTTCACCATCGACTTCTGGAAGCGCCTGAAGCCTGAGACTTCTGAGAAGAGTCTGGTACGCATCGGACAGACTGCTACCGTGGTCATCGTGATTCTCGGTATTCTGTGGATTCCCATCATGCGGTCGGTAGGCAATGTGCTCTACAACTACCTACAGGATGTGCAGTCGGTACTGGCTCCTGGCATTGCTGCCGCCTTCCTGCTGGGTATCACCTGGAAGCGCGCATCGTCCAAGGGTGGCATGTGGGGCTTGCTCTCAGGTATCATCATCGGTCTGACACGTCTGGGTGCAAAGGTGTATTACAGTAATGCCACCGATGCTGCTGACTCATGGTTCAAGGCCGTGTTCTACGACTTCAACTGGCTCTTCTTCTGCGGTGTCATGCTGGTGGTTTGCTGCCTGGTGGTCATCGTTGTATCGCTTTGCACAGAAGCCCCCGACGAGAAGAAGATTCAGGGTCTGGTATTTGGCACCTCTACCCCTGAGCAGATTGCTGCCACCCGTGCAAGCTGGGGCACATGGGATGTCATTCATACCATTATCATCCTCGGTTTCACCGTAGCCTTCTATATCTATTTCTGGTAATATCGTTTTAATTGTCAACCGAAATGACTACGTTCTATAAAGAATTTCAGAAAGTATTCGTCTCTGTAGACTGCATTATCTTCGGCTTCGAAGCTAACAAGCTAAAGATCCTTATCGGCAAGCGACAGATGGATCCCGGACGCGGCGAATGGAGCCTCTACGGAGGCTTCGTACGCAACGACGAGAGCATTGATGACGCTGCAGACCGTACACTCTTTAATCTGACAGGGTTGCGCAACGTCTATATGCGTCAGGTGGGAGCCTTCGGAAAGATCGACCGTGACCCAGGCGAACGGGTTATCTCCATCGCCTACTATGCGCTGATCAACGTCAAGGACTACGACGAGAAGCTGCGAGTGCAGCATGGCGTGGAATGGGTAAACATAGAAGACCTGCCGCAGATGTATTCCGACCACAACGAGATGGTAAGCCAAGCACGTAAACAGATGAGTCGTAAGATGAAGACGGAACCTGTGGGCTTTGAATTGCTGCCAGACCTGTTTACACTTACCCAGCTGCAGCGACTCTATGAGGCCGTGTACGGCGAGGAGATTGACAAGCGCAACTTCCGCAAGCGCATCAAGGACATGGAGTTTATCGAGCAGACAGAACTGATAGACAAGAAGAGTTCTAAGCGCGGTGCCCATCTCTATCGCTTCAACAAGAAAGCATACAAGGAAGACCCGAACTTTAAGTTGTAATTGAAAACCGAAAAACAGACAATTATGTTAGAAGAACTGAAAGAAAAAGTCTTCAAGGCCAATTTAGACCTTGTAAAGCATAACTTAGTGATATTCACCTGGGGAAACGTCAGCGGCATCGACCGTGAAAAGGGACTGGTGGTCATCAAGCCTTCGGGTGTGGAATATGATGTGATGAAAGCCTCTGACATGGTAGTGGTAGACCTTCAAACCGGCAAGGTGGTAGAAGGTGAGCTGAACCCCAGCAGCGACACGCCTACCCATTTGGTATTGTATAAGGCATTCCCGGAGATTGGCGGTATTGTACATACCCACTCCACATACGCCACAGCATGGGCACAGGCAGGAAAGGACATTCCCAACATCGGTACGACACATGCCGACTACTTCCACGACTGCATTCCCTGTACTGACAGCATGACAGAAGACCAGATGGCGGAGTACGAGCATAATACCGGCGTGGTCATCGTCAACCGTATTACGGCAGGCAGCATCAATCCCGTACACACACCTGCCGTACTGGTGAAGAACCACGGCCCGTTTGCATGGGGAAAGGATGCCGACCAGGCCGTCTATCACGCAGTCGTTACAGAACAGGTGGCCAAGATGGCCTTCATCTCGTTCATGGTCAATCCAGCAACAACGATGAATCCGCTGCTGGTGGAGAAGCACTTCTCCCGCAAGCACGGCCCCAACGCCTATTACGGACAGAAGAAAAAGTAGCCCTCCCAACATCCTCGGGAGAAAAGAGAGTAAACTATTTACATTACTAACTAAAGACCCATGCCCCTATTGGTCTTCCCCCTCGGGGGATAAGAGGGGGGTAGATAATATGTTTGAGAATTTCGAGATTTGGTGGGTAACAGGTGCGCAGTTACTCTATGGAGGTGATGCAGTAGTAGCCGTCGATGCTCACTCAAAGGAGATGGTTGACGGACTCAACAACGGTGGTATCATCCCTATTAAAGTGGTATATAAGGGAACTGTCAACAGTTCCAAGGAGGTGGAGGACGTGATGAAAGCTGCCAACAACGACAAGAAGTGCGTGGGTATCATCACCTGGATGCACACCTTCTCACCTGCAAAGATGTGGATTCATGGCCTGCAACAGTTGAAGAAGCCTTTGCTTCACTTCCATACACAGTACAATGCCGAGATTCCCTGGGATACGATGGACATGGACTTCATGAACCTGAACCAGAGTGCTCATGGCGATCGTGAGTTTGGTCACATCTGTGCCCGTCTGCGCCGTCCCCGCAAGGTGGTATCCGGCTATTGGAAGGACGAGAAGCCTCAACGCCAGATAGCCGTTTGGGCCCGTGTGGCTGCTGCATGGGCTGATGCCCACGACATGCGCATCCTGCGCTTCGGCGACCAGATGAACAATGTTGCGGTTACCGATGGCGACAAGGTGGAGGCGGAGATGCGTCTGGGCTATCATGTTGACTACTATCCCGTCTCGAGCCTGATGGACTATTACAAGAAAGTGACGGATGCCGAAGCCGACGAACTGGTGGAAGAGTACAAGAAGCTTTATACCATCAAGATCGACGAGAGCGGTGAAGAGGTTTACTGGCAGAAGGTCCACAATGCCGCCAAGGCAGAGATTGCACTGCGCCGTGTCCTGAAAGACGAGGGAGCCAAGGGCTTCACCACCAACTTCGATGATTTGGGCGAGGTAGACATCAACGATGTCAACTTCTTGGGCTTTGACCAGATTCCCGGACTTGCCTCACAGCGCCTGATGGCCGAAGGCTATGGCTTCGGTGCCGAGGGTGACTGGAAGTCGGCGGCACTTTATCGTACCGTATGGTTCATGACTCAGGGCCTGCCTAACGGATGTTCTTTCTTAGAGGACTACACACTGAACTTCGACGGCGAGAAGTCGAGTATCCTTCAGAGTCACATGCTGGAAGTTTGTCCGCTGATTGCTGCCAACAAGCCCCGCCTGGAGGTTCATTTCCTCGGCATCGGTGTGCGCAAGCAGCAGACGGCCCGTCTGGTGTTCGACTCCAAGGTGGGCAAGGGTGTCACTGCTACCATCGTCGACATGGGCAACCGTTTCCGCCTGCTGGTGAACGATGTGGAATGCATCCAGCCGAAACCCCTGCCTAAACTTCCTGTTGCCAATGCCCTATGGATTCCCATGCCCAACTTCGAGATTGGTACTGCCGCGTGGATTCTTGCCGGAGGTACCCACCACTCTTGCTTCTCCTACGACATCACTCCTGAGTTCTGGACCGACTATGCCGAAATTGCAGAGATAGAGATGCTTCACATCGACAAGGACACCTCCTACGGCAGTTTCCGTCACCAACTCCAGTACAACGAGGTGTACTACATGTTGAATAAAGCCCTGAAATAACAGTATGACAGCAAAACAAGTAATAGAAAGCGGTAAAGCCATTCTCGGTATCGAGTTTGGCTCTACCCGCATCAAGGCCGTTCTCATTGACGAGAACAACAAGCCCATTGCACAGGGGGCGCACGAGTGGGAGAACCAGTTGGTTGACGGGTTGTGGACATACTCCATCGAGGCCGTCTGGCATGGTCTGCAAGACTGCTATGCAGAACTCCGCAAGGCCGTGCTGAAGCAGTATGACTGCGAGATTGAGTCACTGGCAGCCATTGGCTTCTCGGCCATGATGCATGGCTACATGGCCTTCAACGAGCAGCAGGAGATTCTGGTGCCCTTCCGCACGTGGCGCAACACCAATACGGGTAAGGCTGCTGCAGAGCTGAGCGAGCTATTCAACTACAACATCCCTCTGCGCTGGAGCATCAGCCACCTCTATGAGGCCATCCTCGACAACGAAGAGCATGTCAAGGATATCAAGCACCTCACTACGCTTGCAGGTTATGTACATTGGCAGGTAACAGGGAAGTTCGTATTGGGAGTGGGCGATGCCTCGGGAATGATTCCCGTAGATCCCTCCACCAAGACCTATGATGCCACGATGGTCGGAAAATTCGACACCTTGCTCGCTTCTAAAGGTTTGCCCTTTAGATTACTTGACATCCTCCCCCAGTGCCTGAATGCTGGTGAGAATGCCGGTTCCCTGACATCTGAGGGGGCCAAGAAGCTGGATACCAGCGGTCATCTGAAGGCTGGCATCCCCGTTTGTCCTCCTGAGGGCGATGCGGGTACGGGCATGGTGGCTACCAATGCCGTTAAACAGCGCACGGGTAACGTCAGCGCAGGCACCTCCTCGTTCTCTATGATTGTACTGGAGAAGCCTTTGAGCAGACCCTATGAGATGATTGACATGGTGACCACCCCCGACGGAAGCCTGGTGGCTATGGTACATTGTAACAACTGTACCTCAGACATCAACGCCTGGGTAGGACTCTTCAAGGAATATCAGCAACTGCTTGGCATAAAGGTGGATATGAACGAGCTTTACGGAAAACTGTTCAACAAAGCCCTTGAGGGCGATGCCGACTGCGGCGGTCTGATGGCCTACAATTACGTCAGCGGTGAGCCTGTGACAGGCTTCAGCGAGGGACGCCCGATGTTTGTCCGCTCGGCTAATGATAAGTTCAATCTGGCCAACTTCATGCGTACACACCTCTATGGTGCCATCGGCGTACTGAAGATTGGCAACGATATTCTTTTCAAGGACGAGAAGATTCGCGTAGACCGCATCACTGGTCACGGCGGCTACTTCAAGACCCCCTGCGTAGGTCAGCGAATGCTGGCTGCTGCCCTGAACAGTCCCATCAGCGTGATGGAGACCGCTGGCGAAGGCGGCGCATGGGGTATTGCCTTGTTGGCAGGCTACCTGATCAACAAGAACGGCAAGACCCTGGCCGACTATCTTGAAGACGTGGTCTTTGCCGGCAACACGGGCACCACTATTGCCCCTACTGCCGAGGATGTGGCAGGTTTCGAGTGCTACATCAAGAACTACAAGCAGTGCTTGCCCATCGAGCAGGCTGCCGTAGCCCACAAGGCATAATCTGTTTTTCAACCAACGATACTGGAGGGAATCGTCTATGCGCCCGAACCTGACAATCAAGCGATATACCAGTTTGATGGGCATCATCGCAGCAGCACTATAACAACATTCCGAAATAACTCAATAGAAACGCAACAAGTATGCAAACAACCATTGAAGTAATCGACGACAAATATGTTGCCGCCCTAATAGGAGAAATGGATACCGCAGCCGCTGCAGAAGCAGAGGAAATACTGAAACCGCTCTACAGCTCTGACGGAAAAGACGTCATCATCGACTGTAGCAGACTGGAGTATATCGCCTCCAGCGGTCTTCGCATTCTGCTCACCATTCTGAAAAGAGCCAAGGCCAACAACAGCCGTGTTGTGCTGCGTGGTGTCAACGAAGACATCAAGAACGTATTCGGACTGACCGGTTTCATCAGCATTTTCGAGTTTGAGTAGCCACTCTCAAGGGAGGCTATCCACCGTTTGCAATGAAAACCTTGTAACTTTGCATCCTGCATGCAAGGTTACAAGGTTTTCGCAGATTATTGCCCGTTTTATTTGGCCATTTCATAAATAATTCCTATCTTTGCCCTGAAAATAATTGGTATACGACAAGCGAAGAAAAACCAGTATTTCTACCATTTACTTATCAGAAGCATATTTATTACCAACAGAAAACTTTTAACCCAATAATCGTATCGTTACCCGCAGCTGAGGTCAGGACTCATCATATTGGCACAGAGGAAAACTAAAAAAAGTGAACAATTCCGCTTTCTGCACCACAAAATTTTGATATTTGCACGAATTACACTACCTTTGCAGCAATTTACACAAACAGACAAAAAGAAATGGCAGAAACCAGCAACAGCATACTACAGAAACTCGACGGCCTGGAGGCTCGCTTTGAGGAGGTGTCAACCTTGATAACCGATCCTAACGTGATAGCCGACCAAAACCGTTTCGTCAAACTCACCAAGGAGTATAAGGACTTAGGCGACATCATGGATGCGCGGAAACGCTACATCGCCTGTCTGAATGGCATCAAAGAGGCCAAAGATATTCTGGCCAATGAGAGTGATCCGGATATGAAGGAGATGGCTCGCGAGGAGTTGGCTATCAACGAAGAACTGCAACCCAAGCTGGAAGAAGAGATTAAGATTGCTCTCATTCCGAAAGACCCTGAGGATGCGAAGAACGTACAGATGGAGATACGTGCCGGCACGGGTGGCGACGAGGCTTGTCTGTTTGCCGGTGACCTGTTCAAGATGTACAAGAGCTACTGCGACTCGAAGGGCTGGACGCTGAGTATCACCAGCGTCAGCGAAGGAGCTGTCGGAGGATACAAGGAGATAGACTTTGCCGTCTCGGGTGCTGATGTGTATGGTACGCTGAAATACGAGAGCGGCGTACACCGCGTACAGCGTGTACCTGCCACAGAGACGCAGGGGCGTATGCACACCTCTGCCGCTACGGTGGCCGTACTGCCTGAGGCCGACAAGTTCGAGGTACATGTGAACGAGGGTGAAATCAAGTGGGACACCTTCCGCAGCTCGGGTGCCGGTGGTCAGAACGTCAACAAGGTGGA
The DNA here is from genome assembly GCA_946415755.1 of uncultured Prevotella sp. GTDB lineage: Bacteria > Bacteroidota > Bacteroidia > Bacteroidales > Bacteroidaceae > Prevotella. The sequence goes on along the minus strand of CAMKTS010000026.1, from coordinate 17,082 downwards.
ATCAGGTGTGCGCCTGCGCTACATGTGGAAGAACCCCAATACGGGCGAGACGGAGGAAATCCTCATTGAGTGTACCGAAACGCGTGACCAGCCCAAAAATAAGGAACGCGCCCTCTCGCGCCTGTATACCTTTATATATGATAAGGAGCACCAGAAGTACATGGACGACATCGCCTCGCGTCGTAAGAGCTTGGTATCGACAGGCGACCGAAGTGCCAAAATCCGTACCTACAACTTCCCGCAGGGTCGCGTAACCGACCACCGCATTGGCTATACTACCCACGACCTGCAAGGTTTCTTGGGTGGTGACATCCAGGCGATGATTGATGCGCTGACCGTTGCGGAGAATGCTGAACGCATGAAAGAAACGGAATTATAAATAAATATGGGACTTTGGAAAGATATTAAGAAGGAATGGACATGGGGCAACATCAAGAAGAGCTGGCCCGATTTCATAGCGATATTTATTGCAGCATTTGTTGCAAGCGAATGGCATCAACCAATGTGGAAATACTGGATTGCTTGGCTCATTACATTCTTTGTTTCCAGATTTGTCATTCTATTCATTGTTAAACTGATTAAAAGATTATGACACGAAAAGAACTGATAGAGCAGATACAGGAGAAACAGTCGTTTCTCTGTGTGGGTCTCGATACCGACCTGAAAAAGATTCCGCAGCATCTGCTGACAGAGGAAGACCCCATCTTCACGTTCAATAAAGCCATCATCGATGCAACGGCACCCTATTGCGTGTCGTACAAGCCCAATCTGGCATTCTACGAGGCCTTTGGCGTGAAGGGTTTCATCTCGTTTGAGAAGACCATCAAGTACCTGAAGGAGCACTACCCCACCCACTTCATCATCGCTGATGCCAAACGTGGGGATATTGGCAATACCTCGGCCATGTATGCGCGTACCTTTTTTGAAGAGTATGATGTCGATTCGCTGACCGTGGCTCCCTATATGGGCGAAGACTCTGTGACACCTTTCCTTGGCTACAAGGACAAATGGGTCATTCTGTTGGCGCTTACCAGCAACAAAGGCAGCCACGACTTCCAGCTGATGGAGGACAAGGACGGCGAACGTCTCTTTGAGAAGGTGCTGAAGACCTCGCAACAATGGGGCACGAAAGACAACATGATGTATGTCGTAGGAGCCACGCAGGGCCGCATGTTTGAGGACATCCGTAAGATAGTGCCCTACCACTTCCTGCTCGTACCTGGCGTTGGTGCTCAAGGCGGCAGTCTGGAAGAGGTCTGCAAGTATGGAATGACAAAAGACTGTGGTCTGCTGGTGAATTCTTCGCGAGGAATCATCTTTGCCAGCAATGGCGAGGACTTTGCCGCTGCTGCGGGCAATGCCGCCCATTCCTTGCAGCAAGAGATGGAAAACCTGCTAAAGAAATATGAACGCGTATAAAATCATTAATGACCCTGTATTCGGATTCATTAAGATCAAGCGGGGGCTGCTGTACGACATCGTGCAACATCCCCTGTTTCAGCGATTAAACAGGATCAACCAGCTGGGACTGGCCAGTGTCGTATATCCCGGAGCCCGCCATACGCGCTTTCAGCATTCCCTGGGAGCCTTCTACCTGATGACAGAAGCGGTGAAATCACTCTCCGAGAAGGGGGTCTACATCTTCGACTCAGAGGCAGAAGCCGTACAAGCCGCCATCTTGATGCACGACATCGGGCACGGTCCTTTCTCCCATGTCTTGGAAGACACCCTCATCCACGGTATCTCCCACGAACAGATATCGCTGATGATGATGGAACAGATCAACCACGACCTGAAGGGACAGCTGAACCTGGCCATCCGTATCTTCAAGGATGAATATCCCAACAAGCTATTCCATCAGCTGATTTCCAGTCAGCTCGACATGGACCGCCTCGACTATCTTCGCCGTGACTCTTTCTATACCGGTGTCACGGAGGGCAATATCGGGTCGGCACGCATCATCAAGATGCTGAACATCTGCAACGACCAACTGGTGGTAGACTCCAAGGGTATCTATTCCATAGAGAATTATCTCACCACGCGCCGTCTGATGTACTGGCAGGTGTATTTGCACAAGACGGCTGTAGGCTACGAGAAAGTGCTTGTCAACGCACTCAACCGTGCCAAACACCTGGTACGCCAGGGACAAGAGGTATTCGCCTCTCCCTCCCTGTCATACTTCATACTAAACGACATTGATGCCGGCTGGTTCGGAACCCATCCTGAAGCCCTGCAGATGTATGCCGAGCTTGACGACTCGGACATCTGGAGTGCCATGAAGGTTTGGAAGCACTCCGACGACAAGATTCTGTCCACACTGGCCACCGACATGTTAGACCGCCACCTGTTCAAGGTAGAGGTGACCGAAGAGCGGCCTTCCGACGAATATGTCACCAGTTTGAAGGAGCGCATCGCCGATGCCATGGGACTTTCTGCCGACGATGCCAACTACCTGATTACGCTGACGGAAATAGGCAAGGATATGTACAATCCCGACGATGACAGCATTGGGATTTTATACAAAGACGGCACCGTAAAAGACATCGCTGAAGCGTCAGAAATCTTAAATGTACACCTACTTTCCAAAAAAATACGTAAATATTACCTCTGTTATCAACGTATTTAAGAAATATTTCGTATCTTTGCAGCGTTTATTGAAACAAAAACGTTGATATGGAGGTTACAGCCAGGCAAATTGCCGACTTGATCGGCGGTCGTATTGAGGGCAACGAAGGTGCCATCGTCAATACTTTTGCGAAAATCGAAGAAGGCAAGGAAGGAGCCATCTCTTTTCTTTCCAATCCCAAATACACTCAGTATATCTATGAGACAAAGGCGAGTGTTATCTTGCTGAACGAAGATGTCAAACTGGAGAAGCCGGTATCCACTACACTCATCCGCGTGAAGAATGCCTACGAGTGTGTGGCCAAGCTGCTGCAGCTCTATGCTGCCGGCCTTCCCAAGAAGACGGGCATCCATCCGTTGGCCTTCGTATCTGATTCTGCCAGTGTTGCAGAGGATGTCTACATCGGTCCCTTCGCTTTCATCGGTGAGGGAGTGAAGATCGGCAAAGGCTCGATGATTTATCCTAACGTCACCATCTACGACGGTTGTCAGATAGGTCAGAGGGTAACCATCCATGCCGGTGCTGTCATCGGAGCCGACGGCTTCGGATTCGCACCTAACGCAGAAGGATACGAGAAGATTCCACAAATCGGCATTGTCATCATTGAAGACGATGTAGAGATAGGTGCCAACACCTGTGTCGACCGTTCCACGATGGGGCAGACTGTAATCCACCGTGGTGTGAAGCTAGACAATCTGGTACAGGTTGCCCACAATTGCGAGATAGGAGAAAACACCGTCATGTCGGCCCAGGCAGGAATGGCAGGCTCCACGAAGATCGGAGCCTGGTGCATGGTAGGCGGTCAAGCTGGTTTTGCCGGTCACATCCAAATAGCCGACAAGACCAATATCGGAGCCCAGAGCGGTATCATCAGCAATACCAAGGGCAATGGTGAGTCGCTGATAGGCTCACCGGCTATGGATCCCAAGGACTTTTTCAAGGCCAAGGCGCTCTACCGTCACCTTCCGGAGATGTACAAGGAGATTGCTGCCTTACGGAAGGAGCTGGACGAACTGAAAAAAGCAAAACAGTAAAATCAGAAAGAAGGAAACATGAAACAGAAGACCCTTAAAGGCAGTTTCTCGCTCTTTGGCAAAGGACTGCATACAGGCTTGAACCTTACGGTAACTTTCAATCCCGCTAAAGAGAATACAGGCTACAAGATTCAGCGTATCGACATGGAAGGCGACCCCGTGATTGATGCCATTGCCGAGAATGTCATCGATACACAGCGAGGCACCGTACTTGGCAAGGGCGATGTCCGCGTCTCTACCGTGGAGCACGGTTTGGCAGCTCTTTACGCCTTAGGAATCGACAACTGTCTGATTCAGGTCAACGGCCCGGAATTTCCCATTCTCGACGGCAGTGCCATCCAATATGTACAGAGAATCCAGGAGGTCGGCATTGAAGAGCAGAATGCCCCTAAGGACTGGTATGTCATCCGTAAGAAGATAGAGGTGAAGGACGAGAATACCGGTTCTTGCATCACCATTCTCCCCGACGATGAATTCTCGCTGACTGCCATGTGCTCCTTTGAGTCAAAGTTCATCAACTCGCAGTTTGCCACTCTCGACAAGGTCGAGGACTTCATCACCGACATAGCTGCTGCCCGCACCTTTGTCTTCGTACGCGATATCGAGCCGCTCCTGCGTGCCAACCTCATCAAGGGTGGCGACATGGACAACGCCATCGTCATCTATGAGCGCCAGATTTCGCAGGAACAGCTTGACACGCTGGCCGACATGCTCCATGTAGAGCACCGCGATGCCACAGAGCTGGGCTATATCCAGCATAAGCCGCTGGTGTGGGAGAACGAGTGTACGCGCCATAAGCTGCTCGACATCATCGGCGACATGGCACTTATCGGCAAGCCCATCAAGGGACGTATCATTGCCACACGTCCCGGCCATACCATCAACAACAAGTTTGCACGCCAGATGCGCAAGGAGATTCGCAAGCATGAAGTCCAGGCTCCTATCTACGATCCGAACGAAGAGCCTGTCATGGATGTCAACCGCATTCGCGAACTGCTCCCCCACCGCTATCCCATGCAGCTGGTCGACAAGGTGATCTCCTTAGGAGCCAACACCATTGTCGGTGTGAAGAATGTCACCGCCAACGAGCCTTTCTTCCAGGGCCACTTCCCCGAAGAGCCTGTCATGCCCGGAGTGCTGCAGATTGAGGCCATGGCCCAGTGCGGCGGCCTGCTGGTACTCAACACGCTGGAAGAGCCCGAACGCTGGAGCACCTATTTCATCCGCATCGACGAAGTGAAGTTCCGCCAGAAGGTGGTGCCCGGCGACAGCCTCATTTTCAAGGTCGACCTGCTGGCTCCCGTCCGTCACGGCATCTCGTCGATGAAGGGCTACATCTTCGTTGGCGACCACGTCGTAGCCGAGGCACAGTTCACGGCACAGATTGTGAAGAACAAATAATTGTCGGTAACACAGCCATTCCGTCATCACGTAATATCGTAATAAATTATGAATCAGATACATTCCTTAGCAGTCGTTGACCCTGAAGCAAAACTTGGCGACAACAATATCATCGGACCATTTTGCGTCATCGACAAGAATGTGGTCATTGGCGACAACAACACGTTCCTGAACAACGTCACTATCCACTTCGGTGCCCGCATTGGTAACGGCAATGAGTTCTTCCCCGGTGCCAGCATCTCCACCAAGCCCCAGGATCTGAAATTCCAGGGCGAGGAGACCACCTGCGAGATTGGCGACAACAACTCCATCCGCGAGAATGTCACCATCAGCCGTGGCACGGCATCAAAGGGCAAGACCGTCGTTGGCAACGGCAACCTGTTGATGGAGAATATGCATGTGGCCCACGACTGCGTCATCGGCAACGGCTGCATCATCGGCAACTCTACCAAGTTTGCCGGTGAGGTGGTGGTCGAAGACTATGCCATCATCTCTGCCACCTGTCTGTTCCACCAGTTCTGCCGTGTGGGCAGTTACATCATGTTCCAGGGCGGCACCCGCACCAGCCAGGATATTCCTCCCTACGTCATTGCCGGCAAGGAGCCAGTGCGCTATGCTGGTGTCAATCTTATCGGTTTGCGCCGTCGGGGCTTCTCCAACGAGGTCATCGAGGCCATCCACGACACCTACCGCATCATCTATGCCCAGGGTGTGCTGAAAGACGGTATTGCAGAGGCCCGCGCCAAATATCCCGACATGAAGGAAGTGGAGTACATCTGTTCGTTCATCGAGAGTTCCAAGCGCGGTGTGATACGTTGAACGATGAATACCCTCATCGTCATTACCGGTCCTACGGCTGTCGGCAAGACGGCACTTACCATCCAGCTGGCCAGCCACTACGGTGTTCCCATTATCAACGCCGACTCCCGCCAGATCTATCGCGAGTTGCGCATCGGCACTGCCTCGCCCACCGACGAGCAGCTGAGAGCATCCCGTCACTTTTTTGTTGGCAACAAGAGCATCGACGACTACTACAATGCCTCCATGTACGAACAGGAGGTCATCGCGTTGCTCGACACCCTGTTCTCCCAGCATCCTATTCAGCTGTTGTCAGGCGGTTCGATGATGTATATCGATGCCGTCTGCAACGGTATCGACGATATTCCCACCATCCGCGACGATATCCGCCAGCAGATGAAGCGCCGCTATGCCGAAGAGGGACTTGAGGCCCTCTGTGCCGACCTGAAACGCCTCGACCCTGAGCACTACGAGACCGTAGACCTCCAGAACCACCGCCGCGTCATCCATGCCCTTGAGATTTGCTATCAGACCGGCAAGACCTACACCTCCTTCCGTCGGCAGCAGAAGAAGGAGCGCCCCTTCCGCATCGTGAAGATTGGGCTGAACCGTCAGCGCGACGAGCTCTACGAGCGTATCAATGCCCGGGTGGATGAGATGATGGCTGCAGGACTTGTCGATGAAGCTCGGTGCCTATTATCCAAGCGCCACCTGAATGCCTTGAACACAGTGGGTTACAAGGAAATGTTCGAGTATTTCGACGGCCATTGGACGCTCGACGAGGCCGTAGAGCGCATCAAGGGCAATACGCGCCGGTATGCCCGCAAACAGCTCACCTGGTTTAAGCGCGACGAGCAGGTCAGATGGTTTCATCCACAGGAGTCAGAAGCCATCCTGCACTACCTTTCACAATACGAATAAGAACCTTCATCGATAAAAACAACCTATCACAATATGAATCAGTACATCCTACAAATAGCCCAATATCCCAGCAAGGCCTGGACGTGGTACAAAGGTCTCTATCAGGGACGCGCATGGTACGTCAAGAGTGCTGCGGCGGTGTGTACACTGGCCGTTGCCTTCTTCGTCTATCTGTTGATGGTCGACGTCAATTTCCTGTGGCTCTTCGGCAAGTCGCCATCGATGAGCGATGTGCGCAACACCCACCCCGCCGAGGCCTCCATGATATACAGTGCCGATGGCAAGCAGATCGGGAAGTTCTTCAGCGAGAACCGCACACCCGTCAGCTACGACGAGGTGACACCCCAGTTCTGGAATGCACTGATCGACACCGAAGACGAGCGCTTCCGCAGCCACCACGGCATCGACTACCAGGCTTTCGGTGCTGCCCTGAAGGACTACCTCCTGCATCGTGATGCCCGTGGAGCCTCCACCATCACCCAGCAGCTGGCCAAGAACCTCTTCCGCGTACGCACCCAGTACTCCACCGGACTGCTGGGCAACATCCCCGGCCTGAAGCTCCTCATCCAGAAGAGCAAGGAGTGGATCACGGCCTATAAGCTCGAATGGTACTTCACCAAAGACGAGATCCTGACGATGTATGCCAACACGGTAGACTTCGGCTCGAATGCCTTTGGCATCAAGACAGCGGCCAAGACCTACTTCGGCACCACGCCCCAGCACCTGACCACCGAACAGGCCGCCGTGCTGGTAGGACTGCTCAAGGCCACCACCTACTACAACCCCCGCATCAATCCCAAGAACTCGCTGGCGCGCCGCAACGTGGTACTCGACAACATGCGCCGTCACGGTCACCTGACTGCAGAACAGACCGACTCGCTGAAGCAGACGGAGATACGCCTTGACTACAGCGTAGAGAATGCCTACGACGGCGAGGCCAACTACTTCCGCGAGGCCGTGGCCGACTGGATGAAGCAGTGGTGCCGAGAGTATTATGGCGACGACCGCGCCTACGCCTACTATACCGAGGGACTGCGCATCTACACCACCCTTGACACCCGCATGCAGCGCTATGCCGAAGAGGCTGCCGTCAAGCAGATGAAGCAGGTGCAGCGCACCTTCAACCAGCACTGGGGCACCACCCCACCCTGGCAGGACGAACGCCATGTGGAGATTCCCCACTTCATCGAAGACCTGGCCAAGAAGCTGCCCGTCTATAAGCGGCTGAAACAGCAGTTCGGCGACCAGCAAGACTCCATCGACTACTATCTCAACCTGCCCCACACCGTCAGGTTGTTCGACTACGAACAGGGGCACATCGAGCGGCAGATGTCTACCCTCGACTCCATCCGCTACATGGAGCACTTCATGCACTGCGGCTTTGTGGCCATGGAGCCGCACACCGGTCATGTAAAGGCCTGGGTGGGCGATATCGACTTCAGCACGTGGAAGTACGACAAGGTGACAGCCATGCGCCAGCCAGGCTCCACCTTCAAGCTCTTCGTCTATACCGAGGCTGTCAACCAGGGCATCACTCCCTGCGAGACGCGCCAGGACGCCTACTTCTCCATGAAGGTCTACGATGCCCGTCAGAAAAAGGAAGTGCTGTGGGCACCCACCAATGCCGACGGCCACTTCTCCGGTGCCTTCATTACGCTGAAGCAGGCCTTCGCCATGAGCATCAACTCCATTGCCGTACAGTTGGGCCAGGAGGTAGGCATCGACAACATCGTCAAGACCGCCCACGACATGGGCATCAAGAGCCGCCTCGACCCCACCCCGGCACTTGCCCTCGGCTCCAGCGATGTCACGCTGCTCGAACTGGTCAACTCCTACTGCACTCCGGTGGCCGGAGGTATGGCCCACGACCCCGTGCTGGTCACCCGCATCGTCGACCGTGACGGCAACGAGCTATACCATGCCCCCACCGAGGGCCGACAGGTCATCACGCCGCGCAACTCCTATCTTGTACAGCAGCTGCTGATGGGCGGCATGAGCGGCACGTCATCGCGCCTGCGCAGCTATGTGGGCTACGACAGCGATACCGACTTCGGTGGCAAGACCGGCACGTCGAACAATCACTCCGATGCCTGGTTCATCGGCACCACGCCACGCCTGGTATGCGGAGCCTGGGTAGGCGGTGAGTACCGCTGCATCCACTTCCGTACCGGTGAGCTGGGACAGGGCAACCGCACGGCACTGCCCATCTGCGGCTATTTCCTCAAATCGGTGCTCGACGATGCTGCCTTCCGTCAGTATCATGCCAAGTTCGAGAAGCCACAGGGTGTTGACATCGATGCCGCACTCTATGGTTGTGGTGGCTATTTCCGTGCTGTTGCCGACTCCGACTCATTGGCTGTTGACAGCCTGGCCGTTGCCGTTCCCCAGCAGCAGCCTGCCGACGAAACGGGCGAACAGCCTACGCTCCCCACGACTAATGAAACTACAGAGACCTCCGAGGGGCAGCACGCTCCTTAAGTGCTAGGATACATAAAAAAAACAAAGCGATGACCCTCACAGGCGACCGCTTCATATCTTCAATAGGTATTAGTCCTTTTTTTAAGGTAAAAAGATTGTTTTCAGGATAACGTTTGCAAAAGTACAGTTTTTTTTTAAATCTGCAAAACTTTTTTGGTTTATTTTTTTAAAAAAAATTCCGTGCTCCCACACAATTGTAAAAATCTGAGTAACACACTGCAATAATGATTGCATTCCCCAGCATTCTTACCGATTATTCTATAGTGGTGGGTGCATTTTTTTTCAGTGCCACCTTCTGACCGTAGGCAGCACCCACACTCTTGACGAAGTCTGAGAATTCGGCATGTAGCTGCTTGTCGTAGCTGCCCTTTTTCAGCAACAGGCAGTATTCTATCTGGATAATGCTGTCCTGCTGCGACAGATGGAGCGAAAACCGTCCGAAGGGTTTCTCTATGGAGACATCCTTAGGCATCGCCTCGATGCTATAGCCGTTAGGAATGGTCAGTGTGATGTTGCTCTTGTCCTGACAGCCATACTGAAAGAACAGCTCTTCTGTGCGCTCCTTGTTACTGTAGGGTATGTCAAAGCCCTTGTGAATGGGACATAGCGGAACGAATAGTCTTTGGCCTGTTACTGTGGCAAAACCCTTACTTGAGAGGTCTGCATTCAGCGAAAGCGATACCTTCTCTTTGTCTTCGTGTATCTCAGACTGGCAGATAACAGCTTGTGGTACACTCGTCGTATGGAGCAAGGCGCGCTGAAACTCCTGCTTGTCCATGGTGATCAGGGGGCGCAGCCTCTCATATTCCCTATAGCTTGCTGTTTGCGATATCTTAATGTCTGCACCGCCTTCTGCCGACAAGGTGATGCCGATCTGCTCATGCAGCGAATTGAGGCTGTCGGCATAGGCTGGCAGCTGTACGAACTCTCCTCCTTTTTCACTGATTACAATGGCATCATGCCCCACGATGTCTTCATGAAGATAGCCTAATGGCAGCTGTGGATTAGTGCATTCCAGCCACAGCGTGTCACCCTTGAGCGGTACTTGCAAGATGACGTGGTTCATCTGCCCCACGCTGGCGAAGTCGCTGAGAAGCCTGCGATTGGTCGTACTGATGGTGGTATAGTTCGATGCAATTCCGATTTCCTTCAGCATGGCCCGCATATAGTTCGAGAGACCCTTGCAATCGCCAAAGCCGCTCTTGCTGACACTTGCCGCCGCCGCAGGCTGCTGACCACCGATGCCCAGCAGAACCGCCACATATCGGGTGGTTTTCTCCAGATGCTGATAGAGGGCAGCAACCTTCTCCCGGTCAGTCTTGAGTCCGTCAGTCAGCTGGTGGATTTCTTTTCTCACATCCTCAGGCAGAGCTTCGCGTCCGTTGATGAGGCTATACTCCCACTTGCCATAGTCGTTCCAACTGCTTAAACTGCCTTTTGTGCCATAATAGATAAAGTCTGTAGGCGCAAAGTATGCCATTGGCAATCGCTCTCGCAGAGGTCTGCTGTATGGCTCTTGTTTCAAGGCTGGCAGGTCGTTGATTTCAAGGGTGAGTGTCTTTCCGTCATCTGATGTCATCACCGCCTTGTCAATATTCAATAGGGTATGACGAATGGCCATTTCCTTGGGGGCCGTCAATCGATATACGGCTTTCTTGACACTGATGCCATAGTCCTTCTGCGGACAAAACCAAGGAAACTCTATCAGGTTGTCGTGACTCTCCATCGTCCACTCATAGGTGATGGTGACAGGATAGACGGGCGGTGTGTATTCAAGATACATCTTAACATCATCGATAGCCAGGTATGGCGAGTATTCCGTGCGCTTCAGTTCACTTTCCTTGAACTTGCGGAGAATGCGCCCGGTGGCATCCGTCACCTGTCCCTTGAAACGCGCCAGCTTGTCATTCTTGCTACACGAACAGACAAATGTGGCCCGCTCTGCCCCGTGCTCGTTGAGAATGGTGGTCACTTCCTTGAAATGGACGATGGCATGCGTAGCACTGATGCATTCCACCTCGGTCACCGACTCCTCGACCACCGCATTCTGTGCTGTGGCATGTAGCATCGTCAGCAGAAGTAGCGCAAAAAGTATCTTCAGTCTCATGCTTTCTTTTTCAAGGTGATGATTTGCTTGTTGCTCTCAACCAGTTTGTCAATGAAATTCTTCAAGTCCTGATACTGTTGCTGTGAGAAAAAGGTGCGGTCGACGTCCAGCTTATATTGTGCCTGTAACATGTTGCCATTCTGACGTATCACGATACGTGCCGTAATACCTTCAAACTTCAGGACGATGGATTGAGGTATTTCTTCCACCAGCCAACCTTCAGGCAGTTTTAGCATCACATTCACAACTTCGCGCTGGCTATACGGAAACTCCACAGGCAGGTTACGCGTATCGGCAGTGAAAGGATTATTCTTCTGGGGGATAATGACCAGCGGATTCAGGTAGATGAGGTCGCCCGCAGTAGTACATTTCTTGGTGAAGCTAATAACTTCGCGCACCGTGGGAGAGAAGTCGTAGCGACCGTCCAGCTGATACTGTGAGATCTCTATCCCGTCTTTTTCCTGCATGTCGTTAATCAAGTCGATACTGTCTTTGGCCATTCGCCACTTTCTTCTGAGGCTGGCAGCAGCTTCACCTATATAGTTGGTCGCCCTGTTTCCGCTAATGTTCCCCTCCCCGTTGAGAGTCGCCTGAATGGTGGTGTTTTCCACCGACCGTGTATTCTTCAGTAAGTCCACCCACTTACCCTGCTGGTCCTTGCGGATTACACGAGCCATCTCTGTCAGCAGTTCTGCCGGCAGCACATTCAGATAGCCGTCTTCTGCCGAGGCATCCATATAGGTTGTCGTCGAGTCATCCTCCTGGATGCCGACAACAAATGTAGAGAGATATTTCAGACTGGCGTGCGACATGGGCAGACGTCCGCGATTGCGAAGTCTCAGCACCACCGGATTGGCTTCCACCCCAGCATCATGTAACATATTGATATAAAGGAAGTTGATGTCCGCATTCGAACCTGTTCCTTCTTTCAGGACTTTATTGCCAGACTTAGCCCAGAAAGCATAGTTGCCATTCCACCTCACCTTCTTCTTCAGCAGTTGCCAGCAAGCCACGGCCCGCTCTCGAGGGTCGCTGATGGATGGTATGCCTGCTGCCGCGATTTCGTCTTTCAGCGGACTGTTCTTCTTTATTCTTCCTCCGAATTCATCGTCGTTATGCAGCATCTTATCAATGTCTTCCCACTTTGCCGTGTAATTCTTGTGAACAACTCCCGGCACATAGACACCTTTAAGTTCGTGGGTGACTTTGGCACCAAAGTCTTCTGCACACCACACGAAGTCATCACCTTTCAGCGCAGGCAGGTCCCTGCCTATGAAAACGTCTTCGACACAGTTGATGGAGGCACCGCTAAAGATTCTCGACTGGCTTCCCGACCGATGCTCCAGCAAGGCCATGCCCGTCTGGTCCAAGTTGAAGGAAAACCATTCTGGTCTTTCCAGGTCATATTTGGTATAGGCTACAGGGAAGTCTTTCTGTGCATACCAGTCGTGCAAGTCATAGTAGAAGGGGCTCTCCACTCGGTATTCATATTCTATCACGCTACCCTCGCGCACCTGAGGCACACTGAACTTGATCAGTTTGGTGGTCTTGTCGTACATCTCTTCATGCACCATCGAACTCTCCATCTTCGTTTTCACCACCTTGCCGTTTTCCAGATTATAGGTTGTGGCCTTCAAGCCTGCCAACACCTCAACCCTGTTAACACCACCGATGTGTACAGAGACGACCTGGTTACCCACACGCTTGCCTTCCGGCTTGAGCACCTTGAGACGACATTTTACCCGATAGAACACGCGGAAATCGTTGGCAATCCAGTCATAGTTCACGTCGACCATTCTGCACAGCTCCACAACGTCGGCCTCTTTGTCGGCGGCATATTCTGTCATTTTCAATTCCGTGTCGGTGGGTTTTCCCCATTTCAGATTGGGTTCAGCCGTCTGTGCTTTGGTGGTTTGCAGGCTACAGAACACCATCAGTAATAAGGGAAAAATGGGAGCGATTCTCATGATCCACTTTTTGGTTGTGATTATTTTTAATCCATTACTATCTTCCTTGCTCATCATTATAGAATCGTAAATGAACTATGTATACAGGTCATGCAATCATTGCATTGCCTACAATCTGTTCATCAGGAATGGCATCTGAATCATTCATATCGTATTCACTCATGCCGTATTTTCCAGTCAGTGTCTGCAACAGTTCTTCAGCAGATACGCTGTCAAGATAGCTGTCAATCTTTTGCTGTACGTCTTCTAGTTTCATTTTCAAATCCTCCATTCTTTTTCTATTGTCGTTTCAGAAATTGTTTTTTTATTATGAACCGCGCAGATGGTGCAGTTTGAAATGCGCCGGCGAATGTTATACATCCTGTCGACAGCTTCCAATTGAATGTATTCATTGCTGTCATATCGGCTGCAAAGGTACGAATAATTTATGAATAATTCGCAACTAATTAGTGGAAATTCGCAACTTTAAGTACACAAAAAAGAGTGGGCACAAAAAAGAGGTGTGCCTATTTGACACACCTCCAGTTACGGTTTCAACGGGGCGAGCGTTTAGTGGCCATTCAGTTGCGCATACTCCGCAATGGCATCGAAGCACGGGCAGTCCTTGTGGACATCGGGCAGGTCGCGGTGGCCGAGGATCCGGGCATCGGGATGTGCGGCCTTCAACTTTTTCAGCAGACGGAGCAGGGCGCGTTTCTGCCTCGCAGTACGGGTGTCGGCAGCGTTGCCGTGCTCGTCCAGGCCTCCTTCGTAGCATACGCCTAACGAGTGCTGGTTGTAGCCCAGGGCGTGGGCACCGACCAACTGTTCGTGGCGCGTCTGGTAGGTGTGGCCGTCACGGGTGATGTAGTAGTGGTAGCCCGTGAATCCGAAGCGATCCGCGTGACAGCGGATAAGGGCTGTCACGGGAAAGCTACGGTCGCAGCGCGTGGCACTGCAGTGAACGACAATCATATCAATCCTACGCATGACTGTACGAAGAAGGTGGACACGGTGAGGGTGATGATGGTGGCTACGTACTTCAGTACCTTGCCGATGAGTTTGGATTTTGATGTGATGAATTTGAACATAGTGTTTTGAAGTGCTTTGAAGTGTTTTGAAGTGCTTTAAAGTTTACTTTAAAAGATGATCTTTGAACTCCATCCGTCGGCGGCGGCATTAATCGCCGTTGCCAGGCGTTACAGGTGTCTCATCGTCACCGATGATCGTGAACTTGGCGCGGAGCGTCTGCGAGGCACTGTTCCAGTCGTAGTTCTTCGACTTGTCGGCCAGGAAGTGGATGCACACCTTCTTGATGTTGCCGGTGCTCCATTCGTCGGCATCCTCCTCACCCGTCGACTTCACGCTCAGGTAGAAGGTTCCCAGTCCGTCGAGCTTCACCTTGTAGCCGTCCTGCATCAGTTCCTCGAGACAGAGCGAGAAGCGCTGCAGCACGCCGACGATGACGTCCTGCGTGAAGATGGAGCCGTGCTTCTGGATGTGCTTGGCGATGTCGAGCGTGTTCAGCGTCTCGATGTGCTTGATGCGGCCGTAGGTCTTGCTGTACCCCGGCGACTTGCGGTTCTTGTTGACATACTTTGCGATTCTCAGTTTCATAAGCTTGTTGTTGTTTTTAGTTAGACATAGGGTTTTGTACATTGCAACCGGTTTGCATGTACAAAGGTACGACATCCCGACGGTGCGTTTTCCGTTTACTGCAGTTTAATGCAGTTTAATGCAGTTTAATGCCGTTTACTGCACGTCAATGCAGAATTTTTCCGACAGGAATTTCACGATGTTCGGCGGCAGCTGCTTTGTCCCGGGCTGAAGCCCCATCCGCGCCAGCTCCTCGCGCAGCGGGCGGCACCAGTTGTTGAGTGTCCTTACCGACACGCCGGCGCAGTCGGCCAGCTCTTGTTTCAGCATTGCTTTCATAACGTTTCTTTTTTGCTGTTGTTTGCTCCAGGTAAACGATAGCTTTACGATAGGTAAATGATAGAGATACTTTTTTATTTGATAGCTTTTCTATAGTGAATGACAGTATGACGGTATGACAGTAAAAATCGTAAAGTCTACGCGTACCGCATACACGCGCACGGTACGCGAGGGGTTTGGGAAATCAGCTGTCATACTGTCATCTGTCATTGTCAGAAGTGGTCATTTTCAGCGGCCAGCGTCCTGCGGTACTGTTCCATCTCTGCCCCCGTGCGCCGTATGGCGATGTAGCCGCGCTGTGCCGACGTGCGCCGATATTCAAAGCCCAGCTTGGCGAAGGCCTGGCCTATCTTCTCCCTGTTCAGCGTCTGTGCGATGTTGCCGCCGATCATCTGCAGTGCCATCGTTGCTGACACCAGTTCACGGGGCTCGCTGCCTACAGGTTTGCGGAAGAACAGGTCGACGAGTTCCAGTTCTGAATGCACCGTCTCGAACTGCTCGTTATGCCGCTGCAACCGCTCGATCTCCGGGCGGTCGAACCAGTAGCGGAAGCCCTGCTGATAGAGCGCATAGGCCTGCGCGTAGATGCCGTCGTAGCCGAAGGGCACGGACAGCGGACTCTCGATGCTCTGCACCTCGAAGGGCAGCCAGCGGCGCGTACCCGTGGTGTCTGACAGGAACTGCAGGTTGTTGCCCGTGCCGCAGAACGATGCCAGGTGCGGACGGCATTCGTGGTAGCGCGCGTAAGCCGCGCGCTCGTTGATCGAGGGCATGGTCATCGCCGCCTTCAGCTTGTTCAGTTCCTTCTGCTGCATCGTGTCCAGCTCCTCCCAGCACACCAGCCCGTACTGCGCCAGCGTCAGCAGGTCGTCCTTCGACATCAGGCCGGAGTTGGTCTTGGTGTAGAAGTAGTCGCGCAGTTGTGGTGGCAGCAGGTTGGCAAACCACGTCGTCTTGTATGACCCCTGCTCGCCGATGAACACCAGCATCACGTTGTTCACCACCGCTGGGCAGACCCACGAGGCCACCATCGCCACGAGCCATTTCTTCAGGTACTCGTAGAACAGGATTTGCTCGTCGGCATCGCCCCGCACGTTGACCGTCAGCGACAAGCCCATGATGTGGTCGCCCTGCTCCTCCTTCCATGGCGGCAGGTGCTCCAGGTAGTAGCGGAACGGATGGTATCGGGGCACGAAGCCCGACTCGATGACGTTCTGCAGGTGCTGCTTGACGACGGGTTTCTCCTGGCACAGCAGCCGCCACAACGTGTTGACGTCGCGGTCGCAGAGGTTCTCGTAGCCGTCAGTCACATCCTCGTCGCCGCCGAAGAGGGTCAGCAGGCCATGCTCGTCCTCGCCGATGACCGGCCCCTGCGACAGCCAGTGAATCTCCGTGCGCCCCCGCACCTCATTGTAGCGCAGCAGCACGCGGCTGCTGAGCATAGCCTCAATCTCCTGCGGTGTGGCATACGTCTCGCGCCACGGTTGCTTGTGCTCGCCACCCGCCTTTTTCGTTTTGGTTTTGGCTTTCGTCTTAGTTTTCGTTTCTTCCATAGGCAGTAAAGATTAGATTTCCAGCTGCAAAGATACAACAAAGCTTCGCCCCTTCCAAACCGTTTCCAAGTTACTAAGTACCCGCTGGGTAACGGAAACTTTGGTAATAATCATGAATATTATTCTGAAAGTGTTCGCATGTACAGAATATTTTTAGTACTTTTGCGCTCGAAATGACAGATAGAGGCATATTGATGACTGCTGAGAAAAACGAGGCGTTGCTTCGATGTAAGCATTCGATAATCTACAGGTAGCAATACCTATATGCTATAGCAATAGCAGC
>CAMKTS010000025.1 GCA_946415755.1 uncultured Prevotella sp. | reverse complement strand
CGAACGAGTCGCCCGGCTTCTCCAGGATGTAGTTGACGATGGCCACCACGTCGGCCACGTCGACCACGCCGTCACCGTTGGCATCGCCAGGCAGTACGCTGCCTATCTCCAGGATATGCTTGAACTCCTTCCAGCCTTCCACCTCTTTGTACTTCTCTACGGTACCCTGTGGCACATAGAGTACGGCATCGTCCTTCTTTCCTGCGAAAGTGCCACTGATGCCCGACGGGTCTTCTATCAGCGAGGTAACCTTCTGCAGACTGTTACAGTCTTTGAAAGTAAAGCTGCTCTTGATGGTGTTCGGTATGGTGACCGACTGTAGGGCGTTCCATGCTACCAAAGCCTCCATCTCGATTTTATCTACCACATAGGTACGTCCGCCGTTCTCTACCTGTTCGGGAATGGCGAAATCTTTTACTGTCCACGCATCGAGGCGTCCGGCAAAGGTAGTTGTCGAGGCCTCCTTGTCGCCCTTGAAGCAAGTGCCGTCTTCCGTGATGAAATGATGATATGGGCGGTACACTACCGTGTTGCCTGAAAAATCTGGCAAATAACTGAATACAGCATAGTTGACACCTTCAATGGAAAGCGAGAACACTATGGGGAAAGCCATCTTCTTGTCCAAGGTGGTTCTCATGTTCAAGGGCAGGCATACGTTATGCCATTGCTCAGGAATGATTACCCAGATGGTGTTGAGATCGAACTCTGCCTTATATGTTCCACAGTCAAACTCCTTCTTCTCCGGATTACTTGCGCGCTCACCAATGTCAAGCGTCATACTCTCTGTAGGAATCGTCGCCAGCTTCTGGACGTTGCCCAGCCCCTCGATAAACGACTTGTCCACTTCAACCACCGTGCTTATTCCTTCGTTGTTGTCGGGATTCTCACGCCAGAGTCTCGTCATGATTTCAGTCAGTCTGAAGTCGCCGGCACGATGAACATAGAAGTAGTAGCCCTCCTCTATGATATTCTTAAACTGCTTCCACCCCTCGGCAGCCTCGTACTTTGCCTTCGCACCCTTGGGAACTATCAGGGTGGCAGAAGGAGTCTCATAAGTAGAGATGCCCGTAGACTGGGCTGTGGTTGAGATACCAAAAGTTTTCTCTGTCAAAGCGAAAGGCTCCTCAATATTGCATATCACAGTTTCGAGCGGAGTATTTAAAAAAGCCTTTTCACCTATTTCTTTTACTGATGCGGGAATAGTAAGCTTTGTGAGTTTTTCATTTCTATAAAAAGCTTTCTCGCCAATTGCCGTCACCGTATTGGGTATTTCAACCGATGCAATATTATTGCGGGAAAAAGCACTCTCTCCAATAATTTCTACCCCTTCGGGAATCGTTATGGCCTCTACGCCATTTTGATAGAACGCATAACGGTCAATGACTTTCACGTCTGATGGAATAACCGTGTTCTTGCAACCACCAATCAGCCTATTCGTTGCCGTAATGATAATGGCATTGCAGTCATTGCGTGAGTCATAATAAGGATTCCCCTCCTCTATCTTGATACTCTCCAGGCTGATGCAGTTCATAAAGGGATTATTATACCCTTCATCACCAAACCTGCATCCCTTGGGTATGGTAACCGATGTCAGTCCACAACAAATGAAAGCACCTAGCCCGATACTGGTCAGATTTGCCGGCAGTTGAATGGATGTCAAGCTCGTACAACCATAGAAAACATCAGCTCCAATTGATGTTACACTCTGGGGAATGCTGATAGAAGATAACCGTTCGCAATTATTGAATGTCATTGCTTTTATCTCTGTGATTCCATCAGGAATAACTATACTCTCCAGACTTGTACACATCTCAAAGGCATTTTCACCGATACTGGTAATCCTTTGGGGGATAACTATTTCTTTCAGATTTTCACATTCACTGAACAAAGCATCAGCAATGGTTGTCACCTTCTCCGGAAACACAAATGTACTAATCGATGTACGACGAAAAGCCTG
The DNA here is from genome assembly GCA_946415755.1 of uncultured Prevotella sp. Lineage (GTDB taxonomy): Bacteria > Bacteroidota > Bacteroidia > Bacteroidales > Bacteroidaceae > Prevotella. Next base: position 41,877 of record CAMKTS010000025.1, on the reverse strand, counting down.
CCCCTGAATTTCTGTTACCGACTGAGGCAGACTGATAGATGTTAGTTTTGTGCAGCCATTAAAAGCCGCCCAACCTATAGATTCTATAGTGCTTGGCAGCTGTATGTTTTCCAAACTGGTATTCTTACGGAAAGCATTCTCTCCTATACTCGTCACGGTATATTCGTTCCCGTCGACGCTGAATTTGGAAAGGATGGTGATGTCGCCCGTCGCATCAGCGGATTTGACGACACTGGCTTGGTTTACTCCCGGCGTGTACTCATAGTTCACCTTGGTCACAGGGTCCTGGTATACGTCTGCCCATGCCGACATCACAGCCAGCATCAGCAGTAGCGAAAGACCGATTTTCTTCATAGTCATATTCGTTTAAGTGATTAGAATTATAGTATTGTCATTCATTCAATCTGCAAAGATAGTGATTCCCGACGAAACAGCATTAGTCCTTTTTAGTCCTTTTTGGATGATTCTTTTTTTCAGATTATTTGCTTGGATGATTTCTTTTTCGTAACTTTGCAGTACAGAAAAGGATACATTTATATGCCCTATCACGAAAACAGCTCCATTTCCGGCTACCTCACCGATTCGTTTGAGGGTATTAGCCGTACATTCACCGACTTCGAAGAGGTGCCTACTCCCGGCCACAACCGGCTGGTGAAGGCGAAGCGCTTCGGACGGTGGTGGATGCTGAAAGGACTGAAACCCGAAGCCTCCACAGAGGCCGTCTACCGACAGGCACTATGCAAGGAGCTGGAGGTGATGCTGATGATGCAGCACCCCGGCGTGGTACAGACGGTAGGAATGGAGCGCGTGGAGACACTGGGCGACTGCATCGTCATGGAGTATGTGGACGGCAGCACGCTGAAGAACTTTCTCGAAGGCGACAGCACACCGGCACTGCGCCGTACCATCTTCGGCAAGCTGGTAGAGGCACTGGCCTACGTACACTCCCTGGGCATCGCCCACCGCGACCTGAAGCCGGAGAATATCATGGTGACTCGCAACGGACAGAACGTGAAAATCATCGACTTCGGACTGGCAGACACCGATGCCCATGCCATCCTGAAACAGCCGGCAGGCACGCAGAACTACATGGCTCCCGAACAGTCGATGACGGCACGCCCCGACGTGCGCAACGACCTCTATTCGCTTGGCCTCATCATCATTGACATGCAACTGGGGCATCGCTACGAAAGGGTGGCGGCACACTGTCTGAAACCCATCGGGCAACGCTATCAGAGCTGTGAGGAACTGCAAGAAGACCTGCGCCGCCTCCAATCGCGCCATACCGTTGTCAGGCGATGGCTGATGGCAGCATTGCTGCTCGTCCTGCTGGCCGTCATCGGCGTGCAGACGTGGATGCTGCAAAGAGGCACCGCCAACCGACAGGTCATCGAACAGCGCATCGACTCTATACACCGACAATTAGAGGAACAGCAGGTACACGACAGGCAACAGCGGGAGGCAATGGCCAAAACCATGACGCAGAGCCTTGGACTGCTGGGCGACTCCATCCGCCACCTGACGGCCAACAACCGACAACTGCTGGCAGACCTGAACAGACTGAGCGATGCCAAGCACGAGGCCATGACTGCCCTGCACCGCGAGATGAAGCACACACAGATAGACCGACACTTGGACACGCTGACACAGTGGGCGTGGCACTGGCCCGACATGAGCGAGCGCATCCTGCGCGTGAACCGCTTTATCTATAGCTACTGCGAACGGCTGGACGACAGTTTCAGCAGCGACGAGAAAAGGCAGATACAGGAAGCGATGCTCGACGAATGGCAGAAGTGGAACCAGCGCATCAGCCAGTCGGCAGGCAAGAGCTACAAACAGACCTCTGGCAAAAAATCCCTCCAGCACTAATACCGAAAAGCCATCCCCCTAATAGATGTCGTCGAAACGATAGCGGAACAGGTTCCACAGATAGTCTTTGCGGTAAGCATCGGCTGCCGCCCCCGGCACTATCAGCGTGGCATGCTCCAATGTTGCTGAGTCAAAGATATCGTTATAGGCATCAGGGGGCTGCAATCCACGGAGCCGGATGATGTTCAGACGCTGGCAGCCCCGGAAGGCAAAGGGATAGATCCGTTTCAGACGGGCGGGCAGCACGATGGATGTCAGCGACTCGCAGTTGAGAAAGGCCTGGTCGTTGATGTACACCAGAGTCTGGGGCAGCACGATATCGGTAAGACGGCGGCAGTTGGCAAAGGCACGCCGCGACACACAGGCTACCGCCAGCTTCGTACCGGCAGGAAAAATCAGCTGACTGTTGACCATCAGGTCGTGCGGCACCACCACACTATCTGGAATCACTATCTTTCCCGCCAAGGTCGTATCGACAGCCGGTTCTCCCTGACGGTTGGTACCCACAAACGCCCCCTCCCTCAGTCCGCTGGCCACTCCATAACGTATCGTGACAGGCTTGCCGTCACACAGAGTCTGCCCCTCAAACAGCAGCTCCCGATGCTGGCGCACAGCATGGGCATTCTGACTCCATGCCGCTATCGCCGACAGCAGGAACAACAGAAGGAAGAGCGGTCTACCGTTTTTTGCAATCATGCCACAAAGGTAGGAAGAAAAAATAAGAAATAAAAGAATAAAAAACAAAAAATAGTGGGTAATCAGCAAAAAAAGTCGTACCTTTGCAGTCATCATGCCAACGACAAGGAAAGAACAGATAGCCCGGCTGTGTCATGCCGTAGAGCATTCTTTGGGAATACCGATGCGAACGCCCAAGGATTTTGACCTGTTGAGCAGTCGCATCTATGCACGCCTGCATATCCAGATCAGCACTACCACCCTGAAGCGGCTGTGGGGATACTTGAGCAGTGACTCACAACCTCGTGAGGGCACGCTCTCCATCCTGTCGCGCTTCTTAGGCTATCAGGGGTGGGAGGACTATTGTCTTCAGGCTGGTCGTACAAAGGAACAGCAGAGCCAGATGGTGATGAGCCGCCACCTGAGTGTGGCAGAGTCGTTACAGAAGGGCGACCGCCTGCGGCTGACCTGGCTGCCCGACCGCACCTGTGACATCCTGTATGAGGGCAGTCTGTCGTTCCGCGTCACCGATTCTTCCAATACGCGCCTACAGACCGGCGACACCTTCCACTGCAGCCTGATTATCGAGGGCGAGCCGCTCTACCTCGACAACCTGCAACAGCAGGAGCAGCCGCCTGTAGTCTATGTCTGCGGCAAGAAATCGGGGGTGTACTACGAGTTGCTGCCTTCTGCCTGCAACGAAAATCCGACCTATTAGAACATCCGGCTGACCCGACGGATGCCCTCTACCAAGGCATCCACCTCCTCTTTTGTATTATAGAGAGCAAACGAGGCACGTACCGTTCCGCTGATTCCCAAACGGTCCATCAGCGGCTGGGCGCAATGGTGACCGGTACGAACGGCAATGCCGAGACGGTCGAGCAGCGTACCCATGTCGAGGTGGTGGATGTCGCCAACGTTGAAGCTGACAACGGCGTCTTTATTCATTGAACATTGAACATTGAACATTGAACATTGAGGGCCGTAGATCTTCATGCCTTCGATGGTCTGGAGCTGCTGCATACAGTAGCGGGTCAGCTCCTGTTCGTGCTCTTGGATACGGTCAATGCCGATGGAATCGATGTATTGGATAGCCTTGGCCAGACCGTGGGTAGCGATGTAGTCAGGGGTGCCGGCCTCGAACTTGAACGGCAGGCGCTCGAAGGTGGTATGCTCCCACGTCACCTTGTCAATCATCTCGCCACCACCCTGATAGGGAGGCAGCTTCTCCAGCCATTCCTCCTTGCCATAGAGCACGCCGATGCCCGTAGGACCGTACATCTTATGACCGCTGAAGGCAAAGAAGTCGCAGTCCAACGCCTGAAGGTCTATCTGGAAATGGGGGGCACTCTGCGCTCCGTCCACCAATACGGGGATGCCATGCTCGTGGGCCACCTTGACAATCTGCTCTACGGGATTCACCGTACCCAGCACATTGCTGACATGTGCCACGCTGACGAGCTTGGTCTTCTCCGTCAGGTAGGCTGCAATGTCACCGCCATTCACGAGGCAGCCCTCGTCGGTAATGGGCAGGTGCTTCACGACGATGCCGTGCTTCATGGCCTGCAGCTGCCACGATACGATGTTCGAGTGGTGCTCCATCTCTGTCACCAGCACCTCGTCGCCCGCCTGCATCTGCGACTCGCAGAACGTGCTGGCCACCAGATTGATAGCCTCGGTGGTGCCACGGGTAAATACAATCTCCTCCGTCTTCTGGGCATTGACAAACCGGCGCACCTCTTCACGCGCTGCCTCATGCAGGTCGGTAGCCTGCTGCGAGAGGTAATGCACCCCGCGATGCACGTTGGCATTCACATTGAGATACTCGTCGCGCATCGCATCGAGCACACAGAGTGGCTTCTGGGTGGTGGCGGCATTGTCGAGATACACCAGCGGCTTGCCATATACCTCCCTCGACAGAATGGGAAAGTCCTCCCTTATCTTATTGATATCATACATACTCACTTACAAAGCTTACAGCCGGCACACTTGTTCAGCTCGCCACGGAAACGCTTCTCCACCAGATAGTGCAGACGGTCGCGCAAGGGCGACAGCTGCATCATGTCGACGACCTCGTTGATGAAGGCATCCTGCAACAAGAGCTTGGCCTCTTCCAGGGAGATGCCCCGCTGGCGCATATAGAACAGGGCGGCATCGTTGAGCTGCCCCACGGTAGAGCCGTGTGAACACTTCACATCGTCGGCATAAATCTCCAGCATGGGCTGGGTGTACATGCGTGCCTCCTTCGTGGCCGTCAGGTTCTGGTTGGTCATCTGCGAAGTGGTCTTCTGGGCACCCTGCTCTACCAGCACACGCCCGGCAAAGGCACCTGTGGCCTTGTCGTCGAGCACATACTTATACAGTTCACTCGAAGAGCAGTGGGGTGCCTGATGAACAATCAGCGTGTTGTTGTCTACATGCTGTTGCTTGTCGGCAATCACACAGCCATAGCACTGGCACTCGGCACCCTCACCGGAGAGGGTGAGGTCGAGCTTGTTTCGGGTGATGCCGTTATGCAGGGTGATGACGTTGTGGTTGACGCGGCTGTCACGCTGCTGGTCGATATACACATTGCTCACGCGGACATTCTTGGAATGCGTCTCTTCCAGGCAATAGAGGTCGAGCGAGGCACTGGCACCCACATAGGCCTCGATGACCTGCGTGGCCAGGAAGTTCCTGTCATCAGCAGCATGGTCGCAGAACAGCATTTTGATCTCGGCACCCTCCTCAAGAATAATAAGTACGCGACGGTTGACCATCAAATCGGATACTACTTTCTGGGAGTTGCTTGGAGTAGCCTTCAGGATATTGATGACCTGAATGGCACGGTCGACCTTGACATTCTTGGGTACATACACCAGCATGCCGTCTTGTGCCAGCATGGTGTTGAGGGCGGTGACGGCATCCTCGCTGGTTTTGGCAAGCTTGGCGTAATATTTAGCTACGAGTTCTGGATAATCGCGCAATGAGCCGATGACAACCCCCTCAGGCAGATGGCCCTTGGGCCTGTCGTCATGGTAGAACATATCGTTTACCACGAAGTAAAGGCTGGTACTCAGGTTGGGCACATCGCAGCGGAAGGCCTCGTAGGGATTTACTGGAATCTGGAGGCGATTAAGGTTCACACCGTAGTCAGGCCCAAAGAGCTTTTGTATGTCGGTGTATTTGTAACGCTCAACCTTACGAGAGGGAAAACCACTCGCAGCGAAGTCCTTGAAAGCCTCATCGCGCACGCTGTTCATCACGTCGCTGCTATGCTCGTGAATCATCGTGCGACACTGCTTGTACAGGTCAATATATTGTTGTTCTGAGTTAGGTGTAATCATCATTACTCATTGCTCATTGCTCATTTCTCATTACTCATTACTCATTTAGGGCGAAGCCCTTCTCCCCGCCTTACTCCTCTCCGATTTCTTCTTTAATCCAGTCGTAGCCATGCTCCTGAATCTGCTTGGCCAGCTCGGGGCCACCCGTCTTCACGATAAGTCCTTTATACAAGACGTGTACAAACTGCGGACGGATCATCTCCAACAGACGGTCGTAGTGGGTGATGACAATACAGGAGGTCTCCGGTGTCTGCAACTTATTGACACCTTCTGCCACGATACGCATGGCATCGACATCCAAACCGGAATCCGTCTCGTCAAGAATACTCAGCTTCGGCTCCAGCATAGCCATCTGGAAAATCTCGTTACGCTTCTTCTCACCACCGCTAAAGCCATCGTTCACAGAACGGTTGGCCAGCTTGGGATCCAGCTCCACAATCTTGCGCTTCTCACGCTGTAGCTTCAAGAACTCGGCGGCATTCATGGGTTCCAGGCCCTGATACTTGCGCTTCTCGTTGATGGCCGCCTTCATGAAGTTGGTCATCGACACTCCGGGAATCTCCACGGGATACTGGAACGACAGGAACAGACCCTCGTGGGCACGTTCCTCAGGCTTCATCTCCAATAGGTTCTTGCCATTGAAGAAAGCCTCGCCTTCTGTCACTTCGTAGAGCGGATTACCTACGAGCACGGCACTCAGTGTCGACTTTCCCGACCCGTTGGGACCCATGATGGCATGCGTCTCCCCATCACGGATGGTAAGGTTGATGCCGCATAGTATTTCTTTCTCGCCAATCCTGGCATGCAGGTTTCTTACTTCCAACATAAAAAAACGATTTAGACTGCAAAGGTACAAAATAATTGAGAATTAATAATTATGAATTAATAATTTTTCGTATCTTTGCAGCGTAATTATGATAACAAACAGGTTTTACAAGAGGATATTCCTTCTTTTCCTTGCCTTGTTGCTTACAGTGGCAGGGACTATAACGGCACAAAACGAGGACACGGTCTACGTCGCATTGAGCGACCAGCCCGACGGTGTCTTCTTCCTTCCTGCACCACCTGCCACCGACCAGATGGCATACGTCGACGACCTGATCCGCTGGCAGTGGGGCAAGACGCAGCGCGACACGCCACGCGGAACACAAGCCAGCCGCGAGTCTTGGTGGGTGCCCGACATGATGCGTATCGTGATGGCCGAGGCACTGGGACTTGACACCATCAGCAACGAACAGATGCCTGCCCTGTCGCGGCTGATCACAAGGGCATACAACACTGGCAACTTCAGTGTGATGGCTCCCAAGAAGAACTATATGCGGATACGCCCCTTCATGGAGATGGGCGAGGACACATGGGCACAGTATGACGATGACTACCTGCGCACCAACGGCTCCTACCCCTCTGGGCATACCGCCTTCGGATGGGCTACGGCACTGGTCATAGCCGAGATGTGGCCTGAATTGCAGGACACCATCCTCAGGCGCGGCTTCCAGTTTGGCGAAAACCGTATCATCACTGGTGCCCACTATCAGAGTGATGTCAATGCCGGCTACCTCTGCGCTGCCGCCAGCATCGCCCGTGCTCATAACAACCCGCTGCTGGCAGAAGACATTGCTGCCGCCCGTGCGGAAGTCTGCCGCGCCAAAGGACTGCCTGCCGACTACAACCCCGTCAGTCGTGCAGGACTTCCTCATGGAGACAAGATTCTGAACGCTCCCATCGACACTGCCGACTACCGGTACCTTGGCGACATCCTGCGCTACAAGATGGCCAAGCAACTACAACCGACGGAGCGTGGCCAACAAGCCATCAGGGATGTGCCGACCTCAAGGCGCAGCTTTGCCGATATGTTCGGTTCACTCGTCGGCATCACCATCAGCAAGGATAGCACACCGGCTATCTGGCACCTCATCGACACGGTGATCGTCAGCAGTGCCAGGGCTGCCAGAGACCTGAAGCACCACTATTTCCGCAAACGTCCCTATGTACAGCTGAATGAGAAGACCCCTGTTCCCGAAGAAGAGGCCAGCCACGCCATCACCTCCAGCTATGCCTCAGCACATGCCCATATAGGCTGGGCGGTGGCACTGGTACTGGCAGAGGTGGCTCCTGAACGTCAGAACGAGGTGCTGCGCCGGGGCTTTGAATACGGTGACAGCCGTCAGATTCTCGGCTACCACTGGGCAAGCGATATTGAGGCAGGCCGCCTGTTGGCCTGTGCTGTTGTAGCCCGTCTGCATGCCGACCCGTCGTTTGCTGCATGGACACAGCAGGCTCGTGCGGAATATCGCGGAATCAAGACAGTAGAATAAACCAAGAACAAATAACAAGGATTATTTCCTATAGGGAAGAAAAACAGTATGATACAGTCAATGACAGGCTACGGCAAGACGGTCGTCGTCTACAAGGAAAAGAAGATCAACGTAGAAATCAAGTCGCTTAACTCCAAGCAGCTGGACCTTACCACACGTATTGCCCCACTCTATCGCGAGAAGGAGATGGAGATCCGCCAGATGGTGGCCGAGAAGGTGCTGCGCGGCAAGGTGGAGTTGTCGCTGTGGATAGAGAAAGATGCCGCCACGGAGGCCGCTCCAGTGAATGTGGCACTGATGGAGAACTACTATCAGCAGCTGTCGGGATTTGCCGAGCGGCATGGAATGGGTGACATCGACTGGATGCAGACCTTGGTGCGCATGCCCGACGTGCTGACGAAGACGGAGGTAGAGGTGCTGGACGACGAGGAATGGCAGGTGGTTCGCAAGGGTGTCTGTGAAGCCCTGCAGCACTTGGTAGACTTCCGCACTCAGGAGGGTGCTGCCTTGGAGAAGAAGTTCAGTGAGAAGATAGACAATATCGAACAGCTGATGCTGAGCATCGAACCCTACGAGAAGGCACGTGTGGAGAAGATACGCCAGCGCATCGTCGACGGCCTGAAGCAGATTCCTGAGGCCGACTACGACAAGAACCGTCTGGAGCAGGAACTTATCTACTATATCGAGAAGCTGGACATCAGCGAAGAGAAGCAGCGTCTGGCCAACCACCTGAGATACTTCCGCGAGACGATGGCCGACCAGGCAGGACAGGGCAAGAAGCTGGGATTCATCGCCCAGGAGATGGGTCGTGAAATCAACACCACCGGCTCGAAGTCCAACCAGGCTGAGATGCAGAACATCGTCGTCAAGATGAAGGACGAGCTGGAACAGATCAAGGAGCAAGTGCTGAATGCGCTATAAGGAACCTCCCCCACCCCCTCCCAAGGAGGGGAGTTGGCTGGCGCATATTAAATAGAGATGGGAAAATATCGATATGAGACTACTGATGGAAGTAATTATAAATTACTTCTAAAAAATGCAAAGAATAATCGCAGGTATATGACACCTGCAGAACCTGTACTGTGGGAATGTCTAAGAAACAAGAATCTTGGAGTTCGATTTCGTGGGCAGCATCCTATTTATGATTACATCCCTGATTTCGTTTGTTTAGAAAAAGAATTAATTGTTGAGGTTGACGGGGGATACCATTTTATTGGAAATCAAAAAGTTTCAGACGAAGAGCGTACCTACTACTTAAACCAATATGGTTTTGAGGTTATTCGGTTTACAAACGAAGAGGTACTTGGTAGTATTGATAATGTACTTAACAAAATAAAGGAAGTAATTAAAACCAAAGAACAGATGGCACAATTTGCAGATAATAACCCGGTAGGCACTCCCCTCCTTGGGAGGGGCCGGGGGAGGTTAATTATCGTTTCTGCCCCTTCGGGCAGTGGTAAGAGCACCATTGTGCAGTGGCTGATGAGGGAGCACCCGGAGTTAAGGCTGTATTTCTCGGTTTCCTGTACGTCGCGCATGCCACGCGGTACAGAGCAGAATGGTGTGGAATATTTCTTCCTGACCCCGGAAGAGTTCCGCCAGCGCATTGAGCACAACGAGTTCCTGGAGTATGAAGAGGTGTACGAGAACCGCTTCTACGGTACGCTGAAGGCACAGGTGGAACGTCAGCGCGAGGCAGGACAGAACGTGGTGTTCGACGTTGACGTGAAAGGTGGTATCAATATCAAGAAATACTATGGCGACGAGGCACTGAGCCTGTTTATCCAGCCTCCCTCTGTAGAGGAACTCAGTGTACGCCTGGTGGGTCGCGGCACGGACACCCCGGAGGCCATTGAGGAGCGTCTGGCCAAGGCTGCCTACGAAATGACCTTTGCGCCGCAGTTCGACCATGTCATCGTCAACGACGACCTGGAGACAGCCAAACAAGAGACATTACGCATTGTCAAAGCGTTCCTGTCATGAAACAAATCGGAATCTTCGGTGGCTCTTTCAACCCCATTCACGTAGGACATATCGCCCTGGCAAAGGCCGTCTTACAACAGTGCGACGTGGACGAGGTGTGGCTGATGGTGTCGCCGCAGAATCCCCTGAAACAGCAGGCCGACCTGCTTCCCGACGAGCTGCGGTTCCAATTGGCGCAGCATGCTTTGGAGGGCGTTGCCGGTATCAAGGCCTGCGACTATGAGTTCCACCTGCCGAAGCCTTCCTATACCTGGAACACGCTGCAACACCTGAGTGCCGACTATCCCGACTGTCGTTTCTCACTGATCATGGGTGGTGACAACTGGGCACACTTCCAACGGTGGTACCACTGGAAGGACATTCTGCGCCATCACCCCATCATTGTCTATCCCCGTGGCGAATACCCGGGTACGATAGATGTCCCGCTGCTTCACGTGTCGAGCACGGAAATCCGTCGGCAGGTAAAGGAGGGGGAGAGCATCACAGGCCTGGTACCGCCTGGAAACGAAGACATGGTAAAGGAATACTATCGCCCGTGTGTGGAACGGTAGTCGTCAATCATGTCCAGCAGCTTGTCGCTTGCTCCCGTCATCACCTTCCGGCAGAACATCTTCCCGCTATCCATCAGCATGTCAAAGTCTTCCTCCGTGAAGACCTTTGTTCCGTGGGTATAGTCGATGAAGTGCAGGGGAGTGATGTCTTGCTGATCCTTGAAGCGTCCCTCTTTCACGATAGCCTTTGAGGCAAAGGGGGAGTGGGCGGTCAGCGTATGGATGAAGGTCTCGTCGGGAGCAAAGCCGTCGTGGAAGTAGCGCACATACTCCGGATTGTTGTCCCAGTAGCTGAGTGCCAGCGATGCCAGCGATGGGCTGATGGCCCAGTTCATCGAGCCCTTGTGCAGCACATATTCCCTGCCTCCTGCCTTGAAGTGCAGCGACTTCCTGATGCCGATGGCGTAGAAGAGCTTGCGCAGCGACACGCGGAACTTGCTTTTCAGTGTGCCATACCGCCACGACTTGTAGTTGAACGGACGGTGCTCCCGGTACAGCTTGGTGAGTTCTCCCTGTCCCTCCATGCATAGCGTCACTATCAGCTCCCTACCCTTCTGCTCCTGAAAGAAAGCATCGATACGCTCGTTGCTCCACAAGGGATAGTCCAGTCCGCTGAGCATCATCAGATAGTCGATGGGCGATTGACGGTGAATCTCGAGTGCCTGGCGTATCATCTTCATCTGCGCCTCAACGACCCCGATGCTGCCCCACATCACGTCTGTCCTATCTTCTATGAAATATACGCGCGAATCACTAATGATACTGGTGAATGCCTGCAGGTCGGACTTGGCATCAATATGCACGATGAATACTGCCTGCCTCGGCAGGCATTCTATCAGCCGTTTCAGTTGAACCGGGTCGTTGTGGGCTGCTATCAGGAATGCAAATTTCATGTCGAATCGTCGTTTTGCCTGCAAAGATAGTGAATAATTCATAATTCATGATTCATTATTCATAGTTTTTTTCTAATTTTGCAGCCAAAACAGTGAGCCATGCAAGAAATCACTCCCGACCTACAGCCCCGATGGAATGCCATCATCCTGGATGTGCTGAAGAAGCTCATCGCCATCTGTGAGGAACACCACATCACCTATTACTGTTGCGGAGGTACGGCCATCGGTGCCGTGCGCCATCATGGCATGATACCCTGGGACGACGACATCGACGTGTTTATGGCACGTCCCGACTACGACCGTTTCCTGGAGGTCTGCAGACAGGCCGACTTGGGCGACTATGAGTTGCTGACGCCCTACAACACCGACAACTTCATGATGTATTTCTCGAAGCTGTGCAAGAAGGGCACCACCCTCCTGGAGTGTCGCGACATCCCTTGCGTCATCGGCATGTTCGTCGACATCTTCCCGCTGGACGGCACTGCAGAGGACATGCAGGAGGCCCTGCGGCTGAAGCGTCGCTTTACAAAGATCCAGAACCGTCTGGCCGCCATCTCCACCCATAGCACTCTGGGCGAGTATCTGCACCTGCTGCTCCACAAACACGAGTGGGGACGCTTCTGCTACAAGACACGGGGCTTCCTGGGTCGCAAGAGCTACCGCCGCAAACTGCTTCGCATGATGGACGAGATAGCCTACAAGCACCCCTTCGGGTCAACCAGCCATGTGGTAGTCTATCCCGGCATCTATGGCGACAAGGAGATCTATCCTTACGAATGGGTCAGCGGCCCCGTAAAATTCCCCTTCGAGGGAGTGGAGGTCTGTCTCTCCGGCGGCTACGACCACTACCTGCGCCATTTCTTCGGCGACTACATGCAGCTGCCTCCTGTGGAGAAACGGGAGTCGCACCACTACAAGGAATACTTCAACATGGACGAGGCAGAGTCCGTCGCCCAGGTGATGAAGAAAATCGGTCGCCGCTACTACAGGTGGTTCTGAACCGCCAGCATGGTATCAATGGTATGCCGCAGCCCCTCTTCCATACCGAATAGCGGCCGCCATCCCAGCTGTTCCAGTTTTCGGGTAGAGAAGACAGCCTTGGTGATGGGAGTGGTATTACCGTCGTCGCTGACGTCCATCACCACCTTCCGTTGTCCTATCGCTGCTATCTGCTCTGCCAGCTGGCGGATGGTGATGTTCGATGCCTCATTGGCAATGTTGTAGGCTTCGCCACACGCTCCCTTCATCAGCAACAGCAAGATGGCAGCAGCACAGTCTACGACATACAGCCACGACCTGAAGGGCAGTCCCTTGCTCTTCATCACGATGTCTTCACCATTCAGGATGTTACGGACGAACTGCGCATACACCCTGTTGTCGCTCTCTGTAAAGAAGGGACCATAGGTATGGCAGGGACGCGCCACGACAATCTGTGCGCCGTATTCCTTGTGATAGGCGGCACAGAGCGTCTCTGCCGCTCTTTTCGACGAGGGATAGCAGGCGCGTGGTGAGAGGATGTCGATATACCCGCTGCTCTCTTCCGTAAAGATGCTGCCGTCGCCCTCGCCATACACCTCTCCCGACGAGACGTACACCATCCGCTGCATCTGGTGCTGCAAGCCGTATTCCACCAGGTTGCCCAGTCCGTTGAGATTCGCCTTCATCACCTCCACGGGTTTCTGCTGGAAGAAGTTGGGGCTGGCATTGCTGGCAGCATGGATGATGTAGTGGAAGTCGACGTCCGACGGCAGCGGCATACACACATCGTGCTCGATGAAGTGGAAACGCCCGTCGTGCCAGTAGTCGCCGAAGCGTTGCATGGCCCGTTGGCGGTTGCGCCCCAAGGCATATACCTGACAGGTGCTGTGCTGCATCAGCAGGTCGGTCAGGCAACCGCCTATCAGTCCCGTGGCTCCTGTGATGAGCACATTGCCGGAGACAGCCAACTGAAGTTGACTGCACGCAACATCAGCCAGCTGAAGCTGGCTGCACGCGGTTTTCAGGTCTTGCTGGTAAGGGGTCATTTCAGCCATGATTCCGTCTTGATGTTCATCAGTGCCTTGAGTATCTCCAGGTCTTCCACGGTGGTCACCTTGATATTCTTCTCCGAGCCGGGTACGATGTGCATATTGCGGCCACCCAGTTCTGCCATGAGGGTACACGAGGCCACCGAGTTGTCGATACCCTTCTGCCGTGCCTCCTCATGGGCGGCGATGATGTTGCCCAGCCGGAAGGTCTGTGGGGTCTGCGTGCGGATCAGTTTGTCGCGGGGAATACTGGTTTGTGTGGTGAAACCGTCGTCGCTCTCCAGGATGGCCTCACGGCACTGGATACCGGTGATGGCATAGCCGTATTCCTTGCAGATGGCGATGTTGCTGGAGATAATCTCCTGCGAGAGCAGCGGTCTGACGGCATCGTGAACCAGCACCAGGTCATCATCCTGGCAGCCGGCATCGCGCAGCCCGTAGATGCCGTTGTGTATCGACTCCTGTCCGTTGCTGCCCCCGGGGAATATCCAGCGTAGCTTGTCGATGCTGAACTGGTTGGCATACGACTGCAATACCGTTTCCCATCCTGCCAGGCACACCACGGCGATGCCGTTGATGTCGGGGTGCCGCTGGAAAGCGAGCATGGTATGAATGATGATCGGACAGCCTTCCACGTGCATGAACTGCTTCGGAATATCCTGTCCCATACGGTTGCCGGCTCCTCCGGCGATAATCAGTGCATAGTTCATATCGTCATTTTTAATTCTTAATTCTCTTCGCGCTTTCGCAAATCATAATTTTTAATTCTTAATTTTTATCTTCCTCACATATTCCAGGCAGTCTTCCAGGATTTTGGTATGCGCCATGCGCAGCACGATGAAATAGAGCAACGCACAGAGGGGGATGCGCAGACAGAGCAGCACTACCGGCTGCTGGATGCCCATCGTCAGGTAGTACACCAGGGCGATGACGGCCACGGCAATGACCATGAAGGGCACGATGTCTTTCAGGAAGTCCCGGTGCCGGATGCCTATCAGGCGGTGGCCCATCAGCTGCCACACGCCCACCCATACCATGTTCAGGAGGGTATAGACGGCCACCATCGTCTTCATGCCGTACTGCTGACAATAGAGGATGAGGGCTATCTGCGTGGCAATGAGCGACAGCGTACACCACATATAGATGTCCGAGCGCCCCCTGCTCACCGCCAGGTTCTGATAGAGCGCACACACGGGGATGAAGGCACCGCCTATGCAGAGTATCTGCAGCAGGGCGGCACTGTCGGCCCACTTCGGCCCCAGCGTGACAAAGATGAACTCCTGCGACACGGCGGCAAGGCCGAACATAGCCGGGAAGGAGAGGAACACCGTGAAGCGCAGTATCTTCCTGAACACCCTGACCTGTCGGTCGCGCTCGTCAGCGATGCTCGACAATACCGGCTGGGCAATCTGCTGGATGGTACCCGACACAAACGAGTTGCCCATATTGTTCCACTTGTTGGCCTGCGTATAGTTACCCACCTGCTGTGCCGTAAACAGTCGTCCGAAGATGAACGACAGGATGTTGTTGGTCACCTGGTTGACGATGTTCGTGGCCAGTATCTTACTGCTGAACCCGAACATCTGGCGCAGGGGCTTCAGGTCGATGTCCAGCGAGGGTAGCCAGCGCACGTAGTAGAGCCGTCCGCAGTCGCCGATGACGATATACGCCACCTGCATCCATGCCAGGCTCCAGTAGGCATAGCCCTGCCACGCCAGTATCAGTCCGAGCGCGCTGCTGCCTATCAGGGCGATGAGTCCGATGATGGTCTTCTCGCGGTTCATCATGTTCCGGAACAGATGGGCAGCATGCGCCACGCCCAGGCCGCTAAACACAAAGGCCAGAAAGTAGAGGCGCGACAGGCTGGTCAGTTCCGGCTGATGGAAGAAACGCGCGATGAGCGGTGCCATGAAGTATAATAAGGTATAGAGCACGACGGCCATGCTGGTGCTGAACCAGAACACGGCATTATATTCCCTATGCGTAACCTGTTTCAGATTGGTGAGTGCCGCCGTGAATCCGCTCTCCTGCAGCGAGTTGGCTATCGCCGAGAAGATGGCCAGCATGCCCACCAGACCATAGTCTGCCGGTGACAGCAGGCGGGCCAGCACGATACCGATCATCGCACTCAGCAGCTGTGTAAGCAGATTGTTGACGGCTCCCCACATCAGCCCCGTTGCCGTTCGTTCTTTCAGCGTCTTTCCACTCATAGAGTTCCTATCCTCCGTTCTTCTGCCGTGATTCGCGTTCCAAGTATCTTGAAGGAGTCATGTGCGTCAGTTCCTTGAATTTCCGCTGGAAGTAGCTGCGGTCGTTGAATCCGCAGGCTTGGGCGATGGCCTCGTTCGACCACTCCGGATGCTCCACCAGCAGCAGCTTCGCCTTGTCGATGCGCAGCTGGTTCAGCCACGTGGCATAGTCCGTATGGTGGCTGTTCAGCCAGATGGTCAGTCGCTCCCGCTCAATGCCTATCTCGTCGGCCACCTCCTGGATGCTCAGTCGCGGGCGACAGTAGTGCTCCCCCGCCGTCCACTGTTCGATACGCTGCTGAGTGAGCTGCGCCCGTTCGTCCACGCCGCCCGTCTGCTTCTGGTTGTCCTCGGCCAGCTCCACGCGCTTCAGGGCATTCTCTGCCCCATAGTTGATAAAGCGGCTCACACTATAATAGATGAATCCCATGAGGAACATGGAGTAGAAGAACAGCAGCGGTCCAGACAGGAAGATGATGAACGGGATGAGTACGGAGATGCCACAGAGCATATAGACACTCTTTTCCATCCATCCCAGCAGCACCTTCTTCTCCTCGCCGTCGTAGTATTGGTTCAGTGCCTGCTTGATCTTGGTGAACTCATACCAGTGCAGCCACGTGTGATACACCTGCATCAGTGCGAAGACGATGGCTGCCGCGTATTCTGCCGTGCGCATGCTTGGCGTGTCGCTCAACAGCGGACAGCCGTCGAACAGCGAGCCACAGCCCAATATACACATGGCCACCGCCCAGCAGCCCAGTCCGAAGAACCGCTCCCTCGGCTTGATATGACCACGCCGCTGCAGGTTGAGGATGGCCAGGCTGACCAGCCACGACGAGAGCATGAAGAACATCAGGTTGACAGCCACGCCCTGCGTCACGCCCATCTGCCGGAAGTGCAGCGTGTACTGCAGCAGGAACTGCAGGGCAATCATGCCGATGCCCACCACCATCAGCCAGCGCGAAAGGTTGTACTCCCTTCCCACCTGCTTCAGGCTGCGCGATGCCAGGTCGATGGTCAGCACCGAGGTCAGCAACATAGCTCCGAACTGTAACTCTTCTAATGTCATGAATACTGTTTGGTGCTGCAAAAGTAATCAATCCCGATGAAATGGGCAAAAAAAAGTGTGGATTTTTTATTTTCCACACCTAACTCCCAAAGATTCCACACATTGATTGTGTTTTCCACACCCTATTTCAATATCATTTTGTACCTTTGCACACGAATTAAAAACTAAAGGCGTGGTTGCCACGCCATCAACCATCAACCTTAACCATTATTGATTCCAATTTCGTAAACTTCGCTATGAACAGAACCGACATCCTATTGCTCTGCATCTATGCCCCCTTCGCCTTGGCGGCCCTGTGGGTCGTGGCTTGTCTGCTCACGGGCCGGACAAGCATGATCCCCCGATTCATTGCCCGCTGCTTCAACAAGAAACAAGCATAAACAAATCATACAAAGACAATGGACAAACAGATATTCATCCACAACACTGGACGAGCAGCACTTTTGCTGCTTTTGATGCTGCTCACCACGGCGCAGACCGCATGGGCACAGAGCGATGAGAAACAGATGTGCGTCATCGTCCACGAGACGGAGCAAACGACGGCCTTCGCCCTCGAAGCCCGCCCCGTGGTGTCGTTCACTGAGACCGACGTAAAGCTGGAGTGCAACGACATCACCGTGCTTTACCCCTTAGACCACTACCTTAAGCTGACCATCGGGGAAAGCGACACCACCACTACCGGCATAGAGCCAACGGTCAATGGGCAGTCAGCCAGGTTCAACATTACCGAATCTACCATCACCGTCACAGGCTGCAGCAGCCTGTCTGTCTACACCGTCGACGGCAAGATCATCGCCGCAGAGAGTGCTGCCACCGACGATGTCATCACCCTCAACATCAGCCAGCTGCGCACTGGCACCTACGTTGCAGTTTTCGGAAATCAATCATTTAAATTCAATAAAAAGAAATGAAAAAGTACATCGTTTGCGCCCTGCTGCTTGCCGCTGTGACTCAGCAGGCCAGTGCCCAAGGTTATTACATCTATAAGAACGGTGACAGGCAGACCGTCCTTGCCACCGATGTTGACAGTCTCGTGTTCTTCAAGGAGCCAGACGCATTGCCTGTCAACCCCGACGAGCCCGACGGACTGGTTGACCCTGTGGATCCTGCCAATCCCTCTGGAACGAAGAAAGCCACCGCCGCCACCGCCAAGCGCAACAACGAGTGGTACGACCGTCTGGACTTTGAAGACCTCACTGAGTTGCAGAATGCCAAGCGCGGACTCATCGAGGCCACACCCGACCTGAACATCACCAATGCCAATGGTGAGGTCTGGAACATGCAGTCCTATAAATTCCTGCTCAACGAGGGAGGCGCACCCTCGACCGTCAACCCCAGCCTGTGGCAGAACGCCCTGTGCAACGTGCAGTGCGGCCTCTTCCAGGTCTGCGAGGGCATCTATCAGGTGCGTGGCTACGATATGGCCAACATGTCGTTTATCAAGACCAAGAACGGCTGGATAATCTTCGACGTGCTCATGTGCAAGGAGGTGGCCGAGGCTGCCCTCGACATCTTCAAGCGTAACGTCGATTCCAACCCGCGTATCGTCGCCGTGCTCATCAGCCACAGCCATGCCGACCACTATGGCGGCGTGGGTGCCATCGTCAACGCCCAGAACCTGGCCGATGCCAGCCTGCCTCTCGACCAGCAGCTGCGCCCCGGCAAGATTGCCGTCATCACCCCTGAGGGTTTCATGAAGCACGTCATTGCCGAGAACGCCTACTGCAACGCCGGCATGAAGCGCCGCGCCGGATACCAGTATGGTGCCGACCTTCCCAAGGGCGTCACCGGCCGTATGGCCATGGGCATCGGTATGGGACAGAGCACCAACTCACCGCTCACCCTCATGCCCCCCACCTTTGAGGTGAAGAACGACACTACCGTCAACATCGACGGCATCGATGTCACCTTCCAGCTCACCCCTGGCACCGAGGCACCCGCCGAGATGAACGCCTACTTCCCCGACTACCGCGCGCTCTGGATGGCCGAGAACTGTACCGGAACGCTGCACAACCTCTATACCCTGCGTGGTGCGCAGGTGCGCGATGCCGAGGGCTGGTGCAACTACATCCTTGAGGCTGAACGAAAGTTTGGCGACATGACCGATGTGGTCTTCCAAAGTCACAACTGGCCGCACTGGGGTACCGCCGTCATCAAGGAGTACCTGCAGAACACCGCTGCCGTCTATAAGTTCACCCACGACCAGACGCTGCACTACGTGAACCTCGGTCTGACACCCACTGAGATTGCCGACACGCTACACCTGCCCGCCAAGCTTGACAAGGTGTGGTACACGCGCCAGTATTACGGCACCCTCTCCCACAACATCAAAGCGGTCTATCAGCGCTATATGGGCTGGTATGATGCCAACCCCGTCAACCTGAACCTGCTCACCCCTGAGAAGACCGCCAAGAAGTGGGTGGAGTACCTCGGCGACACGCAGCGCGTGCTGGCAAAGGCCCGCGAGGACTTTATCAAGGGCGAATACCAGTGGGTGGCCCAGGTCACCAAGGAGCTGGTCTATGCCGACCCCACCAACATAGCAGCCCGCCACCTCTGCGCCGACGCGCTGGAGCAGCTCGGCTACCAAAGTGAGAGCGGCACCTGGCGCAACTGCTATCTCACCGGTGCCATGGAACTGCGTGCCGGCACACCCGCCCATGCCACCTACGGCACTGGCGAGGGCATCGCCAACATGCTCGGTGCCGGTGGCATCGACCTGCTCCTGGAGTACGCCGCCATTGCCACCGACTACCGCACCGTGGAGGACTACGACATTACCGTCAACTTCATCATCGGCAACGAGAAATGTGCCGTCGTCCGTCGCAGCGGTGTCGTCCTCACCTATATCGGCGAGACCCTCCCCAATGCCGATGCCACCGCCCGTGGCAGCAAGTCTGCCCTCGTGAACTACCTCAACGGCAACTTCACCGGCCTCACCATCAGCGGCAGCACCCAGGCTGTCAACTCCCTCTTCGAAGGTATCCAGAAGCCCGTCACCAACTTCAACATCATCGAGCCGTAACAACCTTCGAAATACCGAAATAAAGAAATATCAAACTAACAAAATAACGACAATGAAAAAATCAACCATTAAAACAAGACTGATGCAGGCTGCCCTCCTGCTGCTTGCCACCATCGTCGGCACAGGATGCACCGCCACCACCGACAATCCTACCAACAACCCCGTAACAGAACTTACCGATGCAGAGAAGGCACAACTGCTGGAGCGCGCCTACGTCTATACGCTGCCGCTGATGCTCATGGATGCCACCTACATCAAGATGACCAATGTTGTGGAACCCATTGCCCAGCAGGCTCCCGCCAACCGGCTGATCCATGCCCGCGTTCTGGCCAATGCCAATACCAAGGAGGTGGTGACACCCAACGTCGACACCAACTATACGCAGGTGATGATGGACCTCTCTGGCGATGCCCTCGTGCTGCGCCTGCCGCATACCGACCGCTTCTGTCTGGCACAGATCCTCGATGCTTGGAGCAACTGCATCGCCGCTCCTATGGCCACCGACATCCAAGGCGAGTACGGCTACTACTGCTTCACCGGTCCTAACTTCAAAGGCACGGTACCTGCCGACATGGTACACATCGCCAGTCCCACCGACCATGTATGGATGCTGCTGCGCACGGTCTGCATGGGACCGGAAGACCTGCCCAACGTACATGCCATCCAGGACGAGATGCGCACCTATATGCTCAGCGACTTCCTCACCACCGGGGCTGAATATACCGGCAAGGGCGTACACAATCCCGACTACGACTTCACCGCTCCCGTGGACTACATCATGACGATGCCTATGGACAAATTCTTTGCCCGTGCCAACGAGCTGATGCTGACCAATCCGCCTGCCGAGGCCGATGCCGAATGGCTGACCGACCTGAAGCGCATCAACGTAGGTCCCGGCCTGAAGTTCGATGCTTCCATCTTCGGCAGCGAGGCCCAGCAGCTGTGGACCAACCTCGTGAAGAATATCGTCGCCATCACTACACCGAAGAGCCAGGATTTCGTCAAGCCTAACGGCTCGTGGCAGTTCTATGGCAAACCCATTGCCGAGTTCGGCACCGAGTACTACTACCGCGCCCTCATCGCCGTGGCAGCCCTCGCCGCCAACCCCGTCAGCGTGGCCGTCTATCCCCGTGCCAACGTCGACAACAAGGGACAGCACCTCAACGGCAACCACCGCTATCGCCTGCGCATCGAGCCCAACAACTGGCCCGACACCAACGCCTACGGCTTCTGGAGCGTCACCCTCTACGGCGAGGACAACTTCCTCTACGGCAACGAACTGAACCGATATAACATCACCGACCGCGACAAATGGCAGCTCGACAAAGATGGCAATCTTGACATCTACATCTCTCACGAGCCTGACACAGAGCATCCCGACAACTGGCTGCCGGCACCTGCCGATGACTTCCACCTCATCTTCCGCATCTACAACCCCGTAGAGCGCATCGCCCTCAACGAGTGGGACATGCCTGAAATCATCCGTCTGGACTGAACGGAAGAGACGAAATATATAGAAGAGGGTGTGTCAAAATAGGCACATCCTCTTTTTTTTCGCAAAGCCCCGACTTTCTCAAGCCAGGGCTTTGTTATGTCGTAAAGTTTTTGTATCTTTGCGACAAAGTTTTAAAAAGCATGGCAAAGATACACTTTCGTCCTTACACTACCAAGCAAATTCTGCTTTTTCCGCAACGAATAGATGAAAATATTGCGGAAGACGACCCTGTGCGTCTGGTCAATGGTCTGATTGACAAGCTTGACCTGACAAGTTTCCGTAAACTTTATAAGGAGGCTGGCCGTAGTCCCTTCCATCCTCGGATGATGCTCAAGGCCGTGATCTATGGCTATATGAACAACGTATATTCCTGTCGCAAGATAGAGGAGCGCCTGCTGCGTGACGTGCACTTCATCTGGCTTGCAGGCTACGAGAAACCTGACTTTATCACCATCAACCGTTTCCGCAACCGTGTGAAGAAGGAGATCAACGCCGTGTTCACTCAAGTTGTTCTGCTTCTTGCCGAGCGCGGATTCGTGAGCCTTGACGTGGAATACATCGATGGCACGAAGATTGAGTCGAAGGCCGGGATTGAAGCATACGTGAAATTCAACTACTTCCACAAGGAGCAGAAGCAGGCGTTTCAGAAAGACATCTTCCGTATAGAGAACCTCTATTACAATGAGAAGGACGATTACTACGTCTGTCCGATGGGCCAGCACATGGAACGCGTCGGCACCCGCTACGACAAGACGGATAGTGGATACCACACGCAGATAAGTGTCTATAAGGCCAAAAACTGCGAAGGGTGTCCGCTTAGGGGAGAATGCTACAAGGGTAAGGATTCTGTGAGGGAGATAAAAGCCAACAAGCAACTTATGCAGTACAAGCAACAGGCAAGGGACAGACTCACCTCAGAAAAAGGACTGATGCACAGATCCAACCGTCCCATAGAACCGGAGGCCGTCTTCGGACAGATGAAGTACGACATGCAGTACAAACGCTTCCGCCATTTTGGTAAGGACAAGGTCTTTATGGACTTTGCCTTCTTCGCCACCGCCTTCAATATCAAGAAAATGATCGCTACGATGAAAAGGGCGGCATAGAGACCCTTTTCTGACTCACTTATGGGACATATACGGAGCATTTAGGACCCATCACGGCTCATTTGGTGGTAATAATGGCGGAAAAAAGAAAAATCAGCAGTCAACCATTATAATGGGCTCGTAACTGCTGAAAATAAAATCAAAAAGAGGATGTGCCTATTTTGACACACCCTCATGTGTATCTTTGCACCGTCAATTCAATTAAATGCAAGAAGATATGGCAACAACAACCGCAAGAAAACGCCCGGCACGACCCATGAGCTACTACTGGGGCGTGGTGAAGGACATGGACGACAGCCAGAAACTGGAGTTGGTGACAATGCTCGTTGAGAGCGTAAAGCCAAAGATGGTGGCACCGCCACCGATGAAGCGCTTCACCATGGACGAAATCAACGCCATGCTGGACGAGGCCGAGGCCGACTTCGCCGCTGGCAAGGGGATACCCGATGAAGAGGTATGGCGCGAATGGAACGAGGAACTGGAGCGATGGGAGCAGGAAGAACTTGACGAAAGTCGCTTGCATCAGCAAGAACTTGAAATGGCTGAGATTGTATGAAGTAAATCTGGCATCCAAGCGCAGAAAGGGGAAAACTGCAAGTGGCTGACTATATACGCGAGCAGTTCGGATTCAAGCGCAAGAAGACATTTATGCAAGAGGTGCGGCAGATGACTCAGAAACTGAGACGCGCCCCCAACATCGGCCAGATTGACCCGCTCTTTGAAGGTCGTGCCAAGACCTACCGCAGCGTCATTGTGAACGGCCTGAACAAGATCGTATATTACGTCGAGGACGACACCGTACACATCGCTGCCTTCTGGGACACCCGTCGCGAGCCTACAAATCAGGCATCGCAAACTAAGTAGCCCCCACATCCCCCCACACCGATTTATCCGCCGCCGAGGCTCCGCAAGGAGTCGCGGCGGCGTCCGTTTAGTCTCAGGATAGTATACCGAAGGCGATTATAACGCTGGCATCGGCGTACGCGCCCTCACCATCAACAGCGGCAACGTCACAGCCAACACCAACGGAACCGGTGCCTACGCGCTCATTGCCAACTACGTCGACGTCACCATCAACGGCGGCAACGTCAGCGCCACCGCCACCGGCACCAATGCCAATGCCATCGTTGCCAGCGTGAACTTCAAGTACACCGGCGGCAACGTCACCGCCACCGCCGCCAGCGCCAACGCAATCTGGGCCGACGGCAACTATACCTTCAGCTGGCGCACCCCCGCCGACCGCATCACCATCGGCGCCACCGGCCTCTACGCCACCGCCACCACGACCACCAGCGACGGCAAGCACTACAAGCTGAGCTACAACACCGACGGCACCGACCTCGGCTGGTACTGGGGCACCGCCGACGGCGCACCCTTCCAGAGCGGCGCCAACAAGGCCTGGCTCGTCCTGCCCACCATCACCAACGCTCGCTTCTTCGGCCTGCCAGACTTTAGCGAGACTACGTCTCTAAGTGAAGAGTTAAGAGTGAAGAATGAAGAATTTGCTACCGCCGCAGAGTGGTATACGCTGGACGGTCGCAAGCTGGACAGCAAGCCCACCAAGGCCGGACTTTACATCATGAACGGGAAAAAGGTAGTGATAAAATAAGAAAAGGTAAGCAATATAAAAAAAATATATGAAACCTCAGATGCAGGTAGTGAAGATTCAATACCGTTGCCACATGCTGGCTGGCAGTCCCAATGCCCATGACACGGTGGGCGGCTCCGGCCAGTTCTCCCCCGAATTCCAGGAGATGCAGGAACTGCTGTTCGGTGAGTAAACTTTTGCGGAAAACATTTGGCAGTTTCATTGGAAAAGTGTATTTTTGCAGGCAAAAGTTAGAAAAAGTGTAGAGAACATGCACAAAATCGAAGTTTGCAATGCAAAATATGAGAATAGAGAGAGACATTATCAATCAGTTTAAAGCATGGAAAGAGGCTTCCGACAGAAAGCCCATCCTGCTGAAAGGTGCCCGTCAGATAGGCAAGACGTGGGCTATGGAGACATTCGGTAAGGAGTGTTTCAAATATTGCGTTAAGTTTGATTTCGACCGACATCCCGAATTAAAGTCGGTGTTTCAGGTATCCAAGGAACCCGAGCGACTCATCAAGGAGTTGACGCTTTACTGCGACCAGCCGATTGTGGCAGGCGAGACACTGATAATTTTCGACGAGATACAAGAGTGCGAAGAAGCACTGAATAGTCTGAAATATTTCCGCGAGGAAGCACCTCAGTATCATATCATTGCCGCAGGCTCGCTATTGGGCGTGGCAGTCAAGAAGCGCAAGATGACGGTGCCGGTAGGAAATGTGAAGATTATCGAGATGTTCCCAGTCACCTTCCGTGAATTCCTTCGTGCCAGCGACATGCGTACATACGAATATATCGAGTCGCTGGATGAAATCCGCCATCTGCCTGAAATCATCATGAACAAGCTGCGCACCGAGTACCGACGCTATCAGGTGTCTGGCGGCATGCCAGAGGCCATCGTGGCGCTGCTTGAAGACAAAGGAGTCGGCGAGGTGGAGTCGGTGCTTCAGGATATTCTCGACCTTTACGAGCTGGACTTTTCCAAATATGCTGAGCCGCGCGAGATTCCTCGCATTCATGCCATCTGGCACTCATTGCCCGCACAGTTGTCGAAGGAAAACCGGAAATTCATCTATAAGGTCATCAAGACTGGCGCCCGCTCGAAGGACTATGAAGATGCCTTGATGTGGTTGGAGGATGCAGGGATGATCTATCGTATCTTCAGTATCACTAAACCCGGCATGCCTATCTCAGCATACGCGGAAACCGATGCCTTCAAGGTCTATGCCTGTGACTGTGGCTTGCTACGCCGTCTGGCTCATCTGCCAGCAACCGTTGTTACAAACCCTATCGCCAATTACACGGAGTTCAAGGGAGCCATGGCCGAAAATGCCGTCCTGCAGTCCATCATGCCATTCATGGATGACCAGAAGCCATACTATTGGACTTCCCCAGGAACGGCGGAAGTAGAGTTCGTCATACAATGGGGCGATGAAATCATCCCCGTGGAGGTCAAGGCCGAAGAGAATCTCAGCGGCAGCAGCCTCTCTGTCTATTTCAAGACATACAGCCCCCGCCATCGCATGCGTTTCTCCATGTTGAACCTCCAATATAATTGTGGTATGCTTAGCAGTCCTGCACCATTGGCTGGCTGGCTCGACAAATGGATGACGCTCATCAATAACATAATCATAAAAGCTTAACAATATGACAACGACAATTCAATCAACGATTTCCCGGGCAGCAGCGACACTCGCCCTCAAGTACACACGGAGACCCTACTGTGTACTTGGGCAGAATTGTCGGGAAACATTTGGCAGTTTCATTGGAAAGGTGTAATTTTGCAGCCGAAAAACCAATCGGAAAAATATGATGAAAAAGTTTTTAGCAGTAGCCGCTGTCGCCATGATGACAGCTATCTGCGCTCAGGCACAGAGCGAACTGGTGATTGACAGCATCTGCACGGCAGGATCCGACGGACTGCGCCAGGAGAAGGAAATCTACGTGTACAACGACAACATGCAGAACACTGACATTTACACGTACTACTATTTCGACCTCGAAAACAACAGCATCCATCTGGACGAGCCGATACTGACGCATCACACCGTTCGGACCTACAACGAGCACGGCGTGGTGAAAAAGGAGGAGCGATACTCCTACGAAGAGAAAAACAAGGTAGTTCTCACCTATGTAGGTGAACTCTCCGAGTGGAACGACCAGGCGCAGCAGTATTCGGTCATAACAACTTACACGACCAATGAACTCGATGACAACCCTGAGCTGAAACCCCGGCAGAAGGGAGTTATCACCAAGTTCCACGGTACTGTCGGTCCTGAGGAATTGCAACTCTACGGCATGGGCGATAATGACTGGGTGCTGATGGCCAACGTCGTGTATGAGTATGACGAGGCCGACCGCTCTGTCAAGGAAACGATGAATATGAACGGCGCTAAGATTGTTACCAGTTACGAATATGACGACCATGGCAACACGACAAAGACGACGACAGACCAGTTGTCTGAAATGTTCGGTGTTGAAACAGTCGTCAATCACAATGAAGTGACCTACGCCAACGCCTATTACGACGACGGCCATCTGCGCCAGGTGGTATCTACTGAGAATGGCACCGTCATGCAAACCGAAGATTACTACTGGGGGCACGGAGCAAAGGATCCGGCGGCCATCATCAGTCCGAAGACCATCTTGAACAGCCAGGTGCTGGAGCGCGTCTTCACCCTCAGTGGCATGCATGTCAATGGTCAGCCCACCCGTCCGGGCATCTATATCGTGAACGGGAAAAAGACTGTGATTAAATGAATGTATAGTTCTGTTACACGGAACTGAGTGGCCTACTTACGGAGCTGAGGAGCCTCTTCACTGTCGTGAGGAGCCTCTTCACTGTCGTGAGGAGGCTCCTCACGACGGTGAGTGGCCCACTCACGGAAATTCTGCACGCTGGGATTTTCCGCACCAATCCGGTCGTCATTTTTCATAATGTAACTTTTCCTGGTGTAACATCTCTCACACGCACGCGCGCGTATATATAGCTAAACGTTTTTTTATGTGACCCTTCTGACCCTTCTGACCCCTAACTCAGCCGCTGTTGAAAGTCTTTTACGGGTCAGAAGGGCCAGAAGGGTCACTTGTTTTTGGCATAAGACAACTATAAGGCTATTTAAATGCAAAAATGAGGCAAAAAGAGCAATCACCAACTCATTATGGGCAAGTGCAAGACGGACGAACAACGCCTGTTCTATATGCTCTATGCCGGTCACGAACAGCTGGAGTATGATGAACTGAAGTGTGCATTTGCAACTGATGCCATGAGTTCAGTTCTGGGAAGTAAGGATGTACAATCCGAAGTTATGAAGAGCCAGTATCCTCAGGCAGGGGTCTTGTTCAAGGACACCATCTATCTGGAAATGATCGGGCTGCAAGTGATGATGCTCGTGCTCGTGATGCTTGTCGGGGGAAGCTCGACGGCGTGGGTCGGCTAACACAAGATGTAACCCTACGCTGCGAGCGCCAAGCGATCTTTGACTTACTGACACAAACGGAAAATCTCGGGAAACATGACGATGGCGACTGGTGGACGCTCCAAGGCTTCAAGATAGGTCGCAAGCCTACGCAGCCGGGTGTGTATATACACCACGGACAAAAGGTCACGATTAAGCGAGTGAAGTGAGCGTATCGGCTCTCACTTCACCCAGCATCGTCACAACATTGATAATTTATAACGGAGAATGTGCGTAACTAAAAAAAAGTTTGTACCTTTGTGGCGTAATTGCGAAACAAATCACGACAAAGATATTTTTCTGATAATGGAAACAGCACCCAAGAAACAAAGATTAGAGTGGCTCGATGCCATGCGCGGATTTACCATGATACTGGTCGTGGCAAACCATGTGAGCCAGACGGGCTTTATGCAGGACGTGAAACTGTCATCGTCGCTGTCATTCCTGATATTGTTCCGCATGCCACTGTTCTTCTTCATCAGTGGTTTCCTGGCATACAAGGCATCGCTGGCATGGAACATGCCGACGCTGCTGAGCATGGTGGGCAAGAAGATTCGGGTACAGATAGTGCCTACGCTGGTGTTCTTCTTCTTTGCAATGGCCGTACTCAACACGGACTATATGGCATCGCTGGAGGAGAAGTTCCACTCTCCCATGAAGGGCGGCTACTGGTTTACCATCGCCCTACTCTACATGTTTGTGTTCTACTACCTGTTCTGCTACATAGAGAGCAAGCTGCGCTGGAAGTCGTGGGTGCCTATCACGCTGTTCTTCATCATCTCCCTGCTGGTGTACGAGTCGTGCTATCTGCCGAAATACTTCTGGTGGGCTTTCGGCTACAGGGGAAGCAAGCCGACGACCTTCCTGGAAGACAGTACGCTGATACAGGTGATGATGTACATGCCGTTCTTCCTGTTTGGCAACATCGTGCGCCGCTACTGGGAGCAGGCACAGCGCGTGATGGACTCCAGGTGGTTCTATCCCGTCATCGTAGTATTGGTCATCTTCTGTACGCTGGACGTACTGAAGTGGCACATCCTGCGCATGGCATGGACCAACCTGCCGCTGACGCTGGCGAAATTCATCCTGCTGACGATGGTATTCATGTATTTCCGCTACTACCAGAAATACTTTACGAAGCTGACCGTCGTAGGCAACACCTTACAGTATATCGGCCGGAGAACGCTTGACATCTATCTGATTCACTACCTCTTCCTGCCCAACCTTCCCGGCATCGGCAGTTTCTTCGAGCACTACCGCCATAATTTCGTGATAGACACCACGCTGTCGGTACTGATTGCCCTGGTGGTGATAGGCTTCAGCATCATCACCAGCAATATCCTGCGCGTCAGCCCCTTCTTCAAGAAATGGCTCTTCGGACGCTCGTGACAAAACGATTAAAGGCTGCGAAATGCAGCCTTTAATCGTTTTATTCCGTATTTGTATCAGCCCACCTGACTACCAGGCTTCACGTCCTTGGTGGTGGTCACTACGCTGAGGCTCTCGTCGGCATCGACGGCAGAGAGAATCATACCCTGGCTCTCGATGCCCATCATCTTGCGCGGGGCGAAGTTGGCCACGAAGAGGATACGCTTGCCCACGAGTACAGCAGGGTCTTCATAGAAGGCGGCAATACCAGAGAGGATGGTACGGTCGGTACCGCTGCCATCGTCGATGGTGAACTGCAGCAGCTTCTTCGACTTGGGTACGCGCTGGCAGTCCTTGATGAGACCCACGCGGATGTCGAGCTTCTCGAAGTCATCGAAGGAAACGGTGGGTTTGACACCCGACGGAAAACCGTCGGGAACGGTGGCGGCGGCAACTGCGTTGGCTTTTTTCGTAGCCTCCAGCTTGTCGAGCTGCTTCTGGATGACATCATCCTCAATCTTCTCGAAAAGCAGCGAGGGCTCCCCCAGCTGATGACCGGCCTTCAAGAGGTCGGTGCTGCCCAGCTCGCTCCAATCGAAGGTCTGCATAGCCAGCATCTCGCGCAGCTTCTTGCTGCTGAAAGGCAGGAACGGCTCGAAGGCAATGGCCAGATTGGCGGTGAGCTGCAGACAGATGTTCAGGATGGTCTCACAGCGCTTCTGGTCGGTCTTCCACACCTTCCACGGCTCGCACTCGGTGATGTAGCGGTTGCCGATACGGGCCAGGTTCATGGCCTCGAACTGGGCATCGCGGAACTTGAACTGGTCGAGCAGCGACTCTACCTTCTGCTTGACATCCTTGAACTCAGCTAAAGCCTGACGGTCAACGTCAAGCAGCTCGCCACAGGCGGGCACAATGCCATTCCAATATTTCTTGGTCAGCTGCAAGGCACGGTTGACAAAGTTGCCATAGACGGCCACCAGCTCGTTGTTGTTACGGTCTTGGAAGTCCTTCCACGTGAAGTTGTTATCCTTGGTCTCAGGGGCGTTGGCGGTCAGCACATAGCGCAGCACATCCTGCTTGCCAGGCATATCTACCAAGTATTCGTGCAACCAGACGGCCCAGTTGCGAGAGGTAGAAATCTTGTCGTTCTCCAGATTCAGGAACTCGTTGGAGGGCACGTTGTCGGGCATGATGAAAGCCCCCCTCGTTCCCCCCTTGGGGGGATGGATGGCGTTGGCATCGTTCCAAGCCTTCATCATCACGGGGAAGATGATGCAGTGGAACACGATGTTGTCCTTGCCGATGAAGTGAACCAGACGGGTGTCCTCGTCCTGCCACCACTGCTGCCACGAACCCCACTTCTCGGGTTCTTTCTCACACAATTCCTTGGTATTCGAGACATAGCCGATGGGGGCATCGAACCATACATAGAGCACCTTGCCCTCGGCACCCTCGATGGGCACGGGGATGCCCCAGTTCAGGTCGCGCGTCATGGCACGGGGCTGCAGATCCATCTCCAGCCACGACTTGCACTGGCCGTAGACGTTGGGGCGCCACTCCTTATGTCCCTCCAGAATCCACTGCTTCAGCCACTCCTGGTATTCGTTCAGCGGCAGGTACCAGTTCTTCGTGGATTTCATGACGGGGGTGGAACCGCTGATGGTGGACTTGGGGTTGATGAGTTCCGTGGGACTGAGGTCGCGTCCGCACTTCTCACACTGGTCGCCGTAGGCACCCTCGTTGTGGCAGTGGGGACATTCGCCAGTGACATAACGGTCGGCCAGGAACTGCTTGGCCTCCTCGTCGTATAGCTGCTCGGTGGTCTCTTCCACCAGTTTGCCTTCGTCGTAGAGCTTGCGGAACCACTCGGCGGCAAACTGGTGATGCGTCGGCGACGTGGTGCGGCTATAGACATCGAACGAGATGCCAAACTCCTCGAACGAGTCCTTGATCAGCTGATGATAGCGGTCTACCACATCCTGTGGGGTGATGCCCTCCTTGCGGGCACGTACCGTGATGGGCACGCCATGCTCGTCGGAGCCGCCAATGAACATCACGTCTTCCTTCTTCAGTCGCAGATACCTCACGTAGATATCGGCAGGCACATACACACCGGCCAGATGACCGATATGTACACCGCCATTGGCGTAGGGCAGTGCCGATGTCACGGTTGTTCTCTTAAATTTCTTCTGTTCCATTATTATTCTTATTGTTTTTACTTCTTTACCTTTTTACTTTTTGACCACCTTTTTCTTTCCTTGTATATAGATACCGGCAGGCAGGGAACTCCAGTCGGCAGCCATGCGACGGCCATGCAGGTCGTAGATGGAATGTTCATGGTTCAATGTTTCACATTCAATGTTCCTGATGCCCGTGGAGCCTCCCATGAAGTCGAAGGATGCCAAGCCATTCTTGACAGCCATATTGGTCAGGGGTTTCGACATCAGTTTCGTTCCGTCGGTATTCTCACGCAACAGGGTGGCAGCAGGCACCGAGGTGTTGGTCAGCAGGTCGTTAAGCGTTTCACCGTTTTGATAGGGGTAAGGCCAATTGTTGCTATACGACGTAGATGTCACGTTGTTGGCCGGGATGATGATGTAACGCTGCTGGCTACTATTATTGGGATAACCCGTTATCCACACTTCAGGGTCGTAGTCGATATGGAAGATGACGATGCCACTGCCGGGGAGCGTCAGATCCCAACCCGTCCGCTGGCGGTTTTCCACGATATAGTATTCATCGGCATAGCCGTCGTTGCGGATGAGGTAGGCAGTTGGAGCGCTCTGGGGGGTGTTGTCGGAAAGCGACGGCATCTTCGTGACGGTAGCCGCCTCGGTCAGCTCCGTCGGGGTGAGCCATCCCATGAGCCATCGCTCGTGAGCCGAGTAGTTACAGGGACGGAAGCCATCGTCACCATAGTTGCCATAGTCCATCAGGTCCCAATAGCGCAGAAAGCTTGTGTCATTGTAGAAGTCGGGGAAGCCAAAACAATGGCTGAACTCATGGCAGATGGTACCGAAGGAGCCATAGCCACCCTCGGCAGCCAACTCCTGTACGGCACAATAACTGTCAATGATGTATGGCTTGTCCTGATAGTTAACGGTAATGGACTCGCAGTTTTTTTGCGTCTCCGGATTGACATGCCAGGTGAGCCAATACTGATGGGGCCAGATGGCATTATAGCCACCACCAAAACCGCCATAGCTGCTGCCTTTGCCGGCAAAGACAATCAGCAGCTGGTTGACGTAGCCGTCACCATTCCAGTCATAGAGGCTCCAGTTGATGGCGCGGGTCTGCAGCACGGCCATGACATCCTGTACAAGAAACTGTGAATACTCATCATGGGATGAGGTGCTGCGGTATTTGGCATGTTCCTCGTCCAAGGCAACATACTGCAGGTCAAAGGTAAGGTTCAGCTGCTGCAGGCTCTGGGCGGAGAAGTAGTCGCGGACAGAACCCACAAATGGTGCCTCATGGTAGTTCTCTGCATTGAAAATCTTGTCCCACTGCTCCTTGGTAGCCGCCTCGTCGCCTTTGAAGGCACGGTCTTTAAAGGCTACGAGCACCGTCAGCTGGCGGCGGTCGCCATGATAGTAGTCACCGCCCGGTTTTAATTCCTGTTGAGGTGCCCGCCGCTGGTGTGCCGTTGTCATCGCAATGCCACGGCGACAGCCGCGCAACGGCATGTCGTCTTGTGCCAAAAGAGACACAGGTAAAAAGGTAAAAAGGCAAAAAAGCAAAAACCCTTTTACCGCGTAACAGATGTCAGTACCACTGATATGCTTCATGCCTCTTACCATTTTACCTTCTTACCTTTTTTACTCTTTTACTTTCTTACCTTTTACAAGGACTCCACGGCTTCAAGGTCTTGAAGAAGTCGTTGCCTTTGTCATCGACAAGGATGAAGGCGGGGAAGTCCTCTACATCGATCTTCCAGATAGCCTCCATGCCCAGTTCGGGATACTCGACACACTCGATGCTCTTGATGCTCGACTGGCTGAGTACGGCAGCCACACCACCGATGGTGCCCAGGTAGAAGCCGCCATGCTTCTGACAGGCTGCGGTAACGACATCCGAACGGTTGCCCTTGGCTATCATCACCAACGAGGCACCGTTGGCCTGGAACTCGTCGACGTAGGGGTCCATGCGGTTGGCCGTCGTCGGACCCATCGAACCACAGGGATAGCCCTCGGGGGTCTTGGCAGGTCCGGCATACAGCACAGGATATTTCTTGAAGTAGTCGGGCATTCCCTCACCGGCATCCAGACGGGCCTTCAGCTTGGCATGGGCAATATCGCGAGCTACGATGATGGTACCCTTCAGGTTCACACGAGTGGAGACGGGATACTTCGACAGCTCCTTGCGAACGGCATCGATGCCCTCGTTCAGGTCAATCTCAATGCTGTTGGCTCCCTCGCCAGCCTTGGCAAACTCAGCAGGAATCAGTTCAGCAGGATTGGAGTCCATCTTCTCCAACCAGATACCGTCGCGGTTGATCTTGGCCTTGATGTTACGGTCGGCCGAGCAGCTGACACCCATGCCGATGGGACACGAGGCACCATGACGCGGCAGACGGATGACGCGGATGTCGTGAGCCAGGGCCTTACCGCCAAACTGTGCTCCGAGACCAATCTTGTGGGCCTCTTCCAAGAGCTTGTTCTCGAGGTCGATGTCGCGGAAGGCACGACCCGTCTCGTCGCCCGTCGTGGGCAGCGAGTCGTAGAACTTGATACTGGCCAGCTTCACCGTCAGCAGGTTCTTCTCAGCAGAAGTACCACCGATGACGAAAGCAATATGATAAGGAGGACAAGCGGCAGTGCCCAGCGACTTCATCTTCTCTACCAGGAACGGCAACAGCGTACCCTCGTTCTGGATGGTGGCCTTCGTCATGGGATAGAAGTAGGTCTTGTTGGCCGAACCGCCACCCTTGGCAACCATCACGAAGCGGTACTCAGCACCCTCGGCAGCCTCGATGTCAATCTGGGCGGGCAGGTTGCACTTGGTATTCACCTCGTCATACATATTCAGCGGGGCATTCTGCGAATAGCGCAGATTATCCTGGGTGAAGGTGTTGTACACACCACGGCTCAGGGCCTCTTCGTCCTCAAAGCCCGTCCACACCTGCTGACCCTTCACACCGTGGATGATGGCCGTACCCGTATCCTGACAGAAAGGTAGGATGCCACGGGCTGCCACCTCGGCATTGCGCAGGAACTGCAGGGCCACATACTTGTCGTTCTCAGAAGCCTCGGGATCCTTCAGGATGGCAGCCACCTGTAGGTTATGCTCACGGCGCAGCATGAACTCCACATCGTGGAAGGCCTGCTGGGCCAGCAACGTCAGTGCCTCCTTCGACACCTTTATGATTTCCTTGCCTTCAAACTCGGCGGTGGTGACACCTTCCTTGCTTAAAAGCCTGTACTCTGTCTTGTCTTCGCCCATCTGGAACATTGGGGCATACTTGAATTCAACGGGTTGTGCCATAGTTGTATGTTGTCAGTTAATAATTCTCGGCAAAGTTACTAATAAGCAGGCAAAGAACAAAATAAATCCTGATTTATTTTTTCCTTATATATAATAATAGGTGAAAGATGTCTGCCTGTCCGGCAGACCATCCCTATCCTACTGCTGCCTACTTGGAGGGGTCGGCATGAATCTTGTCGACAGAACCGGTAAACGGGTTCAGCGTCATGTGGGTGACATAGCGCTTGAAGAGAGAACCGCTGCGCAACTCAACGAAACCAAACTGCGCGGCATAGATATCGGTAGACAGCAGCTGGTGGTCTTCGCGCTGCAGGGTGAGCTTGATACGTCCGGGGACATTGACATAGAAGCCTCCCTCTTTCTTGTTTTCAGGGATGTCGTACTTCTGCAGCGTGGTATGGTGCAGATCTTCGATGGTCATATAGTAGGGAATGCCCGACAGGTCATCCTTGTCTACCAGACCCAGCTTCTGGGAAAGACGGAAGATGACCTCACGCTTCACCTCCTTCTCCGGGCAGATGACGATGACCTTCTCCGTCGTGTCACGGCGCGTAGTACCGGTGAACATAGACATCAGGGCCTCGCGCTCCTTGTCAATCTCCTCAATCATCAGACGCAGCTGCTGCTCATCCTGTGGCATGTCATCGGCCTCACCGGTAATCAGCTGCTGACGGTGCTCCTGCAATTCGATAATCTGCTGCACGGTCAGCTCGGCCATCTTGGCCAGACTGCCTGCCGAGAGCACCTCGGCATTGAGGTACTGTCTGGGGTTCACCTCTTCGGCACGGGGAGCCGCCTTGAACGGCAACTGCAGCTTCTGGGCAACGGGTTCTGCATTGACAGCCAGCAACACACCGTCGTCGCTGAGTTTGATGTCGGCATTCTCACACTTGCCACCCTTCAGCTTCACGGCAAAGCACTTTGACGTGTCGCGGATACCAATCTGCGTGATGTTATAGCGCGCAATGCTATAGCTTACCTGCTCTTCCTGCTCTATACCCGGCAGACGGAGGTACTTCTCGGCATACTTGGAAAAGTCGCCAGGGGTGTAAGTACGCTTCTCGATAAGCAGGTTGAACTGGATAGCCGTCTTCGGCAGAAAATAGACCACTCCCTCTGGAGTCCGTCCGGGCTTCATCGGTGTCGTCTCCACCTGTGCCATGAGCGGCATGAAGACTGTCAGGAGGAGGAGTATCACCCCTGCCCGACTCATGGCTGTGATGCTTTTCTTTGTCATATATCTTCTATTGCTTTTTCCGTCATTAATCTTTCAGTCGTTTGAAGGCACGTGCGATGTAACGTACAATGTCGCTGGCCAGCAGACTCTCCTCTCCGAGGTCCTGTGCAGCCAAGTCACCAGCCAGTCCATGCAGGTACACCCCCACGATGCAGGCATCCTGCGGCTTGTAGCCTCTGGCCAACAGACCAGTCAGAATACCTGTAAGCACATCACCACTGCCTGCCGTTGCCATACCCGCATTCCCCGTGGGACTGAACATGATATGTCCGTCGGGCAGACAGATAGCCGTATAGTGCCCCTTTACGATGACAATGCCCTGCAGGCGCTCTGCCAGATTACGTGCTTTCGTCAGCCGTTCGTAGGTATCGGCACTATGACCCTCCAGCCTGTCCAACTCCTTGGGATGAGGAGTCAGGATAATGCCTTTGGGCAACTGCTGCATCCATGCACGGTGGCTGGCCAGGATATTCAGCGCATCGGCATCGGCCACTATGGGACACCGTGTACGTCGCAGCTGTGCGATAAGGGCAATGGCTGTCTGCTCGCTGACACCCAGTCCCGGTCCGATTCCCAAGGCCTGATACTCCTCCGTATCCACGGCCTCGGCAAAGAACGTCTCTTCATTGCCTTTCTGAATGATGGCTTCTGGAACCGACATCTGCAGCACCTCAATGTTGCGCCTCGGTGAATTAATGGTCAACTTGCCGACACCTGAACGCAGACAGGCCCTGGCTGCCAGTACGGCAGCTCCTGCCATGCAGTAGCTGCCCGCCACAAGCAAGGCATGCCCCATCTGTCCCTTGTGTGCAAAGGCACTGCGGCCCAGCAGGCGTTCCCTGACATCAGCCTCTTCAATCAATGTATAGGAGGCTTCCATCTTCTGCATGCCCTCCTGGCTTAGCCGTATGTCAATCACCCGCAACTGACCGATGAAGGGTTGGTTCTCCGGAAAGAAGAACGACAGCTTAGGCTGCTGGAGGGTCAGCGTCAGCGTGGCATGAATGATGTTGGCACGAACGTTGTAGGTGTTGTCTTCCGTCATCAGACCTGATGGCACATCGATACTCACCACCTGTGCCTTTGAGACATTGATATACTTCACCAACGAGGCAAAGCCACCACCCAGCGGCTTGTTGAGACCAGAACCGAACAGACCGTCGATCACCAGCATGCCCTCCTCCAGTTTCGGAGGGTCAAACTCTTGGGTCACCTCCACGAAGCTTGCCACACGCTTCGACTCCTGCAGCCGTTGTCTGTTGGCCATACAGTCGGCCGACAGATGACCGCAAATATTAAACAGGTACACATTCACCTGATAGCCCCGCTCGGCCATCAGGCGGCTTACGGCGAGTGCGTCACCACCATTGTTACCGTGGCCGGCAAACACATAGACAGGTGTCGTTTGCGGCCATATTTCCGTAATGGCGCGCGTCAGTGCTTTGGCAGCACGTTCCATCAAATCAAGGCTCGCTATCGGCTCATGTTCGATGGTATATCGGTCTAACTCAGGTATCTGAGAACTGGTAAATATCTTCATTGCGTATGCAAAAATACGAAAAATATGCTAATGATTCGCTTTCTTTGCAGAAAAATTTGTAATTTTGTAGCAAATTTCACATTTTATGCCATGAGTACTGTCAAAATCAACGACAAAACGTTTGCAACTTCCATCACAGAAGCGCAAATCAAACAGCGTGTTAAAGAGTTGGCCGAACAGCTCAGTAAGGACTTCGAAGGAAAGAACCCGTTACTCATCGGAGTGCTCAACGGGTCGTTCATCTTTGCCGCCGACCTGATCCGTGAAATGACCACACCGTGCGAAATATCCTTCGTCAAGTTGGCCAGCTATCAGGGTACCACCTCAACGGGAAAGGTGCATGAGGTGCTGGGCATCAACGAAAACCTGAGCGGCCGCCACATCATCATCGTAGAAGACATCGTAGACACCGGCCGCACCATGAAGCAGATGGTGGAGTCGCTGGGCACCCGCAATCCGGCATCGGTGCATATCTGCACCCTCTTCGTCAAGCCCGACAAACTGGAGGAACAACTCGACATCGAGTATGCAGCCTTCTCTATTCCCAACGACTTCATCTTGGGTTATGGTCTGGACTACGACCAGCAGGGACGGTGGCTGAAAGAGATTTATACGTTAGTAAGTTAACCAGCCATGCGACAAATCAAACTGCCCCACCTGCCGAGCGACATCGAGGCGCGTAAAAGCGACTTGATGACTGACCTGTGGTATAAAGGTAAAGAGACACAAATAAAACAAGATCAACAACAAATCAAAATCAGGATGAAAAATATTGTTATTTTCGGTGCCCCCGGCTCAGGCAAGGGCACACAGAGCGACCTGCTGATAGAGCACTACGGACTGGGACACATCTCCACTGGTGACGTGCTGCGCAGCGAAATCAAGAAAGGATCAGAACTGGGCAAGACGGCACAGCGTTTCATTGACAAGGGCAACCTCATCCCCGATGAACTGATGATCTCCATACTGGCGAAGGTCTACGATGAGTTCGGACGCGGCCACAAAGGGGTTATCTTCGACGGATTCCCCCGTACCATTCCACAGGCCGAAGCCCTGAAGCAGATGCTCAACGAGCGCGGCGACAAGGTGGCTGCCATGATAGAACTCGACGTTCCGGAAGACGAGCTGATGACCCGCCTCATCAAGCGCGGTCAGGAGAGCGGACGCGCCGACGATAACGAGGAAACCATCAAGAAGCGCCTTGTGGTATACCACTCCCAGACTCAGCCGCTCATCGAGTGGTACAAACAGGAAGGGCTGCACCACCACATCAACGGCAGCGGAACGCTGGAGCGTATCTTCGGCGACATTCAGAAAGTGATAGACAACATTTAAGATGGAAAGCAATTTCGTAGACTACGTAAAGATTCTATGCCGCTCCGGAAAGGGCGGACGGGGCAGCATGCACCTCCGTCATGTGAAGTACAACCCCAACGGCGGACCTGACGGCGGCGACGGTGGCAAGGGCGGCAGCATCATTCTGCGCGGTAACCACAACTACTGGACGCTGCTGCATCTGAAGTACGAGCGACATATCTTTGCCGAGCACGGGGGCAATGGTGGCAGGGACAAGTGTCACGGCACCGACGGCAAGGATGTCTATATCGACGTACCCTGCGGCACTGTGGTCTACGATGCGGAAACGGGCCGCTACGTCTGTGATGTCACCTATGACGGACAAGAGATTGTGCTGCTAAAGGGCGGGCGCGGTGGACTGGGCAACTTCCAGTTCCGCAGTGCCACCAACCAGGCACCACGCTATGCACAGCCCGGAGAACCCATGCAGGAGATGACCATCATCCTCGAACTGAAACTGCTGGCCGATGTCGGACTGGTGGGGTTCCCTAATGCGGGCAAGTCTACCCTGCTCTCGTCGCTCTCTAATGCTCGTCCGAAGATAGCCAACTACCCCTTTACGACGATGGAACCCTCCCTTGGCATTGTCCCCTGGCGCGACGGCAAGTCGTTCGTCATGGCTGATATCCCTGGTATCATCGAGGGTGCAGCAGAAGGAAAGGGACTCGGTCTGCGCTTCCTGCGCCATATCGAGCGCAACTCACTACTGCTCTTCCTCGTTCCCGGCGATACCGACAACATCATACGTGAATACGAAATCCTGCTTGACGAGCTACGCCGTTTCAATCCCGACATGCTCACCAAGCACCGCGTGCTGGCCGTCACCAAGTGTGACCTGCTTGATGACGAGCTCATCAGTATGCTGCGCGAGGAACTACAAGCCGCATGGGCAAAACATACGGAGCAGACTGCGCCCGTTCCGTCGGACTTACAACCTGTTCCCATTGTCTTTATCTCGGCCGTTGCCAACAAAGGACTCGATGAGCTGAAGGATGTGCTCTGGGAGGAGCTGAATGCCGAAAGCAATAAACTCGCTTCTGTGATGGCCGAAGACACACTGGTGCATCGCGACAAGGACATGACGCGCTTTGCCGCCGAGATGGCCGACGAGGGTGAGGACGAAGACATCGAATACCTTGATGATGATGACGTGGAAGATGTGGAAGACATTGATGACTTTGAATATATCGAAGAACCATGAACCACGAACCATTAACCTTGACCCGTAAAACCGCCATCGTCCTGTTCCTGCTGGTTCTCTCAGGCTGTGTACAGAGTCAGACGGCCACAAGTGACAGCATCTGGTGGAGCTATCCTCTTCCCGGAGCCAAAGTCATCAGTCCCTATGGGCGGCGAGGAGGCTACAGCCATACAGGGGTAGACCTCAAGACCAAACCGGATGACCAGATCCTGGCGGCTTTCAATGGCGAGGTGGTCTTTTCTGCAAAATACGGTGGCTATGGCAATCTCATCCGCATCCGTCATGCCAACGGCTTGGAAACCTATTACAGCCACAACTCACAAAACCTTGTCAAGGTCGGCGACCACGTCAAAGCAGGTCAGGTAATTGCCCTTACCGGACAGACGGGAAGAGCCACTACGGCACATCTTCATTTTGAAACGCGCGTTAAGGGACGCCCCCGCAACCCCGCCACCTATTTCGACCACACTAACCATACCCTACGTCTTTCCGCCTTCAAGAAAACACGCGACGGATATGTTATCAAAGGAGGCAGAAGGAGCAAATAGCGCCTTTACACACCCAAAATTAACAAAATGTAACCTTTTGCAGAAAATATTCGGGATTTTCCTTTGTGGTATGAGGAAAAATCCTTATATTTGCGATGTAAATGTGACGCAGTGACATTAGTTATTAACTAAAATACCTATACTATGAACGTTGAAAAGATTATGCAAGACCTGGAACACAAGCATCCAGGAGAGGCAGAATACCTCCAGGCAGTGAGAGAGGTGCTTCTGTCGGTGGAAGACATCTACAACAAGCATCCCGAATTTGAAAAAGCCAAACTCATTGAGAGGCTGGTGGAGCCAGAGCGTATCATCACTTTTAGAGTTCCATGGACTGATGACAAGGGAGAGGTTCACGTGAACCTGGGCTACCGAGTACAGTTCAACAGTGCCATAGGCCCCTATAAGGGAGGACTGCGTTTTCACCCATCCGTGAACCTCAGCATACTGAAGTTCCTCGGATTCGAGCAAACTTTCAAGAATGCACTGACCACACTGCCCATGGGCGGTGGTAAGGGAGGTGCCGACTTCTCCATTCGTGGCAAGTCTGACAATGAGGTGATGCGCTTCTGCCAGGCATTCATGACGGAGCTATACCGGCACATCGGCCCCGACGAAGACGTACCGGCAGGAGACATAGGAGTGGGAGCCCGCGAGATTGGCTACCTCTTCGGACAATATAAGAAGCTGACCCAC
The DNA here is from genome assembly GCA_946415755.1 of uncultured Prevotella sp. GTDB lineage: Bacteria > Bacteroidota > Bacteroidia > Bacteroidales > Bacteroidaceae > Prevotella. The sequence goes on along the minus strand of CAMKTS010000025.1, from coordinate 812 downwards.
CAGTTCCAAGGGGTACTCACTGGAAAGGGCATCGAATGGGGTGGTTCAAAGATACGCCCGGAGGCTACGGGATATGGTGCCCTCTATTTTGTCAACCAGATGCTGCAGACCCACGGTCACGACATCAAGGGAAAGACCATTGCTATTTCCGGATTCGGCAATGTGGCATGGGGTGCTGCCAAGAAGGCCACCGAGATGGGTGCCAAGGTCATCACCATCAGCGGTCCCGATGGATACATCTACGACCCGGCAGGACTGGATGACGAGAAGATTGACTATATGCTGGAACTGAGAGCATCGGGCAACGACGTATGTCAGCCCTACGAGGAGGACTTCGAGGGAGCTACGTTCTTTAAAGACAGAAAGCCCTGGGAACAGAAGGCTGACATCTACCTGCCCTGTGCTACCCAGAATGAGCTGAACGGTGACGATGCCGACCGCATACTGGCTCACCAGCCGCTGTGCGTGGCCGAGGTGAGCAATATGGGATGTACCGCCGAGGCTGCAGAGAAGTTCATCAGTGCCCATCAGCTCTTTGCTCCTGGCAAGGCCGTCAACGCCGGTGGTGTAGCAACCAGCGGACTTGAAATGACGCAGAACTCCATGCGTTTAGGATGGAGCAGCGAGGAGGTCGACCAGAAGTTGCACCAGATCATGGCTGGCATCCACGAACAGTGCGTCAAATACGGACAACAGCCCGACGGCTATATCGACTACGTGAAGGGAGCCAACGTGGCTGGCTTCATGAAGGTCGCCAATGCCATGATGGCACAGGGCATTGTATAGAGCTCGGCGATAGCCAAGGTCTATAT
>CAMKTS010000024.1 GCA_946415755.1 uncultured Prevotella sp. | reverse complement strand
TTCCCGGATGTCTGATGAATGTCTGATGAAACAGGAAACGGTGTTTTCGTTTTACACTCAGTATCAGGCTGTTATGCGGAAGTTCACATTACGAAGAACTTAAGTGTCAAGAGTAAGCGCTACACTCTCCTATGAACCAAAATGGGTAGCGTTTAGAATATACGTTCCATCATCTGCCACTTCTCATCGCTGCGGGCATCAGCTCTGCAGCCTTGGAACTGGGCGACATAGGCCTCCCATTCGGCTTGCCGGGGAAGGGTGGCGAGGCGGGCCATATCACGCTGCCAGTCGAAGTCATCGACAGTGTCGCAAATCATGAACAGGCTACGGCCATGACGGAAAATCTGCATGTCGAGAATTCCTACTTCGCGCTGACCCGCAATAATTTCGGGCCACACATGCGCATGTGCCTCCACATACTGCGCTATCATCTGCTCGTCGTCAACGAGCGTTAGGGTTTGACAATATCTCTTCATTTTCGTTTACGAGTTTTAAGGTTTTTCAATATGGCATGATACCGACGGAAGACATCGGGACACTCCGGATGCATGACACGATACTCCTTCAAGGCGGAACGCCACTTCACATTACGTGTCACAATGAGCAGTGCGGTCATTAGGTAGGCATCGGCATCGGTCTGACAGCCTCGATCCTCGCCCTCTCCAACGAGAGAGGGAGCTAAGAGGTCCATGACCTGTTGAAGATAGAACTCACGTTTCTTGCTGTTTTTCAGCAGATAAGCGCACATCAGCTTCAATGCAAAGAACCGTGCCTTTTCGCTATCATCGTCAACATAGATATGGTCGTAGGTCGCCAAGCGCTTCAGACGTTGCTGGTCAGCCTTGGCCACATCATCAGAATAGTGGTGTCCGAAGCGATGACTCAGGATGTCAATCATCTCTTCCTCATAATTGGTGATGGGATTATCGGACAGCATACGTCCCCGTTCAGCATCCTCAAAGAGAACATCACCCACCCGGACATCGGTGAAATTGATGCTCTTGGTGCGCCCGAGGATATTCATGCTGATGGTCAGACAAAGCTGACCTTTCTTGATGGCTATCTTGCGGACTTCACCACGACGGCCCACCCAGGGTTCCATCTTCAGAATCACCCGGTCGCCTGGAGTAAAGTCATCGACCGGTTGGTCGATATAGAACTGCAGGTGACGATCTTGAATGGTTGCCATCAACTGGTGCATCTCAGCATCCGAGATGGTTACCTCTCGTCGGTCAGTGTCGCGATAGTAGTACAGTCGCAGTCGGGTACGCGTGTTCCACTCAGAATCGACAATAGCCCGTACACGCTCTGCCGGTGCCTGGATGAACACGAAGTTGTGCAGGTCATTACGCAGGGCAATGATATCATCCTGCGGCTGGTATTGCTTATCGCCAGACTTGTCCTTGTCGGTTTTTGAACGTCGCATCACCGGTATATACATATACGGCACGTAGAAACGGTAGGGTTCCCGCTTCTCATCGCCCTCATGACGGAACTTACCGTCACAGTCCATCTGCAGCAGTGTCTCTATCTTCTGCGGATCCAAGTGGCACATCACATACCACGGCTTCACTTCATTTTCCCGACCTATTCTATTGTCTGTCATAAATACTATTCTTCCTTGTCCTTATAACATCAGCCATAGGACGTAAACACCTGTTTATTAGCGTTTTAAATTAACCAATTGGTTCCCCTGCACTTGCGGAATCCCGAGCAGCCCCATCACATGCGACCATCGTCCGACGGCAGGTTCACCTGTCTTATATCTACCACACAACCTGCCTCTTTCAAGACATGACGGGGCAAATTCGCTGCAAAGGTACAAATTATTTTCCACATTTTTCCATTTGAAGTAAAAAAAATATTCCTCATTCAATTTTTTTGCATATTTATGATTAATCGGTTCAACAAAATGTCACAAAACAATCAGGAGACAGTTCCAAACACATGGAACCGCCTCCTGATTATTCTTCGTCGCAAACAGATGACTATTCTGCGGCAGGAGCTTCAACAGTCTCCTCAACGGGGGCTTCGGCAGCAGCCTCTGCAGCCTTTGCAGCCTCTTCTTCAGCTCTAGCGGCATCAGCAGCAGCTTTCTTCTCAGCCACTTTCTGGGCAATTGCCTCATTCACCGCCTTCTCTGCCTTCAAGGCAGCTGCAGCAGCATCTTTCTTAGCCTTCGTTTCAGCAGCGGCTATCTTGTTCAAGCCATTCTGCTTGTCAGCCTTCCATGCGTCAAATTTTTTCTGAGCAGCAGCCTCGTCGAAAGCACCCTTCTTCACACCACCACGCAGGTGTTTCATCATGTAAACACCTTCACGGCTGAGAATGTTACGAACAGTGTCTGTCGGCTGGGCACCCACCTCGACCCAATAGAGGGCGCGCTCGAAATTCAAATCTACTGTGGCAGGATTGGTGTTGGGATTATAAGTACCAATCTTCTCAGTAAATTTACCATCACGTGGTGCTCTTGCGTCGGCGATGACAATGCGATAGAAGGCATAGCCCTTACGACCGCCGCGCTGTAATCTGATTTTTGTTGCCATTAATGCTTAACTTTTTAATTTTTAATGTATTAAATTTGAATCTCATGCTACTATCTCGTAATAGCGGCTGCAAAGGTACAAAGAAAATGAGAATAAAGAGATAGAATAATGGATTAACCACAATTACTTAACATTTTTTAAACTATTGCCTGTGCAAGGTGATGCCTGCCTGCATTCCCTTGACATTTTTCATCAACGAAGTGACGGTCTTCAGATTCGCGTTGGAAGACTTTGCCCCAAATGACTTGAAGAGGTTCAGAAGTTTGGTGGCATCGGTAACGAACTGTATATTCTTCCCGTCAATCTGGGTTGTGACGGAAAGGGCCTTTACACCACCAATTGTCAGCTGTAACTTAGAATCCTTAATCGTCCACTTACCCTTTGCAGTCTTGCCATTAATAGTCTCGGAAAAGGTTCCGTCCTCGTTGAAAGTCATTGAGAACAATCCTGGCTTAATGCCGTATTTACTCAACTGCTCCTGAAGTTTCTTTTCCACCTTGTTAGCTGCTATTTTCGAGGTTGCCTTGGCCAGCAGGTTGTCGGAAGTGAACACAATAGCCGGCTCTGTATAATTCCATGTACCGATGATATTGTCGGCCGTGGCCTGCTTCTTATTACTGAATACAGAGGTAAGACTGGAAATCAAGTCTCCAGTGGAAGATGAGTTGGACGAAGAACCCAACACACCGTCTAATACGCCATTCAGATCTATCTGAGCACTCATGCCGATTGGCATCAACAGCACCCCAACGAGAAAGAGACTTTTCCGTACATGTTTGCCAGCGCAGGCAGCAGCAATTGCAATCTTTTTCATATTTACCTGTTCTTTTTTATAAACGGCCACAAAATTACTACATTTAGGCTAAAAAACACAAAATAAATCAACAAATGCTACGAAATATAACTTTTTTTGAGTAATTTTGCAAGTTGATGAAAGACTTGTCAATTCTGATACCCACTTACAATGATGTCTGCTATAGTCTGGTAAGCCAGCTGCAACAGCAGGCTTTTGCCTTAGGTATCGAATACGAGATCATCGTTGCAGATGACGGTTCTACAAATGCCGCTTCCATAGCAGCCAACAGAGCCATCAACCAATTTCCCCATTGCAAGATGATTGAATGTGGCACCAATAGCGGGCGTGCTGCCATCCGTAATTTCCTGGCCGCACAGGCTCATTACGAGTGGTTGTTATTTATCGACAGCGACATGGTGGTATGCCGCACTGACTACCTTCAACAATACGCAGCTAACGAAGATGCGCCAGTGGTCGACGGAGGTGTCGTGATAGGCAAAAGGATTGCGGGCAACCTACGGTCGATGTACGAAGCGACAGCAGAACAGGAGCATACTGCCGAGAAGCGCAACCTGTCGCCATACCGCGACTTCCACACGGCCAATTTCATGATCCATCGCGACGTGATGCAGGCACACCCCTTCGACCTCCGTTTCCGACACTATGGCTATGAGGATGTGCTTTTCGGGAAGCGATTACAACAAGACCAGATACCTATCTGTCATATCGACAACCCCCTGAGTTTTGAGGTGTTTGAGACCAATGCCGACTTTGTCAGCAAGACAGAAGAGGGGCTGAACACGCTTTGGCAGTTCCGCAACGAGTTAAAGGGGTACTCACGCCTATTGGAAAAAGCAGACAAGCTTCCCTCCTATCCTATCCGCTTTTGGCATCGCATATTTGGAAGATGGGAACGTCGCAACCTGACGGGGTCGCATCCCAGCCTGCTGGTGTTCAATCTCTATCGGATGGGGTACTTTATGTCCTTATCCGCCACAGCGACTGTCCAAAGCAGGAAATAGCGGCATCAGAAGAAGGTCACTTTACAGCGGCAACACTCCATACCGTCTTGGCGAACAATACGGACATTGTAGCTGTCGCCGACAACCTGTTCCCGATAGAAACTCAGACGGTCACCGGCATGCGCCTCGGCCACGTATGCAATCTCAAACCGTTTCACCCGATGCGAACGGTACCACTCCAAGTCCCATAGGTCAAGCACATGCTCAATGTATTTCACAGAATTGATATGGCCGTTGATGTCTACGTCATTATAGAAAGTATCGATGGTACGCACCAGCTCTGCACCGTCACCAATCTTCACCCGCCCCCCCTTCTCGATGGGGCAGGCCTTGTCTTTCTCTATCCACTGATTGATGGCTCCGTTGTCGATAGCGAGAATATCCGTTGGCTGACGGCTCTCGGTGTCAATCATCGCCCAAATGCTGCGCCCGTAGCCATAAACTTTCTTCCCACCCTTGGAAGGGTCGGGAGAAGTTCCCACCACTGCAAAGTTTCGACTGGTAAAATAGCGCATGGCACTCTCCACCCACGTTTCCACATTGAAGCGAGTATACATCTCAGGCATCTCCGTCATCTCGATAGCCAGCCGCGAGAGCACCCACGATCGCTTGATGGTCATCAGGTATTTCATACCGAAGCCACGGTCGGAAGAGTGGAAATCGGCAGCATTCAGCATGTGATTGCCCAGATGCCCCATAAACAACCGTCCGCCAAAGTCGCAGTGGAACGGCTCGGCCATGAATTCATAACAACCTACTATATCCATACGACAGAACCTCTTACTCTTACTCTTACTCTTACTTTTACTTTCGTTCCCCATTAGCTTTCTCACGGTCGGCAAGGAACTCACTCACCTGCTCCTGTGTACCTCGCGTCACGGCGATGCGGCCGCTGCGCGTGTACTGGAGCACACAGCCAAACTCGTCCAAGGCACGGTAGAGCGATATGATATCCTCAGTGCGGCCACTCTTCATCACAATGATGTAGGTGGGGTTCACCTCTGTTATCTTGGCATCGTGGCGACGGATGGTGCGCGACACCTCCGGATTCTGCATCACCAGGTCGGTCTGCAGCTTATACAGGCCTGCCTCACGGATAAACAACTGTTCGTCGGTGAAATAGTTGGCCTTTACCACATCGATACGCTTCTCTATCTGACGGGTAATCTTGATAATCTGGTCTTCGTCACTCCAGGCTGTAATAGTGTATTTATGAACACCAGGAATACTCGAGGCACTCACGTTCAGACTCTCGATATTCACCTGACGACGGGTAAACACAGCTGTCACCTGATTCAGGATACCAGCCACGTTCTCTGAATAAACCAGTAATGTATATAGCTTCTTCCCTTCCATAACTTTAAATTTCCAGCATCATTTCGTTAACATTCATTCCCGGAGGTGTCATTGGCAACACATTATCCTCCTCAAGAATAGCGCACTCAAGTATGAACGGACCATCGGTACTAAGCATCTTTTCTACCGCAGCAGCAAGGTCCTTGCGATCTGTTACTGCCTGATAAGGTATACCATAGCCCTGAGCTATCGACTCGTAGCAAGGATTCAGCATCTTGGTGAACGACTTGCGACGCATCCAGAACATATCCTGCCACTGACGAACGTTTCCTAAGTAGTGATTATTCAGAAGAATCATCTTTACAGGAGATTTCTGCTCCATGATGGTTCCAAGCTCCTGGATACACATTTGGAATCCACCATCGCCCATAAAGCAACATACCTGACGATTGGGGGCAGCAAACGTGGCTCCGATGGCAGCTGGCATGCCATAGCCCATGGTTCCAAGACCTCCACTAGTACAGATACTACGATTGTGGTGATACTTGAAGTAACGAGTTGCAAACAGCTGGTTCTGACCAACATCCGTTACAAGAACAGCATCATCGGCACTCTTCTCAGCCACCACATTCACTACCTCGCCCATCAGCAGCTGTCCACTTGTTGGATGGATAGCAGGCTCGATAACCTTCTGGCGTTCTTTCTCGTCGAGCTCGCGGAAGGAGTCTTTCCAGTCTTGGTGGCTTGTCTTGTTGATAAGTTCTGTAAGTGCGGGCAAAGACTCTTTACAATCTGCCACAACAGCAACTGTGGTTTTAACGTTCTTGTCAATCTCGCTACGGTCTATGTCAAGATGTATCACCTTGGCCTGCTTGGCATAGGTCTTGATGTTGCCAGTAACACGATCAGAGAATCGCATACCAATAGCTATTAGTACGTCGCACTCCTGCTCCTTCAGGTTTACGGCGTAGTTGCCATGCATGCCCAACATACCAACATTGAGCGGATGATTGGAAGGAAGTGCCGACAATCCAAGCATGGTGCGTCCAGCAGGGATATCAGCCTTCTCAAGGAATCGCATCAGCTCTGCCTGAGCATTACCAAGTTCCACGCCCTGACCAACCAGAGCCAGAGGTTTTTGGGCGTTGTTTATCAGTTCTGCAGCCTCACGAACAGCCGTCATATCGAGCTTGGGATAAGGCACATAAGAGCGAACAAAGTTGCACTTCATAGGCTCCCAGTCTATCTCCTCTGTCTGGGCGTTCTTCGCAAAATCGAGTACCACAGGACCGGGACGACCTGTGCGAGCGATATAGAAAGCACGGCTAACAGCCCAGGCGATATCCTCAGCATGACGAATCTGGTAAGCCCATTTGGAAATAGGCTGAGCCACACCAACGAGGTCAACCTCCTGGAAGGCATCGGTACCTAGGGCGCTAATGGGCACCTGACCAGCTATCACCACAATGGGTGTTGAATCCAGCATAGCATCGGCAATACCTGTCAAGGTGTTTGTAACACCAGGACCGCTGGTTACTAATGCCACACCTACCTCACCACTTACGCGGGCATAGCCTTCTGCGGCATGGGTAGCGGCCTGTTCATGACGAACCAATATATGGTCGAAACACTTCTTCTCGCCTCGTGTATAATCATAAAGCGCATCGTAAACGGGCATAATGCTGCCACCAGGGTAACCAAAGATAGTCTTTACGCCCTCGGCCTGCAGCGCCCTCATCAGCGCCTTACTTCCTGTAATCCTATCTCTTAACATAATTAATCAATGATTCTTACGCCGCCTTTATCGGCTGATGATACGCTCTGTGCATAAGCACGCAAAGCCTTAGAAACCACACGGTTGCGCTTCAGCGGCTGCTGAGGGCGCGCTGCCAGTTCCTCGTCAGAGAGCTTCACGCTGATCGAGCGACTGGGGATATCTATCACGATGATGTCGCCATCTTTGACCTTACCGATATTGCCACCGTTGGCAGCCTCTGGCGAGATATGCCCGATAGACAGCCCACTTGTACCGCCCGAGAAACGACCGTCAGTAATCAATGCACACTCCTTACCCATGTGCATCGACTTGATATAGCTCGTGGGATAAAGCATCTCCTGCATGCCGGGACCACCCTTCGGTCCTTCGTGGGTAATCACCACACAGTCGCCCTTCTTCACCTTACCACCCAGAATTCCCTCGCAGGCATCTTCCTGTGAGTCGAACACCACGGCAGGTCCCTCGAAGTGCCATAGGCTTTCATCCACACCAGCAGTCTTCACCACGCAACCGTCCTGGGCGATATTGCCAAAGAGCACTGCCAGACCACCGTCTTTGGTGTAGGCATGTTCCAGGTCACGGATGCAACCATTCTCACGGTCGGCATCCAACGAGGGATATAACTCGCTCTGACTACCCATCTTCGTAGAGAAGCGGTTGGCAGGTGCAGAGAAATAGATATGTGCCGGATGCGGCATCTGAGGCTTATCAACAATCTGAGAAATGTCATAGGTCTGCATAGCTTCGTCGAGGGTAAAACCATCTACACGCATGGCACTGCCATCGACGAGTCCTCCCTTGGCGAGCTCGCGCAGAATACCCAAGATTCCACCAGCACGGCCACACTCCTGCACACTATATTTCTGTGTGTTGGGAGCCAGTTTGCAAAGGCATGGTACACGGCGTGAAAGTTCGTCAATATCCTTCATGGTAAAGTCGGCGCCTGCCTCCTGGGCCACAGCCAACAGATGGAGTACAGTATTAGTCGAACCACCCATGGCAATGTCCAGTGCCATGGCATTCATAAATGCCTTGCGGGTGGCAATGTTACGGGGCAGTACGCTCTCGTCGCCATCCTCATAATAGGCGAAGGCATTCTTCACCACCTGACGGGCAGCCTGTTTGAACAGCTCTACACGATTAGTGTGCGTAGCCAGAATGGTTCCGTTGCCAGGCAGCGACAATCCGATGGCCTCCGTCAGCGAGTTCATCGAGTTGGCAGTAAACATGCCAGAACAAGAGCCACAACCAGGACAGGCGCAACGCTCCAGCTCCTTCATATCCTCGTCGCTCACCTCTGGGTCGGCACCTTTCACCATGGCCGTAATCAGGTCGGCATTTTCGCCGCGCCACTTGCCAGCCTCCATCGGGCCGCCTGAGCAGAAAACCGTTGGTATGTTCAGGCGCATCGAGGCCATCAGCATACCAGGTGTCACCTTGTCGCAGTTTGAGATGCAGATCATGGCATCAGCCTTATGGGCATTGACCATATACTCTACACTATCAGCAATGATGTCGCGCGAAGGCAATGAATAGAGCATACCGTCGTGCCCCATCGCAATACCATCGTCAATGGCAATGGTATTGAACTCGGCAGCATAGCAGCCCATCTTCTCTATCTCCTCACGTACAATCTGACCAATCTCATGCAGATGCGTATGACCTGGAACAAACTGTGTAAACGAGTTGACGATAGCAATAATCGGCTTACCGAACTGCTCTTGCTTCATACCTGTAGCCACCCATAGTGCTCTGGCTCCAGCCATCCTTCTACCTTCTGTGCATACCGCACTGCGTAAATGATGCTTCATATCTATCTTACTATTAGTCTATTTTAGCCTGCAAAGTTACGGTTTTTCTGCCTAAACACCAACAAAAAAGCAGATATTTTTAGTATCTGCTTCCAATTCGTCATTAAAATCAGTGTATCGCAGCCTCTGTGAAAGCCTCCATGATGATGGTAGGGCGATTATCATCAAAAGCGCCAAGCCTGTATCCCCGGTCGGTCTCAGGCGCCCAGTAGAAGACCCCCCGACAGTGTCCAAGGGTCTTGTTACGTGCAGCGTCGATGATGGCTGAGATTATCTGCTTGCCTTCTTCGGGTTTCTTGGCTTCTGCTCCCGTCTCCACCACCATCAGCGGTTTATGGTACTTGTCCCATAAACGGTTTATGTTGGCGGTTGCCTTCTCCACTGTCTCCTGCCACGTCTGTGTATGCTTGCCACGGATATCCCAATAGGGATAGACGCTCAGGCCAATCATATCGAAACGGGCCTTATACCGCAGCAGTCCGTCGAAAATGAAGTCGTAACGGTGAGGATCATAGGCTCCGTCCAGATGGACGATGACTTCAGCCTTGGGAAACACCTGCTTGACGGCCTCATAGCCGGCATCGGTCAGTCCGGCATACTGGCGCATATGGTCCTTGGCACGTCCCATCGGCCACAGGAAACCGTTTGTGGTCTCATTGCCCACCTGCACCCAGCGCACCTCTACCCCAGCCCTCTTGATGGCCGTCAGCACTTCACGAGTATGGTCAGCCAGTGCCTGCTTCATTTGCCCATAGGTCATATCCTTCCATGCAGCGGGAATGTTCTGCTGACCAGGATCTGCCCACCAGTCACTGTAGTGGAAGTCAATCATCAGTGCCATTCCCCAATCCTTTGCACGGCGGGCCATCCTGACAACATCATCCTTGGCACAGAAGCCATCCCTTGGATGGACCCACACCCGCAGGCGGATGGCATTGAGTCCCAGCTCATACATCAGGGCAGTACACTCACGAGGTTCCCCCTTGACGTTGCGCAACTGCACGCCGCGAGCCTCCTGTTCGGTAGTGCCACTGATGTCTGCGCCTAACCAGAACGTCTCTTTCTGTTGTGCCTTCAATGTGGATAGGGTACAAAGACAACAGAACAAGATGGTAAGTCTATTCATGCGATAGGATGAAAAGAGACCTCCCCATACAGGAAGGTCTCTTATGATTACTTTTCAATCGTTACTTATTTCACGGTTGTGTCGAAGAACATAGCAACGCGGTTGAAGTCGTTCTCCTCAGACAGCTCGCTGGTAGCACCCATACCCTGAGTAGTGATGCGGTCAGCAGCAATCTTGTAGCGCTTGATGAGAGCGTTCTTCACTGCATTGGCGCGGTCCTCAGAGAGCTTCTTGTTCAGCTCGGCCTTGCCCTCGGGAGAAGCATAACCCTTCACGAGAACCTTAGCGTCCTTGTGGTTACGCATGTACTTGGCAACCATCTCGATGCTAGCATACTGAGCAGCGTCGATAGTGCTCTTGCCCTGACCGAAGATCACGATCGGCTGGAGCTGGGTGTTGTTCTTCACAATCACCTTCTCAGTAGCGGGCTTTTGGTTCTTGCAAGCAGCCAGCTGAGCCTGGAGGTCAGCGATGGTGCGAGCGTCGGTAGCAATCTTGCCATCCTTAGCACTGTTGTCAGCGCGGAGTTCGTTGATCTTGGCGTTCAGGCCATCGATCTCGCTCTGGTCACGGAGCTGAGCCTTAGCGAAGTTGTGAGTACCGTTAGAAGTACCGAACTTGTAGTTCAGACCAACATTCAGCTGGAAGTAGCCGTTACGAGAGTCGTACTTCATACCCTGATCAGTGGGCAGGTAGCTGGCGTACCAAGTCTGCAGGTTGTAGACCACTGCGGGCTCCAGATAGAGCTGGAGAGCCTTGCTTGAACCCAAGTTCAGAGCGAAGTCGAAACCAAACTTAGAAACGATGCTGTTCCTCTTGAAGCTGGGAGAGTTGAAACCATGAGCCCAACCAAAACCACCGAGAGCGATGATCTCGAAAGTACGGGGCTCACCCTTGTAACCAGCGAAGAGGTTGTTAAGATTGAAAGTACCGAGCAGGTTCACATCCAAAGCGTTGATGAATGTAGTCGAGTAAAGAGTATTCTTCTTGCTTGACTTGAAGTACAGGTTACTCTCCAAAGCGAGACCAAACACCGTAGTAAAGTTCTTACCAAGGCGGATACCTACGTTAGGAGCGAAGCCCTTCATGAAGCCAGCACCCTTTGAGTCATAAACAATACCATCATAGTAGCCGAACTTCTTCATGTCTGTAGCAACACCTGCGTTGATACCAACATACCAGTTGTCACCACCCTTGTGGCCGGTGATGGTTGTCTTCTGAGCACTTACATTAGCTGTCAGCATAGCTGCAGCAAGCATTAAAAATAACTTTTTCATTTTGTTTACTAACTGTTAATTATTAATAATAACTACCTAATATTTCTCGTTTTCGGGTGCAAAGTAACAAAAAAAATTATAAACTTGCAAGTTTTTTTAAAGAAAATATACGATTTAAGTGTATTTTTTGACAATAATGACCAATAAAAGGGATTTTTTTACTACTTTTGCCGCTGATTATGAGAAAAATCATACTAATAACAGGAGGACAGCGGTCGGGTAAGAGCCGCTATGCTGAAGAGCTGGCATTGTCGTTGAGCACCCATCCCGTCTATGTGGCTACCGCACACGTATGGGATGAGGAGTTCCACCAGCGGGTGTTGAAGCACCAACAACGGCGCGGACCACAATGGACGAATATAGAAGAGGAACGCCTGCTGAGTCGTCATGACGTGACCAACCGTGTCGTGGTAATCGACTGTATCACGTTGTGGTGTACCAACTATTTCTATGATAGCAGCCTGTCAGGAACGGCACTGCCGGACGTAGAAGAGGCACTTGCCGCCATCAAGGAAGAATTCAACCGTTTCACACAACAAGAGGCCACGTTTATCTTTGTCACCAACGAGATAGGCTGTGGCGGTGTCAGCACAGATGCCATACAGCGACGCTTCACCGACCTACAGGGCTGGATGAACCAATACGTGGCATCAAAGGCTGACGAGGTGGTATGGATGGTGAGCGGCATCCCGGTGGAAATAAAACATTTATTTAAAAAAGAATAAAGTAGCCATCATGACATTTCATATTGAGAAACCCGACGATGGGTTGCGAGGACAGATACAGGCCAAGATTGACAACCTGAACAAGCCCAAGGGCGCACTGGGGCGCTTAGAGTCGCTGGCTATGCAGATATGTCTGGTGCAACAGACGCTCGCTCCCCGCCTGTCACACCCCTGTCACCTGTTGCTGGGAGGTGACCACGGCATAGAGCGTGAGGGTGTCAGCGTCAGTCCCCGCGAGGTTACATGGCAGCAGATGATCAACTTCACCCGTGGCGGTGGCGGTGTCAATATGTTCTGCCGCCAGCACGGCTTCGACCTGAAGATTGTTGATGTAGGAGTAGACTCCGACCTGACACCCTACCCTGCCATTCTGAATCGCAAGATAGCTCGTGGCACGGAGAATTTCCTTTATAGACCTGCTATGAGTGAGAATCAATTCCATCAGGCTCTCGCTGTGGGTATCGACTTGGTCAATGACTGTCACGCGCAGGGATGCACCATTATTAGCATTGGCGAGATGGGCATCGGCAACACGTCACCCTCCAGTATCTGGATGCATCTCTTCACTGGCATCCCCCTTCAGGAGTGCATCGGTGCAGGGTCAGGTCTCGACAGCGAGGGTATCCGTCATAAATACGACATCCTCAAGAAAAGCCTGGCACGTTTTACCACTCAACCGCAGTCTGCCCCCCTTTCACCCCTCATGTATTTTGGCGGCTATGAGATGGTGGCTGCCATCGGGGCAATGCTCCGTGCTGCCGAGTTACACCTTATTATATTAATAGACGGATTCATTATGACTGCCTGTGCCCTGACAGCCTGTCGACTCCACCCTGCCGCCAAGGATTATATGATCTTCACCCACAGCGGTGATGAGAGCGGTCATCAGCGCATGCTCGACTACCTGCATGCTGAACCGCTGCTACACCTTGGCCTGCGACTCGGCGAAGGAACCGGAGCACTCTGTGCCTTTCCTATCATCGACTCCTCCGTAAGAATGATCAACGAAATGAACAACTTCGACAATGCAAATATCACTCGATACTTCTAAATGGTACGACCGCATCTGGGCGGCCTTCATCTTCTTCACCCGTCTTCCTTTCTGGAGAGTATACCAGCCCAAGAAGGAAGCCTACCAGACCGTAGTAGAGCATTGGCCCTTAGTAGGTTGGCTCACCGGAGGGGCTATGGCCGCTGCACTATACGGTGGCAGCCTTGTCTTTACCTATGAGATAGCCATACTGCTGGCCATCCTGTTGCGGTTGCTCCTTACCGGTGCCTTGCACGAAGACGGGTTGGCCGACTTCCTCGATGGTTTCGGTGGTGGTGGCAACGACCGTCAGCGCATCCTCGATATCATGAAAGACTCGCACATCGGCACTTACGGCGTGATAGGTCTCATCCTCTACTTCGCCCTGTTGTTCTTCACGCTCCACTCCATGATGCCGGTCGATGCCGCGCTGACCGTATGTGTGGCCGACCCTTTTGCGAAGATGCTCTCTGCCCAACTCATCCAGATGATGCCATACGCCCGTACCGAGCAGACGGCCAAGAGCCATACCGTCTATCGTAAGTTCTCCGTTTTTGCCGGTATCAGCCTGGCCGTTCAAGGTTTGCTGCCCATGACCTTATACATCTATTATATGTCCGGGCGTATCGACTGGCATGCCATCATCTTCCTGCCAGCCTTGGCCATGTACTTCCTTTATCTGTTGGTATGGCGTCGCCTACGGGGCTATACCGGCGACTGTTGCGGGGCCATCTTCCTGATAACAGAACTGGCAACCTTATTGGTTGCCAGCCTGCAGTTTAATCACCTTTTCGGTTAATCATTTTTAGGGTTTCTTTTCAATAATCTTTCCTCCTTCTTCGATGGCCTGCATGTTGATGGGTATCATGTCGTGATGCCGCTCGGGCAGCGTCTTGCGCAGTGCCTTCTCCACGCCCTTGGTGCTGACCACAGGAGCCACCTTCAGCAGTCCGCCTAGCACAATCATGTTGAACACCTTGCCGTTCTTCATCTCTGCCGCCTTGTCCATAGCATCAATGCGATACACGGTGATATCCTTTCGCGTAGGAGGATTGATAATGCCATAGCCGTCGTAGATGAGGACTCCCCCCGGCTTCAGCTTCGGTTCGAACTTCTCGAGCGAGGGCTGATTCAGTACGATGGCGATATCAAACTTGCTCAGGATGGGCGACGATATCTTTTCATCACTCACAATGACCGTCACGTTGGCCGTACCGCCGCGCTGTTCCGGACCGTATGCCGGCATCCACGTCACCTCCTTGTCGTCCATCAGTCCTGAATAGGCCAGAATCTTTCCCATCGAGAGCACGCCCTGACCTCCAAAACCAGATATGATGATTTCCTTTTTCATTGTATCTCTAATTATTTTCGCTTTTACTTTGTTGCCTTTTTACCCTTCTTATACGCTTTCCACTGCTTGATGATGTCCTTCTTCTTCTCAGCATCTACCGTAATGAAGTGCATCTCGGTTGTACCATCTTTCGTTTTGACGGCTTCGATGAACTTGCCGTCTTTCAACAGCACGACATGACTATCGTCACCTCCAACAGCAGGTTTCTCTACAGTCGATGCTCCATGCTCCATGACCAGGTATTCACCAAAGAGGTTGTATGTCTTATCGGTGACTTTATATTCTGCCACCATCAGCTTGTCGGCCATGAACTGCCGGAACTCCTCCATCAGTTTCTTGTCCTTCGGGTTCTTGGTCAGCATTTCATTATAGTTTTGGTACATAGCAGAATATACAAACTGCTCTATCTTGGGCGAAGGCTGACCTTTCTCGTCAACGTAGTGCGGTATCACCTTATCGCGCATGACATTAATCGCCTCACGATGCGCATCAGTATTCATCAGACACATGGCTTTCATCAGATAGGCTTCGCCCTTCTGCATGCTACTCACGTTTTCTGATTTCTCAAGTATGTCGATGGCCTTGACGACATTATCGAACATGATATCGAAACTGCCTGTGGCCAACCAGCTCTCAGCCATCATTAAATAATCCAGACCGTATTCTTTCGAAGGCTGATGACCAGCCTTTGTTTCCAAATCCAGAACCTTGCCGATGGTATGACGTAGTCCAAGCATGCCATTATTGCCACGATAGTTGTACAGATATGCCTTTCTACGATAGGCATTCAGCACGGCAGTATCGGAAGGCAAAACGACCTTCTCCTTGGTAAGTCGGATGACACGGTCGGCAATCAGTTCGGCTACCGACGGGGCCATCTTGTTGTTCACGAAGAGATCCATGACATCACGCTGCCACTTCAGATTGGTGGTGTCCAGTGCTGCTCTCATCAGCAATGCTTCAGCAGCACGATCCAGTTTGTTAGCTTTTTTGTAGTCTTCAGCCTTATTTAACAGCTCGCTGGCATACTGATCGACGGTCTGTCCTTCTTTGGGCAGACGGTCAAATTCGGCCATCGACTTCTGTCGCAAAGCCTGCCATTCGGCATCGGTGTACTTAGGCAGGTCCTTGTCCATCTTCTTCCAGCGCTCCGTCATTATCGTCTGATGGCTATTCATCTTGTAATCGGCATACCTGGTGACCATCACGCTGTCGCTCTCAAAGGAATAGGTGAAGAAGTAGTCATGCTCGTAAGCGATGTCGGAGTGATAGATGCTGTGGTCTACATAGGCCAGTTCATTCAACATGTCATAATACGACATGAACCACACGCTGCTGTTGGTGAAGTCGCTGTTATAGCTCAGTCCGAGCAGTTTGCCGTCGGGCATGAAAGCCTTCACCTGAGTGGTAGGGTTACCATTTTTGTCCAGCTGTTGCCACATGCCAACCAGCTCATGCATCTGTGCGGATGCTGTCAACGACACAAGACATAATGCAAAAGGAAAAAACAAATTCTTCATAACCGTTCACAATTTACTTACCATTTTTTTTGCTGATCACTTTTCACCCGTTGTATCTTTCAGGTCGCCTTTCGGATAGAAAGGTATCATGTTTTCTTTCATCCACTCGTTAGCCTGGACGGGTGTTAGCTTCCAACCGCTGTTACAGGTAGAGACAATCTCCACCAGCGATGCGCCTTTACCGGCCATCGATGCCTCGAAGGCTTTGCGGATGGCCTTCTTCGCCTTATTGATAGATGCTACGCTCTCCACGCTCTGACGGGTCACATAGCAGGTTCCCTCCAGCTGTGCGGCAATGTCGGCAATCTTCAGGGGATAGCCGTGAATCTCCGGGTCACGTCCGTAGGGACAGGTCGATGTCTTCTGTCCGATCAGTGTCGTGGGAGCCATCTGTCCTCCTGTCATGCCGTAGATGGCATTGTTGATGAAGATGATGACGATGTTTTCGCCACGGTTCAGTGCATGTATCGTCTCACAGGTACCGATACAGGCCAGGTCGCCGTCACCCTGATAGGTGAACACCATACGGTCGGGCCACAGTCGCTTGATGGCCGTAGCCACAGCGGGAGCACGCCCGTGTGCAGCCTCCTGCCAGTCGATATCCAGATAGTTATAGGCAAACACGGCGCATCCTACAGGCGACACGCCGATGGTTTTCTCCTCCATGCCCATTTCCTCGATGACTTCAGCCACGAGTTTATGTACCACGCCATGCGAACAACCAGGACAGTAGTGCATGTGGTTGTCGTTCATCAGCGTCGGCTTCTGATATACCAGATTCTCTGGTGCTATAATCGGATTTTCCATTTTCAAGTTGTAAATCGTAAATTGTCAAACAGTAAATGTCTTCAGTGCTTCCACAATCTCTTCAGGTTCCGGCACGATACCCCCCAGACGGCCGAACTGCTCAACGGGTACCTCACCGTTGATGGCCAGTCGCACGTCCTGCACCATCTGTCCGGCATTGATTTCCACCACCAGCACGCCCTTCTTTCCACGTGCCAGCTCGGCAATCTGCTTCGAGGGGAAGGGCCACAGCGTGATAGGACGCAGCAGTCCCACTTTGATACCCTCTGCGCGTGCCATCTCGATGGCTTTCTGCGTCAGACGGGCAGCAGAGCCGAAGGCAACAATCACGTATTCCGCATCCTCGCAGAACAGCGTCTCGTAGCGCACCTCCTTCTCGCGGATCTCTGCATATTTCTCCTGCAGGTGGATGTTACGGGCCTCCATCACCTCGGGTTTCAGTTCCAGCGAAGTGATGATGTTGGCTTTGCGGTCCTTCGTGCGTCCGGTCGTTGCCCACGGGCACTGTTCGCGTATCTCCTCCTCCGTGCGACGGGGCTTATAGGGAGGCAGCACAATCTTCTCCATCATCTGTCCGATGACACCATCGGAGAGAATCATGGCCGGATTGCGGTATTTGAACGCCAGTTCAAAGGCCAGGTCTACGAAGTCGGCCATCTCCTGTACGCTGTTCGGTGCCAGCACGATGGTGTTGTAGTCGCCATTGCCGCCGCCACGGGTTGCCTGGAAATAGTCACCCTGCGAAGGCTGGATGGTACCCAGTCCCGGACCGCCGCGCTGAACGTTGACAAACACGCCCGGCAGTTCGGCCCCCGCCATATAGGTGATACCCTCCTGCATCAGTGCCACGCCGGGTGACGACGACGAGGTGAGCACTTTCTTTCCGGCGGCAGCACCACCATAGATCATATTAATCGAAGCCACCTCGCTCTCAGCCTGCAGCACCACCATACCGGTCGTTTCCCAGGGTTTCAGCTCGGCCAGCGTCTCAATCACCTCACTCTGCGGTGTAATCGGATAGCCGAAGTATCCGTCGGCACCACAGCGGATGGCAGCGTGGGCTATCGCCTCGTTGCCCTTCATCAATGTTACTTCCTGTTCTGCCATCTTTTTACTCCTCCACTTTTTTACGATAGACGGTGATACATCCGTCAGGACATACCACAGCACACGAGGTACATCCCGTACACTTGTCCATCTGTGCCGGTTCCACATAGGGATAGCCGCGCATGTTGACACGATTAGCCAGTGCGATGACCCCCTGCGGGCACGCCTTCACACAGAGCACGCATCCCTTGCAGCGGTCGGTATTCACCACAATAGCACCTTTAAGTTTAGCCATTTCCTGTATTTGTTTTATGGGTTATATGCATCCTTATTGTAATACGCCAGGATATCGTCGAGCATGTGTTTAGCCTCTACAGCCGGGCTGTCGGGGTCGAGTTCGATGGCTTGGATATAGCAGTTGATGGCTTCGTGCCACGCGCCGCGCCTCCGTGCCTCATTGCCCTGCTCATAATACTCCTGCGCCTTGGTAATCATCATCACTAATTACTCATTACTCCTTTACCTATAGTATTCTTTCTTCCCTGCTGCCAGCGTATTCTTCATCAGCGAGCAGATGGTCATGGGGCCTACGCCGCCAGGAACGGGAGTGATATACGAGCACTTGGGGGCTACCTCGTCGAACTTTACATCACCAGTCAGACGGAATCCGCTCTTGCGGGTGGCATCCGGAACACGGGTGGTACCTACGTCGACGATGACGGCCCCTTCCTTCACCATGTCGGCAGTCACAAACTCCGGGCTTCCGATGGCGGCAATGATGATGTCGGCCTCCTGGCACTCCTTCTTCAGCGTCTTCGAACGTGAGTGGCATACGGTAACCGTTGCGTCGCCATACTGTTTCTGCATCATCAGCTGTGCCATCGGCTTGCCCACGATGTTCGAGCGTCCCAGTATGACGCACTTCTTACCGGAGGTCTCGATGCCGTAGCGTTTCAGCAGGGTGATGATGCCCAGCGGCGTAGCCGAGATGAAGCAGGGCAGACCGATGGCCATGCGCCCTACGTTGATGGGATGGAAACCGTCGACATCCTTGCGGTAGTCGATGGCCTCGATGATTTTCTGCTCGTCGATATGCTTCGGCAGGGGCAGCTGTACGATGAAGCCGTCGACATCACCATTCTGGTTCAGGCGCTCCACGCACGCCAGCAGTTCCTCTTCCGTCACGTCATCCTCATAGCGGATGAGTGTCGACTTAAAGCCGCAGGCCTCGCACGCGAGTACCTTATTCTTGACATACGTCTCAGAGCCACCGTCATGACCCACGAGCACGGCAGCCAGATGGGGCTGTTTGCCGCCCCTGGCCACTATTTCCTTCACCTCTTCTGCAATCTCAGCCTTGATGGCCGTTGCCGTTGCTTTCCCGTCTATCAGTTGCATATTGTACTAAAATTTAGGCATACCGCCCTTCATATTCTTCATTGCGTTGGCCATCTGTGCCATCTTCGACGAGCCGCCTCCGGCCACCATCCGCATCACCTTGCGCGTCTGGTCGAACTGCTTCATCAGGCGGTTCACCTCCTCCAGCTTCGTACCGCTGCCCTTGGCGATGCGCAGGCGACGGCTCTGGTTGATGATGTCGGGATTGGCACGCTCCTTGGGAGTCATCGAGTTGATGATGGCCTCTATGCCCTTGAAGGCATTGTCGTCGATGTCGAGGTCCTTGATGGCCTTGCCCACACCGGGAATCATCGATGCCAGCTCCTTGATGTTACCCATCTTCTTGATTTGCTGTATCTGACCCATGAAGTCGTCGAAGTCGAACTTGTTCTTCCTGATCTTCTTCTCCAGTCGCTTGGCCTCCTCCTCATCGAACTGCATCTGTGCGCGCTCCACGAGGCTCACCACGTCGCCCATGCCGAGGATGCGGTCGGCCATGCGATCCGGGTGGAACACGTCGATGGCCTCCATCTTCTCGCCGGTACCCACAAACTTGATGGGCTTGGTCACCACCGTGCGTATCGAGAGGGCAGCACCGCCACGAGTGTCGCCGTCGAGCTTGGTGAGCACCACGCCGTCGAAGTCCAGGCGGTCGTTAAACTCCTTGGCGGTGTTCACGGCATCCTGACCCGTCATCGAGTCCACCACAAAAAGCGTCTCGTCGGGCTGTACGGCCTCCTTCAGGGTGGCTATCTCGTTCATCATATCCTCATCGACGGCCAGTCGTCCGGCGGTATCGATGATGACCACGTTATAGTTCTTCTGCTTGGCTTCGCGGATGGCATGCTGGGCAATCTCCACCACGTTCTTGTTGTCTGGTTCCGAATAGACGGGCACCCCCACGCTCTCGCCCACCACGTGCAACTGTTGGATGGCTGCCGGACGGTATACGTCGCAGGCCACCAACAGCGGGTTCTTGTGCTGGCGCGTCTTGAGCAGGTTGGCCAGCTTACCGCTGAACGTCGTCTTACCAGAACCCTGCAGACCCGCCATCAGGATGATAGCCGGACGGCCTTCGAGCTTCAGCTCCACGGCCTTGCCACCCATCAGCTCTGCCAGTTCGTCGTGTACCAGCTTCACCATCAGCTGTCCGGGCTTGATGGCCGTCAGCACATTCATGCCCAGTGCCTTCTGCTTCACGGTGTCGGTAAACGTCTTGGCCACCTTGTAGTTCACGTCGGCATCCAACAGGGCCTTGCGAACGTCCTTCAGGGTCTCCGCAACATTGATCTCGGTAATTTTCCCCTCACCTTTCAGTATCTTGAACGACCGTTCAAGCCTATCGCTTAAGTTCTCAAACATTGTTATTCTTTACGATTTGACAATTTACATTTTGGGCTGCAAAATTACAAAGAATTTTCGAGAACCATGCATGAAGAGCGAAAAAAAACGATTACAACCAATAAATATCGTAAGATACTCACTTGCGGGGTGCTTAAAATGAACGATCAGTGATTGCAGAATGAAGAAAGCTGCTGAACAGGCATTACGTGCTGACATCTATACGGAAATAAAAACAGGTTCAGCGTCAATTTAGGTGATATACATTTATTACAAAGTATAACTATACGTCTGATAATCAACACATTAATTAACACAACAAAGTTGTAGATGTGCGTATTTTTTCATATATGTGCATAAAGGTAAGACCCTATTTTTTATGTCAACTTCTGTTTTTCGCGAAAAATCTGTCAATCTGTCATAAAGACATGCAACGTATTGAATTACAACGTGTTGCAACATGACAGATATAGTGATAGAATGACAGATTGCTATTTACGGACTCTTTTCAGAATTTATCATGCAGAAACCATCGGTTTCTTATTGAGAAACCAGTGGTTTCTTACGAAGAAACCGATGGTTTCCCTGTGTGTACTTCTCACAACTTCTCACAAATCGTACATCATCAGTGGACCTTATTCATCTACTGATAACACTCTAACATCCAAAGGGAATCTGTCATTCTATCACTATATCTGTCACTATATCTGTCATGCTGTATTATACTCACTATCAGCGGTTTGTATTTTTTAGTGGCAGATTGACAGATTATTTCGCGAAAAACAAAACAAGAGATCATGCTCACATGGGGTCTGTCCCTGTGACACTTGTTTCGGCATTGCTTTCATAACGTTTCTTTTTTGCTGTTGTTTGCTCCAGGTAAATGATAGCTTTACGATGGGTAAATGATAGAGATACTTTTTTATTTGATAGCATTTCGTATGCAAATATAGCCTTTTTATTTCACATTTCCAAATTATTTTCGAGTTTTTTTTGGACAAAAGTTTAGTTTTTGCGCTTATCGTATTGCTACTCAGCGCGTTCAAAAAAATTTTCGCCATTTGCCGTTTTCAGCCTATCTGGCGCAATATCTCTGCCAATTCTGCCGCTCCGCCGTTTTCTTCGCCAAAGAGATCATGTAGAGCTTTCGCACAGATTTGCGACACGCGCCCCGGTGTAAGGTCTAACATGCCGCTGATATCCTTGGGCTTGAAGCGAGAAATTGGGGACGGACCGTCCCCGAATTTCCCCTGGTCATTAAAAATGATCACAGAACCATCCCCTTGTGTGGTCATTCGAATGAAAAAAAACAATTACCCTACACTGCCTACACTGACCGCTGAAAATCAGTAGGTTACACACCAGGCACCCTACACTGGAGGCTACACTGGACCTACACTAAATTGTGGAGGGTGAATGATGTTTCCATGGCCCGACCATCCCCATGATTTTGTCCCATGCGATGGGATTTTTGTGAGGAGGCCACTCACCGAAATGAGGAGGCCACTCACGACCGTGAGGAGGCTCTTCACGGGAATAAGTAGGCCACTCACCGAGGTGCTTGTTGAAGAATTTTCCAGTGTAGCCTCAGGTGTAGGCTCCAGTGTAGGGTACCTGGTATGTAAGTGCCTGATACTCAGCGGTCAGTGTAGGCAGTGTAGGGTAACAACAGAATCAATCTGGGATATCCTTTTGCAGTTCTAGGACGAAACGGCTACAGACCGAATCGGTAGCCCAAGGTGAGCGTAAAGCAGCGGTTGTAACTCTTCTCCAAGTCGTCCGAGTTGTCGATGTTTGTCAGCCCGAAGCAATAGCGGGCATCCACCACAAAGTTCTTGTACTCGTACGAGAGGCCGAGGGGTATGCCCACATCCACCGAATTGCAGATGCCCGTCCACGCCCCTGACGTCATGGCAGTTCTGACCATGCTGCCGTCGGCGGTAATCAGGCCAGCATTGTTTAACGACGGTATAACGTCTATCCGCATACTTCCCTTCATGCCGCTATGAACGAGCACGCCTACTTGGATACCTGCTTTTATGGCGAGTCCCTTTAACTTGGGTATGTAAAAGTTTGCCATCAACGGAAAGTTCAGGTAGTCGCAGTGTACCTTCATGTTGACAGTCCCTGCCACTGGGTGCGTATTTCCTTCGTTGTCGGTCATTATCAAGGGAATGACTCCCTCCATAGCTGCTCCCTGCTGTGAATAAATGGCACCCAGCGACAGACCCATCCAGTTGTTGAAGGAATACTCTGCCTCTACTCCTGCCGCGAAACGAGCCTTGGCCTTGTAGATATCGGCGGAACTGACGTCGCAGTGCAACGTCGTAACGTTCAGTCCCATCATGGGCTTCAGTGAAAAATGCCCCTTCTCACCTTGTGCCGCCATGCCCACAGTGCTAATGGCAAAAACGGCAATCATCATTAGTCTTTTCATCATAGTTACTTTTTGGGTATCTGTAGTCCTTTATTATGCTTATCTGATGCTGATGCTGGCTCCCAGTGTAATGGCAAGCAGCCTGTTATGCATCTTCCCGCCGAGGGGAGAAATAAGCCGTTCGTATTCCTGATAGGAAGGAATGCTGGCGGCATTGTCCTTCACAAGGTTTGTCAGTCCGTGCTGGTAACTGATCGCCACGAAACCCGCCGCATACCTGAACTTGCCGACGCACAGCCTGACGTTGAGGCCAATGCCCGCCTCCCTCTTCTTAAGAAATCCCTCATCGTTAAATGGATTATAGTAACGATAGTAATACGATTCAGTATATGGGTTTTCAGTATAGCTCATCACACAGATCCTGCCACTACTTCCAAAATTGACATACGGGCCTATATCAACCTGTAATGTCATGATCCAACTCAATCGGAAGGTATAACCGAACTGTAAGGGTACGTGTATGTAGCTATACCTTATGCCTCTGTCCGACCATGACATTTCGAATGATTCGGCAATATCAAAACTCCTGCAAAACCCGCCATATCCCACGCCGCTCTGAACATACCAGTTCTTTTTCTCGCCAAAAGGCAGTGACAGCTGGATGTTAACGCCAAGTTGCAGATTAGTCTTGAGTTGCTGATTGCTTAACCCTGCACCCCCACCCAAATACGGTAGGAAGCGTATTAACTCCTGCGCTACAACATCTGTCGGAGTCATAATACACATCAATAATACAAGGAAGGCACACTTCCTTCTGGCCTTAGATATCATTGTCATCGTATATACTTTTATTCTATCTTGTTGGATATCCGTCATCGTATGTTATTAACGCACCCTTGAATTCAAATGTTGCTTCATTCCATATTAGTCTTTTCATAATCCTAAACATTCTTTATATATCAGTTAAACACGTTGATTTCCAAAAAATAGTCCCATGACCCCAAGCCTTTATCCTCATAGATAGCTATCCATGCTTCGTAATGATTCCATCTTTCTGGAGGAAGCTCGGTTTTCCCAATATGAATTGAAACAATGTCATCCCACAGAGGGGTGTGAGGATCAGGCGTACCATGGAACCACTCTAAGAAACGCACCAAGCTGCCATCTCTTTTCAATAATACTATAGTCGAATCTTGTGGATTATATTCACTGTTACCAGAAATATAGAAATCTGTTCCCGGCTTCATTTTTATCGATACTATGCTGTCGCTGTGGTTCTCAACGGTATAATGTACAGTTGAAACGTAATCACATGCTGTGTTGACTGTTAAGACTACAGTTGTCAACAAAAGATTTACTAATTTTCTAATCCGTATCAACATATTTTTTATAGAAGCCAAAAGACTTTAAGACCATTTTCCCACTGACTTTTTCTAACGTTCCACTGATTGTCCCCTCCCTGTTCGTTCGTGAATTTATACCATTCCCAATAATGGAAGTCGAAGCTGAACGGCAAGTTGTCCTGACCATAATGATAGTCTATTTGCATTTGATATCTATAAGCATTTTTCCTTGTTACCAGAATCTCTGTTATCTCATGCTTTGGCAGTACACCAAAATATCCCATATTAGCCAACACACTTATGTATGTCCTATCAGAATCCAGGAGATATTCGAATGACATATAAGGCAGAAGAACGGTATGCGAATGAGTATCGTAAGCGAATGAAGTATCGTAGATGGTCTCAGAACCATTGACTGCCGACATACCTATCAGGTCGTCGTTTTGCCAATTTAAGTTCTGAACATAGCAAAAATAACTGGTTGGCGTAGATTCGGCTGGATATTGTACTTCATATACTTCATATCTGGACAGTTTATCACCATCGTAGTGGTAGATAATACTGTCTCTTAGGTTTTCTCTGAAACCCAAAGGTATTGAGGCGCAAACTATTTTCCCGTCTTGAAGGTAGAACCAACCCGTTACTTTCATTTTCACACGCCCTACCAATGCCATGTCTTTCAGAAAGCTCATCCTTGCGGTAATCTTATCGGGCTGATAGTCGAAAACCACCGAGTCGAGACCTGCAATACTACTCCAACCAGTCTCAATCGTATAGCCCTTTACCTTGTTATCCGAGTTATAATCGAACTTAAACACAGCAGGGTCACCGGGAATCCAGGAAATGCTGTCGATTCGTGCCTTGATGCCCCAGTCATTCTGCGGTGGAGCAACGTATCCACTTTGTTCATCGCTACATCCGAAAACAGCCGTACATATACAGCAGACTACAAAATAATATGTTCTAAGCTTTTTCATCATTCTGTCTTGTTAGATCAAGGCTTCCCTGATTGGTCTCAGTAACTTGTTTTCAATAAGATTCGACTGCAAAAATAACCTTTTTATGTGATATTTCCAAATTTTTATTGAGTAGATTTTTTGGCAAAAGTTTAGTTTTTGGGCTTATCGTATTGCTACTCAGCGGGTTCAAAAAAATTTTTCATCATTTGCCGTTTTCAGCCTATCTGGCGCAATTTCTCTGCCAATTAAGTGCCTGCCAGATGGCTCGCTGAACAGGCACGAAAGCGAGTAGAGCAACTTCACCTTTTCCACCACATGCAGCAATCATAACTGAAGCTGCAAAAAGAAACATTACCTTCTTCATAAATTGTATTTTCAATTTACTCGTCATTTTTGCGTATCTTTCATTACCACTATTGCCTGTATGGCAATTAAGAGAACAATAAAATATGCGCCGAAATATCCCACCAGACAACCTACTATGCAGATTACCAGCATAAAGATTGCATATTTACCTTTTTCTATTGAAGATCATAAGTGTCCCGTTAAAATTGGGACGAGTTAAATATTAATCAAATAGCCCTAGAATAAGGGGAGCAAATTGCTCTTTGACATCGTTGAATTTAGTCTTTTCGAACAGTTCTCTGAGAGGTGTTTTGTCCGTCAGTGAGATGCTGAGGATTTGCAGGACCTCTTAAGTCGAGCGTTCCAGATGCATTACCTTCGTACTTATCAACAAGATGACGGAACTTGTCGTTATCCAAAATCTCCACCAACTGAGCGAAGACGTATTTTGATTTGTTCATATGCAGCCATCTATTTTGACTGCAAAGATACGAATTCAAATCGTCGCACCCTCAATATTGCTCGTAAAAGACTGTATTTCAATTATTTCAAAGATCGATTAGTCCACTTTAACGGGACAGTAGTGATTGAAGATATATTTGCATCAAGAACATGGAATGTACTATAAAAGAATATTGCAATAAAAGCAATTATGATTATGCACTTCGCTGTGGAGAGTCCTTCTTGTGAATCATTGGCAAGCAACGCTGCCAAAGCACCCGATATGATAATTAAAAGTAGAGCCAGACCCGCCATAGACTTCTCGTTAGCCACTAAAGGGAAAAACTTCTTCTCCAGTTTATCTACATAAAAAAAGATAATAGAACCTCGTATTGTAGAACCAATATTTTTGAAATATGATGTATCATCAGAATCCTTGATACCTATACATAGTACAACAAGCGTTGCGATCAAGTAGAAGTAAAACCCTGTGGACATCTTGACGAAACTGTTGTCAATGAACCATGACTTCGTAAGATAGAAAAGGCATCCTAATTGTATGGTAGCTACAATGCTCACAGATCCTAACTTGTTGCCAAATCCAGATACTGCAAGGTGTATGATGGGAATCACGAACAAAGCAATGGCGGCCAACATCTCCAAGAAACTGGCGAACTGGAATGATTTCCCCATGGAGTCAAGCATTAAAAGAGTCAGATATCCTAAACTGCCTTGCATCTCAAAGAAATCTTCACCAAAACTATTACCAATAAAAGGCATCCAGATGGCAGCAACGTACATCACCGCAACAGCGATAGTTAACCAGACTTTTAAATTAGGCATATTGCCTTGAGGAGAAGGAACGTTTTGTTCACCTCCATTTGTTACTTTATTGATACCATCTTCCATATTAGTCATTCTTTATGTTTATCATATCCAAGTCTACGTAGTAGAAATAAAAGCGATCTTCAGACTCATGGTACTCCATATAGAACCAATCGTCTTCTTCAATTGGTTTTGAGATATTGGCATAGGAGAGACCATCAAGAGCTAAGTTAATTTCCATCTCCATTTTGTTATAACGCATGGTTTCCATTTCAGGCTTGTTGTTATACATGGAAGATGAAGCATCGATTTTGTGAGGGTGGAGATGCTTTCCATCAGAATAAACTTTCATCCTTTTTTCTGTTCCATAGTATAATTCTTTTCCCTTACACAAGAGAAGCAACCCTGCCTTGCGCGGCCCGTTCAGAACATACTCATTCTTACTATTATAGAGTTCGCTTATGTCATACCCATTTTTCCCATTGCCTTTCCCAGAGCAACCGATTAGAGCCAGTGTACATATAGTCACTAATGTAAATATTGTCGTTTTCATCTTCTCCTCAAATTATAGTTGGTCCGTTTTTAATTTAACTTTCTGCATTATTGCCATTTACAATGTGTATCTCCTTTATCTTTTCATACCCTTCGGAGTTATCAGGAGAGATCACCATCCTGAACATAAACAAAGATTCTGTTCCTTTTAAATAAGTTTTCGTATATGAACTACGGTCATAACGGTATTCTCCATCACGAACTGGCAGGTCGTTAATGCTACTGACCCACTGACAAGGAGTGTCACCACTATATCCGACAAACCGTATGAAAACAGGTAGACCATCTCTTCCGTTACTGCAAATATCTTCCTTTGTTATGTCCTTAGTAAGTTTTACTCCACAAAGCATTTGGACGTGGATGCAAGGATAGTCAAAATCTACAGAGTACACTTCACAGGGAGCAACCACTTCAAGCCCATCAACCTCAGACTTCGTAGGTATGATATAGCCTTCAAGATCGGTATTAAGCCATTGCACCTTCTTCTCCAAATCATAGACAATTGGACTCCAGTGTTCATCGTCATTAGCTTGTACTCGATAGTGTGGGGCATCTTTAATCACTTTTATTTCACTTATCAGGTCTTTCAGTGTCGCCTGCCCATTGTTTGACCCGCAGGCAGAGAATGTCAGTACCATTAGAATGGCTATTATTAACTTCTTCATATGCACTATTTTTTATAGGATTATTCTCTTGACCATGTTAATATTTTCCACCTTCCGCTTGGACTTTTGATAAGTGCAAATTCAAGATTCTCTTCGAAACCATCTTGCCTGATGACCTTGGCTGTTATTCCACACATGTCATCTTCATTACCATGAGATGATTTGAACTCGGTCTTCAACACCTTCTCTATTCTCCAAGCGAGACGTTGATTGTCATTCATTCCCTCTTTATATTGCAACACTTTGTCCCAGTCCTCTAAGGCGAAATAGCGGTTAACGTCCTTCAAGTTGTTCTCATTCAGTGCTTCAATGCCTTTCCTTATTACTGTTTCTGGGTTTGAGGGATAGCTTGTCCCAGAATTACATCCTGTGAACAGCAGGCCAAACATGGCCAATAAACAGATCTTCTTCATTGTATATCTTACTTATTGTACTTTTATAAATTTAACTTGAGAATCTTCTACAAAATCACTTAGCGAAATCTTGTGTTTATAACCGTCTTTTAGACAGTTAATATCAACGAAATAACTTAGATAGCCTATTGTACAGTACATTATCTCAGAATTCAACTTTGACCACTTAAAGACATCTTTAATAAGGGTTAGGTCTGATACATTGTCACCCGCATGGAAGTTCAAAATCGTTGAAACGCTTGAGGCTTCCGGATATACATAAAATGCACAAATCTCATCTCCTTTGAGCTCGCCCTTAAATGCCAACTTTCCATCTTTTATAAAATGGACAACCTCCATTTCTTTATTTCCTCTTTCTGGGACAACCTCACTAATCCTTACGTACTTATCATATAGTCCACCTACAAAAATGGGAACATCATCTATTGGTCCGATATTAACAGGCCCTACATGTTCTTTCTCCATTAGGAAAGTAGGCCGGTAAACCTCATCGCTCTTACCTTCATCAGCGATGACATTCGATTTGGGGAATTTTTCTTTGTAATCATTGACATAGGCGGCAGGCACGTGAAGTGTTGGACTTCGAAAAACAAAGTGGGAATGAAGGCCTTTCGGTGGATTATCATTGAACCAAATCCAGTTGAAATCCAAATTTCCAAGTTTATCTAATTCCTCAGGTGACCACTCAAGATACAAATCACTTGCTTTACAGAAAGAACCGACATCGAATGTATTCACTGATTTTGGAATTCGCAACCGTCGTAGTGAATTACAATCAGAGAATGCCGATTCCCCAATAGTCATCAGTTTGTCTGGCAATTGCAGTGATGTAAGATTATAACAACTACTGAATGAATGGCTACCAATAGAAATAACACTTTCTGGAATGCGAATCGTCTCAAGATGATAACAGGAACTAAACGCATTATCATCTATCTTGGTGGTTTTTAAAGGTAAATAAATATGCTCTAAGCGATAGAAGTTGAACATATCTTCGCCTATCACATTAACTTCAGAAATTGTTTTCTCGTCATCGTAGTCGTGGTATGGGATTCCAGACTCGATAGTGGCATCTAACAAATCAAGAGCGCGTAAAGAATGGCAGAACTGTTTCAAGCTGTCAATATCTGCGCCATTAATAGGGCCGGAAACTCGTAAATAGGGAATCTTCTCTTCTTCTGTGACCTCTTTAATGGCTTTACTCAAGGTTCCAGATTTCGATAAATCTACAGAAACAACCTTACCATATCGTTTTTCCAACATCTCTGCAGTCTTCTTGTCCATTGAAGGTGGTTTCTTGCAACTAACAAAAGACAAAGAAAGTACTAACAAAAGATATATTCCTAATTCCTTTTTCATATGTCAAGTATATTTGATTTTTGGTTTGGAACTTCTATATTTCCTGCTGACATATATGTTCAACATGGATCCCAACTCCCACAGCAATCACTTGCACTTACATTCCCGCCACGCAGTTCACAGAATCCATTAAGAGAGCTTCGGCTTGTATTATGTTGGCAATTGCTGCATTCAAGAAAGAATCCATAACCAACCTTTATACCTATTTTAAGATTAGAGAATAATACTTTTTGTGTATGCAGTAAATACCATACCAAGGCGATTGCTCCACCTGCGTAAACAGTAATTTGCATGACAGTATTTTCAGTTTCAACTCCATCTATGAATAAAGATATAATCGTCGCAATAAATGTTGCAGCCAAACCTATCAGTATTGATACAATAGTTTGGAAACCAGTTATAGGATTCTCCAATACTTTGCCATCGAAGATTTGCTTCTCAAAGCTGTCTAAAAATTTTAGTCTCATAATCTCTTTTCTTTTTTGTTCATTTGTGTCCCAATTTAGACGGGACACTAATGATAAATAAATACCATTTAGGAAAATAACTTTTTATTCTATATTGCCACCAAGAATTAAGAAGTAGCCACCATGTTGCTGATAGAAGTAGCCTTTCTCGGAAATGAGCCAGAAAGACTTCTCGCTTTGGTCGGTCATATCCTTCTTCCATTCCAACGCACCTGTACCCGAACCTGTGCCTTGCCAGCCGTAGCCCAACTTTTCCAATTGGTCATAGAAACTTTGAACAGCCTTTTCGTTGAACACCTGAACACGGACATCGGGTTGACCCTTGAAGCAGTATCTCACCACACTACTTGTTCCCTTTCCGAAGGCTGTGGGCTTCAGTGTCTTAGTCAAACTGCAATTTCTGCACCAGTACGTATAGCCCTTGCTATCCTCACCTGCATGGAAGTAGCCAAGATGCTCCAGGATGTCTGCGGAAAGGCTCTCGTCTTTAGATTTATAAAGTTCAATTGCTGTCTCCGCTGATATGACATCGCCCTCAGGGTAGGAAGATTCTATCGCAATATCCTTTGAGGACATACTCGCTTTGTCTTTATAAATATATTCGCATATATAATCGCCTGAGAAATTAACCTCATCTGCATCACGATAAAAGACTTCGATATATCCTTTGTCTGTCGAAATAATGGCACCTTCACTGTCATCCCATGGCGTCCATGGATGAGTTATCCCATGATACGTTTCCATTAAATTCGTTTTGAGTTGCAGGAATCTTTTCTTTGCCAAGGCCTTTGTATTGCCTTTTTCTTCTGATACTTTGATGCTGCTACCGTCATCAGCGATCCAGACAGCGACAGATGCTCCATTCAGCGTTCCAGTCATCACATATTCGTCATCCTTGAACCCCTTCTGCTTCAATGCAACCTTGATGGATGCTTCTGACTGTCCCATCGGTATGTCTTGGAAAGTCATGTGCTCGCTTGCCTTCCTCTTTTGTTGCTGCGTTTGTGACTGCTGGGCCGATTGCCGGACATCCTGTAGCTGTTCTTTTTGCTTGCCAGTATTAGTGAAATTCTTATAGTCGCTCCTTGCTATTACTTGATTTGTCGTTTTGTCAGCAATATAGATACAAGCATAGTATGTCTGCTTTCCTGGCAGTGGGTTCAGTGCATCTATATAGATAGCTTGCCACTGACCATTTAATGTTGTAGACTGGTAACTGCATGTCAATTCGTTACCAATTTGTTTCATGTCATTGCCGTCAGAAAATTTGTGTAAAGTTCCCTGTGGTATCTCAACGGCAAGGATAGGGACCAACTTGTGTCCCTGTAAACCATCGGCTTTCAGCGTATAATGTAATTGCAGCATCGTCCTGCCGTTGCTGGCATCCTTTTGGTCATAAGTCAAACGCAGATTAGAAAACTGCACTGATGCCCCTTGCTGGCCTGTTGAGCCTTGCAGCATCCCTTTACCTGCACTCTCCAGTGCTTTTCCGAGTTGCTTAAGGAATTGTGCGTCACTTGACGTTGGAATCGCAACCAATCCCAGTAGCATAATAATTGAAATAATGTTTTTTCTCATAGTTCCTTATATTAGTTATTGTTTTACGATTACCTTACCGTTGACGATATAGATGCCCTTGGTTGTTGGAACACCCACCATCTTGCGTCCGTCAATGGTGAAATACTGTCTGTCAGCCTGTTGCGAAACCCTTGCACATTTAACTCCGCTGACATCATTGATGTCGGTGAAGTACCCCGGCGCAGTTGATCCACCATCAATACGGGCATATTCCTGATCTATGTGGTTTATATCGAATGGCGTTCCACTTCCTCCTACAAGACTTGTACAGCCAGAAAACATATTGTCACCATTAATTACACTTTCTGTGCTCCATGTTTTACTAACATATATAGTCTCTAGTTTATTGCAATCCATAAACATTCCTACCATATATTGAGTTATTGCAGTATTGAAACCACTCAGATTTAGTGTCGTTAATGCTGAGCAACCGTCGAACATGCCTGTAAGGATATAGGCACTCTTAGTGCTGAAACTGCTTAGGTCAAGCGAAGCCAACGATGAACAATATTCAAACATGCAACGCATGTCATATACCTTATCTGTCTTCAAATATTGCAGACCAATAATTTCTGTGAGATTTTTACAATTAAAGAACCAATAGCATGTTCCCTGTAAATCGTTATAATTGCTAAACGACTCGTCAAAGACTGCAGTTTTAATGCTTTCTGCTGACCGATCCCAAGATCGTTCTGAAATGTACGAAAATGTCTTTCCTAATATGCTTCCGCCTCTTTCTACTCTTTTGTTATCATAATAGAATGTCAATGTATCTTTCTTCTCAGATAGTACTGTATAAGCCTCCACAGTTTTATCAAGGGTAAACTCATAGGCGTAATCGTCGCCGCCATAACCTGTGATGTCTTGCAGAAGGCAATGAAGCACGTGTGAGCCAGCTGCCAGTTGACTGATGTCGATATTCAGCACGACAATAGAATCATTGATTTCAGCCATTTTTGTGTTGGCAGAGTCGTTATCAATCCAATATTCTACTGCTTTCGGTTTCCTGTCAACACCTATTTCTGGTTTCAAGAATAAGCAGCGGTATAGAGAGCCCCATTGACCGTTAGCATATTGTGCGCGCATATTATAATAATGTACACCAGGAACCAAATTACCAACATCTATAGTCTGCACAACATCTCCATCAGTATGTTGGGTTATAATCCTATGGTCATATTGGTCATCAAGCCAACTTTCATATTGGCTAATAGGGGCATTATTCTTTTGAACAACGAATAATTGCCTGTTAAGACTACCCCAAGTTCCTTTGTCTTGCTTGGCACGAAAGTTGAGGAAATGCAGTCCTTCTGCAAAATTGCTGATATCAATAGCAAACGAAACAGATTCAGTTCCTCCGCTGCCAAAAACACGCTTTTGATAATCAGCATCTACCCAATACTCAAAACTGACATTTTGTGCCATTACACAAAATGACATGACAAAGCTGAGTATGAAACATATCAATCGCTTATGCATAACCTATTATTTATTGATGGGCCTTTATTTTCAAAGTCACATTCAGTTGTTTCTTCTCTTGGTCGACCTTAAGCAATGCATCTTCTACAACAACACCGACTGGTGTAAGTGAGAATGGTGAAGAGCCACCTAAATAACCAACTGCAGTACCATCCTGTCCAATGTATCCAGCTTCAATTGTCTTATTTACGTCATTATATAGTTGCCATGTGCTAAGATTGCCTGTCAAATAGCAATGATGTATTATATTACCCGATAATAGTGAAGACGTTTTGCAAACTATGGTATTAGTCAGATAACAATTACCACTGCCCCAGGTAGAAGATTCTATATAATCACGAATAAAACAATTCAAAAACCCTGCATCTTCTATCCAGACATTACGTTCATGGAGATTACTTGCATAAACTTCGTAAATTGAGCAATTTAAAAAAGTCAAATCGTTTCCTTTTGAAGAGGTGTCAGAAGAATAACATAGTGATGTTGTATAAGAAAACGAATATCCAAGATGTGAGATATAACTATTTTTGAATGATGCACTCTTAATGCGGCTTGTAGGGAGAAATATTGATATGAAACATCTATCCACTTGCAAGTCCTTAATATCAGCTGCAGCCCATAAGAAACCGTTAATTCTACATTTTCTTATTTTCAGTCCTTGTATTCCTTTGGATAACTTCACATCTCCTGTAATATATAGAGCATCTAAAAAATGGTTGAAGGTTTGTGGATTATCATCAACAGCTATGTGAATGTCTCCACGTATTTTTGTTTCCTGACCGACTCCTATCATCGTGACAACCTTATCGATTATTAATGTATCAACGTCAAATGCTCCTTCAGTCAAATATATAGTGTCACCATGCTCTGCAGTCCTCATAGCATCAGACAGTTGAGTATTGTCAAAGGTTGTTGCACTGCCGTTATGCAATAACAAGACGGCTGAACGCGTTGTAGCCATAGAGCTTTGGATGGACAAAGCTAAGCATACTAATAATAGATTCTTTTTCATACTTTTATTGTTTTTAGTTCTTTTTGTCCCACAGCAGAAGCGCGGGACTGCTTTTGCCAGTTCCGGATGGAGGTCGTGAGAATACCTGAAATAGAAAATGGATACAGCCCCACGCTAAACGTGGAAGCCGTTCTGCCCTCCTGTCTATTTCAGTCTTGCTGTTGAAAATATCTCACGTTTCCATCCGCAAGTTCAGAGCATTACGCTTCTTCTGCCAGAGCGGGTCCTTCCCACTCCGACGGCAAAGATAGCAAAAAAAAATGATTCTACAAAGAAAAAGCTAAAAAAAAAAGCCAGAAGTTCGAACTTTAGTCATTGCATAGAGAGTTTCCGTATCAATGGACGGGGCGTTATTCGCTCAGGAACGTAGCCTTCTCATAGTCCGTAAACAAATCGGACTCAGGGACTACGGAAAGCAGTTCTGCAGTGTGGCTAAAAGCTATTTCTTGTTGAAGAAATAGTCAAGACCTTGCTTGCAATAGAAATCGAATTTTGTGTCTGAAGAGATAAGTGTCATCCTCTCAGTGATGGCATGGGCTATGATAAGATGGTCAGTTGTGTCGGTATGTTTGGCAGCTTGGTTCCATCGAAGGGCTACAAATGTCTTATAATGTTCACGCTGAGGATATAAAACTTGAACACCCCACTGGTCGCATATTTCCTGTATGACCTCCTCTGGTGATTTCCAGTTTTTTTGCATGTCCTCATACTTGTACCATGCAGCTACAATCTCCCGGATGCTTGCCGCACACATATACAACTGATTGCCATAGTCGTTTACAATAGCTTCCACGTCACTGCTCATTTCGCCAGTATCCCTGACCATATAGAGCATGATACAAGTATCCAAAAGATATCGCATGAATCAGAGATTGGTGAACTCGGCCACCATCTTGTTGAACTCCTTCCGCTGTTCAGGCGTAAGTGGTTTCCTTCCCATCCTCCTTGCGTATTCCCTTGCGTTTAGCACTCTGGAGTACCTGCTTTCCGACGCTACTGGAGTTGTTGTTACCGTTGTTATCATATCCATATCGTTTGATTTTACGTTGCAAAAATACACAAACTTTCGCAATTCGCCTTAAAGATTTCCCAAAATCTTCAAAAAAAATAAAGATTTAACCGTTTTTGAGAGGAGAAGATGAAGAAAAATTACACAAAAGGTGAAAAAAGAGACATGAAAACCATAATGATCAGAAGGGGGACGAGACTTCAGAAGGGGGCTGGCTGGTAGAGGTGAGACCGTCGCGCTGTATGCCTGCCAGATGGCTCGCTGAACAGGCACGAAAGCAAGGGAATAATTAAAAATTAAAAAAAATCGAGAATTATTGGCATCAACGTACACTAATGACAAATAATATTTGTATTTTTGCACCATGATTCTAAAAACAACACAAATATGAGAAAGTTCATCTTGACACTGATAGCCCTGGCACCAATGGCAATGTGGGCACAGGACAACACATGGGAGAAGCCGGAGGAAGAGCCGGAACAAGAGGTAGCAACCAAGGCGAAAGACTACAAGTACCAGAAGTACCTGAAAGGTGCCGTGACTGAGGAGAACGGCCGCGTGGTGTTCACCAAGCACATCAATGCACCAGGCAAGTCGGCGGCAGAGATATACAACATCGTGCGCCAGTACATGGAGAAGATGACGAAGGAGAAGAACCAGCTGTCAGACAGCAAACTGGTGGTGGAAGACACGGAGAAGCACATCGTGGGCGGCATGTACGACGAATGGCTGGTGTTCCGCGCCAACGCCATATCGCTCGACCGCACGCGATTCATCTATTCGCTGAAGGCTGAATGCAAGGACGGCAGCGCCGACATCACCATCACGAACATACGCTACGTCTACGAGGAAAACCGCAAAGCACAGCGCTACACCGCAGAAGAGTGGATCAGCGACAAGGTGGCCGTGAACAAGAAGAACACCAAGCTGCTCCCGCTGTCGGGAAAATTCCGCCGCAAGACGTGCGACAGGAAAGACTTCCTGTTCAATAAATTTGAGTCGCTCCTGCAATGAATATCAGGCTGATACGTAACTGGCTGAACACGATATTCATTATCGGTGCCCTCGTGGGCATGTACCTTTATTATAAGGGAAACAGGGATATGGGCATCTACGTGATTCTCATATCGATACTCATCAAGTTTACGGAGTCGGCACTGAGAATGATGAAAAAAGAATGAAGAGCAGATTATCCAAGATGCTGATACTCGTAGCCTGCACGGTAGCCATACCGCTGCAGGCACAAGTGTATAACGAGATGGATGCCAACGGCAACATCACACAGCGCGACGAATACGGCAACCAGAACTTCAACCCCAACCGCCGCGACTCCGTGAAAAGCAACAAGGAGATTCCTACGGGGGTGCGCGTATGGACGGTAGACCGCAAGCTGGGAGACATCATACCGGCACAGATAGACACCATGCCCCACCTCTACCAGAACAGCATCTACAATACCGGCATCTATGGAGAATACAACACCATCGGCAACAACTACACGCCACGACTGAACCGTATCTTCATCGACCGCAAGCCCACAAGCCAGTTCTTCTTCATCGACGGATACAGCTACACCACCAAGGAACCCGACGAGTTCCTGTTCGTGAACACGCTGTCGCCCTATACCAACATCAGCTACGACAACTGCGGAAACAAGCAGAACGGCGAAGACCACATCAATGGTAAGTTCAGCGTGAATGCCAACAAAAGGCTCGGATTCGGTTTCGACCTGGACTACCACTACGCCAGGGGATACTACCAGAACCAGAGCACGTCGCACTTCCGTGCCACCCTGTTCGGATCGTACAGGGGCGACCGCTACCAGATGCACCTGCTGGGGTCGCTATACCACCGCAAGGTGACGGAGAGCGGCGGCATCACCAACGACAACTACATCACCCACCCCGAGCTGAACAACGTACAGTACAGCGAGGAGGAGATACCCACCGTGCTGACGCGCAACTGGAACCGTAACAACTCGAAACACCTGTTCCTGACGCAACGCTACAACTTCGGATTCTACCGAAAGGTGAAGATGACCGAAGAGGAAATCAAGGCACGCCAGTTTGCCAGCAAGTCGGCCAAGCAGAAAAGCCAGCGTGAAGAGAAGAAGAAAACCGACCCGAACGCTCCATCGGGCAGAAAGGGAGAGAAGGTGGCCGATGAGAAGAAACCCACAGGTCGCCCGGCAGGGGCCAAGATAGCCGGCGACGAGCCGGTGCAGGGGAAGCCCACGATGGAGAACGACACCACGCGCATCAAAGTGGAGTCGACCGAACAGATGGACAGCCTCATGGCCGAAAAGGCACGGCAGGACTCCATCGATGCCACCATGAAGCGGGAGTACGTGCCCGTGACGAGCATCATCCACACCCTCGACATCAACCACTACGACCGCATCTACCAGGCCTACGAGTCGCCTGCCGACCATTATGCCAACACCTACTACCTGTACAACGACGAAGGACAATACGGCAGCGGTGCGATGTACGACAAATACAAGTACACCACCATCAAGAATACCGTGGGACTGGCCCTGCTCGAGGGGTTCAACAAATACATCAAGGCCGGACTGAAGGCATATATCTCGTTCGACTACCGGCGCTTCCGCATGCCCGATGTCATAGAAGGCTGCGAGGCATACTTCCTGAACACGTGGTCGGAACACAGCACGAACATTGGCGGTGTCCTGTCGAAGACACAGGGAAAGACATTCCATTTCAACGTGGCAGCCGACGTGGGCGTCACGGGAATGGATGCAGGATCGCTGGCATTGGACTTTGACACCGACCTGAACTTCCGACTGTTCGGCGACACCGTACAGCTGGCTGCATCGGCCTTCTTCCACCGTACCAAGCCGAAATTCTTCCAGGAGCGGTTCCTCTCGAAGAACCTCCATTGGGATAACGACCTCACGGCAGAGACACGTACCCACCTGGAGGGGCGCTTCACCTACCAGAAGACCAATACGCTGCTGCGCGTGGCCGTAGACCAGATACAGAACTACACCTACTTCGGCATGAGCTACGACTACAACGAGAACGGACGCACGAACGTGACGGGTGGCGTATTCCAGGAGTCGGCCAACATCAGCGTGCTGACGCTGCAGCTAAGACAACTGTTGCGGTGGGGAGTCATCAACTGGGAGAACGTGATTACCTACCAGAACTCCAGCAACAAGGACGTGCTGCCCCTACCCTCGCTCAACATCTTCACCAACCTCTTCCTAAAGTTCAAGATTGCCAAGGTGCTTACCGTCGAACTGGGAGGCTGTGCCACCTACTTCTCGAAGTACGAGGCTCCCGACTACCTGCCGCAGTTGTCGACCTTTGCCGTACAGCAGAATGCCGACAGCCGCGTGAAGATTGGCGGCTATCCCTTCATCGATGTCTATGCCAACATGCACCTGAAGCGCACACGCTTCTTCCTGTCGATGAGCCATATCAACGGAGGGTCAGGGTCGAAGCAGTATTTCCTCACGCCCCACTACCCCGCCAACACGCGCATCCTGCGTTTCGGCGTGTCGTGGAACTTCTTCAACTAAGGGCAGGGCAGTTTCCTTTTTTCCTTTCTTTAAAAAGAAAGGCACTGGACGAAGACAGGACGAAGACAGGACGAAGACAAGACGAAGACAGGACGAAGACAAGAAGAAGACAGGACGGGAACGGGACGGAAACCGGACGAAAGTCAGGCGGTTTCTTCTGCAAAGATGCGGGAGAAGACCTTTCGCAATTCCGGCGGATTGGCAATCAGGCTACGCAGCTCGTTCAGCTTCTTTTCGTTGTCGGAGCCTTGTATCCACAAACGGATATAGCCATTGACGGAATATTTGCTCCGCATGTGATCCAGAAAGCGCAGCCAATGGCGGTAGGCATCCAACTCTGGATAATGGGCCAGCCCGTATTGGATGGTGCGCCGTATCACCGTCTCAGGGTCTATCTCACGGTCGGCCTCGGCCACAATCCTGCCGTAGATGCTGCGCGGTGCCCGCGAGGCAGATGCACGATGATCCTCAACGGCCTCTTTCATCACCTGCAGCTGGTCAGGCGTAAACCACCGCTTCAGACGGGCATCCTGCAGGAGAATCTTGCCGCTGGCCAGGTGGTGGACGGCCCTCGGTCCCTCCAGTCCCAAGTCGTGGTAGGCGGCAATGGCATAGGCCATATTCAGGTCGGCACCTTGGTGCCGAGCCAGTTCCAGGGAATGGCGAATAACGCTGTTGACATGCGACAGGTTGTGCGCCTTGTCAAAGGCAGCATAGCGCGGCAGAATCTGCGTCTCCACGAACTCAACAAGATCAAGACTGGGATATTTGGATATCATACTGCTGCAAAGGTAATGGAAATCAGGGAAAACACAAAATTTATAGCCATTTTTTTTGCATTTTTGCTCACTATGCATTAATTTTGCAGGCATGAACGAGAATGATGTAAGACAAGACTCGCTGAAAGCATGGATCCTGGCGGCCCGTCCGAAGACGCTGGCGGGGGCTGCGGTGCCGGTGATGATCGGTATAGCACTGGCTTACGTGGATGCCAAGATCTATGCCACCAGCCCCTTCAGCTGGACGGCAGCCGCACTATGCCTGCTGTTCGCCTTCATCATGCAGGTGGATGCCAACTTCATCAACGACTTCTTCGACTATGCGAAGGGCAACGACGATACCAGCACACGGCTGGGACCGCTGCGAGCATGTACACAGGGATGGGTTAAAATTGACTCCATGAAGCGGGCCATCGCCACCACCACCTGTCTGGCCTGTCTGACGGGACTGCCGCTGCTATGGTACGGCGGCATGGAGATGCTGCTGGTGGGAGTGGCCTGCGTAGTGTTCTGCTTCCTGTATACCACCCACCTGTCGTATATCGGCATGGGCGACCTGCTGGTGTTCATCTTCTTCGGCATCGTACCCGTCTGCATCACCTATTACGTACAGCTGCATACCTGCACGTGGCAGGTGTTCATCGCCTCACTGGCCTGCGGGGCGGTCATCGACTGCCTGCTCATCATCAACAACTACCGCGACCGCGACAACGACCGCAGGGACGGAAAGAAAACGCTGGTGGTGGAGATAGGTCCGGAGGCTACGGAATGGCTCTACCTGACATGGGGAATAGCAGCGACAGCGGCCGGTATTACATTCTGGGTGAACGGTCACGTGCTGGCATTCCTGCTGCCACTCGTCTATCTGCCGCTGCACGTGTTTACATGGATGAAGATGAGGCGCATCCACGAGGGACGGCAGCTGAACGAATGCCTGGGCGAGACGGCACGCAACATCTTCGTCTACGGCCTGTGCGTCACCGTAGGACTGCTGCTCATCTGAGGTAGAAATAGTAAAGGGCAACGGCCACTGCCACCAGGACGATGGCAATGATGCTCTTGACCAGACAGCTGGCCACCTTCTTGATGAGCCAGAAGCCGATGATGATGATGACAAGCAGCGCGATATAATAGGTGAAATTTCCCATAACCTTATGATGACTATTTGAACAGATGACGGAAGGCAGCAGGAACCGGAGTCTCGAATTCCAGGGGCTGCTGCGTCACAGGATGATAGAAGCACA
This sequence comes from uncultured Prevotella sp., assembly GCA_946415755.1. GTDB lineage: Bacteria > Bacteroidota > Bacteroidia > Bacteroidales > Bacteroidaceae > Prevotella. The sequence continues at coordinate 3,905 of CAMKTS010000024.1, read as the reverse complement.
ACAGCCAGGCATGCAGACACAGACGGTGCAGCGGGTCGTCGCCATTGCCATACTTCGTATCACCGCAGACGGGATGCCCCATGTCGGCAGCATGTACGCGAATCTGATTCTTACGGCCAGTCTCCAGCTTGAACTCCACCAGCGAGTGCTCAGTGGTACGGGCCATCACATGGAAATGAGTAATGGCATACTTGCCGCCATTATCCACGGGCGAGGAATACGTCACGTAGGCCTTGTTGTCCTTGAGCCAATTGGCAATGGTACCCTCGTCCTGCTGCATCTCACCACTCACCACAGCCACATAGCGGCGGTCGTAGACTATCTCGTGCCAGTGGTGCTCCAGCGTCTGCTCGGTATCCATATCCTTGGCATAGACCATCAGTCCGCTGGTGTCACGGTCCAGGCGGTGGACGACATGGGCCGTACACTTCTGGTGCGACTTCTTGAAATAGTCGTCAAGCAGACTCTTCACATTCAGCGTTGAGTGACCGGCTGCCATAGAGAGAATGCCCGGCTGCTTCTCAATCACAATGAGCCAGCGGTCTTCGTACACAATACGGAGGTAATGGCTCTGGAAGGGCTGCTGGTTGCGCTTCGTCTTCGACACGGCAACCTTCATCCCCTTCTGCAGCGGAAAGTCAAACTGCGTAACAACCTTGCCGTTCACCTTGATGCCCCTACCCTGCAAGGTAGCCTTCACCTTGGTGCGCGACAGCCTCACATTTGCCAACAGGAACTCCAGCAGCGGCTGGGAGTCCTCTGCCACATAGTGGTCGTATTCTCCTTGTGGATTCGATTGATACCTCATAACTGCTTGCAAAGGTACGAAGAAACGAGCAAAATGCAAAATATATTTGGAATTTTACTTGTTTCTTTGTACCTTTGCAGTCTGATATATATAATAAGGTGTACTATGAGCGACTGTATAGAAATCAAGGGGGCAAGGGTGAATAACCTAAAGAATGTAGACGTACGCATACCGCGCAACCAACTCGTCGTCATTGCAGGAGTATCGGGCAGCGGCAAGTCGTCGCTGGCGTTCGACACCCTCTATGCCGAAGGACAGCGCCGCTACGTGGAGAGCCTGTCGAGCTATGCGCGCCAGTTCCTTGGACGTATGAACAAGCCCGAATGTGACTTCATCAAGGGCATCCCACCAGCCATCGCCATCCAGCAGCGCGTCATCTCGCGCAATCCCCGCTCTACCGTAGGCACCTCCACCGAAATCTACGAATACCTGCGACTGCTCTATGCCCGGATAGGCCGCACCTACTCGCCCGTCAGCGGACAAGAAGTGAAGAAGCACTCTACGGAAGACATTGTGCAGTGCATGCTGCAATATGCACCGGGCACCCGATTCGTGGTTATGGCACCCATTCACCCCAGCAGCGACCGCACGCTGGAAAAGCAGCTGAAGATATACCAGCAGAACGGCTATACCCGCATTGCCATAAACGGCAACATCGTCCGCATCGACGATTTCCTGGCCGACCAATCACCCCTACTTTGGGAGAAGAAAGGAGAGACTATCTATCTCGTTATCGACCGCATGGCTGCTGACTCTGCCAAGGATGTCATCTCACGACTCGTCGACTCTGCTGAGACAGCATTCTACGAAGGGAATGGCGATTGCCGCCTGATGGTATCGCCATCGGGCATCACCTACGACTTCTCCATGCGCTTCGAAGCCGACGGGATGACTTTCGAGGAACCATCCGACAACCTCTTCTCCTTCAACTCGCCAGCAGGGGCCTGTCCGGAATGCCAGGGTTTCGGCAAGATCATCGGCATCGACGAGCATGCCGTCATCCCCAACACCACCCTCTCCGTTTACGACGGCTGCGTGGTATGCTGGCATGGCGAGAAGATGAAGATATGGAAAGAAGAGTTCTGCCGACGGGCTGCGCAAAAGGAAAACTGTGATGCCAACGGAGTCGGTTTCCCTATCTTCGAACCCTACTACAATCTGACGCAGAAGCAGAAAGACCAGCTATGGCACGGACTGCCTGGCGATCGCCAAAAGGATATTCACGACCAGGTAAGCATCGATGCATTCTTCCAGATGGTGAAGGAGAACCAGTACAAGATACAGTACCGCGTGATGCTGAGCCGCTATCGCGGAAAGACCACCTGCCCTACCTGCCACGGCACACGCCTGAAACCTGAAGCGGAATACGTGAAGATTGGCGGCCGCAGTATCTCCGACCTGGTACAGATGCCCGTCATACGCCTGAAAGAATGGTTTGAAGCATTGGAGCTGACCAAACAGGAACACGACATCGCGAGCAGACTGCTCACGGAAATCAACTCCCGCCTGCAGTTCCTGCTTGACGTGGGACTGGGCTACCTGACGCTGAACCGCATGTCCAACTCGCTGTCTGGCGGTGAGAGCCAGCGCATCAACCTGACCACCTCGCTCGGTTCCTCACTCGTCGGCTCCCTCTACATCCTCGACGAACCCAGCATCGGCCTGCATGCCCGCGACACCAACCGCCTAATCAAAGTGCTGAAGGAACTGCGCAACCTAGGCAATACCGTGGTCATCGTAGAGCACGACGAGGAAATCATGCGCGCAGCCGACTACCTTATCGACGTAGGCCCCGATGCCGGACGGCTGGGTGGAGAAATCGTCTATGAAGGGACTCTGCCCCCTGCTGCCGAAGATGCCATTTCCCATTTCTCATCTCTCATTTCTCATTTTCCCAACAGCCATACTTTGCGCTACCTCACCCATCAGGACGAGATTCCCGTCCCCAAGAGCCGCAGGCCCTGGAATCGTCAGATTACCGTCAAGGGGGCACGCATGAACAACCTGAAGGGCATCGATGCCGTCATTCCCCTGAACATCATGACCGTTATCACGGGAGTCAGCGGCAGCGGGAAGTCATCGCTCATCAAGGGCATCCTCTACCCCTCACTCAAGCGGCATCTCGGCGAGGTGGCCGACGTACCAGGCGAGTACCTGAAACTGGAGGGAGACTACACAGCCCTGCAGCATGTAGAGTTTGTCGACCAGAACCCTATCGGCAAGTCGACACGCTCCAACCCCGCCACCTACGTCAAAGCCTACGATGCCATCCGCGAACTGTTTGCCGAACAGCCCCTGTCGAAACAGATGGGATTTACGCCACAGTATTTCTCCTTCAATGCCGACGGTGGACGCTGCGACGAGTGCAAGGGAGCCGGAGTCATCACCGTAGAGATGCAATTCATGGCCGACCTCGTACTGGAGTGCGAAGCCTGCCACGGCCACCGCTTCAAGCATGACATCCTGGACGTGCGCTACCACGACAAGAACATCGATGACGTGCTCAACATGACCATCTCCGAGGCCATCCTGTTCTTTGGGGAACACGGACAGACCACCATCGTCAACCGCCTGAAGTCGCTGGAGGACGTAGGACTTGGCTACATTAAACTCGGCCAGAACTCGTCAACGCTATCAGGTGGTGAGAACCAGCGCGTCAAACTGGCATACTTTATCGGACAGGAGCGACAGGAGCCTACCCTTTTCATCTTCGATGAGCCTACCACCGGCCTACACTTCCACGACATCCAACGGCTACTCGATGCCTTTAACGCACTCATCGAGCGAGGACATACCATTCTCATCATCGAGCACAATTTGGAAGTTATCAAATGTGCCGACTACGTCATCGACATGGGACCCGACGGCGGCGACAAGGGTGGCTACATCGTATGTGCCGGAACACCCGAAGAAGTGGCGCAGAATGCCCAGAGTTTAACAGGAAAATATTTAAAAGTGAAACTTTAGGGCAAAATATTTTGCAGTTACGGAAAAAAGTATTACCTTTGCACCCGCTTTGAGACAAAAGCGTTCTTTGACAGATTGCCGATATGGCTCAGTTGGTAGAGCAACGCATTCGTAATGCGTGGGTCGCCGG
>CAMKTS010000023.1 GCA_946415755.1 uncultured Prevotella sp. | reverse complement strand
AGGTAGGCAATATCAAGAGCGTGACCTACAACCGCCCGTTCAACACAGCACAGGCAGCAACGGTGATACTGCCGTTCAACTATATCTGCAACGGCAGCGAGGGCGGCAAGTTCTACGGCTTCAAGGAAGTGACATACGACTATGACCAGCATATATGGGTATGCACGATGGTAGAGCCTGGCGAAGAGGGTTCTAATAACGCGACATCGCTGACGGCCAACACGCCGTATCTGTTCATGCCGAGCGACACGAAGATGGAGTTCCCGAACATCTCGAGCATGACGGGCGGAGTTGTGACGCTGCAGACCACGACGGCTAACGATGGTGTCTATGGCGGAGCCACGACGGATTACGACTGGAATTTCTACGGCACGTACGTGAAGAAGACGTGGACATCAAGCGATTCTGATAAGGACTACGGCTTTGCAGCCACCAGCGGCACCGCTGTTCACGGTGAGGAAGTGGTGGCTGGGCAGTTCGTCCGCTTTGCCCCTGGAGCATGGATGAACCCCATGCGCTGCTATCTGTCGTATGTCGGCACGTCAGAACCAGCTCCGGCACGCGGCCTGACGCGCGGAGCCGCCACCGACGACCTGCCCGCCAGCATCACCGTGCGCCTCGTAAGCCGCAGCGGCGATGTGGAGGCAATCGGCACGCTCAACATGGAGACGGGCGAAATGTCGTTTGAGGGCTGGTACACGCTGGATGGCGTCCGCCTCGACGGCAAGCCCAGCACGAAGGGCATCTATATCAACAACGGAAAAAAGATTGTAATCAAGTAAGGAGGACACAGCAATGAAAAAGAAATATATGAAGCCATCGTTCAGAGTAGTGGAATTGCAACACAAGTGCCAGATACTGGCTGGCAGCGAAGACCCCAAAAGGAATGTCCCCTGGTGGGACGGCGAGGCCGGTGCCCGAAAATTCAACGGCGTATGGGACGATGATTGGGAAGAAGAGTTTTAGATATGAGCACAGCGGAATTGGTCGCATCGGTGGCGATGGTCATTTACAGCGTGTGCGTCCTGGTGTGGTATATAAAAGCGCTTAAAAATCAATAGCAACATAATAAAATCCAACAATATATATGAAGACTAAGACTATGCGGGCAGCCGTGACGCTGCTCATGATGCTGCTCACGATGGCGCAGACGGCGTGGGCGACGGACAAAACGCTTTCGGGCAGTGAGAATTACACCGCACAGGACGGCGACGTGCTGACAGGCTCGACATCGGGCACGGTGACGATTGCCAACAATGCAAAGATTACGCTTAGCGATGTGACCATCACCGGTGGCATCGTCTGCGCAGGAACAGCGGAGATTACCCTTGTCGGCATGAATAGCGTGACGGGTGCAAGCCAAAAGGCTGGCATTCAGGTCGGCGGTTCATTCACTACACTCACCATCAAGGGCAACGGCTCGCTGACAGCAAACGGCGGCGACCAATCCGCAGGCATCGGTCTGAGCCGTGCTTGGAAACCTGCCAATGACGTTATCGGTGGCGATATTATCATCGAGGGCGGAGACATCACGGCAAACGGCAGCGTCAATAATCAGTGGGGTGCAGGCATCGGCACAGGCGTTATCTACTATGGTGACGGCAGCGCAAAGACCGCACGAATCGGCAATATCACTATCAAGGGCGGCTCGGTTAAGGCAACAGGCGGCTCGGAAGCTAACGGCATCGGAACTGGATATACCTACAACGGCTGCACCAACACCATCGGCACGGTGACCATTTACGACGGCATCGACAAGGTTGACGCATCGAGCATCAAGGACTTCAACAACGTGATCTATATGCACGGCGAAACAAACGTGACCGCTAACAAGTCTGACTACTTCTCCATCATCGAGGACGGCAACCGCCGTGTTATCGCACCAAAGGATGATACCGACTACACCATTACCATTGCCAATGGCATCGAGCACGGTACGCTAGAGGGCGCTGCTACGGCTAAGTATATGGAGAAGGTGACGATAACTGCCACACCAGCTCTCGGATACAGATTCAGCCGCCTTGTTGTGAAGGACGCTCAGAACAACGACGTGGCTTCCACGGACAACAGTTTCTTCATGCCAAAGAGCAACGTGACGGTAAGTGCAGTGTTTGAGCAAGCCACTCACGGCACAACGGAGTTTGCGTGGGGATATATTGAATCAGGTGTTTTTGTGACGGAAGCCACCATCTACGACGGCGTGACCACAGTAAATCTTCAGCAGGGCAAAGAATACTTTATTGGTAAAGATTATCAAGAGAGTCCCGAACCGGGAATGGGGTATTACGAAAATACATTCCGTTTGGATGAAGACCCGTATACAGAAGGCAGAAACATTCCGTATTCAGGCGGAACGGGTTCATTTATGATGGGCGGCTACGGCAAATTCAGGCTTAATGGCGATGCTGGCTACTACGACATCACGATGACCGATGTAGGCAATGGTAAGTGGAATGTATCTATTCTGAAAACCGCCGGTCAGATGGATGTCGTGCCCGATCAGACCTACACAGGCAGCGCCATTACTCCAGAGCCGACAGTCATCGCCGGCTCGCTCAACCTCACCAAAGGCACGGACTATGTATATTCCTACGAGAACAATGAAAATGTCGGCACGGCTAAGGTAATAGCCATCTTCCAAGGCACCTATGCATGGCTGGGCTATGTGGAGAAGGAGTTCACCATAGTAAAGGCTACACCCACTGTTAATGCTCCGACTGCAGTCGAAAACCTTATACATAACGGCTCGGCACAGGCGCTTGTGAATGCAGGTTCTACAGACTTCGGAACCCTACTTTACAGCCTTGACGGCCAGAACTATTCCGCTGACATCCCGACAGGAACGGATGCCGGAACTTATACCATATATTATAAGGTGGAGGGCAGCGATAACTGGAATGCGGTTGCAGCGCAGACAATCCAGGCAACCATCCTGCCATCGACCGTCATAGTCAATGTGACGGGCAACGGCACGGTGACATACAACGACAAGAGCGCGGCAAGCGGAGAGACGTTTGGCGTTGCGGCTGAGAAGGGTACTGATGTTACGCTGACCCTTGCACCTGAGAGTGGCTATGCCGTAAGCATAGAATACGGATATACTAATAACAGTGGTGAGACTACGATTGGAGCAAAACTGCCCATCAGCGGTACTACCGCCACACTCACCGTGCCCAACGACCTGAAGGACGGCACATACGTCAACCTCACCGTTACCTTCGTTTCTGCCCTTGCAGGCGGTGCTGACGAGGCATCGGCTGTAGCACTGACAGACAATACAGTGACCAACTTCGCCGGAGGCTGGTATAAGGTGGATAGCAACATCTCCTTCGACCACACGCTCAACCTCCTTGGCGATACTCATCTCATCATTGACGACGGCAAGACGATGACCGTCAACACAGCTTCTGGCAAGGCCATCGACAGCGAATACACGCTCAACGTGAGCGGCGAGGGTGCGCTCAACATCACGACAACTGAAGCTTATAAGATTGCAGTCCGCGTCGGCAGCTATGTGCAGACTGGCGCCACGGTCACGGCAAGCGGCTACATCGGTATTCGCTGCACGGATGATTTCATTGCCTTCAACTTCGACAATGATTTCACCTTCAGTGGTGGCCAACTTACTGCGACAGGAAACAGTGAGGGCATTTGGGCGGATAATGACATCACCCTCAGTTGCACCAATGCCACCGACTTCATACAGGCCAGCAGCTACAGCTCAGGATATGGCGCCGTGAAGATAGCCGACGGCAAGGCCCTCACCGACGGCACTGAGGCCAGCAATGGTATGAACGGTTACAGCGGCACGCTGACGAACGAACAAAGAACCGCAATCGGCGGCAAAACGCTGCACCGTGCCGTCACCACCTCGTATGTCGAGGCCAGCGGCACACTGCACGAGAATGTCATTGCCATCCCGCTGGACAACACCATGACAACACTCGCTGCGGGCTGGTATGTGGTGAACAGCGACGTGGACTATACGGGCACCGTGACACTCAGCGGCGACGTGAAGCTGATTCTCGGCGACGGCTGCACCATGAGCTTCGGAAAGGAGGGCGAACTGCTGAATGCTACAATCATAGAATGCCAAAACCATAATCTCACCATCTACGGTCAGAGCGGAGGTACCGGCTGGCTGAAAGCATACAGCGCTCAGTACGATGGCATTAAAAATGTAAATTACTACACCCAGAATAGCGGCAATGTAGTGATCTCTGACGGCAATGGTGCCTGCATCAAAGCCGGAGAGTTCACTATCCTCGGCGGCACCCTTGACTTAAAGGACGTAGGAGGTGCCAACGGCGAAATTGTGACCACGGAAAATATCAACATTCGTGGCGGAAAATTGTGGGCATGGTATACGGGACTCAAGACCATGAACGGTAAGATTATCTTGGACTATACCAACGCCACCGACCAAATTCGCGCCTACAGCTACCAACCTCAAAATGGACTCGAGATTGCCGACGGCAAGACGCTTGTTGATGAAAACGGGACTATCTGGAGCGGAACGCTCGAATATGATCAAATAGAACACGGCATCAACGGCAGAACGCTGAAGCCATTAATTTACACTGGCGTGACGCTGACGAAGGAATACAATAACGTCTCCGCCACATTCAGCGGCTCATCGGAGACGACGGTGAGCATCCCTGTGGATGTCAATGTAACTAGCGTGACCTACAACCGCGCATTTACCGAGGGCAAGCCATCCACTGTAATGTTGCCGTTCAACAAAGCTGTCAGCGAAATCGGCGGTGGTACGTTCTATACCTTCGGCGGTGTGGAGAAAAAGAACAACAAGTGGGTGGCAACGATGAACGAAGTGAACGAAGTGACGGGCTCGCTGACTGCCAATACACCGTATCTGTTTGTGCCAACTGGAACGTCGCTCACCTTCACCGGTGGTGCCACGCTGAACACCACGGGCGGTGGCAACTGTCTCGCTTCTGATGCTGAAGGATGGGAGTTCCACGGTACATATAGTAAGAAGATATGGAATGAGGTTGAGACCCATGACTATGGTTTCGCTGCTACCAGCGGCACCTCTGCTGACAATCAGGACGTGGAGGCTGGTCAGTTCGTTCGCCTCACTACAGGCGCTTCTGCCAAGCCTATGCGCTGCTACCTGTCGTATGTAGGCGTACCGAATCAAGCCCGCGCTTTGACGCGTGGTGCAGCTGCTACGGATGAGGAACTGCCCAGCAGCATCATCGTGCGCCTGGTAGGCAGCAACGGCGAGACAACCGGCATCGGCACCATCGACACCAAGACGGGCGAGATGACCTTTGACAACGAGGCATGGTACACGCTCGACGGTGTGCGCCTGAGCGGCAAGCCCACCAAGAAGGGACTGTATATTAATAATGGTAAAAAGGTCGCGATTAAGTAAGGTTTAGAGCCCCTTGATAAGGGGCGGCTATAATGCAGGGATAAAAAAGAAAGAATTATGAAAAAGAAAATATACGAGAAGCCTGCGATGCAAGTAGTCATTCTGCAACATCAGGTTCACCTATTGGCTGGTAGCGGTGAAGAACCGACAGATGCCCTTCTGTGGGGTGGTGAAATTGATTAAAGGAGATTTTGAGCATGATTCAAATAATAGCTTTAATCGTTCTGGTGACCTTTGTCATCTTTGGCTTGTGGCTACTGTTCCGTATTAGGACATTTCAAGATGGAAATGATAAGGAGCATGTCAAAAAACTGCGTGAATGGATTAAACGCAATCCCAAACGTGCAAAAGAATTGGGCTACATCCGTAAAGAAAAGAACGATGCGACTGAATGAGTAAAGGTATTGAAAACATCCGTCTCGATGACGATTTCTACAGACTCCTGCGTCAGTCTAAGTGACTGGCACAGGAGTCCCTTTTTTGATATAAATGCAGAGACATAGCAGTGTCAGTATGCAACCCTGACATTACATTTTACGTCCGTGTCCTTTCCTATGATGTGAAAAATGCGTTCTTTTATTGCTCAAAGATAAATTTTTGTTCACGACCATCGGCGAGGGTGCCTTTGAATGGACGGCCATCGCTGACCTCACGCTACCCAGTACGCTGACCACAATCGGCTGGGAAGCTTTCAGCTTATGTAACAACCTGACCGAGGTCATCATTCCCAACAGCGTCACGGAGTTAGGAGAGGCAGCCTTCTCTGACTGTGAGAACCTGGCCGACGTAACGCTCTCGGAGAGCCTGACCGCACTGAATAGATACCTTTTCTGCAGCTGCAAGAAACTCACTGCCATCAAGGTGCCTCTTCTACGGCATTGCAACGGACATCAGGACACTGACGGACAAGACTGCCGTGAACACTGCCGTATACGACCTTGGTGGACGTCTCATCAACGGCAACCAGTCGCACCGTGGCGTTAGCATTGTGAAGATGAGCAACGGAGCGGTGCGCAAGATGCTGCAGAAATAGTAGCATTGAGGATATTTATATCCGGCTCCCAGCCCCTTCGCCGAAAATCTGTTTTGCCTTGTGCCAACAGGTTGCGGCGAAGGGGTTGCTTTTACTATATCATACCTCTCCCAGCCTCTCCCAAGATTTTTGCTTCAAAGTTTGGTGATTACAAAAATATTCGCTACTTTTGCAGACACGGGAAACAAGAAACGAAGAATGGCAAAAGACAAGATGATGTATGTCTGCGAGAACTGCGGACAGGAGTCGGCCAAATGGATAGGCAAATGCCCGGCATGCGGCCAGTGGAACACGTTTAAGGAAATCAAGGTGGCCGACACGAGGAAACAGGTGGTGGCTACCTCGGCGGCAGCAGCAGGAAGACAGCTGCGCCAGAACAAGGTGATGCGCCTGAAGGACATCGCAGCGCACGACGACCCGCGCATCGACATGCACGACCAGGAGCTGAACCGCGTACTGGGTGGCGGACTGGTGCCTGGCAGCATCGTACTGCTGGGAGGAGAACCGGGCATCGGCAAGTCGACACTCTCGCTGCAGACGGCCCTACAGCTGACGGAGAAGCGCGTGCTCTACGTGAGCGGTGAGGAGAGTACACACCAGCTGAAGCTGCGCGCAGAAAGGCTGGCTGCCAGCACATCATCCACCCAGGGGGGGACAGGAGGGGGGCTGCTCATCCTCTGCGAGAACTCACTGGAAGCCATCTTCGACCACATCAAGGAGGTACAGCCCGAAGTGCTCATCGTAGACTCTATCCAGACCGTGGCCACAGAAGACGTGGAGAGCTCGGCAGGCAGCATTGCACAGGTGCGCGAATGTGCTGCGGCACTGCTCCGCTTTGCCAAGACCAGCGGCGTGCCCGTCATCCTGATCGGACATATCACCAAGGAGGGTACGCTGGCGGGGCCGAAAATACTGGAGCACATCGTCGACACCGTCATCCAGTTTGAGGGCGACCAGCACTATATGTACCGCATCCTGCGCAGCATCAAGAACCGATTCGGCAGCACCTCGGAGCTGGGCATCTACGAAATGCAGCAAACGGGGCTGCGACAGGTGAGCAACCCCTCGGAACTGCTGCTGACGGAAGACCACGACGGGCTGTCGGGAGTGGCCATCTCATCGGCGATAGAGGGCGTGCGACCCTTCCTGGTAGAGACGCAGGCACTGGTGTCAACGGCAGCTTACGGCACACCGCAACGCTCGGCAACAGGATTCGACCAGCGCCGGCTGAACATGCTGCTGGCCGTGCTGGAGAAGCGCGTAGGATTCAAGCTGATGCAGAAGGACGTGTTCCTGAATATTGCCGGTGGCCTGCGCGTCACCGATATGGCGATGGATCTCTCGGTGATTGCCGCCGTACTGTCGTCGAACGTCGACACCCCCATCGAGGAGGGATGGTGCATGGCGGGCGAGGTGGGACTCTCTGGCGAGGTGCGCCCCGTGGCCCGCATCGAGCAGCGCATCAGTGAGGCCGAGAAGCTGGGCTTCCAGCATATCATCATCCCGAAATACAATCTCGCAGGACTGAACCGCAAGAAGTTCAACATCGAACTGGTGCCCGTCCGCAAGGTGGAAGAGGCACTCAGGGCATTGTTTGGGTAACCCCCTCCAACCTCCCCGAGGGGAGGCTGCCTGCCAGAGAAGGTTTAGGGGGAGGATTTCAGAAAGAGAAGGTTTAGGGGGAGGTGACGTCGATGCCGACGGCAGCAAAGGCCTCCTGACGTTCCACGCAGGTGCCGCAGCGTCCGCAATGGTGCTCACCGCCCTTGTAGCAGCTCCACGTCTTGGAATAGTCGACACCCAATGCCTTGCCGCGACGCACGATGTCGGCCTTCGTGATGTTGGTGTAAGGCGAGCGCAGACGCACCTTGACAAAGGTGCCCGCAGAGGCTGCCGCATCGAAGGCATCGACAAACTGGGGAGTGCAGTCAGGATAGATGGTGTGGTCGCCACCGTGGTTGGCCATCATCACGTATTTCAGACCGTTACTCTCAGCAATGCCAACGGCTATCGAGAGCATGATGCCATTGCGGAAGGGGACTACCGTCGACTTCATGTTCTCATCGGCATAATGGCCTTCGGGAATCTCTTCGCCACCTTCAAGCAGCGAACTCTTGAAATAGGTGGTCATAAAGCCGAGGGGTATCGTGACATGCCTGATGCCCAACTGCTCGCAATGCCAACGGGCAAAGGGAATCTCACGAGCATTGTGCTTGCTGCCATAGTCGAACGAGACGGCCAGCGCAATGCGCTCCCGCTCCTCATATAATAAGGTGGTGGAATCCACACCACCGCTCAGTATCAATACGGTATCCTTGCTTGCTGTCATAACTGGCTGCAAAATTAGGAAAAAAATATCAAATACCACCCATCTGCTGCCAAATAATTACACGAAAGGTAGCATTTCTATTACATTCTAAGCAGAAAAACACCGTCTGTTTCAAATGAAAAAGGGTATGTGACGTGAGCGAAAAAACATCTCGCTGTTTATTCGTACCTTTGCAGCCGGAAAACTATTTCATTACACAACAAGACATGAAAAAGACAATTATTGCAAGTATGCTGCTGACCTTCTCGCTGCTGAGAATGAGCGCAGACGTTGACGAGAACTTCTACATCTACCTGTGCTTCGGACAGTCGAACACAGAAGGCAATGCCAACCCCGAGGCCGTGGACAAACTGACCGTCGACCCCCGCTTCCAGATGCTGGCCACCACCAACTTCACATCGCCTGCACGCACAATGGGAGAGTGGTACACCGCCACAACACCCATTGCACACAGTGATGCCCGCCTGTCGTGGGTAGACTACTTCGGACGCTGCATGGTGGCCGCCCTGCCCGCCACCCATAAGGTGGGGGTGGTAACTGTCGCCATGGGCGGTGCAGGCATCGACCTGTTTGACAAGGAGAACTATGCAGAAGAGATGAAGAAAACCAGTGACTGGCCCGTCATACTGGCCAACCGCCACTACAACGGCAAGCCCTACCAGCGGCTGCTCGACATGGCCCGCAAGGCACAGGAGGCTGGAGTCATCAAGGGCATCCTGATGCACCAGGGCGAGACGAACAACGGCAATCAGGCCTGGCTGGAGAAAGTGAAGAAGATATACAACGACCTGCTCGGCGACCTGGGGCTGCAGGCTGCCGACGTGCCCCTGCTGGCCGGTGAGACCGTAGATGCCGAAGAGGGGGGAGCCTGCTCGCTGCACAACACCGTCATTGCACAGTTGCCCAGCGTGATACCCACCGCCCACGTCATCCGCTCCAACAGCTGCACATGCCAGGAGGACAAGCTGCACTTCACGGCATCGGGCTACCGCATCATGGGCAGGCGCTATGCCACGGAAATACTGCACCTGATGGGGAGGCAGGCTGTGGCCGATGCCAACTATACGCTGCCGCTCTACCTGTCATCCTGCTTCTCAATCAAAGAGCTGGTACAGCCTGCCGACGTCCTGATAAAGCTGGGCGGCAGCAAGCAGCTCACCCTATCGGGCACCTTCACTGACGGACATCGTGAAGACCTGACGGCAGAGACCACCTTCACCAGCAGTGACTTCACCATCACCGACGGTGTGCTGAAAGGAACGGAAGAAAAAAGCGGCACCGTCACCGCTACCTATACCGACTTTACCGGGGCCACCCACACGGCTACCATCAACGTCACCGTAACCAGCCAAGCCAACAGCGTACTCGTATTCGATGACGGCAACGGCGGCAGTAATCTTTGGGACTATCAGGGCATCTACACGCTGGACACACCGATGACAAAGGGCAAAAACTATGTCGTCAAGGCGACCATCATGGCCGACAACGGCGGGCAGTTGGCCCTCTGGCCCATCTGGAGCACCAGTCCTAACAGGAATGAATGGAACATGAGTGCCGACGTGCAATATCTTGCAGCCAAAAACGTCACCAACTCCTTTGCAGAATACCGCTGGGACTTTACTGCCAACTTCGACCATGACAAGCTACAGTTTGTCTTCGGCCAGATTGCCGGAAAGGTGTACTTTGACGATGTCTCCTGCGTTGAAAAGGCTACTGGCGTGGAGATGATTGAGAACGGCAACTTTGAGAGCGACGACCTCTCTCACTGGTCAGTCAACTGGAACGGCCCGAAATACAGCATTGAGGATGACCCCACCACCGGTATTGCCGAAATCGTTTGCGACAACCCATACACCTCTACGGCCGTCTACGACCTTTATGGCCGCAAGATGCCGGAAGGCCGACTGCCCCGTGGACTGTACATTACCGGGGGAAGGAAATTCCTGGTCAAGTAAGAGAGGAAAGGTCACACCCCAGACTATACCGACTGTAAATACTGCGCGCACATCTCCGCACACCGTTCGCCATCGATGCCTGCGGAGACGATGCCGCCAGCATAGCCCGCACCCTCGCCACACGGAAAGAGTCCGCTCAAACGGACGTGCATCAGTGTGTCGGGGGTGCGAAGAATACGTACCGGACTGGAAGTGCGCGTCTCAACGCCTATCATCACCGCCTCATTGGTCAGGAAACCGTGAGAAGACTTGCCAAAGGTCTTGAAGCCCTCCTGCAGACGGCCGACAATGGCCTTGGGCATCCAGAAATGCAATGGCGACGAAATCAGCCCCGGGGCATACGAAGAGCGGGGAAGATCGTAGCTCAACCGGCAGTTGACGAAGTCGGCCATACGCTGGGCAGGAGCCGTCTGCCTCCTGTTGCCCTGCTGCCAGCAAACGCGCTCCAGGGCTTCCTGGAAGTGCATCACCCGCAAGGGGTCGCCGCCCTCAACATCTTCGGCCCGCGTCTCGACCACCATCCCCGCATTCGACCACTGGCCGCCGCGATTCGACGGTGACATACCGTTGACCACTATCTGCTCCCTGTCAGTGGCTGCCGGAATGACAAAGCCGCCCGGACACATACAGAAGGAGTAGACACCACGACCGTCCACCTGAGTAACAAACGAATACTCGGCAGCAGGAAGATACTGGCCCCGCCCCTGACGGCTATGGTATTGTATCTGGTCGATGAGTGCCGACGGATGCTCCAACCGCACACCAACGGCAATGCCTTTAGCCTCGATCTCCACCTTGGCACCGGCCAGATAGCGATAGACATCACGGGCTGAGTGACCGGTGGCCAGAATGACCGGGCCACGGAAATGGGAAATGAGAGAGGGGGAATGAGAATTGTCGTCGGCCTCGACACCGACAACACGGTCGCCGTCAAGGAGAAAACGCGTCATCTTGGTCTGGAAATGCACCTCACCGCCACAGCGCAAGATGGTGTTGCGCATGTTCTCAATAACGCGCGGCAATTTATCGGTGCCGATATGCGGATGGGCATCAGCCAGGATATTCGCCGAGGCTCCATGCTGGCAGAACACGTTCAGGATCTTCTCTATCGAGCCGCGCTTCTTGGAACGGGTATAGAGCTTGCCGTCAGAGTAGGCTCCTGCCCCACCCTCGCCAAAGCAGTAGTTGCTCTCGGCAGCCACCTGCTGGGTCTTGGCAATCTGTGCCAAGTCGTGCTTCCGCTGATGAACGTCCTTTCCCCTTTCCAGCACAACAGGGCGCAATCCCAACTCAATCAGTCGCAAGGCAGCAAACAGACCGCCCGGACCGGCTCCCACGACGATGACCTGAGGACGGTTGCTGACATCGGGGTAGACGGTGGGGACATACTCGTCGGGCTGCGGCTGCTCATTGACAAAGACACGCACCTTCAAGTTGACATAAACGGTGCGCTGCCGGGCATCAATGCTTCTGCGGAGGATGCGCACGGCGGTAATGGTACGCACGTCGAAGCCATGCTCTGCTGCCAGCCAAGACCTTAGCGACTGCTCGTTGGCAGCCACCTGCGGCAATACCCTTATCTGATATTCACTAACCATTCAGTGCCGATCAGCCTTATACCATGAAAGTTTATTTCTCACCGCTGAAAAGATCGCCAATCTCATCCAGCTCGTCTTCATCAAACCATTTGGACAACCGTGCCCTGGCCTGCTCCTGAATGTCGGGGTCGACATCCGTCCACACCTTCTTCAGGACAAAC
This sequence comes from uncultured Prevotella sp., assembly GCA_946415755.1. Classification (GTDB taxonomy): domain Bacteria; phylum Bacteroidota; class Bacteroidia; order Bacteroidales; family Bacteroidaceae; genus Prevotella. The sequence continues at coordinate 36,054 of CAMKTS010000023.1, read as the reverse complement.
AGCAGCACAGCCAGGTCATCGCTCAAGCCTGCAATGGGAATGGCATCGGGGATGACGTCCAGCGGACTGATCATATACCCCAGCGCTCCGATTATCATGGCCTTGTTGGCAGCACTGACCTTGTCGCTCTGCAAGGTATAGTACAGTATCAAGGCGGCATATACTAACTTCGACCCGGCACGCTTGGCAATGCGGGCTATCTTCTCAACAAAGTCCGTCTGAGAGAACTTGTTGGCATAACTCATAAAATCGGGAAGTTCTATCATCTTGTTTTAATTTATGGATTAACGATTGACTATTCGAACGACGCGGATGCCTGTGAAGGTGGGATGCTTCTGCAGATAACGGTAGAGCGTCATCGGTTCCTCCACCACCTTCTTGTGCAGCTGCGATGCATTGAGCAGGTGAAGACGGCCTTTCTTCCATACGGCCAATCCCACGTGGGCAATGTCCAGGCCAGGCTTATTGCAGGTAATGGCAATGATGTCGCCATCGGAGACATATCGCTGCAGCAACTGGTGGTTCCTGACCTGTTCCTTGGGAATATAGCGAACACTGCGCCCGTTCAGGGCTTCTTCCTGCTTGCGGATATCGGGAACAAGACCGGGGTCGGCCTTCAATGCCTTATAAGCGTCAGGGTGGCGACTCATAAAATGGACGTTCAGCGTCTGTACTGCAGTGAAGGGAGGTTCGGAGGACTGCACCTCTTCGACGATGCCCATAAGCTCGTTGTCGGCTATCCAGTCGCTGAAGTAATGTAGCCGCGACGCATAGCCGTTCATGGTGCCTTGACGATAGCGCAGCCTGCACAGCACATGCTGGTAGTCGGCCACACTCCTCTTGTTCTCATGTGTACAGATGGCCAGTGCCGTAGCAGTCTCTACAAGTGTCAGGCAATCCAGCTGTCGCGTGTTCACCACTAACAGCTCCTGGTCGTTCACCTCCAAGGTGTGTGCCACATAGGGTACGCCGAGGAATCGGCGTGCCGCCCACAGTGCAGAGGCGTTCCGGGGCATTTCTTTCAGCACTTTTGCCAACGTCAGCGAGTCGGCACGGGTCATCGTCACCTGTGCCTGCACCGACAGGGCAGCTGTCAAGAGAATGATATGTGACAGCAGTCGTTTCATGGAGCTTTCTTTTTCTTATATTGTTTTCGCAGCCCGAAATTATAGCCTATATAGAGGTTGACACTTCCCAGGATGTTGTTGGCGGCAAAGCGCGACTTCTTATAATTATAGGTACGTATGATGGCACTGGCTCCTGCATACCAGCGGGTGTTGTTGTACACCACGCCGAAGCGTCCGAGACCGTCGATATTCAGGTTGTTGAAGTTGAAGCCCTTCTGGTCGCCGTTGGTCGTCTCACCACGTGTCTTCTTATAAGCCAGTGCCAACGACAGACTGGCACAGAACAGGAAATTGCGCGCAAACACCCAGTTGTAGGCATAGCCCACCGAGGCATTGATATTATAGTAGTTCACCTCTTTGAACATCAGTCCGCTGTCCAGCTCCAGCGTCTGCGGAGCCAGCCGCTCTGCCGCCTGTCTCATCAGCTTCTCATAATCGAATTCCAGGGTGTTGCTCAAGAAACCGATACCGGCCATCCACGAGCCACAGCTGATTTTCTGGCAGGTACTCTGTGCAAAGGCTGCCGGATAGGAGAATCGCTGGTGGTTGAAGATATAGTAGAGGTTGATGCCCGTGGTTCCCACACTAATGCCGTCGAAGGGCATACCTTCCAACACGGCAGTATTGATGTTGCCCCCCAGCTTCACATTGCGTATGCTGTAGTTGTCACGGGTGTGGTGATAGTAGACATCGGCACCAATCTGGGCACTGTAGATGCTGAAGTCGAATCCCTTCCATGCCGAAGTCAGTCCGAAGCTGATATTACTCAAGTCGATGGTATAACCCAGTATCACCCATCGCCACCCGACATACGGGCCTAACTTGATGCCTGCCTGCGGCTTGAACGATACCGACTGGCTATTATCACCCACACTGCTCAGGCGATAGTTCTCGTAGGTATAGGCGGCCTGCAGCATCACCGTCCAGTTATAGTGCTGCGGCTCCACATAGTTCTCGTCGATATAGCTGAAGCCGCGAATCGTACGCCGCAGCCAACTCATCTTCTTCTTGGGTTGTTCCACGGCTGTCACGGTATCGATGGCAGGAATGGTATCGGTGGCAGGAACGGTATCGGTGGCAAGGCTACCGGTGGCCGATGCGGTCAACACTGCCGCTACTGCAAAAATCCATGTCATCACCGTCCGTCTCATCCCTTCAGAACTTGCCTAATATCCTGTCAAGCACCCAGTTGACGGGGGTAGCAGAGACGCTGGTACACTCACAGATAGCCAGCCCCTGCAGATGTTCTATCACATTCTTGATCAGTGGTGCCTGTACATGCGGTGGGTTGGGGACTGCAATGCTCTCCTCGCCATAGAGGGTATGGAGCCTGATGGGTTGGTAGTCGAATACTGAGAAACTCACCGACCCTCTGTCACCAATCAAGTTGATACGGTCCTCGCGTGCCGACTCATGGGCCACGAAGCACCAAGAGCCACTGCCAGGCAGTCCGTTCTCAAACTCAAAGCAGGCACATACTGAGTCTTCGGCTTTGTAAAGCCCCCCACGGTTGGCACAGATGCCACGTGCCTTGGTGATGACACCAAACAGGTACTGTAAGAAATCTAGCTGGTGGGGAGCCAAGTCGTAGAAATAGCCGCCACCGGCAATATCTGGCTGCAAGCGCCACGGCAGATCACTGGCATTGGCAAAGTCCAATTCACGGGGCGGCACCGCAAAGCGCACCTGTACATTCACCACCTTGCCGATAACCCCACGGTCTACTATCTCTTTCACTTTCTGAAAATAAGGCAGATAGCGACGGTAGTAGGCCACAAAACACGGAATTCCCGTCTCTTCGCTGATGCGGTTGATGCGGGCGCAGTCCTCATACGAGGCTGCCAGGGGTTTCTCCACATACACCGGTTTGCCAGCCTTCATGGCCATAATGGCAAACGTGGCATGACTTGAGGGAGGTGTGGCGATATATACGGCATTGACGGCAGGATCGTCAATGAGTTCCTGTGCATCGGTATACCACTGTGGTATGCCGTGACGCTCAGCATAGCTGCGCGCCTTCTGCGTCTGACGGCTCATTACTGCCACCACTTCCGAGCCCTCTACTTCAGAGAAAGCCGGTCCGCTTTTCTTCTCCGTTACCTCACCACATCCGATGAAGCCCCACTTTAGTATTTTCATTTTCGTGTGCAAAGGTAGTGTAATTCGCGCTAATTACCAAATTTTAAGCTCAAATATATTTGGTTATTTGCGCGAATTACACTACCTTTGCAGTCGCTAACAAGAAAAGGTATGGAGAAAGAAAAAGACAACACATTGATGAAAGCACGTAGCTATCGCAGCATATTGACCACCGGTTTTCAATTGTACACAGAGCATTTCAGACGGTTGTTCAAGGCATCGTGGCTGATGGCATTGCTTTATGCTATAACAGGCGGATTCCTCGGTGTTCTGACAGCCATCAAGGTGCCGGAAATCCTGGTAGGCATCGTTAGCAAGATGACTGGCGAAGAAATCTACCTTCAAGAACTCGCCCAGGAGTACGGCTCAATGGTGCTAATGCTCTTTGCAATGACACTTCTGAGTATTATCACCTTTACATTGGCTTCTGCCACCATCGTCAACAAGCTGAAAGAGCATAAGGACACCGGACATATCACCATGCCGACGAGCTGGCTAAAAGTAGTCCTGCAAATGACAGGGCGCACAGCGAAGGGTGTCGGCATGACGCTGCTGTTGTTGCTGATACCGTTATTGCTGACGATGGGGCTGTTGGCTGCAACAGAACACGCCAGTCATCATTTCATACTGCGCCATCCCACTACGGTAGGTGCCACCTTCTGTCTGCTAACCCTCATCGTACTACTATTGGCATTACCACTTGGATATGTACTGATGAAATATCTGATGGAAGCACCGAGAAGCTACCTGCACACGCTGGGAGAGAGCTACGGCTGCGGCATGCGCCACTGGGGCAGTCTGTTCCTGGTGTTGCTGGTCAGCATTCTATTCGTCACCTTGGCATCTATCGTGACGGGACTGCCGGCCTCTATTCTCTACATAGCCAACCAGACTGCACAGATGGGACTGTTGATGGGCGACCCGTTAGGCATGCCGTCCCATATCACGACCCTGACATTCCTGACCTTCCTGCTGACCTGCTTTTTCCAGTTCTATGTCTGTCAGGTAACACTCATCCACAGCTATTATGCATACGGTTCCATTGAAGCCAAGGAGTTAGAGAAACAGCAAATCAAGCAACAAGCATGAAAAAGATACTCTTCATCGACCGCGACGGCACCATCATCCGCGAGCCTGACGACGAGCAGATTGACTCATTCGAGAAATTGCAGTTCGTGCCCCGCGCCATATCCAACCTCGTATTCCTGCGACAGCATACCGACTATGTATTCGTCATGGTAAGCAATCAGGATGGCCTGGGCACTCCAGCCTTCCCAGAAGACACTTTCTGGCCTGTTCAGAACTTTATCACAGAAACACTGAAGGGCGAAGGCGTGGAGTTCGATGACATACTGATAGACCCTCACTTCCCAGAGGACAATGCCCCTACGCGCAAGCCCAATACCGGACTGGTACAAAAATATATGGCTGACCCAGCATACGACATGGCTAACAGCTACGTCATCGGCGACCGCGACACCGACCGTCAGTTTGCTGAGAACATCGGCTGTAAGTTCCTGCAGATAGGCAACTGGGACAAGGCAGCAGAGATTGCCTACGGTGGAGAGCGCACGGCAGAAGTAAAGCGCACCACCAAGGAAACGGATATTAACATCAAGGTAGACCTGGACGGCAACGGAAGATGCGACATTCAGACCGGACTGGGATTCTTCGACCACATGCTGGAACAGATAGGCAAGCACGGCATGATAGACCTCACCATTCGCGTAAAGGGCGACCTCGGCGTTGATGAGCACCACACCATTGAGGATACGGCATTAGCTTTGGGCGAGTGCCTGCTCAAGGCATTGGGCGACAAGCGCGGCATAGAGCGCTATGGCTACACCCTGCCGATGGATGACTGCCTGTGCAGCGTATGTCTCGACTTCGGCGGTCGCCCCTGGCTGGTGTGGAATGCCGACTTCCACCGTGAGAAAATCGGTGAGATGCCTACCGAGATGTTCCTCCATTTCTTCAAGAGCTTGAGCGATGCTGCTAAGATGAACCTCAACATCAAGGCCGAAGGCCAGAATGAGCACCACAAGATAGAAGGTATCTTCAAGGCTCTCGCCCGTGCTCTGAAGATGGCCGTCCGTCGTGATGTATACCATTACGAGTTGCCGTCTACCAAAGGAATGCTATAAAAAAACGAACGCTTATATGGACGAGAGACTAAGCAGGATGGAGCAGCTCATCCGCGAGCTGAACGAGGCCAGTGATGCCTACTACAACGGACGGACTGAGCGGATGACGGACTACGAGTGGGATGCTCGTTTTGACGAACTGAAACGGATAGAGCAGGATACGGGTACCATACTGCCCGACTCCCCTACACAACGTGTATCAGAAGATGCCATCAGCGGACAGAAGGAGGAACACGAGTTTGCCGCCCTCTCCCTGGCCAAGACCAAACAGGTGGAAGAACTCGTCAAATGGGCGGAAGAAAAACCCATCTGGATCTCATGGAAGCTGGACGGGCTGACACTCGTCGTCACCTACGATGACGGCCGGCTTATAAAGGTGGTGACTCGAGGCAACGGCCATATCGGTACCAACATCACCCATCTGGCATGCGCCATCAGCGGCATCCCACAGGAGATACCGGCACAGGGGCATACCGTCATCCGGGGCGAGGCTGTCATCTCCTACGAGGACTTCGAGCGTTTCCTGATGGAGAGCGGCGAGGACTATGCCAATCCCCGCAACCTAGCCTCTGGCTCGCTGTCGGTCAAAGACCCGCAAGACATCAAAGACCGCCACATCCGCTGGATTCCTTTTACCTTGGTATCTACTAAGGAAGATATCACTTCATGGGGAGAGCGTATGGACTGGCTCGACCGCCAGGGCTTCAGCACCGTGGAGCGCCGTCTCGTCACTCTGCCAAACATTTCGTCTGTGGAAGGCGTTGTCAACGCCTTTACCGAGGAAGTCACTTCAAAAAAGAACCCCTACCCCGTCGATGGCCTTGTCATCTGTTACGATGACACGGCATACGCCCAGACAGGTAGTGTCACCGGCCATCACGCCACCCGTGCAGGACTGGCCTTCAAGTGGCAAGACGAAGCCGCCGACACCATCCTCAAGGAGATAGAGTGGTCGTGCGCCGCCTCCACCATCTCCCCAGTGGCCATCTTCCAGCCCGTAGAGCTGGAGGGCACCACCGTCAAGCGCGCCTCGCTTTGCAACATCAGCGAATGCGAGCGACTGGGTATCGGAGGCCCCGGCACACAGCTCTCGGTCATCAAGGCCAACAAGATCATCCCCAAGGTCATTGCCGTCACCGCTCGCGTTGGCACGTTTAGCGTGCCAAACCACTGCCCTGTCTGCCATGCCCCTGCCACCATCAAGGTGAGCGAGGCCAGCGGCACTAAGACCCTCCACTGCACCAACAGCGAATGTCCTGCCAAACAGCTGCGCAAGTTTGCCCGTTTCGTATCGAAAGAAGGCATGAACATTGATGGTATCTCTGAGCAGACGCTGGCCAAGTTCATCAACCTGGGCTGGGTATCAGAGTATGCCGACCTTTACAAGTTGCGCCAGCACATCCTCAACCTGTCAAAGATGGAGGGTTTTGGCGAGAAGTCGGCATCCAACATCATGCGCAGCATCGACCGTTCCCGCAACGTCGAGGCCCATCGGTTGCTCTACGCCCTGAACATCCCGCTGTGCGGCATCGATGTCTGCAAGCGTCTGCTTAGTTCCTACAGCCTTGACGACCTCGTTCACGAAGCCATCAAACAAGGTGATGACCTCTTTGCCGCACAGGCAGAACCCGAAGAGGTGTTTGCTCATGTCAATGGTATCGGGCCAGAGAAGTCGGCACAGTTTGTACGTTGGTTCCGTGACGAACGCAACCTCTCGCGCTATCGTCACCTGAAAGAGAATCTCAACATCAGCCAGACCGATAACGAACCGAAAGGCAGCCGCTGTGAAGGACTGACCTTCGTCATCACAGGCGATGTACACCACTATAAGAATCGTAACGAGCTGAAAGCATATATTGAGCAGCAAGGCGGCAAGGTTGCCTCTGCCGTCAGCGGTTCCACGTCCTTTCTCATCAACAACGATGTCACCTCTACATCGGGCAAGAACAAGAAAGCCCAACAATTGGGCATCCCCATACTCTCTGAGGATGACTTCATTCACGCCTACGGGGAAGAGACATGATTGTGCGACAGCCTGTTCATGCTCCGTTACTCCCGCTCTGTGCCTGTCTGATGGCAGGCATTGCCGCAGGCTACTATTTCCCCCTCTGCATGCGCCTGCTGTTCGTCTTACTTATCATTATCGTACCGCTTACCGCCCTGCTGTACCGTTTTCGCCGATTGCAAAGCGGCGGCATCGCTTTATGCACCATACTGATAGGTATGCTGCTGACCGTCATCCAGGTTGACAGGCTGCACACACCACCTCTTTCGCACGACCTCATTATTATCTCTCCCCCCATTGACAAGGGAAAGACCATCGTGATGGATGCCCTGACGGCAGATGGCAAAAAGGTACGTCTGCGCATGATGAAGGATGCTCCTGTCACCCTTGGCGGTGGACTGACCGTTGACAACGACAGCCGCCCCATTACCTACTATCCACTGTACTTCGACAGCCACGGATATTCCGGAGAGGTGTTTGCTGGCTATGGCCAATGGAGGGGGAAAGAGGTCAGCACGTCAGGACTGTCCTTGTTGCAGCGAGTAAGGCTAAGAATGCTACTGTTCAGGGAACGCCTGTTGGAAAACTACCGACAGCAAGGACTGGACCAGGATGCCTACGCCATCGCTGCAGCCATGACCCTGGGCGACAAGACCTCATTGACGCAAGAGCTGCGCGAGACCTACTCCATCACGGGAGCCAGTCATGTGCTGGCACTCAGCGGTCTGCACCTCGGCATCATCTACTGGTTTGTAACGCTGCTCACCGTAGGCCGCCGCTGGCGTATCCTGTCACAGACGGCCACCATCCTCCTGCTATGGACCTTCGCCTTTCTCACCGGACTGGCTCCCAGCATCATCCGGGCAGCATTGATGCTGACCGTCTATGCGCTGTTAAGCATCGGCTACCGCAACAAGACCAGTATCAACGTTCTGGCCTTTACAGCCATCTGTATGCTGGCCGCCCAGCCGCTGATGCTCTTCGATATCAGTTTCCAACTGTCGTTTATGGCTGTGTTCAGCATTCTGCTGTTCTTCCCGCTGCTGAACAGCGTATTCAGCGCCCACTACCTTCAAGAGCACTGGCTACTACGATGGATATGGGGACTGACCGTTCTCTCCGTAGCTGCTCAAATAGGAACGGCACCATTGGTGGCATACCATTTCGGACGGTTCTCCTGTTATTTCCTCCTCACCAATTTCATCGTTGTTCCTGGAGCCTACCTCATCATCGGTACGGCACTACTCTTGCTCGTCATGCAGCATGCGGTTATCGCCTCCGTGCTGGCAGGCATCATCACGGGTACAACAGCCATTCTCTCATACATCGCCGTGCTGCCCGGAGCCAGCATTGACCATCTGCATCCCTCTCTGCTGCAAACCATGCTGTTATATGTGGTCATCGCATGCCTATACGTGCTGTGGCATATATTATGGAAAAATAAAAGCATATAATTTGGCATTTTGCTCACTTATTCGTACCTTTGAGCTTCGCTCGTAGGTACTTGCGTTCGACAATAAAAACAAAAAATATGGTTTTTGTTTTGTATTGTTCTCACTTATTCGTACCTTTGCACCCTATAAACCGAATATAGCCCTATGACAAGAAAGATGAAACCCGCCACACTCTGCGTACAAGCAGGCTGGCAGCCCAAAAATGGCGACCCCCGCGTGCTCCCCATCATCCAGAGCACCACATTCAAGTATGACAACACAGAAGAGATGGCCGACCTCTTCGACCTGAAAAAGGAAGGTTATTTCTATACCCGTCTGCAGAATCCTACCAACGATGCCGTGGCTTCGAAGATTGCCGCCCTTGAGGGCGGTGTAGGTGCTGTGCTGACCTCTTCCGGTCAGGCAGCCAACTTCTATGCCATCTTCAACATCTGCGAGGCAGGCGACCACTTTGTCACCTCCAACGAGATCTATGGCGGCACCTACAACCTCTTTGGTGTCACATTGAAGAAATTGGGCATCGAATGCACCTTTATCTCTCAAGAAGCCAGCGAAGAGGAGATTGACAAGGCCTTCCGTCCCAACACCAAGGCATTGTTTGGCGAGACCATCTCCAACCCTGGCTGTCAGGTGCTCGACATCGAGAAGTTTGCTCGCATCGCCCACAAGCACGGCGTGCCCCTCATTGTCGACAACACCTTCCCCACTCCCGTCAACTGCCGCCCCTTCGAATGGGGTGCCGACATCGTCACCCACTCCACTACGAAGTATATGGACGGCCATGCCACACAGGTGGGCGGCTGCGTGGTGGATAGCGGCAACTTCAACTGGGACACCTGTACCCACGTCGGTGCCACTACTCCCGAGGGTTCTCCGTCGGGCCAAGAGAAGTTCCCTGGTCTCTGCACTCCCGACGAGTCATACCACGGCCTCACCTATACCAAGAAATTCGGAAAGATGGCCTTCATCACCAAACTCGTGGCCCAGCTGATGCGTGACCTGGGCAGCATCCCTTCTCCTCAGAACTCGTTCCTGCTGAACCTCGGCCTGGAGACCCTTCACCTGCGCATGCAGCGTCATTGTCAGAATGCCCAACGCGTGGCAGAATTCCTGGAGGGCGACAACCGTGTGGCATGGGTACACTATAGCGGACTGTCCAGTGACAAGAACCACGTGCTGGCAGAGAAGTACCTGCCCGACGGTTCCTGCGGTGTCATCGCTTTCGGACTGAAAGGTACGCGCGAAACGGCCATCCAGTTCATGGACTCCCTACAGATGATTGCCATCGTGACCCATGTAGCCGATGCCCGCACCTGTGTGCTGCATCCTGCCTCGCATACCCACCGTCAGCTCTCCGACGAGCAGTTGCGCGAAGCCGGTGTCGCTCCCGACCTTATCCGTCTTAGCGTAGGCATTGAGGATGTCGACGATATCCTGGCCGATATCCGTCAGGCTTTGGATAAAATATGAATATCCTACTGATGATGCTGCGAGCGGCACGTCCTAGTCGCATCTCCGACATGCAGGCTGTGAGCAAGCCACGCTGGATTCCGAAGGGTTACGACGGTCTGACGTTCTTCGGCCACATCATCACCCATTCCATCCAGGAGGCTGAAGCGTTCAACAAGCGCTTCAGCTATATGAAGAACCATGAGATGATACATCTCTACCAGGCGCGCTCCACACACGACTCATGGCTCCGTTTCTATTGGTGTTACTTCGTGTTCTGGCTCAAGGGTTGCCGCTACCGCAAGCATCTTCGGAATGCCGGTTACCTGCTAAACCCTTTCGAGATGGAGGCCTACGCCCACATGAACGACCTTAACTATCTGCAGCCTGGTGGAGAGGCCACCGGATGGAAAACGTATGCCCACATGCCGTTGGAGAAACGCCTTGAAATCTATCTGGAAAGCAAGCGCCAGAAGCCCGTTAGCAAGGCTGAACTATAATAAATCATAAAAATAGGGGTCTGCTGATAGCTGTCTCCTTTTTTTTTTGTACATTTGCGGAACGAAAATACTACTTAACAACTAAAAACGATACACGTATGAAAGACCTGAGAATGTACATTGACGGCCAGTTCTGCCAGAGCAGCAACGGCCAATGGATTGATGTGTTGAACCCCTCTACGGAAGAAGTCATCTCCCGTCAGCCCAACGGCACCATCGAGGATGTAAACCGTGCGCTGGATGCAGCCCGTGCTGCCCAGAAGGCATGGGGCAAGACACCTGCCATTGAGCGTGCCGGATGGCTGAAGAAGCTGGCCAATGGTATTCGCGAACGTCGCGAGGAGTTTATCGACATCATCATGCGCGAACAGGGTAAGACCATCACATGGGCTACCATCGAGGTAGACGTGACAGCCGAGTATTTCGACTACATGGCCTCCTTCGCGCGCCACATCGAGGGAGAGATTATCCCCAGCGACCGTCCTAACGAGACCATCTTCCTCTCAAAGAAACCCATCGGCGTGGTGGCTGGCATCCTGCCGTGGAACTTCCCGTTCTTCCTCATTGCCCGTAAGGCCGGTGCTGCGCTGATTGCCGGCTGTACCATCGTCATCAAGCCCTCGCAGCTCACTCCTGAGAACTGTACCGTATTCGGCGAAGTGGTCGACAAGGTGGGACTGCCTAAGGGTGTCATCAACATCGTGACGGGTAAGGGCAGCGTCATCGGCAACGAGATGGCTGGCTCACCCAAGATTGACATCGTCAGCGTAACAGGTTCTGTAGGTGCCGGCGAGAGCATCATGGCCGCAGCTTCGAAGAACATCACGAAGGTGAGCCTCGAACTGGGTGGCAAGGCTCCCGCCATCGTCTGCAAGGATGCCGACCTGGAGAAGGCTGCCCAGTGGATTGTCGACTCCCGTATCGGCAACAACGGTCAGATTTGCAACAATGCCGAGCGCGTATATGTACAGAAGGAGGTGAAAGCCGAATTCACAAAGATACTGGTCGAGAAGATGTCGGCCGTCAAGGTGGGCGATGTCTGCCAGGATCATACCGTCGACATGGGTCCGTTGGTAGAGGCCCGTGCCCTGGAGAGCGTGACCGAGAAAGTAGAGCGTGCCATCAAGCAGGGTGCCAAGTTGCTGTGCGGCGGCAAACGCGTAGGCACAAAAGGATACTTCTATGCTGCCACCGTTTTGGACAACTGCACACAGGACATGGATATCATCCACGAGGAGACGTTTGGTCCCGTGATTCCTCTGGTAGAGTTCGACGGCATCGAGCAGGCCATCCAGTGGGCAAACGACTGCGAATACGGTCTGGCATCGAGTGTCTTCACCAAGGATATCGACACTGCAGCCCGTGTGGCCCGTGAGCTGGAGTTTGGCGAGACCTACATCAACCGTGAGCACTTCGAGGCCATGCAGGGCTTCCATGCCGGTGTGAAGAAGAGTGGTATCGGTGGTGCCGACGGCAAACATGGCATCGAGGAGTACCTCGTCACCCATGTCACTTACCTCGACACCCACTACGAGTAAGACAGAGCGGCTTCCGCGCTACATTTCTGCCTCCCCAACTGGGGAGGCTTTTTTATTAAATAATGTAAGAATTTGGTAAAAATGTGCTCTATTTAATATATTTTGTATAACTTTGCAGCGATTTTTGTATAATGAGACAGAAACTATGATAAGAAAAAACGTTCTTACACTCTTGCTGATGTTCCTCAGCATGTCGTGTCTGGCACAGTTTGACAATACGAACTCCTTGGTCAGGAAAGTCATCGTAGCCTACGAGAAAGGCAGCGACGGCTTCTACCAGAAGAAAGCCGGGGCACTGGTCGACAGGGTAGACCAGGTCGTGTCGATGTATGGCTTCGACAAGAAGTCTTCCAACCTGTATGTTCAGACAGAGAGCGGTAACTACCAGATTGTGCTGAACAAGGACTATGCCAAGATTTATCGCACCAGCAAACTGGCTCCTATGTTGGAGGAAGAGCAGGTCGACCAAGAGGTGGCGCGCGTCACCCGTGCTTTGGAGGAGCGCTTCGAGTCGCTCAACAATGCCATCCGCCAGCACCGTAAGGACTCTGTCGACAAGATTAGGCGCGACTCTTTGGAGAAGATTCGCCAGGACAGCATCCAAAAGGCTTTCCAGAAGGCTGTCGACCTGAACTACCGCGAGTCTCACGACTGGCACAAGGTTCCCGTCAACAAGATTGGTTTGGAGTGTACGGACTGCGGCCATCAAGTGTATGAGCCTACCATCCATTGCGAGGGTATCTTCAACGACACCATCTACCACACGCAGACAGTCAACGGCATCATGGGCTACCAGTACCAGAAGATGCACCTGTGCATGATCAACCCGAAGCTCCGCCATGACTCCAAGTACACCTATCATGTGAAGATTTTCAGCGACAGTCTCAGCCAGAACACGTATCTGAGTCCTGACTATGTGCGCGCCTTCAATACTGAGCACTATACCAAGCACTCTGAAGAGGTAAGCGCAAAGGCTCCGTGGGGCTATGTCGACAGCTGGGGTTTCGACTTCATGGACAACACGTTGCTCTTCGATTTCAGCTATACCAATACGAACAAGAAGGCCATCAAGTGCATTGATGTCTTCTTCAATATCAAGGATGCCGCCGGTAACACGAAGAAGACCGGCAAACTGAGGGCAATGGGACCTGTTGAGATGTTCGAAACCAAGTCGTGGACGTGGAACGACAGCAAAATCAATGTTCCCGACGGCATGGTCGACTTGGCCATCTCCAAGGTAGTGCTCACGTTCAAGGACGGCAAGATGAAGACGCTCGTCAAGGAGCTGATTTACAAGCAGGAAGAATAACATCGGCCAGAAATACATGATAATAGCCGACCCTGCGGGGTCGGCTATTATCATAATTCATTGTGATGATGTTTACTGCATGTCGTACACCACCTTCATCAGTTGCTTGCCCAGCTCATCGGCACGCTCCATGGTGGCAGCCTCGCTGTACACGCGGATAATCGGCTCGGTATTCGACTTGCGCAGGTGTACCCAGCTGTCGGGGAAGTCAATCTTCACGCCGTCAATGTCGTTAACCTGTGCCGAGGAGTCCTTTGCAAACATCTCCTTCACCTTCACCAGGATAGCATCAACGTTGGTCTCCGGTGTAAGGTCGATACGGTTCTTGGCAATCTGGTAGTCGGGGAATGTGTTGCGCAACTCGCTCACCTTGCAGCCCTTCTGTGCCAATGAGGTCAGGAAGAGGGCGATACCCACCAGTGCATCGCGGCCATAGTGGCTTTCGGGATAGATGACTCCGCCATTGCCTTCGCCGCCGATGACGGCTCCCACCTCCTTCATCTTCGTGGTGACGTTCACCTCGCCTACAGCCGCAGCACTGTAGCTGCCGCCGTACTTCTCAGTGACATCCCTCAATGCCCTTGTCGAACTGAGGTTCGACACGGTAGTGAGCGGCTGTCCGTCACTTCCCTTTTCTCCTTTCTCTTTTCTCATTTCCGACAGCACATAGTCTGCCACGCTCACCAGGGTATACTCCTCGCCAAACATGCTGCCATCCTCGCTGATGAATGCCAGTCGGTCTACGTCGGGGTCTACCACGATACCCAGGTCATACTTGCCGGTACGCATCTCGTCCATGATGCCCTTCAGGTTTTTCTCCAAGGGTTCCGGATTGTGTGCGAAGTCGCCTGTCACCTCTCCGTTCAGGAAGCAGTAGCTCACTCCCAGCTTATCCAGCAGTTTGGGCAGTATCAGTCCTCCTACCGAGTTGATGCTGTCTACGCATACGCGGAATCCAGCCTTTCTGATGGCCTCTGCATTGACAAGCCTCAGGTCGAGCACGGCCTGCACGTGACGGTCGTCATAGCTATTGTCTATGGTGACATGCCCCAGCTGGTCTACCTCTGCATAGTGGAAGTCCTCGCGTGCAGCCATGTCCAGCACGGCCTGTCCGTCGGCAGCTGTGAGGAACTCTCCCTCTCCGTTCAGCAGCTTCAAGGCATTCCACTGGCGTGGGTTATGGGATGCGGTGATGATGATGCCACCGTCGGCTCCGCTCATGCGTACTGCCAATTCGGTAGTGGGAGTCGAGGCATAGCCGATATCTGTCACGTCGATGCCCATTCCCACCAGCGTGCCGCATACCACGTCTCTAACCATCGGTCCCGAGATACGTCCGTCGCGACCCACCACAATGTTCATCTTACGGTTGTCGTTCTCTGCAGCCCCTCCTTTGACAGGGGTGGAAAGGTTTTTCCTGATAAACATGGCATACGCCGTGGTAAACTTCACGATATCCAGTGGATTGAGCGTGTCACCCGTTGGTCCACCTATGGTTCCCCTTATTCCGGAGATTGATTTGATTAATGTCATAGTGATTTACTTTTCTGCCTTTTTACTTTTCCTTCACATAGGTTATCTCATAGTAGCAGGGGTATACGCTCGACGTAGCATCTGCCGTACCCTGCGAGTGTGGCACGATGAGCCGCACCTTCGACACCTCGTCGCCGTCGTTTTCCGGGCGTCCCACGTTGATGTAGTTCAGCGGCACCAGCCATCCTGCCGGTACCGATGCCGAGCCATGATACTGGTACATCATGCCCTGCACAAAGGATGCCGTAAACTGTGACCCTGTCCGCATAACGGTCATCTTGTCCAGATAGGTCGATGTGTCGTAGGTGCCGTAGGTGCTGTTGTACATGTAGTTCACGCGGTCGTTACGCACCAGCACGGAGTCGGTCATGATGTTCTTCTCCATGAACCGGCACAGTAGGTTCACCGTCTTGTTGTTCTCGAGCATGCTGCCGCATCCCTTTCTCACAATCTGCATGTAGCAGCCATTGCGCTCGAAGTACACGAACTGGTTGGCCGTGAGGTCAGTGACATTGCCCTGCGCTATGAACTGTGCTTCGCTGATTACCTGTATGCCCTGGGCATAGATGAACCTGGCGATGGCGTCTCTCTCCTTTTCCTTCAGGTCGGCATATGTTTCGGTTTTGCTACAGCTGGTGCTACACAGGGCCATGATGGCCAGCAAGAGTGTATACGTTGTTTTCTTCATGTTCTTTTCTGCTTTTTCTGTTATCGGCAGCAAAATTACTACTTTTTTTCCAACAACGGGCTATAGTCGATAAGGCACACGTTGTTTTTTATGCTACTTTAACGTGTCGGCAAAGGCTTCTATGCACTTTTTCACCGTTTCCACGGCATCCTCCATGCTACCGTGGACGCGCCCTCCGGAAGCATGGAGGTGGCCACCGCCTTCGAAGAACTGCATTGCCATCTCATTGCAGGGCACGTCGTCTACCGACCTCAGGCTTACCCATATC
The DNA here is from genome assembly GCA_946415755.1 of uncultured Prevotella sp. GTDB lineage: Bacteria > Bacteroidota > Bacteroidia > Bacteroidales > Bacteroidaceae > Prevotella. Next base: position 19,900 of record CAMKTS010000023.1, on the reverse strand, counting down.
AGGTTCTTTTTCTCCCTGTCCTCACGCAGCGAGATGCTGAGTTTCAGCCCCTTGATTTGCAGCGGCATGTTCACGATGCCCTCTGAATCACCCTTGACGAAGTGGAAGCGCTGCTGGTCTTCTGCCGTCAGCGTGAAGTATGAAGCGTGGTGCTGCTGGTCAACCACTAAGCGATTGCACAGCACGTGCCCCACCAGCCTCAGCCGGTGCTCGCTGTAGTTATGATACACGTTACGGTAGATCCTGTCCTTGTCGATGCGTTTGGTGAGCAGCTGGCTGATGATGTAGAACACCTCCGGTGCATTCGAGTTGAAGGTGAAGGCCCCCGTATCAGTCATCATGCCGCAGTAAACAGGTCCTGCGAAGTGCTTGCCCTGCTGTTCGTAGAGTCCCAGCTGCCACACGATGCGAAACACCAACTCACAGGTCGACGACATGGCCGGATAGCTGATTGACAGCACGGCCTCCACGTCGGGATCCAGGTGGTGGTCGATGAGCACCTTCTGTGCGGGCGATTTTCTCAGGACCTCCTCCATTTCTGCCGTGCGCGACAGCGTGTTGAAGTCCAGACAAAACACGATGTCGGCAATCTTCAACACATTGTCCACGTATTCCTTCCTTTTATCGTAGCGCACAATCTTCTCGGAGTTGGGCATCCATTGCAGATAGTCAGGATACTGGTCGGGAGCCACCATCAGGGGTTCCTTTCCCTGCGTGCGCAACACCTCTGCCAGTCCCATCATCGAGCCGATGGCATCGCCGTCGGGGTTTTGGTGACAGCACAACACGATGGTTGTCGCATCATTGATGAGGGAGCGCAACATTTCGCACTCCCTCTCTGTCATCACGGGTTGTAGCATAGTTCAGAAGAGCTTGTTGGGGTACACGCCATCTGCCACGAGCTGTCCGATGCGCTTCACGGTGTCTTCACGGTCGGCAGCATAGGTCACTCCAAACCACTTCGACGTGGTGTCGAGCACCTTCACCGAAGCTGTCTTCTCGACAATCAGCTTGTTCACCATCAGGGGTATGAAGAACTCGGCCTTGAGGTTCTCCATGTTCTTCGGGTCGCCCAGGAACTCCTTGAAATACTCCTCCGAATACTCGAAGTAGTCGGGTGTGAAGCCCCACATGTTCATCGACACCGGCGTGTTGTCATCCACGGCCACCCAATGTCCCTGCTCATCCTTGTAGCGGATGGCCTCTGTGGCGGCACCGACATTCGAGCCGTCGGCAGCACAGCGCACAATCTCCGTTCGCTCCACCACCGTTGTCAGACAGTCAGCAGCGTCCTTCGAGCAGATGCCACGGGCCACGGTACCATTCTCACTCAGCGTGTTGCCCACGCGGAATCCCACCATGGCATACTGGTTTCTGGCACCTTCGGGCAGTTCCGATAGGAACTTGCCGATTACCATGAAGGCATCACGGTTGTAGAAGTCGTCGCAGTTAATCACGCAGAACGGCTCCCTGATTACGCCCTTTCCCATCAGCACGGCGTGGTTGGTACCCCACGGTTTCTGTCGGCCTTCCGGCACGCTGAAGCCCTCTGGCAGCGCGTCCAGCCCCTGGAAGCACAGCTCACACGGTATTTTGTCTTCGTATTTCGAGAGAATCTGCGTGCGGAACTGCTCTTCGAAGTCCTTTCTGATTACCCATACTATCTTGCCGAATCCAGCCTGTATGGCATCATAGATACTATAGTCCATAATGGTCTCGCCATTGGGGCCCAGACCGTCCAGCTGCTTTAGGCCGCCATATCGGCTGCCCATGCCTGCTGCAAGTAGAAATAATGTCGGTTTCATTCTCGTTTAATCTATTTTTTAATAATCTTTGATGTATTTATCTTGTAGTTCTATTCGTCTCTCCGTGTGCAAAAGTAATCAAAATCTTGCTCTTGTGCAAGAAAAATGTATATTTTTTTTAGAAGGGATAGCCGATGGCGAAGTGGAGGGCATGTCCCTTGCTGAATTTGGGGATATTGTAGAAGCCCGAGCGGCCAGTGTCGTAGGGAGCATGGAGGGCGATACCCCAGTCGAGTCGCAGTATGAGGAAGTCGAGGTCGTAGCGCAGGCCGATGCCGGTGCCGACGGCCATCTCGCGCAGCATGTTCTTCAGCTGGAACTTTCCTCCGTAGACAGTGACACCGGAAACGTCGGTGGTCTCGGTGACATCAGGCTCACGGAGATTCCACACATTACCGGCATCGAGGAAGACGGCGGCATGGAGACTGCCGAACAGGCGGCGGCGGTATTCAAGGTTGCAGACGAACTTCAGGTCGCCATTCTGGACGAGATAGGAGGTGGCCTTGTCGGCGAGTCCCGCAAAACTGCCGGGACCTATCTCGCGCACGGAGAAGGCGCGGATGCTGTTGGCTCCACCCACATAGAACGACTCGCTGTTGGGGAGCCAGCGGCTATTGCCAAAGGCCCACACGATACCGGCATTGACATGGCCGACGAGGTGGGAATGGCTGCCGAGCGTCCACGTCTTGCTGAAATCGGTCTCCAGTTTCAGGAACTGCGAATAGGGATTGCTGAAGAGCTTCTTGTCACGCTCGCTCCACTTCTTGCCAAAGGCCATCATGGCCAGCGACGTGAGATTGCCCGACTGCGCCACGGTAGTCTCCCAGCGGATGGGGTGCAGACGGCCGGGGGCGCTCGTGAAGGTATAGGTATAGCGCATTTCTGGGATGAAGTAGTCCTGCATGGTGGAGCGCAGGTAGGGATTGGCCAGCATCACCTGCTCGAAGTCGTCCGTGTGGTGGTTCATATACTGGTATTTCACCGTGAGCGGCGACAACTCATGGCGGCTCCTCACGGTCTTCTGCCAGCGATAGGTCCACTCGCCGGAGAAGACCGTCATCCGGTAGTATTTGGGACGGTGGAGGATATTGACGGAGAACTTGGCCAGCGTAGTGGGCGTACCGTAGAAGATGCGACGGCGCGGACGGCCGTCCTTGGTGCGATAGATGCGGTTGCCGCCGTAAAAGGGGGCGATGAGCCGCGGAAATTCAACGGAAGCATCGGCACCATACTCATAGCTGCTCATCGACGAGCTGCCGCTGGTGGTCCACTCATAGGAGCCATGCAGGCTGATGTCGATTTTCTCGCCGCCACGGAAGGCATTGCGACGGGTGACACCCAGGCGCAGCTCTGGCCCCAGGCGGCCGATGGTGCGTGCATTGAAGACGGTCTCGATATAGAAGTCCCACGGCTTGTCGAAGACGCAGTTGAGCGTCAGGTCGAGGGTATCGCAAAGGGCTGTGGTGTCGCGCGGCGTAAAGCTGAAGTCGGTCATCGAGAAGAGCCCCATCGCATTGAGCTTACTGGCCGTCGACACGTAATTGGCATAGCTATAGGGCTGGCGGGGGCGCAACTTGAGGTCGGCCATCAGCACACGGGGACGGATAGGGGGCTTCTTGCCGGAATAGCGGATGGTGAAGAAGCGGCCGCGAAGGGAGTCAGTGGGTTGCTCCATCATCTGTTTCTTCATATTGATGGCGATGCGGCCGATGTACCACTTGTGTTTGGCGGCCGCAGGCACATCGTCGGCCAGCTGGAAACGCAGCTGTGCCTTGCCGTCGACCTGGAAGGTGTCGGCAAGGAAGGAGGCGTAGGCCGGCTGGTAATAGTAGTAGCCCTGGTTGCGCAGCAGTCCGCTGACGCGGTTGCGCTCGGCATCGAGGCTGGCCGTAGAGAAGGCATCACCCTGTCGGATGTAGGCGGTGGGGAGCGTGGCACGTATGATGCTGTCGGCCTCGGCAGGGAAACCGTAGTAGCCCACTGTGTCAATAGTGTACAGGCGGCCGGGGTTGACGGTATAGCGGATCTTGGCCGTCTTGGGATTCTTGCGAGGCACATTCTGATAGCTTACACGTCCACCGAAGTAGCCGTTGTTGCGCAATACCGACTGTGCTACAGAGGCGCGCAATTCAGGATTGACCCACGACATGAGCACGGGCTGCTTGCCAAACGTCTTCGTCATCCAGCGGGCAAAGCCCGTATCCTTGTCGGCATACTTGTTCCATACCGCCACGCCCCACGAGAAGGGAATTCGGTAATAGCTGCTGCCGAAAAGAGAACCGTTGGGAGCCGTGGCCAGGGCAGCCTCCACCTCTGTCTTCGTAGCCGTGAAGTGGTCGCCCGGTTCGTAGTTCTCGTAGACGATCTTTTCCAGACCGACGAAGAGCTGGTCGCTGGCGGGGATGTCCTTGGTCATGGAGCAGGAGGTGAGTAGCAGGAGTGCCCACCCAAGCACTGCCGTGGGCAGGAACAAAGGGAATGACGGGAGATGCGACTTGCGGCGTGAGGTCATCGTGTGCATGCTTACTTGGGGTTACTTAATGAGTCGGGAGTGGATGACGGAACACTCTGAGTATTCGGAGTATTCGTAGATTTCAGAAGGCCCGGCGAGCGCAGCGTAGTCTTCGGCTCCTTGAAGCGGAAGATATCGGTGAAGCGCTCCAGCGTGCGCCTCCAGATGAAGCCGCCGCCATACTTCTGCGTGTAGCCGTCGAGCCAGTCGTAGGAGTTGTTCTCGAAGAAGAGGGTGATATACTTGTTGGCCGAGTCGTCGAGGCGGTATTCGAGCGACACGTTGTCGAAGAACGAGTTGTTGCGCTGCTGATAGGCTCCGCCAGAAGTTACCAGACCGCCCACGGCCACCTTGAGGCGGTTGTTGAGGAACCGCTTGGCAAACTTGAACGAATAGTCGGTATGCGTCTGTCCGCTGGCATCGGTGGTGTTGTCCATGCCAAACGAAAGGTCGAGGGTGCGCAGGGCATTGCCTGTGATACTATTGATCTCGGAGTTGAGGAACGAGCTGAGAGCAGAGTTCATCGAGAACGAGCCGGTGCTGCCGTCGGTGAGGTACATGCCCGTGGTGAGCATCGAGACGGCCAGCTTGCCGCGCTGTTCGACGCTCATGGCCTGCAACTCGCTGTGCAGCTGCAAATCCTCTGGGGCATCAAGCGTGAACTCCAGGCCCATGTCGTTGAGGGTGCGGGTGATGATGACACCACAGTCAAACTCCACCGAGCGCCCTACCCCGCCATTGTTCGACACGGTAGCCTTGGTGCGTTCCGTTGCCACGATGTTGAGCGTGGGGTTCATCGGCTCGCCGGTAAACTCGATATAGGAGCCGTCCTGGATGGTGAACGTCTTCAGCGGGATGACGGGCAGCGAGTATTTCATCTCGCCGTTCGACAGCGTGTAGCGGCCTGTCAGCCGCAGGTTGTCGGCAGGATTGTACTGCAGGCGCAGCGTACCGCCGCCCATCAGGTCAATATAGTTGGAGTGGTCGGCATTGAGGTAGGCCATGACATGGGCACCCTTCGAGATGTCGACCGTCATATCCATCCGCAAGCCGGTAAGCGACGGCCGCTCCACGACAATCTGCGTAGTGTCGCTGAAGTCCTTGAATTTCACCAGTTCGTCGAGCTGGTTGTCGGTAGACAGCGGACTGTCGCGCAGCACATAGCCCATGTCGGTGGTACCCAGCACATCAAGCTTGCCACGCATGACGAGATTGTCGAGCGGTCCGCGCACGGAGGCAAAGAGATTGACGAAGGCCTTGCCGTAGGCGATGCTCGTCGGTGTTTCCTTGGCACCGATGAGCTGGTAGTTCTCCGCCCGCATACGCACGTTGAGCATTATCTTCTCAGGGTCGGCAAAGTTGATGCTGCCTTGGATGTTCAGCGGATTTTCGTTGCGCGAATACACGGTGAAGTTCTCTAGCAGCAGGTTGGAGTCGACAATGCGCACGGGGTCATCGTCGAAACGCAGCTTCACGCCATACGGAATGCTCTCCAGATAGGAGGAGTCGAGCAGCACCTCACCATTCACACGGGGTTTGGAAAGGTCGCCCTTGATGGTCAGCTCACCCTCGCCATAGCCCTGCAGGCCGAAGAGCTGGTTGGGAACGAAACCGTTGACGAGCGACAGGGGCATGCGCTCCATCAGGAAACGGGCATCGATGACATCGCCCACGGTGGTCACTCCATCCCCGTCGGTAGAGGTCTGATGATGGTAGTAGGTGCCTGTGAGCAGGCCAATCTCCACATCGTCCTTCAGCAGGCGGGCCTCGACGGCATGGGCATCGTTCTCCTTCTGCAGGTAGACCAACTCGGTACTGACATTGCCGATGGGGCTGCGCTCGTAGGTCATATCGCGGACAGACATGTCGCTCACCACGGAGAGATGACCCTCGGCATCCTGCACCAGGTGGTAGTCGCCGTAGAGGGTGCCGGTCATGCGTGGTACATAGGGTATCACAGAGGTTATCTCGTCAAGATTGAAGCGGTTCAGGCTGACGGTGATGTCCTGCAAGGCCGTGGCATCGCGGTCGTCGGAGTAGATTTTCACGCCCGTACCATCGTCGGCCACCAAGTCGACGTTGGCCCTGACACGGTTGTTTCTGCCGTAGAAGAGGTAGTTGTCCGGGTTGAGGTTGAACAGCTTATAGCCCAGCGTAGGACGCTCGGGGACCAGACGGACATTGATGCCGCTGTCGACCATCTCTGCCTGGGCACCGATGCGGGCACCCATCTTGCCCTCCGAATCGTAGTAGCGCACCCCCATCGTGGCTCCATGCTCCTGGAGCACACCGTCGAAGAGGGCGTTGAATACGAACTGCGGATTCTTCTTGTTGTTACGTATCTGTCCGCCAAACGACAGGCGTTCGGCACGCTGCGTCAGGCGGAAGCTGATGGTATCCAGACGGATGTCCTGCACCAGGAGCGAATGGATATGGCCGTCGCCGTTGAGTCCGTTGGCCACCGATGATGACATGTCGAAATAGAGGTCCTTAAAGCTGACACCCAGGCCACTCTTCAGCAGATTGGCCACGGGGTTGTCCTGTCGGCTCTCCACATGGACCTTCATCGTAGGCAGCAGACGGCGCAGGGCGGGCTGGTCAATGGTGTTATGGTCAATCTGGTAGCTGATGGAGTCGCCCAGCATTGTCAACTGCCGCAACAGCTGCTCGTAGTCGCCGTCGGCATCGAGCTTCACAATGAAGTCGCCGCTCTGCATGCGGGCATAGACGGTGTCCGGGCGCATATTCAGCAGCAAGCCGATGTCTTCAGGACGGTACACCTTGGCAGAGTCGCGGATGGTGAGGTCGCTGAAGAGACCGCTGGCACGGTGGGAGAGCTGCAGGTCGGAGCTGACGTCGACATGACCGCAAAGAGCCACGGTGAGCGGATTGTCCATGAGTCCCAGGGCGTAGAGATCGGCCTTGTTGATATCAGCTATTACTGTAGCATCGAACTTCTGTCGCTGCATCAGCGCATCGATATTGACAGCCCCATTCAGCAGAGAGTTGTGGCTCACCACGTCGGCATGGGCACGGCCGTTGCGGACATCGGCCTGTGCGGTGATGTTGCTCAAGGTCCACCGGTCATAGCGCAGATGCCCTATCTTGGCATCGGCCACCAGCGTGGTACGGGGCGAGAAGATGTCGGTGCCCTGACCCTTGGCGGTGATGTCGGCAGAGACAGCATACAGGGACTCATGGGGCATGAAACGGTGCAGGTTCAAATCGCGCACCTGAACCTTGGCATCATAGCGCGAGGCTCGGCGGTCGTAGCTGCCCTTGGCCCTGACCGTTCCCCTGCCCTCGCGGGCAGTGAGGTCGGCAAAGTATTGTGGGCCATCGGCCTTCAAACGACCATCGACACGGATGCCGGCGGGAATGCGGTAGTCGCGCTGCACGTCACGCGGCAGGGCGGCCATCAGAAAGTCCAGCTGCTGGGTCTCAGCCTTCAGCTGCACGTCGGCACGCAGACGGTCCATATCGTTCAAATTGGCAACAAAGCCCGTAGCCGTGGCATGGAAAGCCGTAGGAAGGTCTACCGCCAACTCGCTGAACTCCACGAAGTCCATATTGCCACGGGCCACGCCCTTGATGTTCAGCGGATAGTGCGGCCAGCGGTCGCGAACACCCTGCGGCAGACCATTCATGAAGCGCAGCACATCGTCACGGCCCAACTGTGCATCCAGACGGAGGCGCAACTTGTCGGTATTGGCTGCATCCATGAGGTTCAGCGGCATGTCAAGTTCCATATAGACATCGCTGGTGGGGGTCTTCAGACGGAAACGGGGCAGCTTGACGCTACCGTTATCCATTACCACCCTACCCGACAGATCGCTGACTTCCAGACCGCTCTGTTCCTTCATGGCCACATGGCGCATATAGAGACGCAGCATAGGATCGTGGTAATAAATGGAATCAACACCAATTCGTATATCACTAAAACCCAGATGATTAAAATCTAGTCCTTCAATAGGAGATTCAAAGTTTTGATCATAGCGTAGAGTGCCATCTGCAAGGTCTACGCTCCCCACGCGATAGGTCTCTGTACCTAAATCGATATCGGCCTGACGAGCCACGAGATGCCCCATCAGGGCATGGACGCTCATTGTATCGCCAGGCGTATGGAAGGTGACATCGCCCTGGATGACAGTCAGGCTGTCGGCCAGGATCTTCCAATGGTTGTCAGTAGTGGTGGTGTCTTCAGGAACGGAGTCGTTCATGGCGATGTCAAGACGGGCACATTCCAGTCGGGCACCATTCAGCTGCACGGTCTGACGGTCAAGGTCGATGCCACGGCTCTGCAGATACAGCCGCTGGAAGTCGCCCTTCACCTTGGCGGCATCGATGAAGCCATTGGTGTTCAGACGGGTATTGGTCACCTCCAGCTCGTTGATGACCACACGGCTCTGGAAGAGCGGCAGCAACTGCACGTCGACCACCATGTGCTGCACGTCGGCAACAGTGTCCGTCTGTGCAGTCAACGTGTCGCGCTGAAGGACGCGGAAATCGCTGACCGACAAGTCTAAGGGGAACGACAGGCGCACATGACCCACGGTAATCGACATGCCCGTCTTCTCGGAAGCAATAGCAGCCAGCTTATCTACAGCCCAGTTCTGTACAGGCGGCAGATAAAGCAGAATGGTCAGTATGACAAACAGTAGTACGGGACTCAGCAGAATACCCAGTATCCACCAAATGGCTTTCTTCATCGCACTTGCTATTGCATATCACCTGCAAAAATAGGGGAAAAAAAGGAAATACGGAATTATTTTACCGATTTTTTTAATTTTTCCCACAAATTATCTTCTGGAAGGGGGGACTCCACGACGATTTCCTGCTTCGAAACCGGGTGTGTAAAGGCTATCTGACGCGCCAGCAGCGAGATGCTGCCGTCGGCATTGCTGCGCCTGGCACCATATTTCAAGTCGCCCCGGATAGGACAGCCCATCGCCGACAGCTGACAGCGTATCTGGTGATGGCGACCCGTCATCAGCTGTACCTCCAACAGCGCATAACGCTCGCCGGCAGCCAGCATGCGACAGCGCAGCACGGCCTTCTTGGAGCCTGGCACCTCACGGTCGTGGGCATACGACTTGTTCTGCTGCTCGTTGCGCGTCAGCCAGTGCTCCAAGGTATGCCACGCTCCATCCCCGAAGCCTGCCCCACTCCACATTTCTCCTTTCTCCTTTCTCATTTCCACAATGGCCCAGTAGGTTTTGTGAACCTCACCCCTGCGGAACATCTCATTCAGACGGGAGAGAGCCTTCGACGTGCGGGCAAACACTACCAGACCGGAAACAGGGCGGTCCAGACGGTGGACGACCCCCAGGAACACAGCCCCCGGTTTGGCATACTTCTCCTTGATGTATGCCTTCACTGTTTCGCTCAACGGCTCGTCGCCCGTCTTGTCGCCTTGAACGATCTCGCCACTGGCTTTCGACACGACGATAATATGGTTGTCCTCATAAATTACTTGCATAACGCTTGCAAAATTACGAAAAAAATCGTAACTTTGCACAAATTTCAAATAATAATACTACAAATGATATGAAACAGCCCCTATTGACAGCCCTTCTGCTGTTTACTGCCATGAGCGCAGGAGCACAGAAGCCCGCCATTCCACGCGATGCGAAGATGGAAGCCAAGATTGAGAAAACCCTTGCCAAGATGACGCTCGACGAGAAAATCGGACAAATGCTCGAGCTGAACCTCGACATCATGGGTAAGTATGACGCAACACACAAGTGGCAACTCAATGAGACGATGCTCGACACCTGCATCTCCAAGTGGAAGGTGGGGTCTATACTGAATGCCCCCGGCACCAGAGCTGCTACGGTGGAACAGTGGCAGCAGTGGATACGGCTCATCCAGGAGAAGTCGATGAAATATATCGGCATCCCCGACATCTACGGACTCGACCATAACCACGGCGTGACCTATACACAGGGCGGCACACTCTTCCCCCAGCCCATCAACCTCGGCGCATCGTTCGATACCGAACTGGCGCGTATCGGTACGGAGATTACGGCCTACGAGAGCCGTGCTGCTAACTGCCCGTGGGTGTATAATCCCGTAGTAGACCTCAGCCGCGACCCTCGCTGGCCGCGCGTCTGGGAGAGTTTCGGCGAGGATGCCATCGTGAACAGCAAGATGGTGGTGGCAGAAATCAAGGGCTATCAAGGTGATGACCCCAACCACATCGACCGCTACCACGTAGGCACGAGCACGAAGCACTACTTTGCCTACGGAGCACCGTGGACGGGAAAAGACCGCACACCGGCTTATCTCTCGCCGCAGATGCTGCGCGAAAAATACTTCGAGCCCTTCAAGGCCGCTGTCCTCGCCGGTACGTTGACCATAATGGTGAACTCTGCATCCATCAACGGAGTGCCCGTGCATGCCAGCTACGAATACCTGACAAAATGGCTGAAGGAAGACCTGCAATGGGACGGATTCCTGGTGACCGACTGGGCTGATATTAATAATTTGTACACGCGCGAGAAGGTGGCCAAGGACAAGAAGGATGCCATCCGCATAGCCGTCAACGCTGGTATCGACATGTCGATGGACCCCTACAGCATAGACTTCTGCATCCTGCTGAAGGAACTGGTACAGGAGGGCAAGGTGTCGATGGCGCGTATCGACGATGCCGTGCGCCGCATCCTGCGTGCAAAATACCGCCTCGGACTCTTCGACCAGCCTAATACTGGCGGCAAAGGCTATGAGAAGTTCGGCAGCGACGAGTTTGCCCAAAAGGCTTTGCAGGCTGCTGAAGAGAGCGAGGTGCTGCTGAAGAACGAGGGCAACATCCTGCCTCTTACCAAGGGGAAGAAGATTCTGCTCACCGGTCCCAACGCTAACCAGATGCGTTGCCTGCACGGCGGATGGAGCTATACGTGGCAGGGTTCGAAAGCCGAGGATCTCGCAGAGAAATACAACACCATCTACGAGGCACTCTGCAACAAATATGGCAAGGAGAACATCATCCTCGAACAGGGCGTGACTTACAACGAGAAAGGTGCCTACTACGACGAAAACCAACCTGAGATACAGAAAGCCGTAGCTGCTGCTGCACAGGCTGATGTCATCATCGCCTGCATCGGTGAGAACTCCTATACCGAGACTCCCGGCAACCTCTCAGACCTGTGGCTCAGCGAAAACCAGCGTAACCTCGTAAAGGCACTGGCAAAAACGCAGAAACCCATCATCCTCGTACTGAATGAGGGACGGCCGCGCCTGATTGCCGACATCGAGCCGCTGGCACAGGCCGTAATAGACATCTTGATTCCTGGCAACTACGGTGGTGATGCGCTGGCCAACCTGCTGGCTGGCGATGCCAACTTCTCAGCAAAGATGCCCTACACCTACCCACGCGAGATCAACTCGCTGAATACTTACGACTATAAGGTGAGCGAAGAGGTAGGCACCATGGCGGGAGCATATAACTATGACGCAAAGGTCAGCCTGCAATGGCCCTTCGGCTATGGCTTGAGCTACACCAACTTTGAATACGCCAACCTGAAGGTCAGCCCGGCAACATTCACCGCCGATGACATCATCACCGTCAGCGTAGACGTAAAGAACACGGGAAGCCGCGCTGGAAAGGAGGCTGTGCTACTCTACTCCAGCGACCTCGTGGCGAGCATCGTACCCGACAACAAACGGCTGCGCGACTTCGCGAAGATTGCATTGGAGCCTGGTGAGCAGAAGACCGTTACCTTCAAGCTGCCTGCCAAGAACCTCGCCTTCGTGGGAGCCGACGGACGGTGGACGCTGGAAGAGGGAGACTTTACCCTGCGCATCGCACGTCTCTCAGAGAACATCACCTGCACACAGACAAAAGTCTGGGACACCCCCAACATCTGATATTCCACCCATATAAGGAAATGAAAAGGAGCCCCGCCTGGGACTCCTTTTTCATTTTTAATTCCTTATCCTTCTACATGTTCATGCCACCATCCACTTGGATGACCTGGCCACTGACATAGCTTGACATATCCGAAGCCAGGAAGGTGGCCACGTTGGCAATATCCTCTACCTGACCGCCACGGCGCAGGGGAATCTTATTGCACCACTCCTTGCGAACCTCTTCAGGAAGAGCGGCCGTCATAGCCGTCTCGATAAAGCCCGGGGCAATGGCGTTGGCACGGATGCCCTTCGGTCCCATCTCCTGGCCAATACTCTTTGCCAATGCGATAAGACCAGCCTTCGAAGCGGCATAGTTGGCCTGTCCGGCATTGCCATGCACACCCACGACACTGGCCATATTGATAATCGAGCCACCACGCTGGCGCATCATCACGGGAACACAGGCATGGATGAAGTTGAAAGCCGACTTCAGGTTGACGGCAATCACGGCATCCCACTGCTGCTCGGTCATGCGCAGCATCAGACCATCCTTGGTGATGCCGGCATTGTTCACCAGAATATCAATGGAGCCAAACTCTTCCTTCACAGCCTTCACCACCTCTTCCGTCTGTGCAAAATCGGCAGCATTCGAGGCATAGCTCTTTGCCTTTACCCCCTTGGCAGCAATCTCTTTCTCGGTTTCTTCGTTCACTTCCAAGTCGGTGAAAGCAATGTTAGCACCCTCTTCAGCAAACTTCAGCGCGATAGCTTTTCCGATACCGCGTGCAGCACCCGTAATCAGTGCTGTCTTTCCTTCTAATAATCCCATTTTTCTATCAAAAATTAAATAAAATGTCTCAATACCTGACGCGCTTACCCAATGCGCTATACACAATCTTGGCCACCTGAGGCTTCGTGGCCTCGGCAGTCATGCCATGAGCAATACGGCCGTAGATATACGGCACCTCAAGGCCCTTGATACAATAATGCGTTATATCGGCCACGAGGTCGACATTGTCAATATCAAACTCGCCATCCTCCTTGCCTTCTCGGAACACCTTGCGGAACAGTTCAATCTCCGCATCGTCAAAGTTCTTGCGAACCTTCTCGACCATCCAAATATTACGGAAGAACTCAGCACGCAGGTTACCGTTGCGCACCACCGTCTCGCGAATCATACTCAGATGAAGGTAGATGAGTTCAATAATCTTCTCCTGTGGGGGAATCTTCTTCAATGCCACCTCATCCAACTGGTCGGAAAGACGCTCCAACTCGCTTTCTATCACGGCATAGTAGATATCCTCCTTGGATTTGAAATAGGTATACAGCGTGCGACGCCCCTTACCCGAAGCAAGGGCAATATCGTTCATAGTGGTGCTCTCCAGACCGTTCTTTGCAAAGAGCTGGCGAGCCACATCCACTAATTTCTGGCGTGTTTTAGATATCGACATCGTTACTATCTTACTGTTTGACTAATTATTGCACATTGCTATTAGCGTGTGCAAAATTAGGAAATACTTTGCAAACAGCCAAACTTTTTCGTGCTAAAATGTAATAAAACATAGTAAAATACCAATTTTTGGTTATTTTTCACGAAAACATTTGCATAATTCAGAAAATAGTTGTACCTTTGCACCCGCTAAAGAAAAATATCGCGGAGTGGAGCAGTTGGTAGCTCGCCAGGCTCATAACCTGGAGGTCGCATGTTCGAGTCCTGCCTCCGCAACTCAGAGAGAAGTCCGAAACCATCGGACTTTTTTCATTTTTATGCCGACAATAAAAAAAAGAAGTACAAATCCTTTGAAGACCTGTACTTCTATCAGAATGAATGAAATAAACTTTCTACTTCATTTTGCTCATCACTTTCTCAAAATACTTTTGAGTGCCCCTCTTCGTGTAGCCCATGCCACCGTTCCACGAGCGGATGGCCTGCTCAACGTTGTTCTTGGGGTTGTAAAACGACTGGTACAACAGAAACATCTCCTTCGATTTCCGGACGCTGAAACGGTCCTTCATCGTGTAGCGCTTGCCATTGTTCTTCAGCTCCAGTATGCGGTTGCACTCCTCCACCAGTATCGGGGTAATCTGCATGATACCGCACGACTTGCCGCTCTTGTCTACGGCATCAGCCTTACCTTCGCTCTCCACCTCGATAATCGCATCGATAACGGGATTCCAGTCGAATCGTGAGCTTTGCTTTCCTTTAGTCCCTGCCGAAGCATGAATGGGAACTAACATCAAAATCATGCATGTCAGACATGCAATCTTAGCTAATTTTTTCATTGTGTTATCCGTTTAAGCACAGCCGTCTCACCACGAGACATTCAGCCGCCATGCTATTGTTATCGCGCACAAAGGTACGCATTTATCCCAAAACAGGCAACTATAATGACAAATTATAACATACCTAACCAATTTCTTAACATGAATCAAGATTTCATTCGCCATTGATGAAGCCATCGCCTTGATATCCCCAAGGAGCTGTGTGAGGTGTACTGGGGAAAAAACAAATATCCTACATTTCCTGCACTGACCGCTGAGTATCAGGCACTTACTGTCAGAAAACCCACACTGAATCCTGCACTGAATCCTACACTGGAATAATCTTCAACAAGTACAGTGCCATCGTAAGTGGCTTACTTACTTTTGTAAGTGGCTTACTTACTTTTGTAAGTGGCTTACTTATTTTTGTAAATGGCTTACTTACTTTTGTAAGTGGCTTACTTATTTTTGTAAATGGCTTACTTACTTTCGTAAGTGGCCTACTTATTCCCGTGAAGAGCCTCCTCACGACCGTGAGTGGCCTCCTCAATTCCGTGAGTGGCCTCCTCACAAAAATCCCATCGCATGGGAAAAATCTTGGGAATAGTTGGGATATATAAACATCAATAACCATCATCATTCGCGCACTTCACAATACAGTGCAGGATTCAGTGCAGGATTCAGTGTAGGATCCAGTGTAGGATCCAGTGTAGGAAAATCTGCGTAAAATCCTGATACTCAGTGGTCAGTGCAGGAAAAGTAGGATTTTTGCAGTCTTGTAAGTCATGACTGCCGTTGGGGTACATATTAAAAACATTCGCCAGTCCCCACGGACAGGAACTGGCGAACACCTTAGCGTCAGATCGTTCATTATGGTACGATGAAGCCGTGCGCCTTGAGATATTCGCGGGCGCGAGCCTGCACCTCAGGGCTGCTCTGTGCCTCCCCATGCAGGATGATATTCACCACAGCCACCACGTCGGCCACGTCTACCACGCCGTCGCCGTTCACGTCACCGATGCCGCCACCGTCTCCCAGTTTAATTTCCTCTGTGGCTGTGTCAGAGTTTGACATGCCATTCTTCGTTGCATAGACGTCCACGCGATAGACACCCGTCAAGCTGACGTTGTTACTATTGCCGTCTTGGCTATCTACAGCAGTGATCCTATAAACGAACTGAACTCCTTCCGTCTCACAATCGAATGCCAGCTTTCCGTCTTTGTATGTGATGGTCGGCGTAGCACACTTCTCAAGATCCGACTCCGGCAGGCTGCCATTATTCGACATATCGCGAGACCCGATGGCAACAATATTAAAGTGGTAGCGATTATCCGTTGCCCCTTGAACCTTGAACCTGACGGTACAAAGTTGCTGGGCGGCTTCAGCACCACTCATCTCTTCGAAACCCGTGTACCAGTCGGGCAGCTCAAAGTCACTCCAGTCTAATCGCACGAAGGTAGTGCTAATAGGCGATGCAGGAAGCTTCACCTGCGGGCGGGCGTAGTCCATATTCATTTCCACAGTCGGTTCTAAGCCGAGTTCAAGGATGGGGGCCACATCGCTCGTATAGGCAATGGCAATACCGCCCCATTCTGAGACATCGGCGACGGAGGCTGGGCCGACAACTTCGAAACAGATATCGACAAACGGATCCTGTTCCGGATTACTACCGTTAAGCACAGCCGTACCGCTGATGCCGCCATACGCCTGGACAAGCTCGTTATCTGGATAGTCTCCTGTTGTCTCTTCACAATCCCATTCCACATACGACGAGCCGTCATTACTGGCATACCAGACTCCTTCGTCGTTGGTACCGTCACCGAACCCTGTCTCAACTCTGGCTATGCCGTTTTCGCCATACCATTCAAATCTCCTCGTCTCTTCCACATCTATTGATTGGGAGGTAACGAATACGTATGAATAGGTATCTTGCACTTGGAGGCTTTGTCTTCCCCACAAGGTTCCATTCACCATGACACCAAGGTCGTCAGACAATACATACTTATTATCGGGGTCTGTGCTGCTATCTATTCTCACCTGACAGCAGAAGCGCCAGCTACCTGCGTCGAATACACCTTCCTGAACATCCTGCCACTGGCCGTCAATCTTCTTCTGCCACCAGCCGTTATACTCGTCGATGTTGAAAAAGGCGGGGGCACCCGATTTCACAGTAATCGTGGGCTTCTTTGTCACCGGTTCCCCCTTCCGTGGAATGGTTGTCAGGAATGGACATGTGGCCTCTACCATGCAAACCTCCGTGCGCACCAGTTCCTCTGACAATTCAATGGCCGGGGAGTAAACCGCTACGAATGAATATTTATAGTCGGTAATCACCGATCCTTTTCCCCATATCATTCCATTCACCCTTACTTTGACATCGTCGGCCAAGACATGCTCATTGTCGGGGTCAGTAGTGTTGTCAATCCTTACTTGACACTTAAAGCGCCAGCTGCCCTCACTGAAGGTGCCGCTCTTGACATCCTGCCACTGGCCGTTAACCTTCTTCTGCCACCAGCCATTATAATTGTTGATATCGAAATAGGTATAGCCCGATTCTGAGTCGATGGTGGGCTTCGTCAGCGGTCCGCCTAACACAGGAATGTTAGCGAAGTCAGAACTGGAGCCTTGCACCGTAGCAATCTTTGAGCGGTTTTCATTAAAGACAACTTCCATTTCTGGAGAGTGAAGCCTCAGATCTGTGAAATTATCATTATAATCATAAGCTTCTCTTTCCCACTCTGTTCCGTTGACCTTTACGGTGGTATTCCTGGACAACATATACTGATTGTCAGGATCGGTCGTATAGTTTATTCTCACATAACAAGTGAAACGCCAGGTGCCCTCCGTGAAAGTGCCGCTTGTGACTTGCTTCCATTCACCGTCAACTTTCTTATACCACCAGCCATTTTTATCGTTGATATTAAAATAGGCTGGTGCACCCGATTCCACAGTAATCGTTGGCTTCGTCGTCACAGGTTCACCTGCAACAGGGATGGTTGTCAGGTCTGAACTTGAACCAACCACCGAGGTAATCTTTGTACGAAGATCTACGAAATCTACTCCTATTTCAGGAGAGCTAAGCCACAGATATGAGAAATTATCACTACAAGAATAAGCACCTCTTTCCCACTCTGTTCCGTTGACCTTTACGGTGGTATTCCTGGACAACATATACTGATGGTCGGGATCGGTCGTATTGTCTATTCTCACCTCACATAATAAACGCCAGGTACCCTCCGTGAAAGTGCCGCTTGTGAAAACCTTCCATTCGCCGTCAACCTGCTTCTGCCAATAGCTATTATTTATATTAAAATAGGCTGGTGCACCCGATTCCTGGGTAATCGTAGGCATGGTCAGCGGCCCGCCATATATAGGAATGGTCGTCAGGTCTGTGCTCTTGCCTTCCACCTGGGTTATCTTATTTCTGGAATCTACAATAAACGTAGGAGAAACAATATGCATCGTTGAGTAATCATCGTATGTACTAACCCCATTGATATTCCACTGTATTCCATTTACCTTTATTAAGGCACTTTTATCCAGCACAAACGCATTGTCGGGGTCTGTGGTATGGTCTATGGTCACATTAGCCGAATAACGCCAGGAACCTTCAGTGAAAGTGTCATTTCTGACACTCTTCCACTGGCCGTCAACCAGTTTCTGCCAATTACGCATATTAGTATGATTATCGAAATAGGCTGGTGCACCTGTTGTTACGATAAAGGTTGGGTAACTTATCGGGTCACCAAGCTGAGGAATGGCATCCAGGTTTTTACTCGTAGCTTCTACCAAAGAAACCTTACTTCTGGTTAAGGTAATTGTAGGAGAAACAATACGCATCCTTGAGTTATCATCGTATATACTAACCGCATAGATTTTCCACTGTATTCCATTTACCTTTATTAAGGCACTTTTATCCAGCACAAACGCATTGTCGGGGTCTGTGGTATGGTCTATGGTCACATAAGTCCAATAACGCCAGGAACCTTCAGTGAAAGTGTCATTATTTCTGACACTCTTCCACTGGCCGTCAACCAGTTTCTCCCAAGCACGCATATTAGTATGATTATCGAAATAGGCTGGTCCACCTGTTGTTACGATAAAGGTTGGGTCCCTTATCGGGTCACCAAGCTGAGGAATGGCATCAAAGTTTTTACTCGTAGCTTCTACTAAGGAAATCTTTGTACGGTCATCTGCACTCGCCCCGGCGACTATCGCCAGAAGAGCAATCATAAGGGAAACAATTCTTTTCATATCCATAAGTTTTTAAGTTGCTTAATTATTGGCTAATCAATTCGACAACAAGAATCGCGCTGCAAATATACACAAAAATTTCAAATATCGTATAAAAAATTGTCGAAAATTTGTTCTTTTAATATTGAATGACACACCGGGAAAATTACATTTTGAGATAGCTGTCAGACATCAACCACAAAAAAAAGAGAGGACCGCAGCCCTGTACCGGGCTACAGTCCTCGTCATGAAAAGTGGCGGCCTCCTACTCTCCCGCATTGCATTGCAGTACCATCGGCGCAGGCGGGCTTAACTTCTCTGTTCGGAATGGGAAGAGGTGGGACCCCGCCGCAATAACCACCTGATAAATCTTCGAATTAGTAATGGGTAATCCTTCGTAATGAGTAATTAGTAATGAGTAATTAGTAATGATGATTACCGCATACCATTCTGCATACCGCTGAATACACCCACCTACTAACCGTATAAGGTGACAATCTCCACAAGCAAAACCTTCGATTGAATCAGTACCAACACCTGAAAATACAACGCTTCATGTCAGGGATTCAACTGCGCAACCAGCAAATCATAATTACTAATTACTCATTACTAATTACTAATTAATCCTGAGCAGGGCGAAAGCATTCGGGCAATTAGTAGTGCTCGGCTTTGACGTCGCCGTCTTTACACCTGCACCCTATCGACGTCCTCGTCTCGGACGACCCTCAATGGAGTTCTCATCTTGCGGAAGGCTTCGCACTTAGATGCTTTCAGCGCTTATCCATACCAGACGCGGATACCCGGCGGTGCACCTGGCGGCACAACCGGCATACCGGAGGTCTGTCAACCACGGTCCTCTCGTACTAGTGGCCGAACCACGCAAAACTCCTGCGCCCACGATAGATAGAGACCGAACTGTCTCACGACGTTCTGAACCCAGCTCGCGTGCCACTTTAATGGGCGAACAGCCCAACCCTTGGGACCTTCTCCAGCCCCAGGATGTGACGAGCCGACATCGAGGTGCCAAACCACCCCGTCGATATGAGCTCTTGGGGGGGATCAGCCTGTTATCCCCGGAGTACCTTTTATCCTTTGAGCGATGCAGTTTCCATACACTTGCACCGGATCACTAAGCCCCAGTTTCCTGCCTGCTCGGGATGTCTCCCTCCCAGTCAAGCGCCCTTATGCCTTTGCACTCTATATGGGCCGGTTACCAATCGGCCTGAGGGCACCTTTGGAA
>CAMKTS010000022.1 GCA_946415755.1 uncultured Prevotella sp. | reverse complement strand
AAAACTGCTGGTCGGCAACATGCCCACCACGCTGGCCGCCTTTACGGGCAGCAGCCACCGCCTTCCGCATTGCCGCCCTGCCCCAGCCTGCTGCCGCACTCCCAGGGAAGCCCGATGCCAAAGTCCAGTTGCAGCACGACTACGACCTGTATATGGAGTATGAGCAGCTGTACAAAGAGGCCGCACTGCAGGCCGCCGAGCTGGCTGGCGACGACCCTGACGAAATACTGGGTGCGCGAGCGATAATCCTTCAATCTGTCATACAATCTGTCATGACGCAACTGACTACCTTGCAGTCAGTTGCGTGGCATAATGACAGATTGACAGATAAATAGAGAAAAACAAATATGGAAAATGCACAACGATTGTTCGCATGTTTTTTAAGTAATACCAGTCTGAGAATCGTAGTATAAAGAAAAGACTTAAAAAGGTATGAAAAAAGTATTATTAGCGATGCCAGTATCATCTATGCTGACTACTATTACATAGAAGCACTACTCCGATATCAAGCATTGAAAAAGGGCATCAATTGATGTCCTTTTTCTTCTTTCCAAACAGCAATTACTCATTTCGCACTTACGAAATAAAATATATTCTGCACAGCACTTGCAGATATCATATTTTTTGTTTATCTTTGCAAAAAATGTGCAAACTTCAAACCTAAAAGCCAAAGAAATATGATTAACAACGAACACCTGATTCTCAATGCCAACCCCATCGTGGTGGCACTGCAGAAGCCATCGGCAGAATTTACAAAGACTGACATCATCAACTACATTGTGAAAAACGGCATCCGCATGGTGAACTTCATGTATCCGGGCGGCGACGGGAAACTGAAGACGCTGAACTTCGTCATCAACGACCTGGCGTATCTGGACACCATACTGACCTGTGGAGAGCGCGTGGACGGATCAAGCCTCTTCTCGTTCATCCAAGCCGGATCGAGCGACCTCTACGTGTTGCCACGATTCCGCACGGCATTCATCGACCCCTTTGCCGAGATACCTACCGTGTCACTGCTCTGTTCGTATTTCGACAAGGACGGCAACCCGCTGGAGTCATCGCCCGAATATACGCTGCACAAGGCTGCTGAGGCCTTCCGCGAGGTGACGGGTATGGAGTATCAGGCCATGGGCGAGCTGGAATACTATGTTATCAGCGACGATGAGGAGGTGTTTCCTGCACAAGACCAAAAGGGTTATCACGAGTCGGCACCGTACGCCAAGGCCAATGAGTTCCGCACGCAGTGCATGCAGTATATCGCACAGGCTGGCGGACAAATCAAATACGGCCACTCGGAGGTAGGCAACTTCAGCCTCAACGGCAAGAACTACGAACAGAACGAGATAGAGTTCCTGCCCGTACCCGTTGAACAGGCTGCCGACCAGCTGATGCTCGCCAAATGGATTATCCGCAACCTGGGCTATCAGCTGGGCTATGATGTCACTTTTGCTCCGAAAATCACGACGGGTAAGGCGGGCTCCGGTCTGCATATTCATATGCGTATGATGAAAGACGGCAAGAACCAGATGCTGGCCAATGGTGTGCTCTCAGAGAGTGCGCGTAAGATGATTGCGGGTATGATGGACCTGGCACCTTCGATTACGGCCTTTGGCAATAAGAATCCTACCAGCTACTTCCGTCTGGTGCCCCATCAGGAGGCACCCACGAACGTCTGCTGGGGCGACCGCAACCGCTCGGTGCTGGTACGTGTACCGCTGGGATGGGCTGCCGATGTGGATATGAGTCACGCTGCCAACCCGCTGGAACCTGAGACCAACTACGACACAAGCATCAAACAAACGGTAGAGATGCGCTCACCCGACGGCAGTGCCGACCTGTACCAGCTGTTGGCAGGCCTCTGCGTGGCTTGTCGTCATGGCTTCGAGATGCAGAACGCCCTTGAAGTAGCCGAGAAGACCTATGTCAACATGAACATCCATGCTGCTGAGAATGCCGACCGTTTGGCAACCCTCGATCAACTGCCTGACTCGTGTGTGGCCAGTGCCGACTGTCTGGAGCGCCAGCGCAAGGTGTTCGAGGAGCGCAACGTGTTCTCGCCCGCCATGATAGACGGCATCATCGCCCAGTTGCGTGCCTTTGATGACAAAACACTTCGCAAGAATATCGAAGGCTATTCTGAGGAAATACAGAAACTCGTCACCCAATACTTCCATTGCGGATAAACAATAAGCGAGCGAAAATCGCAAATAAATTTGCATTTTCGCTCGCTTATTCGTACCTTTGAGCTGCGCTCTTAGGTACTTTCGCTCGGAAAATCGCAAATAAATTTGCATTTTCGCTCGCTTATTCGTACCTTTGCAGGCTGAATGCTGAACCTAACTTCATACTTCCCGATTACGAGTCCGACGCTGATTTTCTTCGTCGTACTGCTGATTATCCTGTCGGCACCTATTGTCATGGGTAAGCTACGCATCCCGCATATCATCGGCATGGTGCTAGCGGGTATCGTTATCGGCGAACACGGACTGAATATCCTGGAGCGCGACAACTCGTTCGAGCTGTTTGGCAAGGTGGGTCTGCTGTACATCATGTTCCTGGCAGGACTGGAGATGGACATGGAGAGCGTGAAGAAGAACTCAAAACGCTTCCTCGCCTTCGGTCTGCTCACTTGTTTCGTGCCGCTCGCCATGACTTATTTCATGGCGATGTGGCTGCTGGACTACTCGAAGACAGCATCCTTCCTGCTGGGCTGCATCATGGCATCCAACACACTTATCGCCTACCCTATCATCAGCCGCTACGGACTGCAACGCCACTCAAGCGTCATGCTTAGTGTAGGCTCCAGTATGCTGTCGCTGTTCATGGCACTGCTCATGCTGGCGGCACTGGCCGCCTCGTATGGCGAGGACACAGGAATCGGCTTCTGGATACTGTTCCTGCTGAAATTCGTAGCGTTCTGCGCGGCCAGCATCTACCTGATTCCAAAACTGTCACGCTACTTCCTGCGCCGCTACTCGGATGCCGTCATGCAGTTCATCTTCGTCCTCTCCGTCATGTTCCTATCGGCAGCCCTGTCGGAAGTCATTGGCGTGGAGGGCATTGTCGGAGCCTTTATCGCCGGACTGATACTGAACCGCTACATACCCCATGTGTCGCCACTGATGAACCGCATTGAGTTTATCGGCAACGCCCTGTTCATTCCCTACTTTCTGATAGGTGTGGGCATGCTCATCAACGTGCGCATCCTTTTTGAAGGTTCCAACATACTGTGGGTGGTGGCCCTCATCGTCTTCTTCGGTACTTTCGGAAAGGCCGTGGCAGCCTATCTGTCGGCACTGCTGTTCCACCTGCCCCAGTCGGCAGGCCACATGATGTTCGGTCTCACCTGTGCCCATGCAGCAGGAGCCATCGCCATGGTGATGGTCGGCATGCGCCTGCAGGTCAGTCCTGGTGTCTTTCTGGTGAACGACGAGATGCTCAATGGTGTGATTATCATGATACTCATTACGTGTATCATCAGTACTATGATGACGGAACATGCCTCCCAGCAAATCATCCTCATGGAAAAGCGAATGGTCACCACTACCAGCGACGACGAGAAGATACTGCTCTGCGTAAAATACCCGGAGATAGCACCGCAGCTGCTGGAACTGGCCATCATGATGCGCAACCAAAAGCTGAACAGGGGACTGGTAGCCCTCAATGTGGTGTATGACGACAACAAAGCCACCGCCAACCGCGAACAGGGGCTACGACTTCTGGAGCACCTGCAGCAACGGGCCAGTGCCAGCGACATCCACATACACACCCAGGTGCGACTGGCTACCAATATTGCCAACGGCATCAAGCATGCCTTCCGCGAGTTCGGCTGCTCCGAGATTATCATGGGTATGCACGTACATACCGATGTCAACCCTAAGTTCTGGGGCGAGTTCATCCAGAGCCTCTATAATGGTCTGAACCGGCAGATTATACTCACCCGCTTTATGCAACCACTGAACACACTGCGGCGCATACAAGTGGCTGTGCCCTCCAGGGCAGAGTTCGAGCCAGGCTTCCACAGGTGGCTGGAACGACTGGCTCGCATGGCCGGAAACCTTGACTGCCGCATTCAGTTCCACGGGCGCAACGAGTCGCTGGAACTCATCCGCGAATACATCAACAACCACCATCCAGGGGTACGGGCAGAATACACCTTCATGGCCCATTGGAACGAACTGCCCAGACTGGCTGAAATCATCAGGGAAGACCACATGTTCATCATCGTCACCGCCCGTAAGGGTACCATCTCGTATAAGACGGCACTGGAACGGTTGCCCAACGAACTGATGCAGCACTTCTCTGGCAAGAACCTGATGATACTCTTCCCCGACCAGTACGGTTCACAGAAGGAAGAGAGCATGACGTTCACTGCTGCACAGCACCAAGAGGAAAGCAGTATCTACAATGCACTTGCCCGTTGGCTCAACCGCCAGCGCACTCAGCAGACCCATTAACCCCATTGCTCCGATTTACCCATGATAGAAATACAAGGCATCACCAAGAGTTTTGGCTCATTAGAAGTTCTGAAAGGTATCGACCTCACCATCGACCGTGGCGAAATAGTCAGCATCGTCGGCCCCAGCGGTGCAGGGAAGACCACCCTGCTCCAGATTGTAGGCACCCTTGACCGTCCGGACAGCGGCAGCGTATGCATTGACGGAATCGACACGACACGCCTGTCGAAGAACCAGCTCTCTGACTTCCGCAACCGCCACATCGGCTTCGTGTTCCAGTTCCACCAGTTGCTGCCTGAATTTACGGCCATCGAGAATATTATGATTCCCGCCTATATTGCAGGCACCTCTTCCAAGGAGGCCCGTCGGCGTGCTGAGGAGCTGCTCAACTTCATGTCGCTCAGCGACCGCGCACGCCACAAGCCCAACGAACTCTCCGGCGGTGAGAAACAGCGTGTGGCTGTAGCTCGTGCCCTTGTCAACAATCCGGCCGTTATCCTGGCCGACGAGCCCAGCGGCTCCCTTGACTCCAAGAACAAGGCAGAGCTTCACCAGCTCTTCTTCGACCTGCGCGAAAAATACGGCCAGACCTTCGTCATTGTAACTCACGACGAAGGTCTGGCAAATATTACTGACCGCACCATCAAGATGCGCGACGGGTTATTGGAAGAGAACGTTCTAGAGAATTCGAGTCGTCAGCATGAACTTCATCACGGGATAAACCCTCCACTTGTCGATAATCTTCGAGATGTCGTCACTGGCATTGATGGTATTGTCAATTAGCAGTTCCTGACCATTCTGGTAGACTCTCATCTTGCCCATGAACTGACAGCCCAGCTCAAAGCGGAAGCCCACACGACCTTTGGGCACCAGACGGCCATAGCCCAGACCAAGATAAGGACGGAAAGCATTGACACGGACATCACCACGCACATTACCGTTGCGGTCGACGGCAATATTGTACTTGTCGACCTCTACATCTATCAAGTCCGTGAAGTACGGGTTCTCAGCATAGATATTGGCAATGGCAGCACTATAGCCTTCAAGCTTTGCTATCTTCTTACCACCAAACGAGAAACCTGCTGCCACGAAAAAGGCATTTCTCAATCCGAAGGGATAGGCACTGACCTTGAAGTCAAGAGTTGTTCGGGCGGTATTACCCTTGATATTCACCTTGTCCAAGGTGTAAGTTCTGTAAACTGGCCGGTTATTGGCATCCAGCACCGGTGTTGTGGCATTGACCATCTGAGGAACATTCACACTGCCACCCTTGATGTTGACATCACCACTGGGCTTGATGGCTGGCATGAAATTGATTCCCATTGAAATCTCCAGATAATTGGTCACAGGAGCTGCCACTCCAATGCTGATACCCTCGGTACCTACACCAAGAGTGGCACCGAAGTGCTTGAACACACCGAAGTCATCTACTTTCTGAGCAGACAGTTGCCCGATGCTGACTACAGCCATGGCACATACAAAAAACAATTTCCTCATAATTAGCTGAATTTTAATGTTAACAATTTGTTTACGAATGCAAAGATACGCAAAAAAACAATATGTTCCAAATCTTTTATCAAGAAATTTGGAACATATTCAAAGAATTTGCGGATAATACCCTTAGAACTCAGCACTCTTGGGAGTACGAGGGAAGGGGATGACATCGCGGATGTTCTGCATACCGGTAACGAACAGGATGAGGCGTTCGAAACCGAGACCGAAACCTGCGTGAGGACATGAACCCCAGCGACGGGTATCAATATACCACCACAGGTGGGTCATATCCATATCGCGACGCTTGATTTCTGCCATCAACTTATCATAGCTCTCCTCACGAACCGAACCGCCGATAATCTCGCCAATCTGCGGGAACAGCACGTCGGTTCCCTGCATCGTCGGACCAGGAGCCACAGCGCCCTTGTAACCCACGCTTGCCTCCGTTCCCGCCGATTCATCGGCGGGTTCATTCTGCTTCATATAGAATGACTTAAAGGCACGTGGGTAGTCGGTCATGATGACCGGCTTCTTGAAGTGTTCCTCAACGAGGTAACGCTCATGCTCACTGGCCAAGTCATCGCCCCAATTGCAGGGGAACTCAAATTTCTTTCCGTTCTTGATGGCCTCCTGCAAAATATTGATACCCTCTGTGTAAGGCAAACGCACAAAGGTATCCTTGAGCACACCTTCCAGACGGGCTATCAACGTCTTGTCGATCATCTGGTTCAGGAACTGTAGGTCATCCTTACAGTTGTCAAGAGCCCAGCGGACACAATATTTGATGAAGTCCTCTTCCAAGTCCATCAGCTCTTCCTGGTCGAGAAAGGCCACCTCAGGCTCAATCATCCAGAACTCTGCCAAGTGGCGAGGGGTATTTGAGTTCTCGGCACGGAAGGTTGGGCCGAAGGTGTAGATGGCACCCAGTGCAGTGGCCCCCAACTCACCCTCCAACTGTCCGCTAACAGTCAGCGAGGTCTGCTCACCAAAGAAATCGTCGTCGTAGATAATCTTGCCCTCGTCATCCTTCTTCAGGTCGTAGAGGTTCTTGGTGGTTACCTGGAACATGTTGCCGGCTCCCTCGCAGTCAGAAGCAGTAATCAGCGGCGTATGGAAGTAGAAGAAACCATGCTCATGGAAATAGGTATGGATAGCCATCGCCATGTTGTGACGGATGCGCATCACGGCACCAAACGTATTGGTACGCAGGCGCATGTGGGCATGCTGACGCATATACTCAAAGGTCTGACCCTTCTTCTGCATGGGATAGGTACTGTCACAAAGTCCGTAGACGACCAGTTCCTTGGCTTGTATCTCCGAAGCCTGACCAGCACCCTGGCTCTCCACCAGCGTACCAGTGGCACAGATGCAGGCACCCGTGGTAATCTGCTTCAACAGTTCCTCATCGAACTTCGTGGGGTCGGCAACCACCTGTACGTTCTTGATGGTCGAGCCATCGTTCAGGGCAACGAAGTCGACGTTCTTGTTACCACGGTGCGAGCGCACCCAACCCTTCACACAAACCTCTTTTCCATATTCCGTGCTCTGCAGCACGTCTACTATCTTTGTTCTTTTCATTGTTTTTTATATCTAGATATACTAGTCTGACTAGTCCAACTAGTTATTATTCGTATGCTCCCATTCTCAGGCGGTCAACCTCTTCTTCGGTAAGATAGCGCCAGTCGCCGCGACGGACATTCTTCTTGGTAAGACCTGCAAACTGCACACGGTCGAGTTTGGCAACCTTATAGCCCAAGCTCTCAAAGATACGGCGCACGATACGGTTCTTTCCAGAATGAATCTCAATACCAACCTGCTTCTTGTCATCAGGGTCAGCATACTCCACAGCATCGGCCTTGATCTCACCGTCATCCAGCGTGATACCCTCAGCTATCTGCTGGAGGTCATGGGCAGTGACATTCTTGTCGAGGTAGACATGGTATATCTTCTTCTTCAGGAACTTCGGATGTGTCAGTTTCGAAGCCAGATCACCATCGTTGGTGAGCAGTAGCACACCCGTTGTGTTGCGGTCCAGACGACCGACAGGATAGATGCGCTCAGGGCAGGCACCCTTGACGAGGTCCATCACGGTCTTACGCTGCTGAGGATCATCACTGGTAGTGACATAGTCCTTCGGCTTATTCAGCAACACATAGACCTTCTTTTCCATCGTGACGGGCTGGTCGTGGAACTTCACCTCGTCAGTACGCAGCACCTTGGTACCCAGTTCGGTAATCACCTCACCATTGACCGTTACCACACCGGCCTGAATGAACTCATCGGCCTCCCGACGGCTGCATACTCCGGCATTTGCCAAAAATTTGTTCAAGCGAATCGGCTCGTTGGGATCGTAGTTCTCCTCCTTGTATTCGATGCGCTTCTTCATGCTGTACTTGGCATTGGGATCGTAGGCACCGCGCTTCTTATTGAAACCGCCGCGCTGCTGGCCATAGCCGCCTTGCTGACGAGGCTGGTAGCCACCACGCGACTGGCCATACTCTCCGTCATGCTGATAGGAGCCACGGGACTGGTAGCCACCACGGGGCTGATAACCACCCTGCTGACCATACTGCGGACGCGGACGATAGCCACCACGAGACTGACCATACTCGCCCTGTGACTGACGAGGCTGGTAGCCATGGCGCGACTGGCCGAACTCTCCATCCTGCTGACCATACTGAGGACGGGGACGATAGCCACCACGAGACTGACCATACTCGCCCTGTGACTGACGAGGCTGGTAACCACCACGCGACTGGCCAAACTCTCCTTCCTGCTGGCCATACTGCGGACGAGGACGATAGCCTCCTTGTTGATTATAGTTGTTACGAGGATGATAGCTGCCGCGCTGGGAATTGCTCTGCAGACCGGCACCGAAGCCCTCAGGCCGGAATCCACCTTCATCCTGGTTCTGATAGCGGTTGTAACTCCCCTGATTGTAGGAGCGAGTTTGCTGGTTGATACGCGGACGCGGCGAACGTCCCGGACGGTAACCCTGATAGCCACCCTCATGGCTTGTACTCTGCTGCTGTTCAGCAGCCTGTTCTTCATTCAATTTTTCGTTCTCTAATTCCATAATTTGTCTCTTTTTTGATTTTTAGCTGAGAGCCTCACGGCTCCCTTGTGTTGTTGATACTTGTTCTTTTTTTATTTTAGTTTGATATTTCGGGATTTCGATGTTTTGAGATTTCGACACGAGATTTCGACACGACAAGATTTACATCCCCGTATAATTCCATGGCGTGATGGCCATCAGTTCGGCCTTCACCTCATCACTGACTGCCAAATCCCTGATAAAAGCATGGATGGTCTCCTCTGTCATTTTGGCATTCGTGCGTGTCAACGCCTTCAGGGCCTCGTAGGGATTCGGGTAGGCCTCTCGGCGCAGAATGGTCTGAATGGCCTCGGCCACCACAGCCCAAGTGTTATCCAAATCCTCCTGCAGCTTCTCTCCGTTAAGGATGAGCTTACGCAGTCCCTTCAGCGTACTCTGCACAGCGATAACGGCATGTCCCATCGGAACACCTACGTTGCGCAGCACCGTTGAATCGGTGAGGTCACGCTGCAGACGACTGACCGGCAATTTCTGTGCCAGGAACTGCAGGATGGCATTGGCAATGCCAAGATTACCCTCTGAGTTCTCGAAGTCGATAGGGTTCACCTTGTGAGGCATGGCACTGCTGCCCACCTCGCCAGCCTTGATCTTCTGCTTGAAATACTCCATAGAGATATACATCCAGAAGTCGCGGTCCAAGTCAACGATAATGGTGTTGATACGGCGCATGGCATCGAATATGGCCCCCATCCAGTCGTAATTGGAAATCTGCGTCGTCCACTGTTCACGCTCCAACCCCAACTTCTCGCTGACAAAGCTGTTGCCAAACTCACGCCAGTCGTATTGAGGATAGGCTACATGGTGAGCATTGTAGTTGCCCGTAGCACCACCAAACTTTGCCGTAATAGGTACATCCTTCAAGGAGCGCAACTGTTCCTCCAAACGGTAGACGTAGACCATCACCTCTTTACCCAAACGGGTAGGTGAAGCAGGCTGTCCATGGGTCTTGGCCAACATGGGAACATTCTTCCACTGCTCTGCATAATCGTTCAGCTGCTCTATCAGCTCTTCTACCAGGGGATAATAGACATTCTCCAATGCTTCCTTGATGCTCAAGGGTACACTGGTGTTGTTGATATCCTGCGAAGTAAGGCCAAAGTGGATAAACTCCTTTACGGTGGCGAGTTGACCATAACCGACCGTTTCACCAGACTGCCGGCTGCACATTTCATCAAACTTCTCCTTGATAAAATACTCTACAGCCTTCACGTCATGGTTAGTGATGTTTTCAATTTCCTTCACGCGAGCAGCATCCTGTTCTGAGAAAAGACGGTAGATGTCGCGAAGTGGTTCAAAAAGGCGATGGTCAACATCTTTCAGTTGTGGCAATGGCAGTTCGCAAAGGGTGATGAAGTATTCTATCTCCACACGCACCCGATAACGAATGAGTGCATACTCGGAAAAATACCCTGCTAACTCTTGCGTCTTGTTCCTGTAACGGCCATCAATAGGCGAGATGGCTGTCAATACGTCTAGTTCCATGACTTTCTCTTAATACCTTAAAAATATAATCCAACGATACATTGTCTCAATGAGACTGCAAAGGTACGAATAAGCGAGCAAAATACAAAATAAAAAAGGAACTTTTTATTTTTTATTTTCGAGCGAGAGCATTTTGAGTAAAACTCAAAGGTACGAATAAGGGCTCAGCGTGCATTTTTTTGTTTTTTAACAAAAAAGTTCCGAATTACTTCGGAACTTCTTGGTGGGCGCTGACGGATTCGAACCGCCGACCCTCTGCTTGTAAGGCAGATGCTCTAAACCAGCTGAGCTAAGCGCCCTCATTTTTATAAGCGGGTGCAAAGGTACAAAGAAAAATGAGAAATGAGAAATGAGAAATGAGAAATTCAACCAACGTTCATATCTTTTAACAAAACATATGCGTTTTTGGTGCATCCGTTAACATTTCTTCGTTTATTATTTGCATTTCTCACTTCTCATTTCTCATTTTGCCTATAGCTTATACAAATCATTGGCAGCCATCAATTCCACCTTTTTCTCTGCCAAGATGCGCTCACAGCTTTCCAAGTCGGTAGGACGGATGATGACATGTGCCACATCACCATTGGCAAAAGAGTACATATACTCAATGAACACACCATTGTCGCTCAAATAGCGCATGACCTTTGCCAACGAACCACTGACATTCGGACATACAAAACCGATGACATCGGTAATCTTCACGGCAAAGTGGGCTGCCTTCAACACCTGATAGGCCTTTTCAGGATCACTCACAATACAGCGCAGGATGCCAAAGTCACTGTTGTCGGCAATACTCATAGCAGAAAGATTGACACCTGCCTCACCCAACACGTCGGTCACTTCTGTCAGGCGCCCCGACTTGTTCTCCAGGAAAATAGATAATTGTTTTGCTAACATAGATTTTAGATTTTATATTTCGACATTTCGTTATTTCGATATTTCGATACTTCGAGATTACAGCTTTCGGTTATCAATGACGCGCTTGGCCTTGCCTGTGGAGCGTTCGATGCCCTTTGGCTCCACAAGTCTGACCTTGAAGCCCAGGCCAATGACACTGCGCAATTCACCTTCCAGTTTCTTCTGCAGCCCCACCATGGTAGCCATGTCGTCAGTGAAGAAATCTTCCTTTACCTCCACCTTCAGTTCCGAGGTATCGGTATTGTTCACGCGATCAACAGTCAACAGGAAATGAGGCTCAAACTCTTTTTGTTTCAAGATGACATCCTCAATCTGTGACGGGAACACATTGACACCACGGATAATCAGCATGTCATCGCAACGACCGAGGATACGATCCATACGAACCAAGGTGCGTCCACACTGGCATTTCTCATAATGTAATGCCGTCAGGTCGTGGGTACGGTAGCGCAGCAACGGCATCCCCTCCTTGGTCAGATGAGTGAAGGTTAGTTCGCCTAACGCCCCCTCGGGCATCGGCTCGCCCGTCTCAGGATTCAGAATCTCCGGATAGAAATAATCCTCGTTGAGGTGTGTGCCACACTGGTGTTCGCACTCATAGCCCACACCCGGACCGGCTATTTCTGACAGTCCATAGATGTCGTAGGCTTTGATGCCCAGCGTCTGTTCCAGCTTCTGGCGCATTTTCTCCGTCCAAGGCTCTGCACCGAAGGCACCTACTCTCAGCTTGAATTCATCACGTTTCCACTCACACTCCTGCAGAGCCTCTCCAAGGAACATGGCGTATGAAGGCGTACAACAGAGAATGGTGGTACCGAAATCATGCATCAGTGTAATCTGCTTCTGCGTATTGCCACTGGAAATGGGAATGACGCTGGCACCGATGTTCGTGGCACCATCGTGCGCACCCAGGCCACCGGTAAACAGGCCATAGCCGTATGCCACCTGGAAGATATCGTCCTTCGTTGCACCGTATGCAGTAAAGGCACGTGAGATGCTCTCTGACCACATGGCCAGGTCTTTCCGCGTATACAGCACAACCACGGGTTTACCCGTCGTACCACTTGACGCATGGATGCGAACTATCTGCGACATCGGCACGGCAGCCAGTCCGAAAGGATAGTTGTCGCGCAAGTCAAGTTTATTGGTAAAGGGCAACTTAGTGATATCGTCTATCGACTTGATGTCACCAGGCTCCAAGCCCATCTCCTGAAATTTCTTACGGTAGAATGGTGTGCTGTGATACACATACTCCACAATCTTCTTCAGTCGGATGCTCTGGATATCGCGCAGCTGTTCGCGATCCATGCACTCCATTGTTTCATTCCAAATCATACTTTTTGTCTTTCGTTTGTTTTTGTGTATAGAATTCCTGTTATTGCTTGATGGAAACAGTGACACGACGGTTGTAATCCTGTGGAGCCAGCATATCGACACCACCGGCAGCCACTGTCTCAATCGCGTCACGACCGACACCCATCTTGACCAACTCAGCAGCCACAGCCTCGGCACGCTGCTCAGACAGTTTCTGATTATAGGCAGCACTGCCCGTCTTACTGTCAGCATAGCCCGTTACCACCAACTTGGAGCCATTCTCTTTGGCAACCTTCACCAGTTCGGCAACATTCTGCAAATCACGCTTCGAAGTAACAACAGACTTTCCCAAGTCGAAGAACACCGACACTGGCGCGGACAGCACCCTCGTCACTGTCTTGGTGGCTATCGCCGTGCTCGCCGTAGCAGTCTGCGGCTGATTGTTTGCCAACAGGCCACGCAAACGGGCATTCTCCGTCTCGGCATCAGACAACTGCGCATTCAGTGCATCCAGCTGTCCCTGCGACAGGGCCTTTACCGCATCGATGTCAGGAGTTCTGCTCCAAACGCCCTTACCCAGTTTCAGCGTGAGACCCACCTCCAGAGTAAACTGCTGTACACGTTCCTTGATGGCCATACCCTTGCCCTCATAACTGTTCCAGCCTATTTCCAAGTTGGCTGACACCTTACGGCTCAGGCGGAAGGTGTTCAACAGGCCAAAACTTAAGTCGCTAGTATAGGTATTGGTTGACATGTTACGCATCACGCCGGCACCAATGTAAGGAATGAAGTTCCAGAAACGGTGCTCATTATAACCAGCAAACAGATTGTTCAAGTTGAACAGCACATGCTCGTTGACCGTCCAATACTTCTGAGCCTTCATACCCGATACTGCCGAGCCGATTTTCCAGAAATTCACCTTCGTGCGCAAACCAATACCTGGCGTAAACCACTTGCCGATGGCAAACGAGGCTCCCAGGCCCGTATACCCCTCGCCCTTGGGAAACTTGTGGAAGGGGGCCACCAGCGACTTCTGGCCAATGGCATACCACGCACTCCATGTCACATTTCCCTGTACAAACCAGTTACTCCAGAAAGCATTGGTAGACACACTGTATTTTTCCTCAGGAATCACGTCCTCCTGAGCAACAGAAACAACGGAAGTAACGGCCAGGGCCAGCAGTAAGATGTACTTTCTCATATCCTTTGTCAATAATAAAAACGGTTTGATGCTAAAACATACTGCAAAAATAACGATTATTTTCCAAAAAGCAAACTTTTTCAGATAATAAATACTGATTTCTGTCACTTTTAGCCCTTTTTTTTGGTCATCTCGGTTTTTTATTCTATTTTTGCAGTGGAAATACGAAACGAAAACCTACAAGACATGAACAGAAAACTATTGATAACGATACTGTCTGCCACTCTGGCATGCCATGCCGATGCACAGAACAGCAGCAATCCTAATGGCTTCAAGGCATTCAACCACCTTGACGCCGGTATCACGGCAGGAATGCCGGGTATCGGTTTCGAAGTGGCTACACCTATCGGCAACCACCTGCGCCTCCGCACAGGTATGGAGTTCATGCCGCGTTTCGAGACAACGATGAGTTTCAACATACAGTCGTTCGACAACCAGGGTAACGTCCTACAGGACAAGTTCGACCGTCTGTCAGGGATGATGAAAGACCTGACGGGCTACAACGTTGACGGTACCATCGACATGAAGGGTAAGCCCACGATGTGGAATTTCAAACTCATGGTTGATGTCTACCCCTTCCGCAACAAGCACTGGCATGTCACCGCAGGATTCTACTGGGGACCGGCGAAGATAGCCGAAGCCGTTAATATCACAGAAGACTCGCCGTCACTCTTTGCCGTAGGCATGTACAATCACATCTACAACGTGGCTTACCGTGACTTTGTACTGGAGATACCCACCCCGCTTATCGAGGGACAGTTCCTTGACCCCGCCCTGGAGGAGCGCATCGTCAACAACGGTCGCATGGGAGTGCGCGTGGGAACCTACAGCCATGATATCGCCGACCAATACGGCAACATCATCCACAGGGCTGGTGAGCCTTACCGCATGGAGCCGGATGCCAACAGTATGGTCAAGGCAGAGGCGCGCGTCAACAACTTCAAGCCCTACATAGGCTTTGGTTATGAGGGACGACTACTGAAAAATGATGACCGCTACAAGATTGGCTTCGACTGCGGCGTGATGTTCTGGGGCGGCAAGCCAGACATCATCACCCACGACGGCACCAATCTGACTGACGATGTCACCGACTATAACGGCAGCGTGGGACGCTACATCGACATCGTCAAGGGGTTCGGCGTATTCCCTGTCCTCAGTCTGCGCATCACGCGACGTATCTTCTGAAAACTAAAAATTGCTATCCCAACGGATAGCAATTTTTGATTATACGTGTCACGCAGTCGCTCGTTATGCGTTCTGCTATTTCACCACCACCTTGCGGCCGTTGAAGATATAGACTCCCTTCGACAAACCTTCAGGGGTGTCACCGACGCGCAGGCCACTCAGGGTATATACACCCTTCTTGACCACCTTGCCATCTATGGTAATGGTCTCCACACCGGCAAGATACTCATCTTCAGTAACGATTTTCAATGTGGCAGGAGCCGACGAAGATACCGGCAGGTAGCATTTGTTGGCCGGTACATACTTGATGTCGCTAACCACAAAGGCGGGCTTGCCGTCAGCATCGGTACCCAACATTCGCATGGTCGATGGATTATAGTCCAGCACATTATTCACAGGCTTGCGCCCTGTGTCAAGGTACATATAGTAGTTGCCTTTCAGCTGATTGCCTCCAGGAACTGCAGGCGATGTGCTGCTAAGTGTCAGTTTGTTACCTGCTGGCGAAGCACTGCCGCAGCGGATGAGCAACGGAGTAGTGCTGGGCACCACACCAGTGACCTCCTTGATGACAGCATACTCGCCGTCCACACGCGACACGATGTATGTCTTCATGTCCGACGGACAGGTGAAGGGGAACGATGCATACATGGTAGCCCATGACGACCCGTCAGCAGATGCCGTGATGTCGGGCTTTACACCAAAATACTGCCCTTCAGCCTCATTCACCGGCAAGATGTACCAAAGATATGGATCCCAAGATGTAGGAGCATTACCAGAGCCTAATTGAAAAACTTCCGGGATTACTTCATCGTCAGGACTATATGTACTATCGTAAATATATTTAGTAAAACCTGAACTCGAACCAGATAATCTATAACCATTGGTACTCTTAGTTATATTCAAGTACATATTTGATTTTTGATGTAAATCTAGTTCTTGCCCTTTCAAATTAACACTATAAGAACTGCCGCTCTGGCTAACCTGCTCAATATAGACAACTGTAGCAGGGTTCGACACCACATTCTCCTCGAAAGGACGGATGGTATGCAGTCCTTTCAGGATAATATCAGTATTACTCGTGTAAATCTTAGTGGGATCAACTACCACTAAGTAGCGCCCTGAAAGCATGGCCTGCACACGGTAGTAGCCACTGCCGTTATACTGTCCTGCCTGAGCCATAGCCATCAGCGGCGCAAGCACTATTGTCCAAAGGAAAATAAAACGTTTCATCTCTTCCATTATTTCGTTAGACATTAAAATAGTCCAGCCTATACACCCCTATGTTTACCAGTGATGTAAGGCCGGACTTTTCGGTTTATCTATGTATTACGCACGGTAATACCTCTTCATCGCTTAGTCAGCGATACAGATAGCTACACGGTTGTCAATCTGCTTAGCAAACGGCTGAACGGTGTCACCCTTAGAGTCAACCTTGATGCGAGAAGCAGCAATCTTGTAGGTGCGGGTCAGGACGTTGTAAACGGCCTGAGCACGACGCTGAGACAGCGACTTGTTAATCTTAGCGTTACCAGTGCCCTTATCAGCATAACCAGTCACCTCAACGGTAGAGTTCGGGTTAGCCTTCATGTACTCGGCAACCTCCTTCACCTTAGCCATCTCAGTCTTAGAGATCTGAGTGCTGCTGATGGTGAAGAATACATCGCGACGGAACGGCTCAGCCTTCTTCTCCTGAACAGCCTTGGTGGGCTCAACAGCGGGAGGACAGGGCTTCTCAACTACGCGCTCGATAACCTTCTCAACAACACGCTCAACGGGCTTCGGAGCCTCGATGGTGCGAGTGGTGTGGGTCTTGCCAAGGTTAATCTTGGCACCAACCAGAGCGTTGAAGTACCAGTCAGCATTGCCAGCCTTCTTACCATTGTAACGGTCAGACAGGAAGTTGGCGTTGACTTCAGCACCGATGCTCACAGCGTCAGTTACCTTGAAGTCGCAAGTCAGACCTACACGGCCGTAGGCGCGAACCTTCGTACCAGTCCATGCATAGCTGATATTTTCATCTGTTGACTGATTGGTCAGAAGGATTGCATTATCCCAGTTGCTAGCCTTATCCATGCCCCAAGCGATGTTGGCACCAACACCGGCAAAAGCCTGTACATTGACCAGACGAGTGGGGTTGTAGCCAGCGAAGAGGTTCGACAGGCTGAACATGAAGTCAACACCAGGAGCTACATAGTTCCACTTCCACTTTGTGGTACCCTGAGCAAAGCCAGGCATATTGTAAGGATAACCGCAGTAGTCAATACCTGCGCGGCTCTGCCAAGCATTAACTGCCAAGCGAGCACCGAACACGGGGGTGAACTGACGACCGAAGGCCAACTGTACATTCGGCGAGATCAACTTGCTGAACTTAATCTCACCTAAGGTGTACTGGCCACCAGCCTGAATCTGTACGTACCAATAAGGATTGTGTACATACTCTGTCTTGGGCTGCTGATCCTGTGCAGATACTGCGAGCGTACCCATCAGGAAAAGGCAAGACAATAAAGCTTTCTTGATTTTCATAATCTTATCTGTTTTTTTTGTTTCTTAATCCAGTGAAAATGCCAAGTTTACTTAACGTTGATGTAGTACTTCTTACCAGAAACCTTGCCAGTGTAGTCCATAGCGGTGTAGGCAATCTCGTAAGTATAGTCACCACCCAGGCCAGCGGCATTGAAGGCTGCGTAAGCTTTACCCTGAATGAGGCGCTGCGAGTTGATGCAAGTAGCGCTGTTGGCCTGAGCCATCTTAGCCAGACAGGTTGCATCGCCGTCAGAAGCAGCATTGCCATTAGCGTCGAATACGTTGGTGACGCAGAGGTGCTTCGCATAAGCGGGAACAATCAGTTCAGCAGTGAAGGTGGTCGGAATCAGGGCGATGATGTCGCCATCGTTCACCTTGCTGGGAACAGTCTGGATACGGCTCAGCTGTACATAGCTGCCATCGGTAGCTGTAGAGAGCAGTACGGGCTGCAGATAGTAGTTGGCATTGTTGATGAGCTTGTTAGCCTTGTCGATGTAAGTGTTGATACGGCTGACATAGCGGTCAACGAAGTCCTTCAGTTCGGTGCCCTTCTTGTTCAAAGCCTTAGAAATAGCCTCATTAATCTTATCAGGCAGGTTGTTCAGATCAGGCACCTTGTCGTTGTACTTCTGCAGTGCAGTGTTCAGGTTACCATAGATTTCCATGATATAGTCTGTGACATCAACCATCACTTTCTGGTTCGTCACGGGGTCAATATAATAGGAACCATCCTGGTTCTTCACATAAACGATGAACTTCTGATTCGGCACATCCACATAAATCTCGCTCAGGTTGAGCGGATCGATTTCAAGCTCAACCTTCAGCAGGTTGTTAATCTCACGGTCGATGGCGCGGACGAAGCGGCCAGGAACATGAGAGATCCACTGGCGGTTCATACCGTATGCGAGGTCGAAGCTCAGTGCCTTAACGGCAGTAGCAGCCACGCTGTACTCAGAAGCCACGCTCTTGTAACCGGTGGTGTCACGCCAGTTAGCCTGAACGGCGAGGCGAGGCAGAATATTCTGGATGTTAGAGTAGATGGTCTTGGCAATCTCACCGAACTTGATGTCTACCTTACGGTTGGCACGGTCGATGGTGATGGCATCGCGCAGCTTGTTGGCAATGTTCTTCAGATCGTAGTTGGGCGATACAGACTTGGCATCGTCGAAGTACACAGTAGCCTTAGCCTCATAGAAGCCGTTGGCAGAAGCGCGCTTGTAACCGAAGGACAGTTCTTCGGTGCTGGGGGTCAGGTCGCCGAGGTAAACCTTCGACTCCTTGTTGGAAGTGCTACGCAGTGAGAAGGTGGTACCTGTGAAGTCAACGTTAGAGGGGTTCACCGTCACATAGAGCGTACCGGCATTACCCTCGCTCTGGTCGATAATCACCTCACCAGCGGGGAACTTGTTGAGGTAATCAACCTCAGCAGGCATACCACCGTTGGCCTTCACCAGGTTGAACTCATCCTGAGAGATGATGCTCTGGTTGGTGAAGTAAGCAGCATTGTCAGCAGTCGGGAAGCTTGTGTTACGCGAAGCAACACCGTAGTTAGCGGCCAGCACATTGCTCTGTACATCGAAGGGAGCTGCCAGGTAACCGAATACGGGGTTGTAGGCACCATTGATATTGATGCTGGTAATCTGCGACTTCAGTGCGCTGTAGAGGTCGGCAATAGCCTTCTCTGTCTTGGCCAGACGGCCGTTCAGTTTCTCAATATCCTGAGCCAGAGCCTCATCAGCAGAATTCAGCGCATTGTAAAGATCCTGCAGGTTAGCAAACTCATTACCGTTCTTGTCCTTGGTCTCCTTCACATAGTTCCAAGCCTTGTCGGCAATCTCCTTAGCGTAGGCAGCGTTCTCGTAAGCAGTCTTGATGCTGTCGAGACGGGGATTGGTAGACTGCATCCAATCATACACGTTCTTGATGCTGTCGCCCTGAGCCACCAGACGCTTGTAAGAGTAGTCAGCCCACTCATAAGCCTTCTTCAGGCTGTCGCTCATGATAGTAGCATTCCACAGAGCTGCCATAGCGTCAATCTGGTCCTTGGTGTAGTAGTTGTTCAGCGCACTCTGCTGCAGATACTTGGCATCGGCAGCGGTCTCGGTCAGATAACCAGCCAGGCTGCTGTTAATCAGTGTCTGCACCTCTGCCTGAGTCATACCGCCAGTAGTAATACCATGATCCTGCAGGTATTTCTCAATGATGGTGTTAACAGCGTTCTGCGTCTCAGTGTTGTTGGTCAGCATGCTGTTGACGGCAGTAATCATCGTCTGGTTGTTGGCATTA
Organism: uncultured Prevotella sp.; assembly: GCA_946415755.1. GTDB lineage: Bacteria > Bacteroidota > Bacteroidia > Bacteroidales > Bacteroidaceae > Prevotella. Next base: position 30,968 of record CAMKTS010000022.1, on the reverse strand, counting down.
ATCTGTTCCAACACCCACTTCTGATAGGTAGCACGATTGTCATAGCCCGACAGATCCTGGTGCTCTGTGAGATAGCCCTGAGACTGAACCCATGCCTGATAAGTAGCACGTGTGTCGTAGGCCGACAGATCCTGATGAGAGGTAAGATAACCCTGGCTCTGCACCCATGTCTTCAGGGAATTCTCCAACGCAGTACGTGCGGCAGCACAATCTGTTCCGCATTGATTCAGAGCAGCCTGCATTGCTGTAAGCTGAGCCTGAAGCTGACTTTCCAGCACTGCATCAGCATAGTCACTGGCAGTCTGCAGTCTTGCATAATCATCACCTTCGTAGTCCTTACAAGACACGAAAGAACTCGAAGCAACCACCAAAGCGGCTGCAAAGAGTAAACCATTAATGATTTTCTTTTTCATTGAACTTAAAATTTAAATTAATATTGTTAAAACATATATTCTTATGGTATCTCCCATATTTCTCTCTCTCCCTTTTCACTACGGCCTGCACACGACAGACATCACGTTCACACGTGCATAGTATCTACAAATCGGCACAAAATTAGGCATTTTTTTACAAACTTGCAAGAAAAAACGCTTTTTTTTTATTTTTAACGTGAATTTCTTATGGTTGACTGCGTATTTTTCCATGATTTATGCGCCAAAGGCGGTTTTATCCGAGCAGTTGCTCGATGTCGCGTTGTGGAAGAATGGCAAGGATGGCATGTCCGTCGGGGGTATGGTTGACATCCTGGCAGGCAAAGAGGCTGTTGACCAGCGCATCCATCTCGTCGTTGGAGAGGAGTTGACCGTAGGGCACCGCCGACTGGCGGGCCAGCGTGAGAGCCAGTTCATGGTAGGCAGCCATCCGGTCGCGCCCCACCGGGCCGGTAGAGGCCAGCAGCTCCTGTACGAGAGCGGCGGGCTGTAATCCCTCGATGCCTGCCGGTACACCGCTGACAGCATAGCTCGTGGAACCGAGGGGAGTCAGTTCGAAGCCAACGGCGGCAAGAGCCGGCAGCAGGTCGTCCATGAGGGCAGCATCAGACGGCGGCAGTTCGATAACCTCTGGGAACAGGATGCGCTGGCTCTGTGCGGGCGCCTCTTTCAGCTGATGCATATATTGCTCATAGCGGATACGGATGTCAGCACGGTGCTGGTCGATGACCATCAGCCCGGACTTGACAGCCGTCATCACGTAGCGGCCTTTGTACTGGTAATGGACAGGAGCCATATCGGCAACCGGCGAAGGAGCCGCCATCTCTGGCGCGTCATCAAAAAGCGACGGCATCTCGGCAGCAGGAGTCTCCGTTTCCGGATAAAGCTGCTGCCAGTCCTTGGGGGGTGCAGGCTTCTTGTTAAAAGGATTGTACATCGGATTGTACTGCGGCATCGGAGCCTGACGGCTCACATGGTGTCCGTCGGCCGTCTCATTACCATAGTAGACCGGTATGTCTGGCTTTCCCTCCGTATCGAAGTCTATCTGCGGAATCTCACAGAACTGTCCGATGGCCTCCTTGACGGCAGCAGCCACCATCTGCCAGATGGCCTGCTCGTTCTCAAACTTGATTTCCGTCTTGGTGGGATGGATATTGACATCGATATCGGCAGGGCTGACATCAAAGTATATAAAATAAGGTACGTGCGCGCCTGCGGGAACCAGCCGCTCATAGGCTTGCATGACAGCCTTGTGGAAATAGGGATGCTTCATATAGCGGCCATTGACGAAGAAATACTCATGGCTGCTCTTCCTGCGTGCGGCTTCCGGCTTGGCAGTGAATCCGCTGATACGGCAGAGAGCGGTATCAACGCTGACAGGCAGCAGTTCCTGCGCATAGCGTCGTCCATAGACATCTACGATGCGCTGGTGGAGCGTAGCTTTACGCAGATTCATCAGCTCCTGTCCGTTCGAGTGGAGCGTAAAGGCGACATCGGGATAGACGAGTACGATACGCTCGAAGGCCGTCAGGATATTGTTCAGTTCAGTGGTATTGGTCTTGAGAAACTTCCTACGGGCAGGCACGTTGAAAAACAGGTTGCTCACCGTAAAGCTGCTGCCCACGGCACAGGAACAGGGTTCCTGACGCTCGACACGCGAGGCAGACAATGACAGGCAGGTACCCACTTCATCCGTCTCACGGCGTGTACGCAACTCGACTTGTGCCACCGCAGCAATGGAGGGCAGTGCCTCGCCACGGAATCCCATGGTATGAAGCGAGAAGAGGTCGTCGGCCTTACGGATCTTCGATGTAGCGTGACGCTCAAAAGCCAGACGGGCATCCGTTTCCGACATGCCGCAACCGTCGTCAATCACCTGAATACTGGTACGTCCTGCATCAACCACCAGCACATGGATGGTGGCCGCTCCGGCATCCACGGCATTCTCTACCAGCTCCTTGATGACGGAAGCCGGCCGCTGGATGACCTCACCAGCTGCTATCTGGTTGGCCACGCTGTCGGGAAGCAACTGAATAACGTCGGTCATGGGGCAGGAGTTGCGGGGGTTAATGAACCGGAATCTCCAGAATCTCCGGAATTTCCAGAATCTCCGGAATTTCCAGAATCTCCGGAAAGCCCGGAATTTCCGGAAGAACCCGTCTGCCCTGTGGCAGCAGGAACTGTCATCTTACGGGAAGGCGGCTCGCGCCTTTTCTGCTCCTTCAGCTCCGTGCCAGCCTTCTTGGGTCGCCAATTGAAGATGTCGGCCTTGTTCAGCGGACGTACATAGTCGAACCAGGCATACTGTGGCAGGAAATACTTCTCTGGTGGCACTTGCGACAAGGGGTAGAGCGTACCTGTGGGCCGCTCCATCCAGATGCGCTTCATCTTACGGTTCTCAAGGAACATCTTCAGCAGCGGTGTCTCGGTATAGTTCAGTCCGATAATCGTGCTGTCGGCATCGTCGACAGGGTAATACACCACCAGCACATTGTCGATGGCCTGGTTCTCACGAATCTCACCTTTCTCGAAAAACGCCTTCATCTCACGCGATGACACCTGGTTGAAATGCACCGAATCGGGCATCTGCTCTGTAGAGAAAGCCTGATTGATGACGTGTGCCCAGTCGATGGTGGAGTCACGCATGTAGACACGGATTTCCTCTCCGAACAGCTGCTGGTTCATATTCCACACAATAGGGTCTCTATACATGGTCATGCACGAATCCTTGGAGTTGTACACCAGGGAATCGCAGACGGCCTGCACGTCAGTCCTATACGCGCGTACCTTATTATATGCATGTATCTTGCGGTAGACCGAGTCGGTACGGATGTTATAGGTGAAGATCTTGAAGGTGTCGGCATGCATGAACAGCGAGTCTTTCTGCGAGTAGTCGATGGTCACCGCCCGTTTGGTGGCCATGGCATAGCCCGTTGAGTCGTTGTATTCGCAGTAGTCGCCCGTCATCATGTTCTTATTGACTGAGTCGGTATACACCACGTTCCAATAGGCATAATTGGTGCCGTCGTCGGCATTATGGTAGACACTGTCGCCGATGAGTGAGCGTCCCTGGTCACTGATGACGGAGCGTCCGAAAAGTTCTGAGCGTTCGGTCTTGGTGTTATAGAAACCGTCTTCACTATAGATATGACTGCTGCCCGACGTGATGTTCGACGGTCCCACGATATGGGCACGCGATGTACGGGTATCATAGTATAGCGAGTCGGTGGTCAGATAGAGTTTCTTGTCCTTCAGGCGTACGTCATAATAGAACATGGCCATCTTGGTATCGGTATGGTACTCGCCCCAGTCACTGGTCAGCACAGAGCTGCCGTCCACCAGTTTACCGCCTTCGAAGAAATTGCCGAAGTTATACATACGGTCATAGTCGAGGGAGTCGGTATAGAGCGTTGACTTGCGGTGCTTCAGGATAACGTTGTAGCGGGCCTGGGCCAACTGGTCGTTGCCGTCGTAGTAGGCATAGTCGCTGGTGAGGCGCAGGGTGTCTCCCTGTATCATCTTCACATGTCCGAACGCCTCGAAGGAGTTTGACTGTTCATAGAAGTGGGCACTGTCGCAATAGAGGTCGGCACCGTTATGCCGGAAGTGTACATTGCCGTTGAGCACTTGGGCATCACCGTTGCGGTACTGGTCGTAGTGCAAGTTGTCAGAATGTACCAGATAGACGCGCTTGTCTTCCGTCTTCTTCTGACGGGGTGTACGCGGTTTGGAGGGAGTAAAAGCGAAAGCCGTAAAGACAAAGAACAGAATCAATGAGAAATGAGTAATGAGGAATGAGAAATGTCGGTGTTTCTCACCAATTCCTTTCATTTTCTCCGTATTTTCCGTCACATTCTTCATCATTTCTCAATGCTCATTTCTCATTACTCATTTGAGCATGCGGAAGCATGCTCATCTCACCCACCCTTCGTATTCGAAGTTGCAGTCACGATACCGGTCATTGATACGCACATAGGTGGACTTGATCCGTTTGACCAACCAGTCGTGCAGCTTCTTCTCGCGCAACTTACCCAGCACCACGCTCTTCATCACCTGGAAGTCTTCGGTGATAGTGGCCTTGTGGCCCTCGGTACGTCCTTTCAGCTTGACGATGGCACATACAATCTTGCCACGCTCGTTGATCATCTGGAAGGGAGCAGAAACCTCTCCCACCTTCAGGGTGTCTACCACCTTCGCCACCTCTGGGGGCAGGTCGGCCAGCTTGAAACGTGAGGTACGCTGTCCGTCCTGCGTCATACTGAACATCAGGCCGTTGTTGTTGCGCGTATCCTTATCGTCAGAAAGAAGCGATGCGGCAGCCTCAAAGGGGAAGTCACCCTTGAGGATGTTGGTGCGCACGGAGTCAAGGCGTGCGACGGCCTTGTTGACAGCCTCGTCGCTAACCACCGGTTTGCGCAGGATATGACGCACCTTGACCTTGTCGCCACGCTTGTCAATGAGCTGAATGATATGGTAGCCAAATTCCGACTCCACAATCTTCGACACACGCTTGGGGTCGCTCAAGCTGAACGCCACATTGGCAAAGGCAGGGTCGAGGGCTGCACGGGGGGTATAGTCGAGTTCTCCGCCACGGCGTGCCGTGCCAGGGTCTTCGGAATACAGACGAGCCAGCGTCTGGAAGGTCGCCTCTCCCTTGTTGACACGGTCAGAATAGTTGCGCAGCTCTTCCTTGATGCGGTTGATTTCCTCCTGTTCCACACGCGGTGTCTGGGTAACAATCTGCACCTCCACCTCGGTAGGCACGAAGGGCAGGCTGTCCTGTGGAATGTCCTTGAAGTAGCGGCGCACCTCTGCCGGCGACACCGTGATATTCTTGGTCAGTTCGTGCTGCATACCTTGCACCAGTTGCCGTTCACGGTACGACTCGCGGAGGTCGGCACGTATCTGACTCATACTCTTCTTATAGTATTCTTCCAGTTTCTCACGGGAACCAATCATCTGTACCATGTTCTCGATATACTGCTCTACGCCCTGTGTTATTTCAGACTCCGTCACCTGAACACTGTCGATGATGGCCTGATTGAGATACAGTTTCTGAACGGCAATCTGTTCCGGAATAGCACAGTCGGGGTCGCCTTTCCATCGCATGCCCTCCTGCTGTCCCTGGATGCGCATGGCCTCCACGTCAGACTTGAGGATAGGCTCATCGCCGACCACCCAGATGACCTCGTCTACAACAGTACCGACAGGAGCACTGGCACTGACGGAGTCGTTCTGAGCTTTTACTAGTGTGACTAGTGATACTAGTATTGCTAGTAGTACGAGAAATCTCTTATTCATGGTTGTTGACGGTCTTTAATACTTCTTTGTTAACGGTAAAGGAATACTTCTTGCGGAGGTCGGCCACCCAGAGGCGCTCCATCTCCTCCTGCAAGTCGGCAATGACAAGTCCCTTGACATCGGTGTACTCCTCGGGTTTGCTGATGACCTTGCCATAGGTGGCATCGATGGGATAGCCTTTGACACTGTCCACTTTGGCATCCTGCACCTTGAACACCTCACGGTCGACCAACTTGTTGTCTCCCTTCTTGAAGAGACCCTTCTCCACACGGATGCGGATGACGGAGTCGTTGTTGAAGGTGGTGCGCAGCGCCTCGTTCCAGTCATCGAACTTCAGCTTCTTCACACAGTCGGCCACAGCCTTCACATCTGCCTGGTCCTTCACATGGTAGGCCATGCCCTTGAAGCGCGGCTCATCCCACTTGTACTTCTTCTTGTTCTTCTTGAAATAGGTGGCCTGTGCCTCCGTGTCGTTGGCGGCCTTCTCCCAGACATTCTGATTGCTGACTTCATAGAGCAGCAGTCCGTCATGGTACTCCTTGATGAGATAGCGCAGATCCATGTCGGTAGCCGACAGCGAGTCGGCCCTGCGCTCCAGTATCTTCTCCTTGGTCAGCGTGCTGTCAGCCTTGATCATGTCATTCAGCTTACGCTCGGTAATACTATTCCGGGCATTGCGCTGTTCGAGGAATTTCAAGATGTTCTCCTTGTGATGTTCAAACGGCTCCAGCTGTTTGCGCTCTGTCACCTTGATGACGTGCCAGCCAAAGGGCGACTGCACGGGCTTGCTGAGTTCACCGGGCTGCAGGGCAAAGGCAGCATCCTCGAACTCCTTGACCATCTGGTTGCGGCTGAACAGGCCCAGTGCGCCACCACGGGCACCGGAACCCGGATCCTGCGACACCTTCTTGGCCAGCTCGGCAAAGTCGGCACCGGCCAACAGGGCGTTATACACGGAGTCGATGCGTCGCTTGGCCTCCTGCTGCACGGCTTCCGTAGCCTTCTGGGGAATGAGTATCAGGATATGCGACGCATTCACCAGACCGTCGGGTCCGATGCTGGCCTTGGTATTGTCGTAGACACGCTGTGCCTCCACCAGCATCTCGTCGTCCGTCACGAAGGTGGGGCGCACCTGCTGGTCGCGGTACTGTGCGAACTCGGTGAGGAAGGCCTTTGTGGTATCGATATGTGCATCGAGGGCTGCCTGCACCTTCAGTTTGTAGTTGACAAAGAGGTCTACATACTCTTCAACGGTCTTCTTGTCGATGACCCCGTCGGTATTGTTCTTGTTGTAGGAATACTCGAATTCAGAACGTGGCACATCAACACCTGCCACGGTCATAATGACCGGGTCGTTCTTCTGTGCCTGAAGGGTTGTTGCTGCCAACAGCAGCATACTGATCATTAGCTTCTTCATTGTTTTTTTCGTTATGTCGGGATGACGATATTTCGCGATGACGACCTGTCAATCGTTCGGTCTGGAATAGTTGGGAGCCTCACTGGTGATGGTGATGTCGTGCGGGTGACTCTCGTTGACACCGGCATTGGTGATACGCGTGAACTTGGCATTGTGCAGCTGTTCTATGGTAGCAGCACCGCAATAGCCCATGCCCGAGCGCAGACCGCCCACCATCTGGTAGATGACCTCCTGTACCGTTCCCTTGTAGGGCACACGACCGGCGATGCCTTCGGGCACCAGTTTCTTGGTTTCTTTCGTATCAGCCTGGAAGTAGCGGTCCTTCGAGCCGTGCTCCATCGCCTCCAACGACCCCATGCCGCGATAGCTCTTGAACTTACGTCCGTTATAGATGATGGTGTCGCCGGGACTCTCCTCGGTGCCAGCCACCATCGAGCCTACCATGACGCAGGAGCCGCCGGCAGCCAGGGCCTTGACGATATCTCCGGAATAGCGCAGACCGCCATCGGCAATCAAGGGAACACCCGTACCCTGCAGGGCCTGATAGACATCGTAGACGGCACTCAGCTGGGGAACCCCCACACCGGCCACCACACGTGTCGTACAGATGCTGCCCGGACCAATACCTACCTTCACGGCATCGGCACCATTCTCCACCAGCATTCTGGCAGCGGCACCTGTGGCGATATTACCCACCACGATGTCGATATTCGGGAAGGAAGCCTTGGCCTCACGCAGCTTCTCGATGACACCCTTCGAATGTCCGTGTGCCGTATCGATGACGATGGCATCGGCACCGGCACTGACCAGTGCCTGCATGCGTTCCAGCGTATCGGCGGTAACACCGACACCGGCAGCCACGCGCAAGCGTCCTTTGTCATCCTTGCAGGCCATGGGCTTGTCTTTGGCCTTGGTGATATCCTTATAGGTAATCAGACCGATGAGGCGGTTGTCCTTGTCCACCACGGGCAGCTTCTCAATCTTGTTCTTCTGCAGGATTTCTGCCGCTGCCGTCAGGTCGGTCTGTTGGTGTGTCGTCACAAGGTTGTCCTTCGACATAATCTCGTCTACGGGACGGTCCAGGCGGCGCTCAAAGCGCAGGTCACGGTTGGTGACAATGCCTACCAGCCGCTTGTCATCATCCACCACGGGAATGCCGCCAATATGATATTCGGCCATGATGTCGAGGGCCTGTGCCACGGTAGACCCCAGCGGGATGGTGATGGGGTCGTAGATCATGCCGTTCTCGGCACGCTTGACGATGGCCACCTCACGGGCCTGGTTTTCTATCGACATGTTCTTATGGATGACACCAATACCGCCTTCACGGGCTATGGCGATGGCCATCTGGCTCTCCGTGACGGTATCCATAGCTGCTGTGACAAAGGGCACATTCAGTCCGATGTTACGGGAAAAGCGTGTTTTCAACTCTACCGTCTTGGGCAGCACTTCTGAATAAGCTGGAATTAACAGGACGTCGTCGAATGTGAGGCCGTCCATGACAATCTTGTCTGCAATAAATGATGACATATCAATACTCCTTAATTTTTTTATTGCGTGCAAAGGTACTCATTTTAATTAAAAATTAAAAATTAAGAATTAAGAAATTCCATGCCGTCGGGCATTTTTTCTTAATTCTTAACTCTTAACTCTCCCTTGTTAACACTTAGTTCGCCATTTCCGAAATAAACTTGATACGCACCAGGCGGATTTCGTCCTCCGAGCACTCGCTGCCCAGTTCCTTGAGGGCATCCTCCAGCGAGTCGGTATCACTATCGGCAAAATAGTCGTAGATATCGTCGACATGGTCTTCGTCCATCACCTCGTCGAGGAAGTAGTCTATGTTCAGCTTGGTACCGCTGTAGACGATAGCCTCCACCTCGTCGAGCAGTTCCTCGAACTCCAGGCCCTGGGCGGTAGCAATGTCGTCAAGGGCTATCTGACGGTCGATGGCCTGAATGATCTTCACCTTCAGCATCGACTTCTTGGCCACGGTACGCACGCGCAGGTCGGCCTGTCTCACGATGTCGTTCTCCTCGCAGTAACGCTTGATGAGGTCGACAAACTCCTTGGCATAGGGCTGGCGCACCTTCCCCTCGCCCACTCCCTGAATATTCTTCAGCTCTTCGAGCGAGACGGGATAGTCGGTAGCCATCTGCTCGATACTGACATCCTGGAAGATGACGTAGGGCGGACGGCCAAGACGCTTGCTGACCACCCGTCGCAGGTCTTTCAGCATGGCACTGAGTGTGGGGTCGAGGGCACTGGTGACTGCCTCATGCTCAGGCGACTCGTAGTCATCACCATACTCATGGTCTTCAACTATCATAAACGACTCCGGTTTCTTCAGGAACTTCTTTCCGTCAGAGGTCAGCTTCAGCAGTCCGTAGTTCTCGACATCCTTCTTGAGGTAACCGGCAATGAGTGCCTGTCGGATAACGGGATTCCAGTGTTTCTCGTCCTCATCCTCACCAGCTCCGAACAGCTCATGCTCCTGGTGCTTGTGGGCGATAATCTCCTCCGTTTCGCGCCCCATGATAAAGTCTACGACATAGTCGCTGCGGAAGTTCTCCTTCAGTGCTATCACCGTCTTGAGAACAATAACCAGCAGTTCACTGGCCTCAATCTTCTCCTTCGGATGCAGGCAGTTGTCGCAATTGTGACAGTTTTCCTGCGTGTACTCCTCACCAAAATAGTGGAGCAGCATCTTACGGCGGCACACCGATGTCTCGGCGTATGCTGCCGTCTCTGCCAGCAGCTGCCTCCCGATGTCCTGCTCGGAAACGGGCTTGCCCTCCATGAACTTGTCGAGTTTCTGCAGGTCTTTGTTAGAGTAGAACGAGATACAGAGTCCCTCGCCACCGTCACGTCCGGCACGTCCTGTCTCCTGGTAGTAGCCCTCCAGCGACTTGGGAATGTCGTAGTGTACGACAAAGCGCACGTCGGGCTTGTCGATACCCATGCCGAAGGCGATAGTGGCCACGATGACATCGATTTCCTCCATCAGGAAGGCATCCTGTGTCTGCGAGCGCAGCGTCGACTCCAGGCCGGCATGGTAGGCAGCCGCCTTGATGTCGTTGGCCTTGAGGATTTCCGCCAGCTCTTCCACTTTTTTGCGCGACAGGCAATAGATGATGCCGCTCTTTCCCGGATGCTGCTTGATGAACCTGATGATGTCCTTGTCGACATCCTTGGTTTTCGGGCGCACCTCATAGTAGAGGTTCGGACGGTTGAAGGAACTCTTGAACTCCATGGCATCCAAGATGCCCAGATTCTTCTTGATGTCCGTACGCACCTTGTCGGTGGCCGTTGCGGTCAGCGCGATAATCGGTGCCTTGCCTATCTCGTTGATAATCGGACGGATACGCCGGTACTCCGGCCGGAAGTCATGTCCCCACTCCGAGATGCAGTGGGCCTCGTCGACAGCATAGAAGGAGATTTTGGCCTGTCTGAGGAACTCCACATTCTCTTCCTTGGTCAACGACTCTGGAGCCACATAGAGCAATTTGGTCTTGCCCGCTCTCACGTCGGCCCTCACCTGGTCGATGGCCGACTTGTTCAGCGACGAGTTCAGGTAATGGGCGGTGCCCTCCTCGCTCATCGAGCTGATGACATCGACCTGATTCTTCATCAGTGCTATCAGCGGTGATATGACGATAGCAGTACCCTCCATCAGCAGCGACGGCAGCTGGTAGCAAAGCGACTTGCCGCCACCTGTGGGCATCAGTACAAAGGTATCCTTGCCGTCGAGCACGTTTTGCACGATGGCTTCCTGGTCGCCTTTGAACTTGTCAAAGCCGAAGTATTTCTTGAGTGCCTCCTGGAGGTTATGTTTCTGGTTTGCCATAGACTTTCTGTTTCGTTTACGCAGCCAAGTGCGTTTTGGTAAGCTGCTGCTGCACATAGTCAGCAGTCACTTCAAAGGATTTCGTTCTTTTAGAGGGTATCTCATACATGGCATCCATCATGATGCTTTCCACGATGGAGCGCAGGCCACGGGCACCCAGTTTGTACTCCACGGCCTTGTCGACGATGAGGCCCAGGGCTTCAGGGGTGAACGTCAGCTGTATGCCGTCCATCTGGAACAGTTTCTCATACTGCTTCACGATACTGTTCTTGGGTTCAGTCAGGATGCGGGTGAGTGCCTCACGGTCCAGCGGGTCGAGATGCGTCAGCACGGGCAGACGACCGATAATCTCGGGAATCAGTCCGAAGGACTTCAAGTCCTGCGGCTGGATGTATTGCATCAGGTCGGCCTTGTCAATCTTCCTCACGTTCTGCACCGAGTTGTAGCCCACCACATGGGTGTTCAGGCGCTGGGCTATCTTCCGCTCAATACCGTCGAAGGCACCGCCACATATAAATAAAATATGGCGTGTGTCAATATGGATGTATTCCTGGTCAGGATGCTTGCGGCCACCCTGCGGGGGCACGTTGACGATGGTACCCTCCAGCAGCTTCAAGAGTCCCTGCTGCACGCCCTCTCCGCTGACGTCGCGGGTGATGGAGGGGTTGTCGGTCTTGCGGGCTATCTTGTCTATCTCGTCGATGAAGACGATGCCGCGCTGTGCCGCCTCCACGTTATAGTCGGCCACCTGCAGCAGCCGCGAGAGGATGCTCTCCACGTCTTCTCCCACATAGCCGGCCTCGGTAAACACGGTGGCATCGACGATGGTGAAGGGCACCTCCAGCATCTTGGCGATGGTGCGTGCCAGCAGTGTCTTACCAGTACCCGTAGGACCTACCATGATGATGTTCGACTTCTCGATTTCCACGCTGTTGTCGTCCTTGGGTTGCTGCAACCGCTTGTAGTGGTTGTATACGGCCACGGAGAGGAAACGCTTGGCATCGTCCTGACCGATGACGTACTGGTCGAGGTGTTCCTTGATTTCCTTGGGCTTGGGCACCCGCTTGAAGAGGGCACCGGAGGCTTTCTTCTCCTCCTTGCCGTCCGGACCGTAGCCGTTGGCCACAGCCACCTGATAGGCTTGTGCGGCACAGTCCTCACAGATACAGCCGTTCATTCCTGTTATCAGGAGTTTCACCTCACGGTCTGACCGCCCACAAAAATTACAATGTTTCTTCATTCTTTTCCTATTTCACTATTCTTATTTCCTGACAAGCACCTGGTCGATCATACCATACTCCTTAGCCTCTTCGGCCGTCATCCAGTAGTTGCGGTCGGAGTCGTTCCATACCTTGTCGTAGGGGGTATGCGAGTGCTCCGAGATGATGGTATACAGCTCCTTCTTGAACTTCATGATCTCCTTGGCCTCAATCTCGATGTCGCTGGCCTGACCCTGCACGCCACCCAGCGGCTGGTGAATCATCACGCGGCTGTGGGGCAGTGCCGAGCGCTTGCCTTCCTTACCGGCCACCAACAGCACGGCAGCCATCGAGGCGGCCATGCCCGTACAGATGGTGGCCACGTCGGAGCTGATGAACTGCATGGTGTCGTAGATGCCGAGTCCTGCCGTCACGCTGCCACCGGGGGAGTTCAGATAGATGGAGATGTCCTTTCCCGAATCCACGGAGTCCAGATACAGCAGCTGTGCCTGCAGCGTGTTGGCGGTATAGTCGTCAATCTGCGTGCCGAGGAAGATGATGCGGTCCATCATCAGACGGGAGAACACATCCATCTGTGTCACGTTCAGCTGACGTTCTTCGAGGATGTAGGGGTTCAGATACTGTGCCTGCGCACTCATCACTTCGTCGAGCACGAGACCGTTGATACCGAGATGCTTGGTAGCATATTTTCTAAAATCGTTGTTCATATTTCTCTTCAGTTTGGCGCAAAAAAAAGCGAGGTTACAAACCTTTTGCGCATATTTGTAGATACAAAGTTACGAAAAAAGTTGGTAATCCCGCAAAGTTTATGCGTTTTTTTTTCTTAAAAAAACTTATTTCTCCTGCAGAAGCTTCTGGAAGTCCTCCAAACTGATGGTCTTTTCGTTCAGTTTTACCACTTCCTTGAGGGCTGCTGTCAGCTTCACGTCGACGGCACGGTCTACGATTCCGTCTACGTTCTCACGCTTCTTCAGCATCTCATCAGCATAGTTGTCCAGATACTCCTCGGGGACGTTCGACATGCCGTACTGGGCAAACTGGGCGCGGGCAGCCTCCTTGGCCACTGCCTTCACGTCGCCATCCTCGATTTTGATACCGTTGCCGGCCACCAGCTGTTCCTTGATGAGGTGCCATTCCAGCTCCTTGATGCTTCCCTCGAAGTTCTTCTCCACGAAGTCGGCACCCTTGTCCTTGTTGTTCTGCAGCATTACGCGCTTCAGGATGGCTTCGGGGAATTCGAGCTTGCCCACCTTCTTCTCCATGTGCTTACGCACGTCGAGCAGGAACTTATAGTCGCTGTCCGACTTGAACTGCTGGGCAATCTGGTCGCTGATCTTCTGGCGGAACTCTTTCTCGTCCTTCACATTGCCTGCGCCGAACACCTGGTCGAACAGCTCCTGGTTGACCTCGGCCTTGACGAAGCGGCTGATTTCCGTCACCTGATAGGTGAAGTCGCCGGTATGCTCGGCCACCTGGTCTTTCTCTATCTTCAGCAGGCTGCTCACCTCGACGTCGCTCTCGGGATAGGCCTTGCGCGGATTCCAGGTGATGACATCGCCCAGCTTGCAGGCATCGAAGAGCTTCTTCTGGTCGTCCACCTTCATATATTGGGGCATCAGCACGGCATCGGCCACCTCTATGCCACCCTCCTTGACGTTGCCGTCGGCATCCAGCTCGCGCAGGTCACCCTTCAGCATGTCACGCTGCTCGGCATCGTACTGCTCCACCTTCTCGTAGCGTCCGCCACGGCTCTGGTACATCTCCACCTGCTGGTCTATCAGCTTGTCGTCGACGGTGATGGTGTAGTAGTCCACCTTGTCCTTGCCGCTCAGCTTGGCCTCGAACTCGGGAGCCACGGCGATGTCGAACTTGAAGGTCAGCGGACCGTCGCCCTCAAAGTCGAGCGGCTCCTGCTGCTCGCTGGCCAGGGGCTCGCCCAGCATCTGTATCTTGTTGTCGTGGATATACGCCGTGAGCTTCTCGCCCAACAGCTTGTTCACCACATCCACCTTGATGGCGGCACCATACTGGCGCTTGATCATACCCATCGGGGCCTGTCCGGGACGGAAGCCGGGAATACTGGCGCGCTTACGATAGTCTTTCAAGGTCTTCTCGACCTCTGGCTGGTAGTCAGCCGTCTCCAGCGTAATGGTCATCAGACCATTTACCTTGTCGGGAGCTTCAAATTGAATATTCATCTCTTATACCTTATTTAATAATATACAGTCTTTCGAAACGGAGCTGCAAAGGTACGTACTTTTCCCGACATACCCAAATATTTTTCTGTTTTTCATTCTTTTCACCCGTTAATTGATGACAATAAAAACAAAAAGGCAATAAAAACAAAAAGGTACTGCCGCTCGACAATTTTTAAAAAAAATGGCTTTTTGTTTTGTATTGTCCTCGCTTATTCGTACCTTTGCCAGCGGAACAAACTACTAATCGATGAAAGCAAACGACAAAGACGGCTTTTTCAGTCTTGGTGGGAACGGCTACCTGCTCTCATTCCTGCTCATTACGGCATGCTTTGCCCTCTGGGGATTTGCCAACAACGTGACGAATCCCATGGTGGGCGCGTTCTCCAAGATCTTCCGCATGAGCACCATAGAGGCTTCGATGGTGCCGGTGGCCTTCAACCTGGGATACTTCTGCATGGCATTCCCCGCCGCACTGTTCATCCAGCGCTACTCGTTCAAGTGGGGCGTGATGGCGGGCCTCGGACTCTATGCACTGGGCGCCCTGCTGTTCATCCCGGCCAAGGCGATAGGCGACTTCTATCCCTTCCTGGCGGCCTACTTCATCCTGACGTGCGGTCTGTCGTTCCTGGAGACGAGCTGCAACCCCTACGTCTACTGCATGGGCAGCGAGGCAACGGCCATCAGGCGACTGAATGCCGCACAGGCATTTAATGCACTGGGGTCGGTGGGAGGCATGTTCGTGGCCATGTCGGTGCATGCGAGCATGAGTCCGATGGAACGCAGCAGTCGCATGCAGCTGCCACCGCAGCAGTTCGACATCATCAAAGACCACGATCTGGGGCTGCTGATACAACCCTATATCTTTATTGCGGCCATCGTCGTGCTTTTCCTGGTCATCATGGCCCTGATGCACATGCCTGCCGACAGGATGGTTGACACAGAGAAGGGGCTGGTCAGCAGACTGAAGGAGCTGCTGCAACGCAAGAACTACCGCGAGGGCGTCGTGGCCGAGTTCTTCTACGTGGGAGCCCAGGCGGCCTGCTGGATGTTCATTATACAATATGGTACGCGTATCTTTGTGGCAGAGGGCATGACGGAACAGGCTGCCGAGGTGCTGTCGCAGAAGTACAACGTCGTGGCCATCGTGTTCTTTGCCGCCAGCCGCTTTATCTGCACGTGGCTGATGAAGTGGTTCGCCCCCAGCCGCATGCTGTCGACGCTGGCCATCATCGGCATATCAGCCCTGGTGGGCGTGGTATGCTTTACCGACCGCAACGGCATCTACTGTCTGGTGGCGGTGAGCATCTGCCTGTCGCTGATGTTCCCCACCATCTACGGCATTGCATTGCAGGGCATTGGCGAGAATATAAAGATAGCGGGTGCAGGACTGATCATGGCCATCCTCGGCGGTTCATTCTTCCCACCGCTTCAGGCGGCCATCATCCAAAGCAACATCTCGCTGATGGGATTGCCCAGCACCAACCTGTCGTTCCTCATCCCGATGATTTGTCTGGCTGGGGTAGGCTGGTACGGCCACCGCTCATACGTGCGCCATCACATTCTGAACGACGAGACGGCGTAGGCATACCTACGCCTTCCGCTCCTCGCGCTGCCGCTTCCGCTGATAGAGCTGATAGAGCAGGGCGAGCACCATCAGCAGCAGCAGGGCATACGACACGTAGGCCAGTGTCTCCGTGCGCTGGATGGTCTTGGGGAAGAAACTCAGCACCACCTCATGGCTGCCGGGCTTGACCTGCAAGGCACGCAACACGTAGTTGACACGGCCCAGCGGCTGCTCCACGCCATCGACGGTAGCCGTCCATCCAGGATAGTACACCTCAGAGAACACGACCACCCCACCCTTTCCGGATTGCACCTCATAGACGAGCTGGTTGGGCTCGTAGGCCTTGATGCGCACGATACTGAGCGTGTCTTGCAGGGTGCTCTCGCCCAGTGCCTCGCTGAACTTACGGTCGGCCACGGCTTCATGGCGCAACGGGATACGCCCCGTCATCTCCAGCTCCTGGTTGGCATTGTCCACATAGTGCAGCTTGTCTACAATCCAGGCATTGCCGTAGGTATAGGGATTCTCCACGGGCACCGTCTGGCCGCCCTGCAGGGGCAGGATGAAGTATTTGGTGTTGAGCATGTTCAGAACAGGATAGAGGGAGTCGCCATTCACCTGTGTCATGTCGCCGCCGGCATCGTTGAAGGCCTTGCCCAGCTGACGTATCTCCGGAGAGATGTGGGCATCCACCAGTTCCTGATAGCGGCGCAGCTTGGCGGCATGGTAGCCGCCGATGCTCTTCAGATAGTAGGAGGTCTCGTTCTCGTTGAAGGTGTCGGAGGCGAGGTTCAGCACACGGAAGTCGAGCGAGCGGTCTTGCAGGATATGGTCTACGGCGGCGGTCTTGTGTACCGGCTCGTTCCGCAAGGATGCCGAGACGAACATCCCGTCGTTCAGGTAACGCTTGTTCACCTGCCACATGTCCACCAGACAGAGCACCAGGACACCCCCCACCATCAGTTCGGCACGCACCTTCTGATAGCGGTAGAGCAGCAGGAGCAGGGTGCCGATGGTGACGACGAGCACCGTGCGCCAGCAGTCGGCGGTGAACACAGCCATACGCACACGGCTGATATTCTCGAGGAAGGTAGTCAGATAGTCCTTGGGAATCATACGCTGCAGCTGGCTGACATCGGCCATCGACGTGAAGTCGAAGAAGGCGGCAGGCATGACGGCAAACAAGGCGGCAACACCGGCAGTGAGCGCAAACGACAGGATGACGTAGCGCATCTTGCGCTTCAGCAGCTCCGGGTCGTCGACCACCTTCTTCAGGGCCAGCATGGCCAGCAGGGGAATGGTAAACTCGGCAATTACGAGGATGGAGGACACCGTGCGGAACTTGGCATACATCGGCACGTAGTCGATGAAGAAGTCGGTCAGCGGCATCAGATACTTACCCCACGACAGCAGCACCGACAGGATGGTGACGGCCAGCAAGGCCCACTTGAGCGGACCCTTGACAATGAACAAGCCCAAGATGAACAGCATGAGCACAAAGGCTCCCACATAGACGGGGCCTGCCGTGAAGGGCTGGTCGCCCCAATACAGATACCACTGGCCTACATACTCGGCCAGCTCGGGGTCGCACTTCTGCATGGCAGCCTTCTGGTCGGAAAGGTGTATCTGGTGGGCACCTCCCTTGGCGTTGGGCACCAGGAGCGTCCACGTCTCGTCGATGCCGTAGCTCCATGCCGTGATGTAGTCGCGCTCCAGCCCGCTGTCCGTCTGGTTGGCACTATCCTGCTTCACCAGTTCGCTGGCTCCACGCATCGACTCCTGACCGTACACCCAGGTATGATAGAGGTTCGACGCATTGATGCCGATGGCGATGACGGCGGCGGCCAGACAGCCTGCCGTGGCCTTGAGCAGATGGCGGTAGTCGCGGCGCAGCAGCCCTTCGATGATGAAGGCAATGGCCATCGCGGCAATGACGAAAAGATAGTAGTACGTCATCTGCACATGGTTGGAATAGACCTCCAACGAGGCGAAGAAGGCCGTCACCACCATGCCCCACAGGTACTTGCCCCTGTAGGCCAGCACAATACCCGCAATGGTGGGCGGCAGATAGCACAGGGCCATCACCTTCCAGATATGACCGGCAGCAATGATGATGAAGAAGTAGCTTGAGAACGCCCATACGATGGCTCCCAAGGCTGCCAGGTACTGACGGAAGTCGAAGGCACGCAGCAGGATATAGAAGCCCAGCAGATAGGCAAAGACATACCACACATTCTCCGGCAGCCAGAGATGGTAGGCATTGGCGGCATTCGACAGCAGGTCGGTGCTGTTGTACGACGGTCCCATCTGATAGGTGGGCATGCCACCGAACAGTGCATTGGTCCATCGGGTGCGCTCGCCGGTGCGCCGCTCATAGTCGTGCATCTCCTCGTTGGCACCCCTCACGGCCGCCGAGTCGTGGCGGTACAGGATGCGCCCCTCGATGTCGGCGGGGAAGAAATAGGCAAACGAAACCAATGCGAACAATACGATGACAATGATGTCAGGCAACCATGCTTTCAAGCTCTTCATATCAAATATTTTTTTGTTTTGGCTGCAAAATTACGAATTTTTTTGTAATTTTGCACCATTAACAATTATAAATTATGAAAATAGGTATCATTGTAGCCATGGACAAAGAGCTGCAGCAACTCCAGAAGCTCTTTGCCGACAAGGATGTCATCGTCAGGAAATGTGGCATCGGAAAAGTGAATGCAGCCCTGGGGGCACAGTATATGATCAATGAGTTCCACCCCGACGTCATCATCTCCAGCGGATGTGCCGGGGGCAATGGCGACGACCTGCAGATACAGGACGTGGTGGCCAGCAGCGAGCTGTGCTATCACGATGTCTACTGCGGAACGGCCATCGACAGTTCGACGGTATACGGACAGGTGCAGGGGTTGCCCGCACGTTATCAGGCCGACCCCAGCCTGCTGCAGAAGGCACGCCAGATGCATGTTGGCGACTGCCAGTTCTCCATCCATACCGGACTGATCGTCACGGGCGACTGGTTCGTCGACACCAAGGAGAAGATGCGCTCCATCATAGACCACTTCCCTGAAGCCAAGGCCGTCGACATGGAGTCGTGCGCCATTGCACAGGCATGTTATCTGAACAAGGTGCCGTTCATCTCCTTCCGCGTGGTCAGCGACATCCCCCTGCGTGACACTAACGCCTCACAGTACCACGACTTCTGGAACACCGTGGCCGAGCACTCCTTCCACGTCACCAGAACCTTCGTCGAGTCACTATAGAATTCGCCGATATCGTGTGCCTTAAGAGGCCAGGGCTTCATTGCTCTGGCCTCTTTTATGTGTGCTATAGCCTGCTAGGATGTTAACATTAAATTCCTTTGAAATTATATTTTGCTCAAAAAATAGGTTAAGCCTACATAAGACCACTTATCTTGTTTATTATCAAAGCGTTAACTTATGTAGGCTGCCTGCATAAGCCTACATGCAGCCTTCATAAATCAATGCTTTTGACGAATTTCTTTCCACAAAATAACGAATTTTTGTCTATACCATTCTGATTTTCAAGCTGTTCCATGACAGTAACTTTGAAGGTTACTCACAGTAACCTGCGAGGTTACTGTCAGTAACCATGCAGGTTACCGTGATAAAGAGCCTACTTACCGATGTAAACATACGCTTTATTTCAATAAACTGATGGTTGGCGAAAAGAGCGAAAAACCCTGTTTTTGTCCGTTTTATGCAGGCTATATGCAGGCTATATGTAGGCTTTTGCAGGCAGCCTACATAGCTCAAATGCCGATGTACAGAGGCTTTTTCGCAATTTATGTAGGCTTAACCCATTTTTCAACATTTTTGTTCAATGAGATTTTCACTTGCACAAAAACAATAAAAACCTATTCGGGTTAGTATCTACACATATGCATTGATGATAAATTCGCGGCCCATTCATGGCCATTCGTGTTGAAAGAAAAAAAAACTCCAAACCGCCAAGCGATTTGGAATATTTTTGTGGTGGAGTGCATCGCACTTGCTATAATTCAGCTATCTCATCTGTAGCAAGGCCTGTAATTTCTGCGATATCTGATGCGGAAAAGCCTTTGGCCTTCATTTTGCGAGCATTGTCAACATTGGCTTTCTTCATACCCTCGGCACGGCCTTCTGCCCTGCCCTTGTTCAGTGCCGACTTCACTGTGCTATAGTAGTCCCAATAATTTTTCACGCTCAACACGTACTCACGGCGCTCTTCCGGATTATATCGGGCTATCTCGGCCTGTTCGAACAGCTTCTTGAACACACGATCCTGCAGAGCCTTGGGGCGCTCCAGCAAACGGGAGAGGTTGCGTAACGCATACATCCACTTGTCAGTCATCGTCACCAACTCGTCCTCCGTCTTGTTGAACTTGGGCATCTCTATGTAGATCAGCGTCAGCTTGTCGTAAAAGACATGATTGTCGTCAACATCCTTCAGCTTTACCTGGTGGATATATTTGTCGGCTGGATACTCGTCATCAGGAAAGGTGAAGTCGAGTACGCCAATGGTGTAGACATCCTCCAGTTGGTAATTCCAGTTCTTGTCTTTCGGAGCCTGCTCGCGAATGGCAAAGGTGGAATAGTAGAGACTGCGATCCTTGAAATAGTCCTGATAGGCACGCTGCATCTCCACGATGAAACGTCCTCCGTCCACCGTCTTACAGTACACATCAAAAACGGCACGGCGGTCGCCATAGCTGTCGCCCAGATGCTCGCTATTCAGGTACTGCACATCGACAATCTCCCTGTCGCTGTCGGTGAACAGGGCATTGAGGAAACTGATGAGCAAATCCTTGTTCATCTCAGTACCAAACAGTTTCTTGAAACCGAAGTCGGTATAGGGGTTGATGTAACGCTCCTGCCTGATGTCTGTCATATCACCTGTATTCTTTATCTCTCCGACTGCAAAGATAGAAAGAAAAATCTAAACCGCCAAGCGATTTGGAATGTTTTTGTGGTGGAGTGCATTGCACTTGTTCCAAACCGAAGCATCTGTTTTCTTGGTTTTTCATTCATTCTGGTTGTATCCCGTACGAAAAAAATCCCCCTCTGATTCATCACGAACTGGAGGGGGAAAGTCTTATTAACAATTTTAATTTAACAAACAAGGCCTCTTTTCGCGTCATTGCCTATGCAATGACAAGGCCCTAACAAAACAAATGAAGCGGGCCCCTACCATCACTGGCAGGAGTTCCGCTTTTTAGAGGGTTAGAAGAGTAAAAACTCTAAGTCGCGAGCCTCAGCATCTGTAGCACTGCCAGGATCACCAAGAGGTAGAGTATTAGATGCGGCCAGCATCTGCTGGGTCTGTATCTTTACAACTTCCATTGTCGGAATCATATATGTCTTTTTCATTGCTATCTTGTTTTTTAAACATGAATTACCATTAAATTATCACGAATTGATCATGAATTACTTCACGACAACTTTACGACCGTTCACGATATACAGGCCCTTGGTGGGATTCAGCACGCGCTGGCCATTGAGGTTATAGACCTCAGAACCCTGAACCTTCAGCCCTTCACCATTAACCATATTGATGCCCGTTGTCATATCACCGAAGTCGAATGTCAAGTCATGTGCAGTAGCATCACCGGCAGCAATCTTCAGATAAGCCTTTCCGCTCTGCAGCGTGCCGCTGGTAGCCTTGTGGAATTGGTCGCTGGCCAGATAGTAATATACATAGTCAACATCAGCAGTAGCACTTGTCGTACCGTCGCCAGCCACCAGTTTGTTTTCAGAAGCGTCAGTAGCATCAGCAATAGTCATAGGTACGTTCACGGTGGCACCCTTCGTGTCGGTCTTGACTATGATAGGAGTACCAGCAGCGACAACGTCAACCTCTGTCAGCGAGATAGCAGTCTTTCCACCATTCAGGCCAGTTGCGATATAGGCGGTGATGCCGTCTGCAGCCGAGAAGTCGAGCTTCTTAGCAGGAACATAAGAAGCGTAGTTGCGGTCTGCAAGAGTGCTGACAGCAACGAATTCTGCCACGTCGCCAGCAATAGCAATAGAATTGCCAAAGCGGAACGAGCCTGCCGTCTCAGCATAAGCATAAATCTTCAGCGTTACGGTGCCAGTCATCTTCTTGCTGGCATCGCTGTTACTAATCGTCCAGGTTTCTACTGTACCGTCTGTTGAAGCAAACGACTTGCCTGTCTCGCTGACAGTGACATCATTTTCGTCTATCAATTCTGCATCGAATGTCGTAGCGTTCGATACATTGGCAACCTTAATAGTGATAGCCGACGGAGTGAATGTGCAACCATCCTTTACGTCGAAAGTCAGTGAGACATATGTGTTTGCATCCTTATTTACCGTACGATCTATCTTGGCAGTACGGTCACCTGCCTTAGAAGCACTGCTGGTAAACGTTATCTTGCTGGCATCAATTGTTGTCAGGTTGGTCAAATTCTCTGTTGTGCTTGCCTGTGAAGAGGTTAGTGTTTTATCTGTAGTATTCAGAGGCGAAAGTGTCCATGTCATGCTGTGGCTACCAATTGCAGGACCAGGATAGGTTACGCTGATGCCTGTAGGATATTTGCCACCTGCCTTGTCTACGAGATACAGATAATCAGCAGTTCCTGTGTAGGTATAAGATATGGTCTTGTTATCACCAGAAATAACGGTAGGAGTAGTAAAAGCTGAGCCATCACCGCCCAAATTGCTTGTATTGTCTGTAAAGCCAATATTACCAACGGCAGTTGTCTGGTTAGTCATGTATTTTACCAACATACCCTTGACTGCAGGAATCTTGAAGACAGTACCATTATTTACCTGAGCATAGCTATTATTTGCCGAGTTGTTAAATTTGCCGTTCTTACCGCTAATACCATAACCCGTTGTAGTATTTACAAAAATGGGGACATCTACGGTATTTCCTGCTATGGTTGCCTGCTTTACATAATACTGCGTATTACCCTCTGAAGCCAGTGTGGGTGCGCCTGCACTTGTTGCAAACGGCCATGAAACCGTCGTTTCAGCTGTAAAGTCGGCTACTGTGACCGTATTCGCTGTAAACACTGGGGCAATAGTAATATTACCAGCTAACGTATATTCGGTACCAGGAGTATAGTCATTTTCACCATCATTCCATGCGGTCAGCGTATAGCCTTCTTTGGCGACATAGTAATTGATGGGGGCTGTCCACTTGTTGGATGTGTTTGCATATTGTGTAGCAAAACCCGTAGAAGACGTTCCCTTATTTTCAGCGTCAACATTAAACGTTATAGAATATAAAGGTACGAAGTTTGCCACGTATTCAGTTGCAGCAGCAGTCGTAGTGATGTTATATGAGGCATTTGTAGAAACCTCAACATCATCCTTTGTCCAATTAACAAAGCCATAGCCAGTTTTAGGAGTAGCCGTAAGGGTCACCTCTTCGCCAACAAGGTAAGCGTCATGGTCAGGAGACTTTGCGACAGTTCCGTATGCATCATTATTAGCTGAAACAGTCAAAGCGTATGTGGTTAACGCGTTAAAGTGAGCCACATAAGTCTCAGCAGCTGCTGCTGTAGTGATAGCGTATGATGCACTAGTAGATACCTCAACATCATCCTTTGTCCAGTTGACAAACTCATAGCCATAGTTAGGCGTTGCGGTCAAAGTAACGCTTTTACTTGCTTGGTAAGCGGCTTGATTAGGACTGCGCGTTATCGTACCACCAGCAGCAGGGTCAGCTGTTGTTGTCAAAGTATAGGTAGTAACCTCCTCTTTAGTGTATGTACCGGTAATTACGACATTCCATAGTCCCCAAGACTTGTTTTTAAGTGCACTCATACATACATCAATTGTAAGAGGTGCCTCAGGTGTGGCAGTAACAGCACTAATGTTATAAGAGAACGTATAGCCATCCTTTAAATATCCATCTCCAGTTTTATTTCTTCCAGGTGTGACTGGTGACTTTGCTAAGGTCGCCTCATTAATGGCAGTGCCATTTGCATAGACATACATACTACCAGCATCGGTTCCTTCTCTTATAGCACCCAGAGAGACAGAAGTAGGGGTAAATGTGCAACCTTCAGCAGGAATAATGGTGAAACGTATACCATCATCACTTCCAGAGGTATCATCATTGCTAACTGAGACTTTGGAATAAGCTGGAACAGAAACACTGTTGTAAGTTGCAGCACTTCCTGTTCCATTGAATTTAAGCAAAGAAACTTTTGTACCCGTAAGTGCCACGCTAGTAGTTTCAATAACACTTGCGACAGATGCGGTTCCCGTACCAGTAGCGTTAATCTTGTCGTAAGCAAATGTTACAGTAATCTCATCATCAGCCCACGCTGTCCCTATCGACAACAGCGCAAGCGTCAATAAAGTAAATACTTTTTTCATTTTGTTTGTTGTTTTATTAATGTTAGTAAATGATAAAGAAATAGCTCTCTCGGTCGGGGTGCCCTCGCGTACATTACTATACAAAAAGAGCGTAGAATCATCGCAACTCTACATCTCTCAATCGAGGTTCTGGAATACCTATAGCAAAAGATATAGTGATACAACAATCCCACGCCATAGCGTGAGAGCAGTCACTATGTTCATCTTGTTGCTATTGAAATTTTCCAGATTTCGACTGACAAGACGAAGCATGCGCTTCTCTATTTTACCCACGATGTCTGCCACGCGGCCGGGGCCTTTGCGGCGGTGATGAATGCCCATCACGGACAAAATCGACTGCAAAGGTAATTGATTTAAATCAAATATCCAAGAAAAGCTGCGCAATAATTTGCGTAAACGCTTTCGTAAAACTACGAATTATTCGAATTATACAAATTATATGAATTCAAGTTTCGGATGTAACCACTTCGTCAGGCTTTATGCTGTCGTTTACCCGCAAAACGGGAAAAAAGCTCTCCTACGTGAAATATTCCTCCCAAAGGAGTGATTATCTCAGATTTTTTTTGTACTTTTGCCATGTCATTGATGATTTTGCTTGTCTTTAAACGCAGCACTAAGGTAAGTGAAAAATCCGACATGACAAAATCCTGAGCAACTTTTTGTCGCACAGGAACTTATAAAAATTTAAGGAGGATACAGAATGAAGAAGTATTTGATTGTATTATTTACCATAGCCATAGCTGCATGTAGTTCACTGACATCGGCAGAGAAAGCAGAACGGGATGCGAAAACGGCTCAAACTGTGGAAAAGGCATTGGCAGAACGCCACTATAAGGTGGTGATTAGCATGATGAATCCCCGACGGGGAAGGGCTGTCAATGTGTCGCCAGACTTCTCGTTGGAGGTGAAGGGTGATACGCTGGTGTCGTATCTGCCATACTTCGGGCGGGCCTACAACGTACCGTATGGTGGTGGAAAGGGACTGAACTTCACAGCTCCTATCAGCGAATACTATTCAGCAAAGGGACGTAAGGGGGCAACGCTGATTACGATGAAGGCCGTCAACGAGGAGGATGTCTATTCGTTCCGGCTGGAGATATTCTCCAATGGCAGCACGTCTATCGACTTGACGGCCCGTGAACGGGAGTCTATCAGCTATAGCGGACAAATAGAGGTGGAATGATGATACTCCTATGGCGCTCCCTTGATTTCCTTGGATTTTTTCGATTTAGGCCAGATTATTTGTTTGGATTATTTCTTTTTCGTATCCTTGACTTCATCGAAGATACTTTCGCTCGACAATAAAAACAAAAAAAGTTTTTTTTGTTTTGTATTGTTCTCGCTTATTCGTATCTTTGACTCCATCGAAGATACTTTCGCTCGACAATAAAAACAAAAAAAGGTTTTTTTGTTTTGTATTGTTCTCGCTTATTCGTATCTTTGACTCCATCGAAGATACTTTCGCTCGACAATAAAAACAAAAAAAGGTTTTTTTGTTTTGTATTGTTCTCGCTTATTCGTATCTTTGCAAGCATAAAACGAATTGATTATGCTTGTAAAGACATATACTGCTGCCGTCAACGGACTGGAGGTGACCACCGTCACCTGTGAGGTCAGCATGTCGCGCGGCGTGCAGTTCCATCTGACAGGACTGGCCGACACCGCTGTCAAGGAGAGCTACGACCGCATCAAGGCGGCACTCATCAACAATGGTTTCAAGATGCCCACGATGGACATCACTGTGAACCTGTCGCCTGCTGACATCAAGAAGGAAGGCTCGGGCTACGACCTGCCGCTGGCCATTGGCATCATGGCAGCCAATGGCAAAGTGCAGGAGGAACGGCTGTCACAATACATGCTGGTGGGGGAATTAGGACTCGACGGACGGCTGCAACCCATTCGTGGTGCGCTGCCTATCGCCATCCGAGCCCGCAAGGAGAAGTTCAAGGGCCTCATCGTGCCACAACAGAACATCCGTGAGGCTGCCGTGGTCAACCAACTGGAGGTCTATGGCATGGAGACGCTGATGGATGTCATCCAGTTTCTGAACGGCAGTGCCAACTACGAGCCTACCATCATCGACACCCGCAAGGAGTTCTACGAACAGCAGAACCATTACGAACTCGACTTCTCTGATGTCAAGGGACAGGAGAGTGTGAAACGCGCCTTAGAGGTGGCAGCCGCCGGTGGTCATAACCTCATCATGATTGGTCCGCCGGGCAGCGGTAAGTCCATGTTAGCCAAGCGTCTGCCCAGCATCCTGCCACCACTATCCCTGGCCGAGAGTTTGGAGACCACGCAGATACATAGCGTGGCGGGCAAGCTCTCGCGCGACACCAGCCTCATCAGTCAGCGACCCTTCCGAGCACCGCACCACACCATCTCGCAAGTCGCCCTCGTAGGTGGCGGCAATAATCCACAGCCTGGTGAGATCAGCCTCGCCCACAATGGCGTGCTATTTCTCGACGAGATGCCGGAGCTGTCGCGCAGTGTCCTCGAGGTGTTGCGCCAACCTCTGGAAGACCGCAAGATAACCATTGCCCGCGCCAAGTACAGCGTGGAATACCCATGTTCGTTTATGCTCGTGGCCTCGATGAACCCCTGTCCCTGCGGTTATTATGGAGACCCCACGCACAGTTGCGCCTGCACCCCGGGACAGATACAACGCTACATGAACAAAATCTCAGGTCCCCTACTCGACCGCATCGACATTCATTGCGAGATACAGGCAGTGCCGTTTGCCCAGCTGTCACAAATGCAGCCGGGCGAGCCGTCGGCCACCATCCGCGAACGCGTCATCCGTGCCCGCAACATCCAGACGGAGCGCTTCAGCTCCCTCCCTAAGCAGGGAGGGCTGGGGAGGGTCCACTGCAACGCGATGATGACCGAGCGCATGCTCCACGAATTTGCCGAACCCGATGCAGCCTCCTTGGACATGCTTCGTATGGCCATGGAACGCCTGAAACTCTCAGCCCGTGCCTACAGCCGCATCCTCAAGGTCGCCCGCACCATCGCCGACCTTGAAGGCTCTGAGCGCGTCCAGAGTCAGCACATTGCCGAGGCCATCGGCTACCGCAATCTTGACAGAGGCGACTGGGCAGAGCGGGGAATTTAAACGTAATTAATGAACTTCATCATCGAAACATATGCGAAAGACTACTTTTATTTGTTTTTTCATACTGACGTTGAGCATGGTGGCACAGACCGTCACATTTCCAGTCTACCTGGGCGGTGATTTTTCAAAGCTTCCAACGCTTGAAGAAAAAGATAAGGTGTTTCTTGACGACAACAGCCAGCCTATAGGCGATGTGCTGCGATGGGTCATGGAGGAGAAGAGTTTCAATTCCATCCGTGTACGCCTGTTTGTAGACCCTAGCCATGCTCCAGAGCAGTACCAGGGATGGGGAGCTGATCAGGATATGCCTATGGTGAAGGCACTCGGTAAACGCATTAAGAACTTGGGTATGGCTTTCATGCTCGACTTTCATTACAGCGACACGTGGGCCGATCCTGGCAAGCAGATTATTCCATACGGTTGGGACCAGTTGAGCGATGAAGAACTCTACGTGAAAATATATGAGTACACCAAGCAGTCGCTAAAAGAACTGAAAGATGCTGGCGCCACGCCAGACCTCATACAGATAGGCAACGAGATTTCCTTCGGAATGCTTAGGGGACCGTACTGCGACATGAATAGTTCGGACTATAGCTGGAAGCGTTTTATCACCTTGTTACAGAAAGCCAGCCAGGCCTGTAGGGAGGAATGTCCAGAGGCAAAAATTATTATACATACTGAGCGGATAGGACAGAGAGACTATCTGGAGTTCTTCTACGAAAAGATGAAGCAGGTTGACTACGATATCATCGGCTCGAGCTATTATCGCGATTGGCATGGAGATATGACAGGTCTTGATGGTTCACTATCGATGCTGGAAGAGAAATTCAGCGACAAGGATATTATGATAGTCGAGACTAACTATCCATATCGCGATAATGGTGAAATGAGTTTTGAATTCCCTATGACGGAACAAGGACAGGATGATTTCACGCGTACGCTCATCAAGATTCTGTGGAAGCATCCTCAAGTGAAAGGCCTCTATTGGTGGAATCCGGAGGATGCCTGGATTGCTTTGTGGGATGAGACAGGACACTCCCTAAAGGCCCTATCTACTTTGAAAGCTTTCCTGACCAAACAGCCAGAGGGACTCGACAACGATGTCACTCTCTGGTATTTGGAGAATCCCTCGTTCTCCAGTGACCTGTCAGGATGGACGAACACAGGAGGTACGGCTTACTGGAAAGAGAATACGTGGGACATACTTAGCAATTACTGCGATTTCGAGTGGACTGCTCAACCTATAATAGATCAGGAGGTTGTACAGTTTCCAACATTACCGGCAGGAGACTACAGGTTGAGCGCCGACTGTGCATCAGACTACGGCAGTAACGGACTCTATTTGATAGCACATGACAGCAAACTGGAAATGACGGGAACAGGAGGAATAGGCTCGTTCTCCGTGACTTTCAGCGTACCCGTCGAAGGCTCTGTGAAATTAGGCTTTAAGGTCGAAAACGCAACGGCCACATGGGCAAACCTCGACAACTTCAAATTGGAAAGAGTCAGCGAAACGGCCATCAGCAACATTAGCTACGAATACCCTGATGCTCGTTGCGCTTACAACCTCGCAGGTCAACGCCTTCTGAAACCTCAGAAGGGTATTAACATCATCAATGGGAGAAAATTTGTTATAAAATAACGTTTCTCTGTATAGGTATTACCAGAAACCACGAGATGTCAGAGAAAAGAAATAGTTATTTGGTATCCAAGGCCCTGAAGACCTTCATGCTGGCTTCAGTGCTGGCATCACTGGCACAACGCCTAGCAACCATGACCGATGCCATTGTGGTGAGCAACCTGATAGGTCCTGATGCCATATCGGCCATCAACGTTGTTACGCCCATCATCACCCTCTTTCCTACTATTAGCATTCTGTTTGGCATCGGCGGTTCCATCATGGCAGCCAAGGCTATCGGCCGGCGCGATGCCGACGAGGCCAACCGCATCTTCACCACCTCCCTCAGCGCAGCATTCGTCTGCAGTGCCGTCCTCAGCATCGCCCTGTTCCTACTGACCCCCGATATCGTAGCCCTGGTTTGCCCTCGCAACAGTCGCTTCTTCGACATGGCCGTCAGCTTCATGCATATTATGTCGCTGAGTGCCGTCCCCACCGTTTTAGGATTCACACTTCAGAGTTTTGTGAAGACCGACGGCAACCCTCGTCTGGTTATGCTGGCAGTCATGTCAAGCACAGCGCTGAACCTCGTCCTCGACATCGTGTTCATCAAATTCTTCGGCATGGGCATTGCCGGCTCTGCCTGGGGAACCATCATCTGTTTCCTGTTTTCTACTTCCGTGTGTCTGATTCACTTCTGGAGTTCCCACAGTTCATTCCGCCTGCACTTTGAATGGCGGCACATGGTTTCCGATGTGACCCGCTGCATCGCCGAGGGGTTTCCGCCGAGTCTTAGCACGCTGATGATGGGGGTCTGCGTCTTTGGATTCAACAGTATCGTGATGCATACCTTGGGAGCCGACGGTATGTACGTATGGTCGGTATGTCTACAGCTCCTCATGCTTATCCAACTGATGCTGAGTGGTGTCAGCAGCAGTATCTATTCCATAGGCGGACTGCTCATTGGCGAGTGCGACATGATTGGTCTGAAGATCCTCATCCGACGTGTGCTGGCCTATGCCGGCATCGCACTGCTGGCATTGCTACTCGTCGTTGAAACATGTCCTCAGGTCTTCGGAAATATGTTTGGCGGGGGCAACAGTGGTGTGGCAGACCTGCTGCACAGCACACTCCGCATCTTCTCGCTAGTGCTACTGCCCTTCAGCTTGATTGCCATTCTCAACGCCCTTTACCAGCTGCTCGGCTACCGCATCTCCAGCATGATTATCAGCATTGGACAACTGGTAGCGATGGTATTCTTCGTATGGCTGTTCTCCCTCGTCAGTCCCTCTCTGCTCTGGTGGGGCTATCCGGCATCGTCCATCATACTGGCGGCTGTGGTGCTCATCGTCACATGGGTGATGCACGTCAGGTGTCCTGAACTCGCTCCTGTGACACTGATTCCACAGAGTGCAGAGGGAAAGAGCCTTAACTTCTCTATCCGACTCACCGAAGCTGACGTCACCAGTGCCCTGAACTGCATCAACACTTTCCTCAAAGAATGTGACATTCCCCATCCTGTTGCCTATAGCGTCCGGCTTTGCTGTGAAGAATTGCTCTACAACATTGTTCATTATGCTGTTAAGAAACATCCCGACCAGCATTTCATCGACATACACATCCGTTACACCGATTCCCTCGTTACCTTGCTACTAAAGGACGACGGACGTCCCTTCAACCCCACACTGGGAACATCAGATAGCATGGAGCATTTGGGCTTACGACTGGTAAACGGTATCTGTCAGGATGTGACCTACAAATACATGTACGACCAAAACATGGTCTTTATCAAGTTCCCACTTGTAGCAAGAACCCTTCAGTGATTTTGTTTTTTTTGAAGTTGTCATCACTTTTGTCCGTAAGCATCCGTTGAAATACACGTTGTAGCAGTTGTAGTTTAGTTGTACCTTTG
>CAMKTS010000021.1 GCA_946415755.1 uncultured Prevotella sp. | reverse complement strand
TGCCGATAGTAACCTCGACAGAGGCTTCGGCAACGTCGTTGTGGTTGGCATCGCCGACTACCTTATAGTAGACGGTATACTTGCTTGCTGCGGTTGCAGAGGGAAGCGTTGTTGCATAGGTGCCGTCAGCACCCAGCTTGTACTGAAGCTCACCGCCTGCAGCCTCACCGGCAACAATCAGTGTCTGGGCAGAACCAGTATATACCAGGTTGGTGGCAGCAGCGGGAGCTTTCGTAATGCTTGCGGCGGCCTTGCCGATGGTTACCTCTATAGAGGCTTCAGCAACATCGTCGTGGTTGGCATCGCCGATTACCCTATAGTAGACGGTATACTTGCCTGCTGCAGTTGCAGAGGGAAGCGTTGTTGCATAAGTGCCGTTATCGCCAAGCTTGTACTGAAGCTCACCGCCTGTGGCCTCACCGGCAACAATCAGCGTCTGGGCAGCACCAGTATATTCAAGGTTGGTGGCTGCAGCAGGAGCCTTCGTAATCTCAGCGGCAGCCTTGCCAATCGTAAACTCGGCGGTAGCCTCACCCGCAGCATATTGCAGGGCGGCAGCTACAGAAGCCTTGACGGTATACTCACCGGCATTCTCTGGAACGGCATCAGTAAAAGCAGTGCCGCCCTTCACGGCGTAGGTGAATGTCTCCTCACCACCACCAGGATTACCAGTAACCACAGGTGTGTTGGGTTCTTCACCAAACGTCCATCCTTGCAGCTTGACAGTAGGATTGATTTCTATCAGCGTCTGAAACGCTGCCGTCACCTCCACATTCACGTCCTCGTCAGTGGGCATCACAAACGTATAGGTTGTCACACCACTGGGATCGGCATCCTTATTGGTAGCCGTAATCGCTATGGCATCGCCACCGATGTCGATGCCACCCGTTCTGTTCGTTGGAGCCTGCACGCCCCCACCAGCCAGCGTAGTGACTGCCGTCAGGTTATCTGCTGTCAGATAATAGCCGCCAGCCGGTGTCACCGTCAGCGTACAGGTAGCACCCGGTGCTGCCTGCGAGGCTTCCACCATACAGTCACTGTTTTCTGGAGTAATCTTGATTATCACTTCGCCAGCCCTTGCTCCTACAGCGGTCAGCAGCAAGGCGGCAGCGATGGTTATGACTTTGTTCATATACTGTTTCATATTTCGCATATCTTATTTCTTGTTAATAACCATTCTTCTCTTACTTCACCAGGAACTTCTGTCCGTTCTTGATATAGAGTCCCTTCTTTGCAGGTTTCTGCTGCAGCCTGCGTCCGTCCAGTGTATACCAGCTGTCGTTGGCCGTATCGTCATCGGTATTGACAGTAAGACCGTTGATGCCGTTAGTGCTGTCGCCGAATACGATAGCCAGCTCGCGTGCTACTGCTCCCTCATAATCTGGTGCTATGAAAGCCCTCCACGCAGGAATGCTTCCAGAAGTCACCCGCATCAGCTTGTTGTTGTGCAGACCATATACCACGCCAGGGATACTGCTGACGGGGGTACTCTCCGTCGTTCCTACCAAGAGGTTACCCTCGGCGCTGCTGTTCTCCGTAGTAGTCACGGTAGCATCCTTCTCGATGAATACCGGCACGTCCACAGGAATATAGTTGATGGCCTTCACCGTAGCAGCGGTCTCGCTCACTGCCGTCACGATATATGCCATATATCCCTCTGGCAGGTTCAGGCTCTCCTCTACGTTATAGTACGAAGCCCACGCCTGTCCGCTGGCGAACGTCACGTCCTTTCCTATCTCCAATGTACGATAGGAGATGTTGAACGTCTGTGTAGTCTCACCCACGTAGAAGTTTGTCTCCAGCTGAGTATTAGGTGTGATGGTTACTGTAGCCTCACCCGGCTCGACATTGTTGCTGTAGGTGACATTTACGTATTCTGTAATATCCGTCTCGCCGTCCATCACGGTTACTTCCGGCTCCAGAGCCTCTCCCGTAAAGATTGCGTCGTCCACCGTTACGGTGATGCTCTCGTGAGCCAGGTTCTTCTTGACGGTCAGCATATACGATGCCTCGCCGGCCTGCAGTGTTGCCGTCTGCGGCGAGCTTGCCGTAATCGTGGTAATTCCCACGCCTACGGGAGTCACCTCGCCCGTTTCAGCATCTACCGTAGCCACATCCTCATCCGAGCTTTCGTAGGTCACGTCCAGCTCGTTCTCATTCTGCAAGGCAGGCATATCGGGGTTGTTCTCACCTCCGATTGTATAGGTTGCCGATTGCGCGCTAAAGGCCAGTCCTGCATTCTGGCGGATGACATACTGCCGTTCAAGCACCTCGGTCTTGTATTTCTTGTCAGAGTCACCCTCTACATACAGGTAAACATTCAGCTTCTTGCTCGCTTCAACGGGAATCTTCGTGCCGGCCGTGTAGGCCACAGCATTGTTTTCATCATCGTCGAAGTAGTAATATGCTGTCACAGGGAACAGTCCTTCTTCTGGCAGATTGGTGATTTCCACCTCGATGGTTCCGTTATACGTATCGCTGGCGTGGCTGATGGTCGGCTCGTCGTATACGCAATAATATCTGTGGCTATTACCATCCGACTCCATATAATCTGTTTCCGAATTGTCTGCCTCCGTTACACAGCGGGTACGGGTATAGAACTCGTAGACACCCTTGGGCAGCTCAATCTCTTCGTTCTCAGTATACAGTGTTTTCTCACCGTTGTCACCATACGAATAATAGATGTCGCCATTGCCAACAGTAGGTATCAGCGTCAGCTTCTGTCCTGTGAAGTAGGCACCCTCCACCAGTGAGGCCTGCGGGTCGGTAGGCCTGATTTCCAGCCTGATGCGCTCCGTATGAGCCTGATAGGCTTCTGTGGCCTCGTTCGATGCCGACAGCCACACATGTCCTGCACCTGTCAGCGTTATCGCACCCGTCTCGCTGATGGTTGCCACATCCTCATCCTCACTCGCGTATGTAATCGTCATTCCTTGAGGAACGTTGATCAGCCAGGGGAGTGTATTCTCCTCTCCATACTTCAGGTTATATACCGTAGAGCCGCTCGAATAGTAGCTATCGCCAGTCTGGCTGGTAGAGAAGTGATAGCCAGGCTCCTGGCGGATGGTATACTCTGCTTGTACCGCTTCACTCTTATACACCTTGCCGGAATCCTCGTCAATGAAATAAACGCAAACCTTGGTCGATTCTGTCACAGGAATATCCTGCTCAGCAGAAGTGACTTGAACAGAGTCGGTTTCGTTCTCACCCAAATAATACCACACCTGCGGATAAGTGTTCGCAGATATATTGTCCGGCAGATTCTCCAGTTTCACGGCCTGTTCCGCGTCGTACGTTCCTCCTGCGGGGGTGAATGTCGGCTTGTCTACTCGCCTGATCAAAAAACTATGGGTATTGCTCTTGTAGTCAGCATCTGTCGCATACTGACGGTAAATGCTGTATGCATAGATCGTTGCGTTGCTCGTTCCTTCTATGGTGAAGGGCTCGGTATACTTAGTGGCCACGCCATTTCCTATGCTGTAGTAGATGTCGAAGTCGCCAGCATTGTCGCTCTCTATGGCCAGCGCAAACGTAGCGCCGGGGAAGAAGATCTTGCCCGTGCTATTTGCCAGGTTGGGTGTCGGCATATCGAGGGCAATGATATAGGCGTTATCGGCATTCCTCCGCAGCGTCAGCCCGTTTTGGTATGTGGCATTACTCCAAGAGCTCACACCTGATGCCTCATACGGATTCGTCACATCTGAAGCGAAAGCCAGTTTTCCGGGTGTCTCATCCGAAGTAGTGAACTTCAGCTTCTTTGCTCCGTTCGACATCCATATCTGGTGGTTCATGGTGCTGTTACCCACAAGGTGAATGGTCAGCTCGTCGATATACGAATCGATGCCGTTTCCTGCCTCTGTGGCTACGGTGGCACCATTCAGCGTCAGCGTATTGCTCTCTACATCGAAGCTTACATGTCCGTCTTTCAGGACATCTGCAGCATTAAACTGCGACACCTGAACACCACCGATATAGATGTCGTACATCACCGTTGTCTGGAAGTTCACCGTCACCTCCACGTCGCTGCCATCGGCAGGCATGGTGAGTTCGTATTGGGTTACGCCGCTGGGGTCACTCTGGTCGCCAATAGCAGTTACCGTGATGGGGTCGTTGTCCATGTTGGGCGAACGTCTTTGGGGAGCCTGGGCGACATTACCCGTCACCACCGAATAGGCGGTAATATACTCACTCGTGACATAGTAACCATAGGCAGGTGTCACTGTCAGGATACACTTGCCGTTTTCTATTACCGGTGTCACCTCTCCTGGCGAAGTGGTAGCAACGGCCTCGCCATTCAACTGCTTGATGATTGTTACGGCTGGGTCGGCCCATGTGCCCTGTGACAACAGGAGCATGAACGCCAGAGCAATCACATACTTGATTTTATGTTTCATCATTTCTTCTCCTCCTTATTTGTTATTGAAAAATACTTTCTTTCCGTTCTTGATATAGATGCCCTTACGCTGCGGATTGCCGCCCAGTTTGAGTCCGTCGAGTGTGTACCAGCTGCCGTCATTGTCGTCGGCTGCCAGTGTGCTGATGCCTGTGCTGATGCCGTCAATGACGTTCAGCGTCATCAGCTGTGGAGCACCTGCCGGGGCAACAGCCAGCGGCAGGAAGGCCCGACGTGCCGGAATGGTTCCACTCGTGGCGCGCTTGAACTTATCGTTATAGAGCACATAGACAGGACTGCTGGCTAAGCTGCTGACAGCCACCTCGCTTGCCGAACCCTGCAGCAGGTTGGTAAACGTGGATGTCGTGCCAGTATAAGGTGCAGCCACATAGCCGTCGGCAGCACCATTCGCTTCGCGCTGCAGCAGCACGCCGTTGTCGGCAGGGATGTAGTCGACCTGCTGTACGGTCACTACCCCACTCGTCCCATTCACGCCGCTGACGATGTATGCCGTCAGGCCCTCAGGAACAGCCAGATTCTCTGTAGCGTAATACGATGCCCACGAGTTGCTGCCTACGAAGGCCACATCCAGAGCACGTGATACCACAAGCTGATAGCTGGCGGTTGTACTGTTGTAGTTGGCAGTTTCGGCATAAGTAACAGTGATCGTCGTTGTGCCCACACCCACAAGTGTTATCACGCCGTCTGCCACTATTGCCACCTCTTCATTCGATGATTGCCAAGGAGTGACCTCCCAGTTGTCGACAGTTGCTGGTGATGAGAATTCCTCACCCAAAACAGCTGAATAACTCTCCTGTGCGAAGGTGATAATCGGTGTAGCCTGAGTAATGTTAAAGGCAACCTCCTGTGTTCCGCCATAAGAGCCAATACCTGTAATCATAATCTTGTAAGAACCGGCATCAATCATCGACTCTACAGCATCATCACCCTGTTTGTAGCTAACGGTATAGTCTGTGCCTGCTGTCAGATTGCCCTCTGCCTCAGCGGAAGCCTTGACGGTGAACGAAGGAGTAATCGCAGCACCCGTATAGGTGGCAGATTCTGCCAACCCTTCGATAACAGCATTTGCAATGTTGTTCACAACCTCGAATGCCTGCTGTGCCTTGGGGCCGATCAGTGTCTGCTTACTCGTTGCATCATAATAGCTCACCCAAGCATAGAGTGTACCGTTCTGAGCAACAGGTGCTGTTTCATCATAAAGAGTACCAACATTATCCGTCTCGTCCCAACTGTAATAGATAGTTCCACCCTCAACGTCTGTGGTAATCGTGATAGGATCACCAATATAGGTAGAGTTAGAGGTGAGCGTTGGAGCTGCAGGTACAACCTTGACGTTTGCGGTCATCGTTACCACTTCACCATTCTGATTAAGGATTGTGATGTTGGACTCTCCCTCAACAGCAGCGCTTACAGTCAGATCGGCAACACCTAAACCTTTGACAGTCCATTTGTCTGTACCTTGGCTGTATTCGACAACACTACTGTTATCGCTTTCCAAAATGGTCAGGTTGATCAGACTAACGCCATCAGCCGTAGCGTCATTTTCAGGTACGATTACGAAATCACTAACATTCAATTCGGAATCAAGCGTTGTGCTATTCAGCGCTATTGTCTTATCAGCAACACCAAACAGCTTGGCTTTTGCGCTAGCACCTGTTTCTTCTTTATACTTTGTATAGGCATATACAGTGCAGGGGCCTGTGAGTTCGCTGATAGTGATTTTCTCATTGAAGTTACTCCAATCAAAGTTTGTCAAAGGCACCTCTTCCCCATTTCCAGAACCATCTGCATAAACAATCTTGTAATAGGTTGTACTTCCAAACAAGTATCCGTTAGTTATAAATTCTATTTTACCTTCATATACATTCATCATCGGGGTGGAAATATCAAGCGGTGTAATATACTTTGTATCAGCATTAATGGTATATGCCAAATCTCCGAAATCCACCGTACTGAAACCGTCGCAAAGGCCTATATACGTTCCTTCTGAAAAATCAGTATTAAGTGAAAATGAACCTGTACCAGTAAATGTCAGTGTGCCCGTAGAAGCGTTATTCTTAAAGATGTATGTGCCGTAATATCCATTAAAATAGACGTTATTATCCCTTCCGACCAAATTCACGGTCAAATCACCGTTGCAGACAATAAGAGGAGAAGGATAATTATCATTTGTTGAAATGCTAGCGTTTTCAATCGTCAGGATTCTATCATTAGCATTGTATGTCACCGTACCCTCAATACCTGTGCCCGTAATATCACCTCCTGTTGACATATTACCTGCCACCCATATTGCATTGGTACCTGTGGTTGAGAAAATGACATCGGCAATCCCCTCTCCATAATAGGATTGCATCGATCCTCCCTCGCCCTCAGAAGGCTCATAGTGTACATCTATAGTTGCGCCCTGGGCATCAAGAGCGGAAAGATATAAGCCATCACCCCATGTGCAACTTGAAAAACCTTCAACATTAGTTACTGTAAGACTGGCAGATTCTGCATTACTTGCCTTGTTGATTTCGATGTTAGAGGACTGATAGTTGGAACCATTATACGTAATATTTCCATTTATCGTGTTTGTACCACTAATTTCTATTATTAAGTCGTCTACTAAAACTTGAATGTCGGTACTTTCAGCTGCGCCTTGTTCGTCTATCGTTGCACCTGTTAACGTAAGAGTATTGGAAGATGCATCAAAATGTGCAGTACCTTCGGCAATAGTAATATCTCCAGTAGCACTTACCTCAGTATTACCAATCTTGAGATATGTGCCAGTAGTGGAAATGGTTTTCTTATATGAGTTTTCAACGTCATAAAAAACCTTAAGTCCGTTTTGATAAGCAATCTGTCCATTGCCAAAATTATTCCATGAAACAATATCATTTCCTGTTAAGCTACCTGGAGCACTTTCGCTGGTGGTGAATGTCAAGGGTGTCGTATCCCAAAGACTAAGGACTGAACAGTTTGTTGCAGTAGATTCTCCAACCAGATTAACGGTTAATTCCGTCATACTTGGACCGACAACTATCAGAGTGTTACCCTCATAGTGGAAATTAATATTGCTTATTGTAATAGTATGATTACCATCGAATGAGACGGTTCCTTCACCAATTTCTATTGTTGACTCTCCGCTTAGCTGAGTATGGCTATAACCAGTATTACTCAGAGAGGGATCATAAATCCAAATGGGATAGTAAGTCTCAGTGGTAATTGTCAAATCTCTTGGAGGAGTATCATGGCCTCTCATTAAAAAATCATCAGTGTCATAGTATACGCCTTGAGCATACGTTGAAGCCAGGTTGAGATTTCCAAAATCCACGTCTGAAAAGCCCTTTATAACAAAAGATTCACCATTAATGGATAATGATCCAGTTTCATTAGTTAATGAAAATGTCAACTTTGGACGATCAGATTCAGAACCCGTATATTGTATGGCATATGTTTCTTCAGTTGTAATAGAGCACGTTCCGCTAAAAGCAATAGTCAAATTACTCGTGCCGCTATAAGTGATTTGACCGACAGATGCGTCGTCACTGAGCGACAGTTTATGATTCTCTGCGTCATATACAACGGTAGGAGTCTCAGCATCGTCCAGCACATTCGCTGCATTTGCGGTTGTCACCTGGACACCACCAACGATGATGGGATAGTGATAGTCTTCTGCCCACGCCCCTATGGGGAGTGCCAGCATTGAAACAAGCAGAAGGAGTCTTGTAAGCCTTCTGGTCATGTTTTGTCGGTTGATTAATTTGTAAATTTTTCTCATTTTAATTTGGTTTTATGTGTTTGTTTTTTCTTTCTATCTGCTTTTGTGTGTCTGTTACTCTTATCCTACTACGGCACGTCGGCCGTTTTCTCCGTATTTCATGTTTGACCGTGCAAAGGTACAAAAAAAATCTGAACCTACAAACATTCAGCACATTTTTATTTAAAAGTACACACGCGCAAACACGCGTACGCAAAACTTCAAGACAAGCCACCTTCGGAAAGCTTAAGAAATGAGGAGTGTATGTCAGTCACCTGGTATGTCAGTCACCTGTCCCCCGCCACCAAAAATAGAACTTGATGCGATTTGCCAGTTCACAAAAAATGTTGAAAAATTGGTTAAGCCTACATAAAACGACTTAACCTGTTGTATAATAGCGTGTTATATTATGTAGGCTGCATGTATAAGCCTACATACAGCCTACATAAAACGGGCAAAAACAGCTTTTTTTGCCCTCTTCGCCAACCATTGACTTGTTGAAATAAAGCATACATTCACATCAGTAAGTAGGCTCTTTACCACGGTAACCTGCATGGTTACTGACAGTAACCTCCGCGGTTACTGTTTGTAACCCACAAAGTTGCTGTCGTGGAACAGTTTGATAATCAGCAAGATACGTGCAAATCTGTAGAATATCATTCGTCAAAACAGCGATTTATGTAAGCTGCATGTAGGCTTATGCAGGCAGCCTACATAGGTTAACATACTGATAATAAACTATTTAGGTCATGTTATGTATGCTTAAACCATATTTTACAAATGTTGTGAAGAAATAAAAAATCACAATAACATCTGAGCAGCCAACAGAGCAATATTTTTACGAAAAACGTAGACAACATTTCTTTTTTCCTCATTTTTTTGCTTACCTTTGCAGGGACAAAGCAATGTTTACGATGGAACAAAGCAAGAAATCATATAAGTTCAAGCATATCCGTGTGAAGAATTACGACTCTTCCCACCCTCTTTACGATGCAATGAAAGCTCTTTGCAATCCAGAAGGCGAAAATTGTGGACATACTGCAGAATACAATGGAATAACTTTCCAACTCTATATGTGCAGAGACACCTATTACGATGAGCAAGGCATCGCACAACGTGAAGTTACCGTCATGGGGCTTGACCAACAAGAAGACAGATGGAACGTTTATCGCTATAATGCAGAGGAGTTAACTGAAATAGCCAAGGAAATGGAGCAGCGGGAATTCAAGCCCCATACCGTTGAATATACATACAAGGATGGTCACATCTCATGGATAGAGCAGCGTGACTACAATGAACGTAGGGAACTGATTCACATGGAGCAGGCTTTTTATGGCGACGAGTTGGAAGAGTTCCAAGATACACCGAAGTACACCTTGATTTCCGACCTCACCTACGAATACGATGAATATGGCAACTGGGTGCTCTGCTACCTCCATTGTGTGGATGGCCTACAGCCTGATGAACTCAATATCAGGGAGATTGAGTATTGGTGAAATTAAATAATTCCGTATAACCCTATTTGTTGTCCTGACATTATAGATGTCGCTCGCCTGGCATCTTTTAAATAGTCACCAACTACTCATTACAACTATCCTTTAAATACTGTACTTCGATGATATTCAAGATATTTTGTTCGTTTAGGGTTTAAAGGAAGGAACTGAAACATTTGATTGTCCTTAATACCTATCCGTTCTTT
Organism: uncultured Prevotella sp.; assembly: GCA_946415755.1. GTDB lineage: Bacteria > Bacteroidota > Bacteroidia > Bacteroidales > Bacteroidaceae > Prevotella. Next base: position 44,797 of record CAMKTS010000021.1, on the reverse strand, counting down.
CACCTGACGTGACAGCCAATTGGAAATAGTAACTCGCTTGTCATCACTGAAGGTGATATAACCTCGATCAAACAACTTATCGTATAGTGGCGACAGTATAAAGCCGTTATTGGGGTCTATACGCTCTCGTTGGTCTGATACTGCCCAAGGTTTGATGTGACTGGCTATTAATAGTGACTCTTCGTTTATCATTGTGATAGGACAGAACGGGCATTCCTCAAGCAGTTTCCTGCGGTATTCATCTTGGCCTTCACGTCCATATCTTATTTGAGGTTTGGACTCAACATAATCTTCCCGCACACCATAAAAAGGTTCTTCTTCATCCTGTTTGACAGAGCCATAATTTTCGATAAATGCCTTTCGTTTTTCAATTTCCTCGAAGTCAGCAAACAATTTCAGATAAAACATCGGTTGTCCGTTGTAGTCAAGTCGCATGGCAGAGATATAGGACACAAGCGGTAAAGATATTTCACGTATCAACTTATAAACTTTGTCTGTTGAGTTGACATAGCCTCGTGGACCTGCAATCTGCGATTGTTCTTTAACAGTGAAGACAACTATTCCTGATGGCAGCGCATTGATTTTCTCCATCCGCTCCGTCCACAACATCCGCATTTCATCCTTACCCCGATAATCTTGAGAGGGAGTTAAATATTCTGATTTAATGGCCAGCATATAGGCCTGTAGGTCTTGACGAAGAACAAAACAAGTAGCAGTGAAGCCAATCTCTCCAAAAAATGACTCCATTTTGTCTCGCGAACCCACATACAGCTTTGCTTCTCCATTACCATCCCCCAATTTGTTCTTGGGCATTACCCAACTGTCGGCTACTGTAATGGGCGTTTCGAATGTATCTTCGAACTTAAAACTCTCCCCCTCAATAATCATAATTGAACTCCGTATTTGGTAATATCCATTTGCTTCAATATCGCTATCAGCACATCGACAACGATGCTGTTGCCAGCCTGCTGATACATCGAGGTGTCCGAAACAACTATTCTGAATGAATCCTTAAATCCCATCAGGCGCAAGCATTCCCTTGGTGTCAGCTTACGGATACGTCCCTTGTGCGTCACATAGTTGTCAACGCCAGCCCTATGCATTTTATGCATCGATTGTAACAGTGGACGTGCCACATCAAGATCCGTTTCTGTCGAGGTCTTGAAGTTCTTAGTACCACCAGCTAACACGTAACGAGCAACCTTATCTGACAAATAATATTTCTCCTCAACGTCACGTACATCAAAAATGAATTCATCGAAAGCCTCATCAGTAGGTGTCAATGCAGAATCGGGGTGATAAACAAAGTCACCATGCCAGTTGAACTGCTGATTGCGTTTCTGACAGAGTTGTATATCTCCGTTTATTTGAGTGTAGAACTTATCATGGTTCTTATGACTAGTTACGAACTTAATGCCCTTTTCTTTCAAGAAATATTTCGTGTCGATATAGTCTTCCAAGAAGTCATACATCTTGTATAACAGTTCAATTGGTGCAGGAAATTCAAACGCGGTCTTTTTCTTAAAGCCAAGACAATAGACACGTTCGCGATGTTGTGGTATGCCGTAGTCACAACTATTCAGCACGCGAAATTTTACGTCGTAACCAAGTTCGTTGAATATGTCGTACATCACATGCCAAGTGCGTCCTTTGTCGTGATTGAGCAGTCCGCGCACGTTTTCAAACAGGAAGACCTTTGGCTGCGTTTCTTTCACTACGCGGGCAAATTCATAGAACAATGTTCCGCGAGCATCTTCAAAGCCCAACCGATGGCCTACCATCGAAAAGGCCTGACACGGAGCACCGCCAATAACAAAATCTACTTTCCCTTTATAGCGTTTAGCATTGAAGTCTCGTATATCTGTAAACCAATCTTCTTCCTTAATGTCATAGTTTGCAAAATAGCTCTCTTTACACTTTGGTTCAATATCGCCAGCAAACATAATCTGATGCTTCAGTCCAAGACGCTGGAAAGCATGTTCGATAGCACCAATACCGCTGAATACAGTCCCTATCCTGACTGTGTTTTCAGGCTGCGAGAATTGCAAGTCCCTCCACGACACACCATTAGTAAGTGGCGTTTGTGGTATTTGCTTCTTGTATTCTAGCGCCAATGCACGGTATTTCACAATGCGCTTTACTTCGTCAATCTTCTCTGAACTTTCGTTGATATCCTTTACTACTGTAGACATGAAAAAGCCCTCTCTTCGTTTCGAAAAGGGGGCGTGGAAGGATTGGGAGAAGCAAGGCTTAGGACGGCCTTCATCAGACAACAATCGTACAGTCCACGCCCATATGAGCGTAAACATCCATTGCCTTGTCTGACTGATGTGTTCTCAGAGGTCCTAATTCTGCTTCTTCAGCCTAATCAAGGATGTCAAAGACGCTATTATTTCTTTACTCTTTTCTTGTTTTATTTATAGTTGTCCGCAAACACCCTGTGCGAACGGGTTTAACAACTATAGCTAACTACAAAAAGAAAAACGCAGGTGCTTGCATCTGCCTGTTCGATATTCTGGCCTACCACAGCCTTAGAGATAAACAGACAGAGAAACACCCACGTTGAGGTATATAGGCACCCGCAAAGTGTGCGTTGAGGATACACGACCCTCGCAGCACACTACGGAGAGTATATACTACACCCCGTGGAGTTACCTCTTCAATGTTTTTGATCTCTAATCGATTGTGGTAGTTCGAATATCCAAAAACAAAGCGTCAGTAACGCCTTTCAATATGTAGTGCTCCGCCCATCGGCTCCGTCCTACTCAAAGGACATCATAGCCGCAACGGGCAGATGCTGTTGCAAAGGTACAAAATCTTTTTCAAACTTATACGCTTTTGCACAAATTTTAACTTCGTTTGACCTCTTTCACGACTCGACCAAACATGCGAGCATGATAGTTCTCGCTGCTCCATCGGTTGCCACACATTATTGAATAGAAAGAACCAGAACTAAGTAGTCACAAAATGGACCACAAGGCTTGAGGAAATAGTATGACGGCATGTGAGAATTCCCTATTCTTGCTAATTACAACGTGTTACATGGCTTCCGCGCAAGACATAACACACAATGAAATACGAATAAAAAACAATCAATCGGAAAGTTCTTTCACAAATTGTTGAAGGGCTGTCTGTAAGGGAATTAACTCGTTGCTAAGAATCCAATAAATCTGTCCAGCATCAACATCGAAATAATGATGAGCTATAATGTCACGGAGTCCTTTCACTTGCTTCCAAGGAATAGAAGGATAAGTAGGAAGCAACTTACCATCTGTCACTTTATCCAAGTTTTTCAAGCTTTCTCCAACAGCAATCAAAAGCATACAGGTGGCATCCAGCAGTGTCATTCCTTCTGGAGAAGATAAAAAATCATCTGCAGAACGAATGTCCTTCGTTCTTTCCTGGATTCGCTCTATGGCAGACTGTATGTCATAAAGGATGTCCAGGGCCAGTGCTTTATTCTCAGAAGACAGCAACTCCATCTCGTTCAATCCTGCTACGCAGACGGGGGTTAAGATTCTTGTGATTGCGAATAATATCGACAGAGCGGCCAACAAGACGTTCCAGAAAGTCTTTGGCATCCATCAACAAGAAGGGATTGGGAGTTTCTGTTTCCACAAATACATCAACATCACTGCCCTCATGGTCTTCACCACGGGCAACAGAGCCAAAAAGGCGAAGCGACTTAATGCCATAATCGTTTCGAAGTGTACTGCTACAGCCCTGCAGAATGTCTATGTAATCCGTCTTGGTCATAAGCCATTTAATTTTCTTGTCGCAAATTTAGGGGATTTTTTCGACAAAAACAAATTTTTCAGGAATAATTTGCATTAATCGGTCGAATAAGTCTACAATTGATTCTTAATAACGTATTTTATTTGGAACTTCACAAAAATGGCGTGATACCTATATCACGCCATTACTGGGAATACTCGTAATAAGGCTGGCTACAGAGAAAAGAGACTCTGTAGCCAGCGAAGTGTACTTTCAAGTTATTTGTTCACCTGGAACTTGGTGTCACCATCCTTGAAGAAGGCGTTGATCTGCTTGGCAGCAGCAATACCGGCATTGATGTTGGCCTCGGCTGTCTGGGCACCCATCTTCTTAGGCGTAGAGAAGTAGCGGCCCTCGAACTTCTGGAAGTCGTCGTTGGCATCGGGCATGATGTACGAATATCTTCCGTGATGATGTTACTATTCATCATATAGTTCCTCTTCCTTCTCATAAAGAGTCCTATACATTCGGAGCGTATCCTTATTAGGGTTCTTCACTTCATTAGCGGTGAAACCACAGCGCAAATAGAAACCTACGGCACTATATTCACTCGTTGCCAGGGCCTCTACGGTGAGGAATTGACAGCCTGCAAAGGATTGATTACGCGCGTCGTCTGCTATTTGTTGAATAATGGCATAGCCCACACCCATACCTCTGAACTTTTGCTGAACAGCAAGATATGCAATATCAAGGGCAGGATATCGTGGCTTTGCATAGAATGTGTTCTTATAGTTCCAATCTATATCGGGTGAACCTGTAGATGATATGCCTGTTTCTAACTCTTCTTTATCATCGGAATCAAGGTCAAGAGAATCAAAACTTAGTGCATATACAGCCACTAACTCGTCACCTAACCATACGCCATAGGCAGAACAATAGTGGTTTTCTACGCTCATGCGGAAATCCCCCTGAATAAACTTATCCATTGTCTCTACGCCTGAACAGAACGTTTTAAGACAATGGAAATCAGAAATCTCCTTAGAGATCAACTGTTGAAGAATCTCATTCATACTTTAACTATCTTCCATTTCTTTGCAGCCTCGCGGCATCTGCGGCGAGCAGCCTTTTCCTCTGAGGTCAGGTTGCCAGTCGTTGCACGCCACAACGCAGCCCGAATCTCTCTTGAGAATTTTGGCGTAATCGGCTCTCTTGGTGAATTTACTCCTAACATATCTATGTCCTCCTATTTTTATTAATGCCTCTATTCGCTTGCAAATTTAGTTCATTTTTCTGAAATGACAATGGATTTATGCAAAAATCAGCCAAAGTTTGCTCATTTCATATTATTTGTAGGTCTTCACAGGAATGGAGTGATGCCGGCATCACGCCATTCCTGTGAAGACTCACTAAAAAAGCTGACTACAGAGAAAAAGAGACTCTGTAGTCAGCAAAATGTACTCTTTCAAGTTATTTGTTCACCTGGAACTTGGTGTCGCCATCCTTGAAGAAGGCGTTGATCTGCTTGGCGGCAGCAATACCGGCATTGATATTGGCCTCGGCAGTCTGGGCACCCATCTTCTTGGGGGTAGAGAAGTAACGGCCCTCGAACTGCTGGAACTCGGCGTTGGCATCGGGCATGATGTCGGTGACGAACTTCAGGTCTTCGCGCTCCTGCATGAGCTTGATGAGTCCGGCCTCGTCGATGACTTCCTTGCGGGCGGTGTTGACGAGGATGCCACCCTTCTTCATCTTACCTACCAGGGCGTAGTTGATGCTCTGCTTGGTCTCAGGGGTGGCGGGGATGTGGAGCGAAACAACGTCGCAGGTCTCGAAGAGCGCGTCCTGATTAGCAACGGCATGTACACCGGCCTTCTCGATAACCTCTGCGGGGCAGAAGGCATCGTAGGCATAGACGTCCATGCCAAAGCCCTTGGCGATGCGGGCCACGTTGCGGCCTACGTTACCGAAGGCGAGGATACCCAGCTTCTTGCCGAGCAGCTCAGAGCCGCTCTTGCCGTTGTAGAAACCACGAACGGCCATCACCAGCAGACCGAAGACCAGTTCGGCTACGGCATTGGCGTTCTGACCAGGGGTGTTCTCAGCGACTACGTTGTGAGCGGTAGCGGCGGCGAGGTCGATGTTGTCGTAACCGGCACCTGCGCGAACCACTATCTTCAACTGCTTGGCAGCGTCGAGCACCTCGGCATCGACCTTATCCGAACGGATAATCAGTGCGTCGGCATCCTTCACTGCATCGAGCAGCTGTGCCTTCTCTGTATATTTCTCGAGCAGCACCAGCTCATTGCCTGCTGCCTCTACTTCTGCTTTGATACCATTCACAGCGGCTGCGGCAAATGGCTTTTCTGTTGCTACAAGAATCTTCATATTTTCTTAATTCTTAACTCTTAATTCTTAATTAGTGCTGAGCCTCAAACTCCTTCATGCAGGCTACGAGGGCGTTGCAGCCTTCGATGGTCTGTGCGTTGTAGCAAGAAGCACGGAAACCACCCACTGAGCGGTGACCCTTCACACCAACCATGCCCTTGCTGACGGCGAAGTCGAGGAAGTCCTTCTCCAGCTCCTTGTACTCGTCGGCCATCACGAAGCAGAGGTTCATCACCGAACGGTCTTCTACGTTGGCAGTACCACGGAACATCTTGTTGCGGTCAATCTCGCCATAGACAATCTCGGCACGCTGCTGGGCCAGCTTGTCCATAGCGGCTACGCCACCGTTCTTCTTGATCCAGCGGAGCGTCTCAAGAGCGCAGTAGATGGGCACCACAGGAGGTGTGTTGAACATAGAGCCCTTGTCGACGTGGGTGCGATAGTCGAGCATGGTGGGAATCTCGCGGGGAGCGCGGCCCAGCTTCTCGTCCTTCACGATGACGATAGTCACACCGGCCATAGCCAGGTTCTTCTGGGCACCGGCATAAATGGCATCGTACTTCTTCACGTCGATGGGGCGAGAGAAGATGTCAGAAGACATATCGGCAATCAGGGGAACATTGACATCCAGATCCTTGCGGATTTCAGTACCGTAGATGGTGTTGTTCGTGGTGATGTGCAGATAGTCGGCATCGGCAGGAACGCTCCAGTCCTTGGGGATGAAGGTGTAGTTGGCATCAGCTGAAGAAGCCACCTCAACAACCTCACCGAAAAGCTTGGCTTCCTTCATGGCTTTCTTGGCCCAAACACCCGTGTTCAGGTAGGCAGCCTTCTTAATCAGGAAGTTGTAGGGAATCATGCAGAACTCGAGACTGGCACCACCGCCGAGGAAAATGACTGAATAGCCCTCGGGGATGTCGAGCAGCTCCTTGACGAGAGCCACAGCCTCGTCGACTACGGGCTGGAAATCCTTTGCACGGTGGCTGATCTCCATCAGAGAGAGACCTGAACCATTGAAATCAAGACACTGTTGAGCGGTCTTCTCAATGACTTCGCGGGGAAGCATCGAAGGACCGGCGTTAAAGTTGTACTTCTTCATTGTTTGATTGTTCGTTTAGAGATGATATTTCTGTTGTTTCTTTTTTGCTCTTCTGTGTATCTTTTTGAAAATACGGCGCGAAGTTACTCTTTTTCCGTGACATGCCCAAATATTTAAGCATTAATTAAGTAAAAACCCTGCTTTACCTTGCTTTTTGTCAAGTCTGCATGACAATTTGTTGACATTGAAGGCTGCGATTGAGCGAGGGCAGAGCCAAACTCGTTTGAGCTATGCCGAGCGTGAGCAGACTCGCCCGAAAGGGCAACATTGAACATTGAACATTGAGCATTGAACATTGAACATTGAACATTGAGCATTGAACATTAGTGGATGGGTTCGATGATGGTTTTGAGACCTTTTATCTTTTGCCCCTGTACCAGATGTAATGTCTGCTTGAGTTTTTCGCGACGAATGGCAACGTAGGCATAGCGGTCCTTCACGTCGATGCGGCCAATGTCGGCAGCCTGCAAACCTCCCGTCTTGCAGAGGAAGCCCACAATGTCGCCCTTGGATACCTTGTCCTTCTTACCCTTACCGATGTAGAGGGTGGCCATGCGAGGCTGGGGAGGTTCTGTGGACTGAGGCAGTGCCTCAGTATACGGGACAACATCGCCTTCGACATAATCGGGGATGTGCTCCTCGCTGTTAAGGATGAAGAAGGTACGGCCTGTGGCATCCCAGCGGGCGGTTCGTCCTACACGGTGAATGTAGCCCTCCTCGCTCTCAGGCAGATGGTAGTGGATGATGTTCTGAATGTCGGGAATGTCGAGGCCGCGAGAGGCGAGGTCGGTAGCAACGAGCACGTTGGCCGAGCCATTGCTGAACTTGTAGAGCATGTCTTCACGCTGACGCTGCTCCATGCCTCCGTGGAAACGACTGGTTACGAAGCCCTGTCCGACCAGATAGTGGTTGACACGTTCCACACTGTCGCGGTAGTTCAGGAACACGATGCTGCTCTCGTTGCCCAGCTGTATCAGCAGCTGACGAAGGGTATTGAGCTTATCTTTCTGAGGACTGCGCACTTCGTAGAGGGTGACACGATCATTGAACATTGAAGGCTGCGATTGAGCGAGGGCAGAGCCAAACTCGTTTGAGCTATGCCGAGCGTGAGCAGACTCGCCCGAAAGGGCAACATTGAACATTGACCGTTGACCACTGGCCGTTGACTCAGGAAGGAAGTCAATGAGGGTGCCCTTTTTCGACAGGTTGACAAACTGGGGAATCTGCTCGGCATTGGTGGCAGAGAGCAGGATGCGCCGCGTAAGACCTGGCAAGCCCTTGATAAGCCGCTGCATCTCGGCATGGAAGCCCATGGCCAGACACTTGTCAAACTCGTCGATGACAAGATAGCGGACGGAATAGCGGGAGATATTGTCCTTGCCCAAGTGGTCGTTCAGACGACCAGGGGTTCCAAAGACTATCTGCGGTCTGACCTCACGGAGCACACGATGCTCGTCCATAGCGGCACGACCACCATAGCAGGCCGCAGAACGCACCCCACACCCCATGCTCTTCAGCACCTGGTCGGACTGCAAGGCCAATTCTCGGCCAGGCGTAATGACGAGGGCTGTTGGCCATTGACCATTGACCATTGACGATTGACCATTGATGAGCTGGACGAGCGGCAGCAGATAGGCCAGCGTCTTACCCGTTCCTGTAGGCGACAGTAAAACAACATCACCGTCGGAACCTGTAATGGCCTCGGCGGCGTGTTGCTGCATCTCGTTAAGCTGACTGATGCGAAGCTTGTTAAGAATGTCCTGTAAGTCCAATTCCTAACTCCTTATTATATTCCTTATTATTTACTTCTTCTTTTCCTCCTTCTTCTCCTCGGTCTTCATCGTAGACTTATAACGCTTGTTCAGGCCGTTGATGATGTCGTTGGTGATGTCGAAGCGCTTGGCAGCATAAAGGATGTTGTCGCCCTGCTTGGTCAGAATCATATCGAACTTCTTGTCCTTGTTATAGTCGGCCAGGAAGTGCTGCAAAGAGTCACGAAGAGCATCGTTGTATTTGCCGGTCTCGTTGGCCAGCTCGTTCTCCAGACGGGCCTGCAGCTCCTGGAGGCTCTGCTGCTGACGCTGAATGGCAACCTGCTGGCTCTCGGCCTGCTCACGGCTGGTGAAGCCATTGTTGTTCAACTTCTGCTGGAAGTTCTGCATGGCATTCTGCAACTGCTGTCCCTTGGCGTTCAGCGTGTTGCGGGCATTGTTGCTCTTCTTCTGAAGGACAAGGGTAAACTCCTTGCAGAACTCATACTGTGTCATCAGCGAGTCGACCTCGACGTATGCGATTTTCACACTACCGGACTGTGTACTGTCTGCTGCGGCAGGCTTTTCGTCCATCTTAGGACTTGCGTTGTTACACGATGCCAGTGCTACGATAGCAGCAGCGGCCAGAAAGAAATGCTTTTTCATCATTTTGTTATTACAATTATTTTATTACTTGTTTTTTGATGTTTCGATGTTTCGTTATGATGACTTCTCCTTGACGGCAAATCTGCTCTTCGAGCGCAACTCGCGGTCTTGATCCATCACGCAGTGGATGCCCCGTTCGCGCATGGCCGCACTGTCGTGAATATGCTGCGAACTGAAGCTTCCATTCTTACGAAAAAGCAGTTTCACGCATAAAAAAGCCATAGCGATAGCAATTATTAACGTGCTTGATAGCAATATTTCCATCATAAATGATTAATTTTGCAGTTGCAAATCGGCTGCAAAGATACAAATAAAAGATTAAACATTGAAAATTATACATTAAAATAAACATTAATTATGAATAAAAGTGAGTTAAAACCCGCTGTTGTCTTCGAACAGTTTGCGAAGATTAACCAGATTCCGCGTCCTTCGAAGCGTGAAGAGAAGATGATTGCTTACCTGAAAGAATGGGGTGAGAGCCACGGATTAGACACAAAGGTTGACGAAACGGGCAACGTCATTATCCGCAAGGGGGCCACCCCAGGTATGGAAAACCGAAAGACCGTGATTCTTCAGAGCCACATGGACATGGTGTGCGACAAATTGGTGGACGTAGACTTCAACTTCGACACCGACCCCATCAAAACCTATATCGACGGAGAGTGGCTGACAGCCGAGGGTACCACGCTGGGAGCCGACGACGGTATCGGATGTGCCATGGAGCTGGCACTGCTGGAGAGTGATGACATTGAGCACGGTCCCATTGAGTGCGTCTTTACGCGTGATGAGGAGACGGGACTGACGGGAGCAGAAGGCATGAAGGCCGGCTTTATGACAGGCGACTACCTGATCAACCTGGACTCAGAAGATGAGGGCGAGATATTCGTATCGTGTGCCGGCGGCCGCAACACGACAGCCACATTCACGTTCAAGAAGCAAGAGACTCCCATCGGCTACTTCTTCCTGCGTGCCCAGGTGAAGGGACTGGTTGGCGGACACTCTGGCGACGACATCAACAAGCAGCGTGCCAATGCCATCAAACTTTTGGGACGATTCCTCTACCAAACCATCAACAGGTATGAGGGAGTGCGGCTGGCACAGTTCAACAGCGGAAAGCTGCACAATGCCATCCCCCGCGACGGCATGTTCGTCATTGCCGTACCCCACGACATCAAGGAAAACGTGAAAGCCGACTGGAACATCTTTGCATCGGAGGTAGAAGAAGAGTTCTGCGTCACCGATACCCAGATGGTATGGACGATGGAAAGCACTGATGCCGAGCCAGTGATAGAGAATGGTGTGGCGCGCCATTTCATCTATGCCCTGCAGGCCGTGGACAATGGCATCTATGCCATCTGCCAGGATCCCGCCCTGAACGGTATGGTGGAAACCTCCAGCAATATAGCCTGCATCAAGACAACAGACAATGAGATATCCATTCTCTCGTCACAACGGTCGAATGTGATGTCCAACCTTGACAACATGTGTGCCACCGTAGGAGCCTGTTTCCTGCTGGCCGGGGCTGCGGTGAAGCACTCCGACGGCTATCCCGCCTGGAAAATGCGCTCACACAGCGAACTGCAGCGCATCGTCAAAGAGTCGTATGTCAAGCTGTTTGGCAAGGATCCTGTCGTGCGAGGCATCCATGCCGGACTGGAGTGCGGCCTCTTCTCCGAGCGCTATCCCAACCTTGACATGGTGTCGTTCGGCCCTACGCTGCGCTTCGTCCACACACCCGACGAACGTCTGCACATTCCCACCGTACAGATGGTGTGGGACCACCTGCTCGATGTCTTGAAGAATATTCCAACAGCAAAATAGCGACCTGACGAGACTACCCAGAAACAGGGCAACAGCACAAGCTGACGATTCAGAGACGAATCAGCTGCGACCCCGTCACTTCACTTCCCCCGCCCGATAACTGCACGGCATACACTCCTGCTGCCAGTACGGGCAGGGGAAGTGTAGCTTCGGGGGCTGCCGTAGCCTTTAGCTGCTGCTGAAACAGCAAGGTGCCCTGCAAGGAGTAGAGACTGACGGTGACCGGTGATGACGGACGGACGGCGAAGTCCAAGTGCAGGGCACCCTGCCCCGCCCATACCCTGACACCCGACGGTTGGTGGCGGCTCACTGCTTCTACCTTACTGATACCGAGGATGTCGAGCAGTCCGGCATAGCCGTCAATCTCTCCATAGCCATAGTAGTTGTTAGGATACGCCATCTCCTTGTCTGGATGTTGGCAAGTACGCTTCAGCACTTCCATGACATAATCGCCCGTCAGCGTAGGATTGGCCTGCAGCCACAGGGCGACAATACCCGCCACGACAGGGCACGACATCGACGTGCCAGAACCGCTACTCCAGGGATAGGTACGCTCGCCTACCTTGCTATAGGCCACATAGCTGCCTGTTTCCTCAGGATGTTCCTCCATATAATAGCTGTTATACGAGGAAAGGACGCTGCCGCCTGGTGCCGTCACATCGGGCTTCAGCATACCATCCATCGTAGGCCCCGTAGATGAGAAGGTTGACCAGAGGCCCTTCTCTCCCCCAAAGGAGGCATCATGATACTGTCCGTCAAAGGAGGTATACCCCAGCCTATGGGTGGTAGAGCCTACACAGACCGTAGAGAAGAAACAGCCAGGAGCCAGCACGTTATGTCCGTAGGCGGCAGCATTCCAGCGGGGATCGGTATCACGGTTCGTCAGCAGGTTCGACGAATTGCCGAATATCTGCACCCTGCTCTCACGTCCCTCAGCCACAAGGGCAATAGGCGGCAGCTTCGACAATTCCTTGTTGCCGCTAAGTTGCAGGAAACATACCACATCACCGTCGAAGGCCGACGGGTAGCGAATCAACGATACGGCACAGGTGTCCTGCTGGATGAACAACGTGTCCTGCAGCTGTTGTTCTATTCGCGGGTCGGCAGAAGAAATGCGCAAAGTATGCGAGGGGGTACCATCGCCGTTGGCATAGGCATAGAGGCAGATGTTCACGGCCCCATTGGTCTTGATACGGTAGTTGCCCGACTTCTTATACAGACGAATAAAGGCACCGGCAGCTTCCGTGCCGGCAGGCTTCTCGGCGTAGGTAGTGTTCAGGCTCTCATTGCCTGCCGAAGCCACGATGATACGTCCTGGGCCGCACAATTTTCCCAGGAAGTCGGCATACAGGCTGTCCTCATGGTCGATATACGGCGAGTAGCCCTCGCTGAACGATGCCACACAGGGCTTCCCCTGGCTTTCTGCATAGTCAAAGAGATACTTGAAGCCAAGCGCATCGGTGGCAGAGGTATATTTATAATAGTCGGACTGGTCAATGTAAACGGTATCGGCAGATACGGCATTGCACACCACACAGAGGTCGCTTTCATAGGCTATCCCCCTATAGGGAGTGTCGTAGCCACTGCCGGCGGCAATACCCAGCGTATGGGTGCCGTGCCCCTGTGTCTTTCCGTTGGCAGAACAGCCCTGAGCCAGAATGGTCTCAGCTCCAACGTAGTCGCGGCCCACAGGGAATGGGCTGCCCACAGTATCGGTAGACAACTGGTCCCAGAAGGCTCCTATACGATAATGGCTGCGTGCCTGGTCGTCGTAGAAGTTGGGATGCGTCAGGTCGAAGCCCACATCCATGATGCCCAGCACCACCCCTTTGCCTGTAAAGGCATCGTGCTGCGCCGTCTTCTCGTATACAGGCAGGGCGTTGACCACGATACCTGTCGTATCCATCGTTACATTGGCCGTGCGGTTGGCCTCAATGCGACGTATCAGCGGATGGGCCGAGAGTTCCTCCACCTTATCAAGTGGCAGGGTGGCTATGGCAATGTCGCCCAGCTGGGCATAGACCTTCCCGCCAAATTCCGACAGGATAGGAGCTGCGCTGCTACCGTCTGTCTGTACGAAAGCTGTCAGAAAGCACGCCCGCTGTCCTTCCGTGCGCCGCATACCATTATTCTGCCGGTCTGCCAGCACCTGCCTTACCCACGGCGAAAGCCTTTTATCATCTGCTTGCCGACCACTCACCATCGCCGTTGACAAGAGGAATAACAGCATCATACCAATACGTCTCATAGCTAGTCTTTTTCTTATTTCCACCTTATTATTATAATATATTCAGTTTGCAAAGTTACATCTTTTTTCCAAAACAGACGAAAGAAAAACGTTTTTTTTCTTTGCATTTCGCTCGGTTTTCAGTAACTTTGCACCATCAAATGAAATTACCCAATAAAACAAGATAGAAAACAATGGAAAGAGACAATCAGATTTTTGAGTTGATTGAGCAGGAGCATCAGCGCCAACTGAAAGGCATTGAGCTGATTGCCAGTGAGAACTTTGTAAGCAACCAGGTGATGGAGGCCATGGGCAGCTATCTTACCAATAAATATGCCGAGGGTTATCCCGGCCACCGTTACTATGGTGGTTGTCAGGTGGTTGACAAGGTAGAGCAGCTGGCCATCGACCGCGTCTGCGAGCTGTTCGGTGCCGAGTATGCTAACGTGCAGCCCCACTCTGGTGCCCAGGCAAATGCTGCCGTGCTGCTGGCTGTGCTGAAGCCCGGCGACTGCTTCATGGGTCTGAACCTCGACCACGGTGGTCACCTGTCGCATGGTTCGCTCGTCAACACCAGCGGTATCCTGTACAAGCCCGTTGGCTATAATCTGAATAAGGAGACGGGCCGCGTCGACTACGACGAGATGGAGCGCCTGGCTCTGGAGCACAAGCCCAAGCTGATTATCGGCGGTGGCTCTGCCTACAGCCGTGAGTGGGACTACAAGCGCATGCGTGAGATTGCCGACAAGGTGGGTGCCCTGCTGATGATCGACATGGCTCACCCCGCCGGACTCATCGCTGCCGGTCTGCTCGACAATCCCGTGAAGTACGCTCACATCGTGACCTCTACGACCCACAAGACCCTGCGCGGTCCGCGTGGCGGTATCATTCTGCTGGGTAAGGACTTCGACAATCCTTGGGGGTACACCACTCCGAAGGGCGTCGTGAAGAAGATGTCGGCCTTGTTGAACAGCGCCGTATTCCCCGGACAGCAGGGTGGTCCGTTGGAACACGTTATCGCCGCCAAGGCCGTAGCTTTCGGCGAGGCTCTGAAGCCTGAATTCAAGGAGTGGGCCAAGCAGGTGAAGAAGAATGCCGCCGTACTGGCCGACGAACTGGTGAAGCGTGGCTTCGGCATCGTCAGCGGTGGTACGGACAACCACTCGATGCTGGTCGACCTGCGTTCGAAGTATCCCGAGCTGACCGGTAAGGTAGCTGAGAATGCACTGGTTGCTGCCGACATCACTGTCAACAAGAACATGGTTCCGTTCGACAGTCGCTCTGCCTTCCAGACCAGTGGTATCCGTCTGGGTACTCCCGCCATCACGACCCGTGGTGCGAAGGAAGACCTGATGGTGCAGATCGCCGCCTGGATTGAGGAAGTGCTCAACGATCCTGAGAACGAGCAGGTTATCGCCAAAGTGCGAGGCGAGGTCAATGAAACCATGAAGAACTACCCACTCTTCGCATATTAATCCATAACGAATGACTATAAGCTGTTACACAAGACAACTTATAGCACTGCTTGCCGTGCTGTGGCTCCTGCCTTCGAAGGTAGGAGCCCAGCACTTGCAGGCTTCCCTCTCCCACTACACCACCGACGACGGTCTTCCCAGCAATGCTATCGCCAATATCATCAGCGATGACCACGGCTACGTCTGGATATCTACCTGGAACGGCATCTCGCGTTTCGACGGCTATCAGTTCTACAACTATAAGACTGGTATTACCAGCGGCATTCGCGGCCTGCACAATCGCATAGATGCCATGACGGTTGACCAGTCACAGAACTTGTGGCTGAAGATGTACGACGGTCGCGTATTCGTCATCAACCGTAAGACTGACTGCATTATCGACCCTTTGGAGGGCATTGGCGGGCACGATGAGTTCCACACCGACTATTTCTTCAACCCCTACGTCACCAGCAGCGGCGACGTGCTGATATCCTTCGAGGGTGTCGGACTGTATAAGCTGCGCCTCGACCATAACGGCCAGACTCAGCAGCAGCTCATCATGACGGGACAACTCACGGCGACCAGCATCGTGGAAGGCTATCGTAACGACATCTGGGTGGGCACCAACCAGGGTGTTCACCGCATCGACATGCCCAACCTGTCGCTGGAGCGCAAGGGCTATTTCCTCGATGAGCACATTACCAAGCTCACCTCCAACGGCTACAACATTTTTGTAGGTACCAAGTCGGGCAAGATCCTGCAGTTCTCCTACGGTCAGGAACCCAAGTTGGTAAAAGACATCGGACGCGAAGTGACCGGACTCTACGTCGACACCCACGGGGTGCTATGGTTTTCCGACTTAGGCGACGGAGCATACCGCCTGATTCCTGAGACGGGCGATGTCAAGTTCTTCAACCAGCGCGTTCTGACACCAGAGTTTACCAGCAGAGGTGCCGAGTTCAGTGAAGGGCTGGGCGTGATGTGGGTCAGAATGAACCACGGCGGCTACGGCTACTATAACCGCGAGACCGACGAGATGGAGTATTTCCACAACGACCCCAGCAACCCGTGGAACCTTTCCAACACGGTGAACGCCCATCTGGAGATGAACGACGGTGTCGTCTGGGAGTCTACCATCCGCCGTGGCTTGGAAAAGCTGGAGGTGCTGAAAAAAAACATCACGCGTACCCAGTTGGTGCCTGGTGCCGAATCGTCGCTCGACAACGAGATACGTGCCATGCACTACGACAAGAAGCGCCACCTGCTCCTTCTGGGCAACAAGCACGGCAGCCTGTATGTCTTCGACGGGAACGGCGGCCGTCAGGTGATTACTCACGACAGTAACGGCAAACCATTCAGTCGCGCCTACGGCATCTCCGGCGACTCGAAGGGCAACTACTGGCTGTGCGACAAGGACAACGGCGTGTATAAGATTACTCCCAACGGACATGGCAACTACACCATCATTAACTTCCACCATAGTGACGATGACAAGTGGTCGCTCAGCTCCAACAGTGCCTATCAGACCGTTGAAGACCGCGAGGGCAACATCTGGGTAGCCACCTACGGCGGCGGTGTCAACGTGCTGCGCAAGGACAAGAACGGCCGCTATGTCGCCCTGCACTGCAAGAATGTGATGAAGCACTACCCTATCGGCTCGTACAACAAGGTGCGTACCATCGCACTGGCCGGCGACGGAAAGATATGGGCAGGAACCACCGATGGCATTCTCATCATGTCTATCCGCAACAACAACATCTCCATTAAGCAGTTGGAGATGCCAGAGAACTTCGAGAAGGGACTGATGAGTACGGATATCGTCTGTCTGGCCGCCGACCGCAACGGCACCATGTGGGTTGGAACCAACAGTGGCGGTCTGAGCCGCACCACAAAGCAAGACAGCAAGGGCAACTGGGAATTCCACAACTATGGCGTGGCCGACGGCATGCCTTCTGAAGAGGTGCGCAGCATTACCTTCGACAGCGACGGAAACCTATGGCTGGGCACCGACCACATCCTCTGCTCATTCAATATGAAGAAGCAGATTTTCACCAGTTTCAGCAACCTCGATGGTGTTGACGACACGATGCTCTCCGAGGGAGCTGCCATCACCACAGGCAACGGCAACGTCCTCTTTGGTACCCTCGATGGCTATTACAGCGTAGACCGCAAAAAGCTCACCAACTCTACCGGCTCGCTGCTCCGTCTGCGCATCACCGACTTCTGGCTGGATGACGAGCTGCAGAGTCCGCGACTTAATAACACCTTCGACTACTACGTACCCGAGAGCAAGCGCGTAGTTCTGCCAGAGCACGGCAACCAGTTTGCTTTCCGCTTCACAGCCCTCAACTACCAGTTACAGCACCGCATGCACTACCAGTACAAGCTCGACGGCTACGATCATGACTGGCAGAACGCGGAGAAGAGCCGTATCGCCACCTACAGCGGTATACCGGCAGGCACTTATAAGTTCCAAGTCAAGGCCTTCCTGCTCGAGTCGCCCGATGCCTACGACATGCGCACCATCGAGGTGGTTGTGCCTCCCTATTTCCTCCTGTCGTCAGCAGCCGTTTGGATCTACATGATCATCATTGCAGCCATACTGCTGTTCCTGCTGTGGCACTATCAGGAGCGTCTGCGCAAGGATGCCACCAAGCCGACGGGCACCGGCACATCCGATGACAGTCTTGATACCAGTGAGCTGACGGAGGAATCAGCATCAGAGGAATATGGAGAAGAAGAGAAACCTGAAGAGCCGACTGACGAATATGAGATAATAGAAGAAGAACAACAACAAACATAGGGGGCGTACCGGTTCGATCGGGATACTCATCAAATAATCGAAAACCGGGCTGTCTTCTCCTGCCAATGGCGGGCCACATCCCACGCCACAAGCGTGAAGCCGCAAGGCCGGTGGATTACAACGGCGGAGAGCACCCAAATCTTGTAACACAGGAGTTTTCATCACATCACCGTGCGCCCCCTTTCTTTCAATTAAAAATCAAAGATTAAAAAAAGTATGTTTTCCGGAATCATCGAGGAGTTCGCTACCGTCGTAGCCATCCAGAAAGACAGAGAGAATATCGACTTCACCCTTCACTGCTCCTTTACAGACGAACTGAAGATCGACCAGAGCGTAGCCCACAACGGTGTATGCCTTACCGTAGTACGCATTGATGGTGACACCTATGTCGTCACCGCTATGAAAGAGACACTGCTGCGCTCCAACCTGGGATTGCTGCGCGTTGGCGACAAGGTTAACATCGAGCGTTCCATGCTGATGAACGGCCGCCTTGACGGACACATCGTACAAGGCCATGTCGACCAGACGGCCACCTGTACGGCGATGGAGGATGCCGACGGCAGCACCTACTTCACCTTCCAGTATCCCTACGATGCCGATATGGCCCGCCGAGGCTACTTCACCGTTGACAAGGGCAGCGTCACAGTCAATGGCGTTTCGCTCACCGTATGCCGCCCCACCAGCAATACATTCCAAGTAGCTATTATCCCCTACACGATGGAACACACCAACTTCCAGGACATCCGCGTGGGCACCGTTGTCAACCTAGAGTTCGACATCATCGGCAAGTACGTGGCTCGTCTGCAGCAGCTACAGTAACAGCTGTTCCTGCCCCTTACAAAGTTCAACGTTCACAGAACATGGCTCCGACACTCACGTGCCAGAACCTTCAGATTACATTATTTACTAATTAGACAACTCCGAAAACATAAAAAGGACTGTCTCTTTGTGTATGATTGCGAAGCCTAAGTTGTACATATACACATTGGGCAACGGAAAATGTTAAAATATCGTTAAACAGCAGAATCTTATCGAAGAATTGGCGATTTATTTCTACTAACGCAGCGAAAACATCTATCTTATTTTTTCATGTCACGGAAAGTGCGTACCTTTGCAGCGGTTTTCAGAAAAAAATAAAACAGCAAACAATAACAGACATGAAAAAAGGAATCTTGATGATGGCAGCACTAATGGTTCTTACAGCAACGGCACAGAAGAAGTGGACGCTGAAGGACTGCATTGACTACGCCATAGAAAACAACATCACACTGAAACAGTCGCAACTGAAGAAACAGACGGCGACGGAAACACTGAAACAGTCGAAGGCTGCATTACTACCCTCATTGACGGCATCGACCAACCAAAGCATCGGCTACCGTCCCTGGACAGAACAGGGCACGGTCACCGTCAGCAACGGCACCGTAAATACCAAGGTGAACAAGACCTATTACAACGGCTCGTATGGACTGAATGCCTCGTGGACGTTATGGAACGGCAACCAGAACTACAATCAGGTGAAGCTGAACGCACTGAGCGAGAAGAGAGCTGACCTGACCATACAGGAGACGGCCAACAGCATACAGGAGCGCATTGCGCAGCTGTACGTACAGATATTATATATGAACGAAGCCATCAGCGTAACGAAACAAAGTCTGGAAACCAGCCGCAAAAACGAAGAACGCGGACAGCAGATGGTGGAAGTTGGCAAGATGTCGAAGGCCGACCTGGCACAGCTGACAGCACAGAGGTCTACCGACGAATACAACATAGTGGAGGCCGAGAGCAACCTGGCCGACTACATCCTACAACTGAAGCAATTGCTGGAATTGACAGGCAACGAGGATTTTGACATCTACATCCCGGAAATCTCAGACCAACAGGCACTACAGCATATACCGCAAGTGAGCACCGTGTACGAGCAGGCCCTGACACAACGCCCCGAAATACTCGGTACAGAGATAGACATCAAGTCGGCAGAAGTGCAGAAGAAAATTGCACGCGCAGGACACATGCCCACACTGAGCCTGACAGCAGGATTGGGCACCAGCACCAACTCGCTGAGCAACAACACGTGGAGCAAGCAGATGAAGGTGAACGTAGATGCATCGGTGGGAGCCACCGTGAGCATACAACTCTTCGACCAGCGCAAGACACGCACCGCCGTCAACAAGGCCATCATCCAGCGCGAACAGGCACTGCTGGACCTGCAGGACAAGCAGAAACAACTCTACTCTACCATCGAGGGCTTCTGGCTCGATGCCAACACCAACCAGCAGAAGTTCCGCTCGGCAACGGCTACCGTTGAGAGTGAACAGGCCTCGTACGACCTGCTGTCGGAACAGTTCCAGCTGGGGCTGAAGAACATCATCGAACTGATGACTGGCAAGGACAAACTGCTAAAGGCACAGCAGAACAAGCTGCAGTCGAAGTATATGACGATACTGAGCCAGCAGCTTCTACGATTCTATCAGGGAGAAGAGATGAGTATCTGAGAGCATAGATTTGTAAGATAGAAAGATAGTAAAATAGCGAAATAACAATATGAAGAACAAGAAATTATGGATTGGCGTAGGCGCAGTTGCCGTAATCGCCCTTGTTGTCTGGCTGCTGTCAGGCGGAAAAAGTGAAGAGAAAGTAGAGTTTGAAACGGCCAAAGTGGAGAAGCAGGACATCCACACCAGCATTACTGCCACAGGCACCATCGAACCCGTAACCAGCGTCACCGTAGGTACGCAGGTGTCGGGTATCGTGTCAAAACTCTACGTAGATTACAATAGTGTGGTCAAGAAGGGACAGATTATTGCCGAACTCGACAAGACCAACCTCATCAGCGAACTAAATCGTGCCAAGGCCGACCTCACCAGTGCCCAGAGCACGCTGAACTACGAACAAGCCAACTTCAACCGCTATCAGACACTGTTCGACAAGGGCCTCGTATCAGCCAACGATTACGAGAGTGCCCGTCTGTCGTTCGAAAAGGCACGCCAGACGGTAGCTTCCAGCCGTGAGAGCGTGCAGAAGGCACAGACCAACCTAGGCTATGCCACCATTACCTCGCCCATCGATGGCGTAGTGCTCTCGAAATCGGTAGAGGAAGGCCAGACGGTAGCCGCCTCGTTCAACACCCCAGAGCTGTTCACCATCGCACAAGACCTGACGGACATGCGCGTGATTGCCGATATCGACGAGGCCGACATCGGCGGCGTGAAGGAAGGTCAGCGCGTGTCGTTCACCGTGGATGCCTTTCCCGACGACAAGTTCGACGGGGCTGTAACACAGGTGCGCCAACAAGCCACTACAGAGAGCAATGTGGTAACCTATGAGGTCGTGATCTCCGCACCCAACAAAGACCTTAAGCTGAAGCCTGGTCTGACGGCCAACGTCACCATCTTCACACTTGAGAAGAACAACGTACTGGCCGCTCCAACTAAGGCCTTGCGCTTTATGCCCAACGAGGCACTGCTCCAGAAGGGACAGCAGATAGAGGATGTAGAGGCTCCGCAGAAGATATGGACGCTGGAGGGTAACACCTTCAAGGCTCACAAGGTAGAAACGGGCACCACCAACGGCATGCTGACGGAGATTGTGAGCGGCATCAGCGAGGGGACCGAGGTACTCGTCGACTTCACTATCACCGGCGGTGACGAGGAGATGCCAGGAGAACAGGCCACCAACCCCTTCATGCCACGTCCGAGAGGAAGAAACAACAACCAGCAGCAGAAAAAATAATTATGGATAAAAAAGTAGTCATTGAACTGCAGAACGTGAAGCGCTACTTCCAGGTAGGCAGCGAGACGGTAAAAGCCCTACGGGGGGTCTCGTTCAAGATCTACGAGGGCGAGTTCGTCACCATACAGGGTACCTCAGGTTCTGGAAAATCGACGCTGCTCAACCAATTGGGCTGTCTCGACACCCCTACTTCGGGCGAGTATCTCCTCGACGGCATCAGCGTGCGTACCATGTCGAAGACACAGCGCGCCCATCTGCGCAACAGGAAAATAGGCTTTGTGTTCCAGAACTACAACCTGCTGGCCAAGACAACAGCCGTAGAGAATGTGGAGCTGCCGCTGATGTACAACTCCGAAATAACGGCCACCGAACGACGCGAGAAGGCCATCAAGGCTCTGCAGGCCGTGGGGCTGGGCGACCGCCTATACCACAAGTCAAACCAGATGTCCGGTGGACAGATGCAGCGCGTAGCCATCGCCCGCGCCTTGGTCAACGACCCCGCCGTACTGCTGGCCGACGAGGCCACGGGTAACCTCGACACGCGGACATCGTTCGAGATGCTGGTACTCTTCCAGGAGCTTTACAAGCAGGGCAACACCATCATCTTCGTAACCCACAACCCTGAGATTGCCGAATACAGCAGCCGCAACATCAACCTGCGCGACGGCAAGATTCGTGAGGACACCATCAATACCAACATTAAGTCGGCAGCCGAGGCACTCGCCGCCCTCCCGGCACCGGTAGACGATTAAGCCATTTCAAAATAACGACATCCCGAAATAACGACATTCCGAGAAATGAATATATTAAATCTATTTAAGGTAAGTTTCAAGGCCGTAGGCAACAACAAGATGCGCTCCTTCCTCTCCATGCTGGGTATCATCATCGGAGTGGCAGCAGTCATCATCATGATGGCCATCGGACAAGGCTCGAAGGAGAGCATCCGCAAGGAACTCTCCACCATGGGTACCAACCTGCTGACCATCCGGCCTGGTGCCGACATGCGTGGCGGCGTGCGCCAAGACCCCTCTGCCATGCAAACGCTAAAAATGGCCGACTACGAGCGTATCCTCCGTGAAAAGAAGTTCGTGACGAAGGTATCGCCAGAAGTCACCGCCTCAGGACAGGTCATCTATGGCAACAACAATACCAACACCTCGATGTATGGCGAATCGACTGAGTACCTCGACATCAAGCAGTGGGTCATCGAAGACGGCGACTGCTTTACCGACGAGGACATCAAGAAGGCCGCCAAGGTGTGCGTCGTAGGTAAAACCATCGTTACCGAACTCTTCGGAGAAAACGTAGACCCCATCGGCAAGACTATCCGCTTCAAATCCATTCCCATGCGCATCGTCGGAGTGCTGAAGTCGAAAGGCTACAACTCGTGGGGCATGGACCAGGACAATGTCATCATCGCACCCTATACAACGGTGATGAAGCGTATCGCTGCCCAGACATGGTTCTCCAGCATCGTCTGCTCTGCCATTACAGAAGAACTTTCTGATGCCGCCATCGAGGAACTGACGCAGATACTGCGCAGCAACCATAAGCTGAAGGGCGACGCTGCTGACGACTTCACCATCCGCTCGCAGGCAGAGATGATGCAGACCATGTCGTCGACGATGGATACCGTGACGCTGATTCTCGTGGTGGCAGCAGCATTCTCGCTGCTCGTAGCTGGTATCGGCATTATGAACATCATGCTCGTATCAGTGACAGAGCGCACCAAGGAAATCGGCCTGCGAATGGCCGTAGGAGCCACCGGTCCCGTCATCTCGCTACAGTTCCTCATCGAGTCGGTGCTCATTTCCGTTACAGGTGGCTTACTAGGCATCCTGGTAGGCTCTGCCGTCAGCGCATTCCTGCCTTCGTTTGGCATGCCCAGCAGCGTACCGGCTTGGAGCATCTATGTATCGTTCTTTGTATGTGTGTTCATCGGCGTGCTCTTCGGATACATACCTGCCCAGAAAGCTGCCAACATGGACCCGATAGAAGCCATCAGACACGAATAAAAAGGCCATGCGATGAATAAGCGAATGCAGCTACTGGTACAGGCCGCCGTATGGCTGGTGATGTTCCTCTCGCCCATGATGTTTATCAATCACGGACGAGGCATTACCGCCATGCAGTTCCTGATGATGAGTGTGGTGCCAGTGGCCTTCATGGTAGTATTCTACATGAACTACCTGTGGCTGGCCCCTTACCATTTTGCCAGTGGCCGACACCGTTTTTTTCTGCTGGTCAATGCGGTGGTGGTGGTGGCGCTGGGCATCGGTGTCCATCTGTGGGTAACCTATCTGCACAACCTCTACAACCCCACCCCACGTGAGAGCAGCTTATGGATGAGTGTCGGCTTCATCGTGCGCGACATCTTCAATCTTACCATCGCTGCCGCCATCGCCACCGCCATCCGTCTGGCCATGCGGTGGCAGAAGGCAGAGCAGGCACGGCGAGAGGCAGAAGCAGCCCGTATCGATGCAGAACTGAAGACGCTGCGCAACCAGATCAACCCCCACTTCCTGCTGAATACGCTAAACAACATCTACGCTCTGACAGCCTTCGATGCCCCCAAGGCACAGGAAGCCATTCAGAAACTGTCGAAGATGCTGCGTCACATCCTCTACGACAACCAGCAGGAAACGGTATCCATTGCTACAGAGATGGAATTCATCGGCAACTATGTCAAACTAATGCGCATCCGACTGCCCCAGACGGTAGAGGTGAACTACCAGACAACCATCGCCAACGAGTCGTTGCCGATTGCTCCCATGATATTCATCTCGTTGGTGGAGAATGCCTTCAAGCACGGCATCAGTCCCACTGAACCCTCATTCATCCATATCACCATTGAGGCCGACAAGGACTGCATCACGTGCCGCATCGAGAACTCCAACCACCCCAAGACAGCTGCCGACCACAGCGGTCACGGCATTGGTCTGCAACAGGTACAGCGCCGTTTAGCTCTGTCCTATCCCAACCGTTACAGCTGGGAGCGTGGTGTTGCTGCCGACGGCAAGACGTACCATTCGGAGATTAGAATCAAAATCAAGAAATAAGAATGATGACTATCAGCTGTGCCATTATCGACGACGAGCCCTTGGCAGCCGGACTGCTCAAGAGCTATGCAGAAAGAACACCCTTCCTCTCGCTGAGAGGTACCTACGGCAGTGCCATAGAAGCCATGAAAGAGCTGCGCGAAAATCCCGTCAGCCTGCTGTTCCTCGACATCCAGATGCCTGAACTGTCGGGCATCGAGTTTGCCAAGATATTGCCGCAAGAAACAAAAATCATCTTTACCACAGCCTTCCAGCAGTATGCCATTGAAGGTTACAAGGTGGCGGCCCTCGACTATCTGCTGAAACCTATCAGCTATGAGGACTTCGTGCGGTCTGCCGACAAGGCCCTTGAGTGGTTCAGCAGGATGCTGAAGCAGGAGACATACGCCCGCGACAGGTTCATGTTCGTAAAAAGTGACTACAAACTCATACGCATCAGTCTTGACGACATTCTATATATAGAAGGATTGAAAGACTATGTGCGCATATACATGCAAGACGGCACAAAAATCATGTCACTGATGAATATGAAGAAACTTGAGGATTTCCTGCCACATCCTGAATTCATGCGTACACACCGCTCGTACATCGTACACATGACAAAAGCCAGTACGGTAGACAGGCTGCGCATCGTATTCGGCGAACAGTACATCCCCATCTCCGACAGCTACAAGGACGATGTGCTGCAGTATCTTGACCTGCATACGCTGATGTGAGATATTCAAGAAAAGGTGCTTTCGCAAGGAAAACTCCAAATAAATTTGGTATTTAGCCCACTTATTCGTACCTTTGCACGCATGATGGATGAGAAACGAAACGACATACTGCTGAAGAACGTCAGCCTGCTCTCGAAACTGACAGAACAGGAAGTGGGAATGATGCCCGCAACAGAGGCTCCACTACCCTCAGTGGAACAAGTGAAGCAAATTGTAACACTGGTGAAGAGCATCATCTTCCCCGATTACTTCAACAAACGGCAGCCCCACGAGGCCATACGCTCCTACTATATCGGCGTACACATGGAGGAACTGCTGCGGTTGCTGACGAAGCAGATAGCGCACGGACTGCAGTTCTGTGAAGACTGCGAATGCATTAAGACAAAGGAACAGGTATATCAGGAAGCCAGTCGGCTAGCCTTGGAATTCATCGATGCGCTGCCTGAGATCAAGCGTCTGCTCTACACCGATGTGCAGGCTATGTTCGACAACGACCCTGC
The DNA here is from genome assembly GCA_946415755.1 of uncultured Prevotella sp. Classification (GTDB taxonomy): domain Bacteria; phylum Bacteroidota; class Bacteroidia; order Bacteroidales; family Bacteroidaceae; genus Prevotella. Next base: position 18,873 of record CAMKTS010000021.1, on the reverse strand, counting down.
TGCACCCAACTACGGCGAGGTCATCTTCTGCTATCCGGTGGTAAACACGATGACACACTACCGCATCGCCCACAAACTACATGAAATGAAGATACCAGTGATACCTCGTATCATCACGGAGCAGGCACACTCGAAAACAGGTATTGACATCCATCCGGGAGCTACCATAGGCGAATACTTTGCCATCGACCACGGAACGGGTGTGGTGATTGGTGAGACCTGTATTATCGGCAATCATGTCACGCTATACCAAGGCGTAACACTGGGAGCCAAGAGCTTCAAGTATGATGCCAACGGCAACATGCTGAACGTTCCTCGCCACCCCATCATAGAAGACTACGTAACAGTCTACTCAAACGCCTCTATCCTGGGACGCATCACCATTGGCCATCACAGCGTAATCGGTGGCAACATCTGGGTAACCAACGACGTACCACCCCACTCGCGCATCCAACAGCTGAAAGCCGTGGATGCTCCTTTCGACGGAGGACTGGGTATTTAATTTCGTAATGAATAAAACAAAAAGAGAGCGGTCGCTCTCTTTTTATTTTATTTTCTCATTCCTCTGGCAAATGCCCCGGCTGCTACCGACTCACCATTGACGATGATGTCTGTGCTATCACCAGTTTCTTCTGTTACGTCAGATGCCTGCGCACGCCTTCTCCAGTTGCTGCCATGACGATAGCGGCTCCAGTCGGTGCTGCCATCATAAGTCAGCGAGAACTGGATGTCTCGATTCGTACCATCGTCCATATAGCCGCTGAAATGGTTGCTGTTCAGCACGTAGTTGTAGATGTCCACATAATAGTTGTCGTAGGTGTAATAGATACGGATGACACCATTCTGAACATGCCAGGTGATGGGAGAATAGTAGTAGCTTCCATAAGGATTGTTCAGGTCGAAGTCCACCTCATAACCCGTGCCTCCATAAAGGTCTGTCTGTTCGAAACTGATGGTGGTGCGATAGTCCTCACCTGTCAATCCCCAGCGGTCATAATAATAGGTGCTCACATAGCCCGACCACTGGCCATTTAATGTATTGGCCTCTTCGGCATCTTTGTTGCAACTGGTCAACGTGACTAATGCAACGGACATCATTACGATGAGTGTATAAATCTTCTTCATATCCATAATTATTTAAATTTGACATTGCAAAGTTAGGGATAAAAATCCATTACTAAAAGATGATTTTCCTATTATAGCGTAGGGTTTTTCCTATTTTATCAAGAAAAAGCGTATTTTACAAAAAAAAATATTGACATTCGCTTGTCTATTCAAAATATTATTGTATCTTTGCATCATCATAGTGAAGATTTCTTTTCCATTATTAATACTATCATTAGAAGTAAGAAGCGGTACGGTTGTGAAACCCTACCGCTTCTCCTTGTATTATTTAGACGCTTCTGACTTTTTCTTGCCAAATTCTTCATCAATGCGCAGGAACCAGGTAACGATATAGGTCAGAGAGCAGGCTACCACCACAATGAGGAAGAACGACTGATAGCCCACCGCCTCCTGTAAGGCACCGGCAAAGAGTCCGGGAATCATCATCGATAGTGCCATGAAGGCTGTACAGAGCGCATAGTGGGAAGTCTTGTGCTCACCCTGGCTATAATAAATAAGGTATAGCATATAGGCCGAGAATCCGAAACCATAGCCGAACTGTTCGACGAATACGCAAGCATTGATGACAAGCAGACTCTCAGGCAATGCATACGACAGGTAGACATATACGAGGTCGGGCAGTGTGATGGCCATCACCATCGGCCACAGCCAGTGCTTCAATCCGTCACGGCTGGCTGCTATGCCACCCAGGATACCGCCAAGGGTAAGACCGATGACACCCACCGTACCCTGCACCAGTCCATACTCACCATCGGAAAGGCCGAGACCACCCTTATGAGTGGCATCCACGAGGAAGAGAGCACTGACCTTGGCCAACAATCCTTCGGGCATGCGGTAGAACAGCATGAAGCAGATACCGACCCATACCTGTGGCTTCTGGAAGAAAGTAACCACGGTCTGGCGAAACTCGTCAATGATGCCCTGTACCGACTTCTGTTCCTTCTCGCCGTCTTCCCGTGGCTTGGGGAGTGCCCAGTTATGGTAGAGCCAGAGAGCGATGAAGAGTCCAGCCATCATATAGAACACGAGACTCCATGAGTATCGGATATTACGTGTAAGTACCTGTAAGGCACCTGCCAACCCCACCAACAGGCCAGACGAGAAAATGGTGGCGATACGATAGAATGTGCTGCGGATGCCCACAAAGTAGGCCTGTTCGTGTTGGTCGAGTCCCAGCATATAGAATCCATCAGCAGCAATGTCATGGGTGGCACTGGAGAAGGCCATCAGCCAGAAAAAGCATAGTGACCCCTGTAGCCACCACGGTCCAGGAATGGTGAAGGCCACTCCCGCCAGCGCAGCACCGATGAGCAGCTGCATGGTGACAATCCACCAACGCTTGGACTTGAGCATGTCGACAAACGGACTCCACAGGGGCTTGATGACCCACGGCAGATATAGCCACGAGGTATACAGCGTGATATCGGTATTGGAAAGGCCGAGGCGTTTATACATGATGAGCGAGATGGTCATCACGGCCACATAGGGCACCCCTTCGGCAAAATAGAGTGTGGGAACCCATGCCCACGGATTTTTCTGTTTCATTTCTATTGTTATTTTGGTATTTCGGTATTTCTATATGCCGACATGACGACATTTCTTAATATATCCTCTTGATTTCAGCATTACGATAGTAGTAAAGCAGTATCTCCTCATAGCTGTGACCCTGCTGTCCCATAACGGCAGCACCTATCTGGCAGAGGCCGACACCATGCCCCCACCCCTTGCCATGCAGGCGGAAGCCATTGGGTGTCTTCTCCACATCGAAGGCCGAGCTGTACAGATGAGTCTCACTGAGGGCACGCCGTATCTCAAGTTCTTTGCCAATAGTAAAGGTTTTCTTGCTTCCTACGATTTTCAACTTCCAGATACGGCCGCTCTTGCCTCGTTCCAAGGGTATGAGGTCGGTAATGGTACCGAAGTCATCCTTCAGTTTTGCACGGATGAGATCGGAAATCTCATCCACAGTATATTCGACTGTCCACCGGTAGAAATCGTTCGTTTCAAGGTCGTAGTCGTTCAGCACCTGCGAAAGCACTGCCTTGTCGCTGGTATTGCAATAAGGATCATCAACACCTACCAGATAAGGCTTTGGCGTATCCTCCCAGCAATACTGGAACTCCTCGGTACGACCACCACAACACTTGGAGAAACGGGCATCGCAAATCTCGTCACCATAGCAGAGTATCTGTCCGCGCGTAGCCTTCAAGGCCTGCTCCACGCTCTTGCTGGTCTGCCGGGTTATTCCCTGATAGCGCTGGCAGTGGTCATCTGCACAGACATCAAAGATGGTATGGTCTTCGCGGTCATACCAGCGAATCAGCTCATCATCTTTCTTCTGGAACGAGAAGAAGCCATCACGCCGCTCACTACTCTCCTCCCGTCGCTGTATCTGTGCCAACAGCCACGAACGTGAAATGACGGCATGCGCCTTGAGTAGTTCCAGACCTGCCGTAGCTTTCATCTCACTGGAGATGACGCTGGCCAGGTATTGTTCGACAGGCAGCTCATTGATGGCCGTAATCTTGTCAGACTCCACCACCAGCCGTAACGTTCCCTGGAACACCTGTGTCTCCTTGCGCTCCCAATGGAAATTAACACCAATGGTGACATCGAAAAGGGAGAAGGATGCATCAGCACTCTGAGGAGTAAAGGTCAGTTCCCTATACTGGCTGCCTCCCCATAGGATACCGCCCTCAGAGAACTGCACCGTCTGGTCACCCTCTATGGTCTCACCTTTGGCAGTATAGGCTCCGTTCAAGGCAAAGTGAATTTCCTGACCACTGACGATTCCCACCTTCACCGTAGGCTGCTGCTTGGCAGCAAAGGGTGAGCGGAAAAAGATAAACGGCGATGACTGAGCGGCAAGGGTCTTACTTTTCAACTTCTCCACCACATCAGCCACCTGTTCGTCAGGAAGCGACAGCTCGCGATAGATTGCCAGCAGGAGTTCAGGAGTAACGCGCCGGAAATCCTGCTCACGCGGCGTGATGACCAGTCCTCCCATATCAACAGCCCCCGGACTAATCATATATTGCGCATCGCCTTCAGCCGAATAGCAGTCCGGGCGGTGCTTCCTGCGGGGCAGCACCACACTCAACAGGGTATCACCACTCCGCCATGCTATCACATTCATCATCGGCTCAGAAGCACCTGCAGAGAGCGGCAGACTATCGTAGAGCTGCTTAAACAGCTGTTCGCCTGTCTCCACACTTCTGCTGCGAATGACAAAAGCCGCAGCAGGATAGTCACGAACCAGCCAGATGCCCTCGTCATCGTCCTGGCGCACCACTTCTTCCAGTCCACGAGCCAGCCGCTGCCAAGCACACTGCAGAGGCAGCATGCCACTGCTGACTATCTGCAGATGGGCATGGTCGGGAGCAGAGGCACCGCACTGGGCACCATTATATAATAAGGTGAAGCCTTCGTACTGCTGTACCAGACTGAGCAGTTCCTGATACATCGGCAGGATGCGCTGAGGCTGATGCCTCTGTGTAGGCAAGGTGAAATGGACTGGAAGGATAGGAAATGGATTGACCAGCAACTCATATTTCTTGGCCACCTCCTGCGACATCTGCTCCGTCGGACGATTCTTGGCACAAAGGAAGCAAGGGCGCTCGGCAATGGACTTTGCATCGATTTTGGCCCCAGTAGACCCTATGCGGGCTGGGTTCCACTGAACCTTCAAGGTGAGGCTGTCGGTAACCAACTCACGTGTCTCCACCTGATTCAGGTCACGATAACGCTTCCGCACCTCATCCCACGTCTGTAGCTGACGGGTGAAAAACCGGATCAGCGGCGATGCCCCCAGCACGTCGGCCTTTCCTTGCTGCAACTGCTGACGTGCATGCAGTTCCATAGTGCGTAGGCGGTCTTTATAGAGATTGTTGGCATTCACCTTCTCCACGGAAAGTGCTGCATCGGAGTTGCCACCCCAGCGACGGCAAAGATACAGCTCGCTGAAGATACGCCCGATGCGATAGCGACGGGAGAACATGAGTCCGAGGGCATAGTCCTCGCCATAGCTAGTGTTGGGAAAACCCACACTGCGAAGGATAGGTGTAAAAAAGGCACGCGGAGCACCGAGGCCGTTGATGCGCAGCGCATTGTTGGGACCGTTCTCGTCCGTCCACTCCTTATGGTCGATAAGACCTGGCGGCAGGGTATTCAGTTCAAAGTCGCACATACGGTAGGATCCTATCACCATTGCAGCCTTCTGCTTACGGAATGCATCAACAATCGTCTGTAGCGTCTTGGGCGACGAATAGAGGTCATCGCTGTCCAGCTGGACGGCAAATCGTCCGCAATAGGTAGAGTAGACAGCCTCGTTCCAACAGCCGCCAATACCGAGGTCACGACGTTCAGGAGTGATGACAACCAGGTTATGGCAATGGCGCGACAGTTCACTCAGCACATCCGAGGTGCCATCGGTAGAATGGTTGTCTACCACTATCACATTATATTTAAAGGTCGTCTTCTGCGAGAGCGCACTCTTTACCGCATCCTCAATGGTTTTGATACGGTTGAAGACAGGAATCACCACGGAAGCCTCAAAATCAAAGGTCTGTTCCTCAAAGTCGATATCCAGACACTGAGAGGTGTTAACCAACGCACCTATCTGCTGCAAATGGGCTGTACAGGCCAGCTCCATCTCTATCTGCACTTCACGGTTGGCGGGATTGACATAATCAAACTGTTTCTCTCCCGAAGCCCGAAGATCCAGTTCTTCTTCCGTATACAGGAACTCGTTTAGATGGAACAACCTTCCTTCCCGACTGAGGAACAGCCGGAAATCGTAAAAACCGGCATACAAATAGTCACGCTCACGATCGGTGGTGGCATACTTATGGAGCAGAGAGGTGCGCACCAGCAATAGACTACCAAAGTCAAAGTCATCGCGCAGCGACCCCTCCTGATAGTCGATGACGGGATGCGCCTTGCGCTCTCCGTGCTCTATGGTATAGCGGTCACTATACACCAGAGCCGCCTCCGTATCCTCGGCGGCCAGCAGCAAACGCTCGATGGCTCCTGCACCTATGGTCAGCGGTACAGGTTTATGAATCAGTAACACATAGTCTGCCACGGCTTGCTCAGCCACTTGCATCACCATGCTGCTCGACAGCAAAGACCCCTGTTCCAGCAGGGTCACACGGCTGATCAATGAGCTTTTCTCCACCTGTTCTATCGTCCGCAGCACTTCACTTGCCTCATGGCAGACTATGAAACAATCAATATTCTGTCGCATCATTCTATCTCTTTTTTATGATAACTGAGCACAAAGGTACAATTTTTCGGCCGAAAACAAAAAGAAAAAGCTTTTTTCTTTTACTTTTTCCCAACTTATTCGTACCTTTGCACCCATGATTCCACAAAAGAAACGTCTTTTGGGGCTTACTGTGACAGAGCTGAAAGCTATTGTCGCGAGTATGGGTATGCCCGCTTTCACGGCCAGGCAGGTAGCATCATGGCTCTATGAGAAGCATGTAGGAAGCATCAGCGAGATGACCAATATCTCGAAAGCCAACCGCGAACAGTTGGAGGCGGAATACGAGGTGGGGGCCATGCCTCCCATCGAGTGTCAGCGCAGCAAGGATGGCACCATAAAGTATCTCTTCCCTGTGGAAACAACCGGAAATTCTGGAGATTCCGGAGATTCCGGATACGCCTGGAAATTCGTAGAAACCGTATTCATCCCCGATGGCGAGCGCGCTACACTGTGCGTTTCGTGCCAGGTGGGCTGTAAGATGAACTGCCTGTTCTGTCAGACTGGCAAGCAGGGGTGGCACGGCAACCTGACAACTGCCGACATTCTGAACCAGATCTACGCCCTGCCTGAGGCCAACAGGCTCACCAACATTGTCTTTATGGGACAAGGCGAACCCCTTGACAACATTGATGCCGTATTGAGGGCTACCGAAGTGCTCACAGCCGACTGGGGTTACGCATGGAGTCCCAAGCGCATCACGGTGAGCAGTGTAGGCATCAAGGGTAAACTGAAGCGTTTTCTCGATGAGAGCGACTGCCACATCGCCATCTCCATGCACTCGCCACTCCATGAGCAGCGCCTGCAACTCATGCCTGCCGAGAAGGCCATGCCCCTGACGGAAACCATTGCATTGCTAAAGCACTACGACTTCACCCACCAGCGCCGCTGCTCGTTCGAGTACATCTGCTTCGGCGGTCTCAACGACTCGCCAGTGTATGCCCGCGAGATGGTCAAGCTGCTGGAGGGTCTTGAGTGCCGTGTCAACCTCATCCGCTTTCACGAAATCCCAGGTGTGTCGCTCCCCTCCTCTGACGAGCAGCGCATGGAAAGTCTTCGCGACTATCTGACGCATCACGGCATTACGACCACCATTCGCGCCAGCCGAGGACAAGACATCCTGGCGGCCTGCGGACTCTTATCAACGGCTAAACAAAATGAATCATCGAGATAACGAAACATCGAAATATCGAAACATCGAAATATCGAAATAACAACTATGGAACAAGAAAAGAAAATTCGCGTAGCTATCACACAAGGCGACACCAACGGTGTCGGCTATGAGGTTATTCTCAAGGCCTTTCAAGACCCCGCCATCCTCGAACTGTGTACTCCGATTATCTACGGGTCACCCAAGATAGCCGCCTACCACCGCAAGGCATTGAACATAGAGACCAACTTCAGTATCATCAATAAGGCAGAAGAGGCACGCGACGGACGCCTGAACCTGCTCGCCTGCTTTGACGACGATGTGAAGGTGGAGCTTGGAGAGCCATCGAAAGAGGCTGGGCAGGCTGCCCTGAAAACCCTCGACTGTGCCATGACCGACTATCGCAGCGGACTGTTCGACGTATTGGTGACAGCCCCCATCAACAAGGCTACCATACAAAGCCCTGGTTTCCAGTTTCCCGGACATACCGAGTATATCGAGGCCAGCGCAGGCGAAGGCCAGAAAGCACTGATGATCCTGATGAACGACAACCTACGGGTAGCACTCGTTACCATCCACCTGCCCCTCAAGGATGTGGCTAAGGCTATCACCAAGGAGGCCATCATGGAGAAGGCCACCATCTTCCATCAGGCCCTGAAGCGCGACTTCCGCATCTCCAATCCGCGCATTGCCGTACTCTCGCTGAATCCACATGCCGGCGATGATGGCTTGCTGGGAGCCGAAGAGAAAGACATCATCGTCCCAGCCATTGAGGAACTGGCATCGAAGAGCATTCAAGCCTTCGGTCCCTATCCTGCCGACGGATTCTTCGGAAGCAATGCCTACCAGCATTTCGACGGTGTGCTGGCCATGTATCACGACCAGGGGCTGGCACCTTTCAAGACCATTGCCCACGAAGACGGTGTCAACTACACAGCCGGCCTCCCTATCGTCCGTACGTCGCCCGATCACGGCACGGCATTTGATATCGCCGGACAGGGAAAAGCCGACGAGAACTCCATGCGTCAGGCCATCTACACGGCCATCGATGTGTGGCGCAACCGCCAGAACTACGATGAGCCGCTGAAAAATCCGCTGCCCAAGCTCTTCCACGAGAAGCGCGAAGACGGAGAGAAGGCACGCTTTACCATCCCCAAGGCCAAGGAGCAGTTTAAGAAGGAAAAAACTGTCGAAAGTTAAATTTCTGCCAAAGTGTGCCATTATGTCAGAAATTCTTTGTACCTTTGCCCGCTAAATGAAGACAACGGAGTTACAGACCATCAAACAGCGCTACAATATCGTAGGAAACTGCGAGGCATTGAACAACGCGCTCGACGTCGCCCTGAAGGTGGCGCCGATAGATTTGAGCGTACTGATTATCGGGGAAAGCGGTGTGGGAAAGGACATTCTCCCACGCGTTATCCACGACAACTCGCCACGCCGCAGGGAGAAATACTTTGCCATCAACTGTGGGGCAATACCTGAAGGCACCATCGACTCCGAGCTCTTCGGCCACATCAAGGGGTCGTTCACAGGAGCTGTCAGCGACTCGCTGGGATATTTTGGTGCTGCCAACAAGGGAACACTGTTTCTCGACGAGGTTGGCGAACTGCCCATAGCCACCCAAGCCCGCCTGCTCCGCGTACTGGAAAACGGCGAATACATTCCAGTGGGTGCCACCGAGGTACACAAGACTGACGTGAGGGTGGTGGCAGCCACCAATGTCAACATCCAAAAAGCCATCAGCGAAGGGCGCTTCCGCGAAGACCTGTACTACCGTCTCAACCAGGTACAGATACAAATGCCTGCCCTGAGAGACCGTGGTGAAGACATCATACTGCTGTTCCGTCTCTTCGCCATGCAGATGGCAGAGAAATACCGTATGGACAAAGTGGTGCTGACCGAAGAGGCCAAACAAATGCTGATGCGCTACAAATGGCCTGGCAACATCCGCCAGTTGAAGAGCATCACCGAACAGCTGTCCGTACTCAGCGCAGAACGACAGATTACGCCAAAGATTCTCTCGAAGTTCATCCCACAAGACCAGGAGAGCACGCAGCTGGCTACCATCCATACAGAAGGTGAGCATTCGTTCGAAAACGAGCGTGAGATACTTTACAAGATACTCTTCGAGCTACGCAGCAATGTCAACGACATGCGTCGCGAGATGAGCACTCTGAAAAAACAGATAGAGGATGTGCAGGTTCCTGGTTCCCAGATTTCGCCCCTACCCTCTACCCAACTGGCTCCCATTCAGCCTATCAGCCCCATCCATCCTACGATGGAGGATGCCGTAGCTGAAGAGTACATCGACCCGGAGCCAGAAAATCTGAACGTCAGCGACTGGAGTCGGCAGGCCCTTGAGAAAGCCCTATCCCGCAATGGAGGAAACCGCAAGAAAGCTGCTCTGGAGCTGGGCATCAGCGACCGCACACTATATCGCCGACTGAAACAGTACGGACTAGACAAATAAAAGGTAAAAAAGTAAAAGATGAGACCATTTGTCATATATAAGATAAGCCGTTGTGCAGGCAGATGCTTGCGCAGCTTCTTACCTTTCTACCTTTTTACTCTTCTATTTATAAGCTGTTCCGTGAGCTATAAGTTCAACGGGGCCAGCATCGACTACAGCAAGACGAAAACCATTCAGATTGCCGACTTCCCCATCCGTGCCAGCTATGTATGGGGACCGATGGGGCCGATGTTCAACAACGAGCTGAAAGACCAGTTTGCCAACCATACCCGTCTGATTCAGGTGAAGCGTAACGGCGACCTGAAGATTGAAGGAGAAATCACGCAATACCAACAGCGCAACAAGTCGGTATCGGCAGAGGGCTATTCAGCACAGACGGAGCTCTCGATGACGGTCAACGTGCGCTTCACCAACAACACCAACCATAGTGAAGACTTCGAGCGGCAGTTTACCGCCACAGCAACCTACGAGACCACACAGTCGCTGAACTCCGTACAAGAAGAATTGGTAACGCAGATGACCAAAGACCTCTGCGACCAGATATTCAATGCCACAGTGGCTAACTGGTGATGACGATAAGAAACAGATGATAAAGATATGGAAATAACGGAACTCATCAAGCACCCAGAACAGATGGATCGCGACACGCTCTACGAGCTGCGCTCCATGCTGGCACTGTATCCGTATTTCCAGACGGCACGCCTCCTCATGCTGCAGAACCTGTATCTGCTCCACGACCCATCCTTTGACGAAGAACTGCGACGTGCATCCATCTACATCACCGACCGGCATGCCATCTTCAATATGGTAGAGGCTGCCCACTACCAGTTACGTAACACCACACAGAAGAGTCCTTCAGCGAAGCCACACAGCGATGACGGGAGCAGCCGCACCGTAGCACTCATCGACACCTTCCTCGACTCCATACCCGACGATGAGGAGGAAAAGCCCAAACGCCGCCCCACTCCAGCCGATGCTGCCGTTGACTACGTGGCCTATCTCCTGGAAAGCGAGGCTGAGCAGGGCATCGGCCAGCAGTTGCCGCAGATGAAGGGGCAAGACCTCATCGACACCTTCCTCCAGCAGGAGCAAGGTCGCATACTGCTCAGCGAGCCACTGGCCGACTCCCCGTCATATCCCGTCTCCATCGGAAAGGAAGACGATAGAGCAGCAACAGAAACTAACGACGAGGAGTATTTCACTGAGACGCTGGCCCGCATCTATATCAAACAAGGCCGCTACCAGAAGGCGCTCGACATCATTTCGCGACTCAGCAGGCAGTTTCCCCATCAGAACGCCTACTTTGCCGACCAGATACGATTCTTGGAAAAACTAATTATAAACAGTAATAACAACAAAAAGTAAAACAACATGGGACTTTACACATTATTTGTAATTCTGATTGTACTGGCAGCCGTGCTGATGATTGGCATCGTGCTGATTCAGGAGTCTAAGGGAGGCGGTCTTTCGTCAAGTTTCGCCTCGTACAACCAAATTGGCGGTGTCCGCAAGACCACCGACTTCATTGAGAAGATGACCTGGGGCCTTGCCGCTGCCATGGTAGTCATCAGCGTGGTATGTGCATGGGTAGCCCCCACCGCCAAGACTGACAGCTCTGTGATGGAGAACATTGAGAACCCCGTCACCAATCCTAACAACCTGCCTGGCTTTGGTGCCAGTCAGACCAAGGATGCTGCCGCTCCCGCTGCCGAGAAGGCTGCCGCCCCCGCTGCTGAAAAGGCTGCCGAGAAGGCTGCCGATGCTCCTGCCCAGCCTGCCCAGCCTGCCCAGTAAATGGTCAGTGCATGCCAGAAATCGTGTGCCCCGTAAGTTCTGAAACCTACGGGGCACATGCCGTTTTACCTTCACTTTTCGCTCTTCATTTTCACATCTTATCCTTTAAAGATCATAAACAGCTCACCGTCTTTCCCGATGCTGATGCAAAGCCTTTGCCCGAACCTGCGAAGCCCGACTACACGCGTCCTGACGATGCACCCTACTGTGTACAGGTGGTCGACGGCCATTACTGCGCTTACTTCGAGCAGCCCCGCTTCTGTTGGGACGAGCCGATATGGTGTAAGGTGCGCAAGGCTGGCGACACCACCATCGACATGCAGAGCAGCAAGGATGGCGACCAATGTACGATGGTAGGCACCACAGCCAATGGCCGCAAGATATTCATCTTATTTATTATAGATATCCTACATTTCCTACACTGAACGCTGAGTATCAGCAGGTTACGAGCAATTTTCCTACACTGAATCCTACACTGAATCCTACACTGGAAAAATCTTCAACAAGCATCTTCGTAAATGGCTTACTTACTTTCGTAAATGGCCCACTTACTTCCGTAAATGGCCCACTTACTTCCGTGAAGAGCCTCCTCACGAGCGTGAGTGGCTCACTCATTTCCGTGAATGGCCCACTCATAATAATCCCAATGCATGGGACAAAATCTTGGGATTGGCTCGTACATGAAAACATCATCCACCACCCCGCCGTTCAGTGTAGCTTTCAGTGCAGGTTCAGTGTAGGTTCAGTGTAGGTTCAGTGTAGGTTCAGTGTAGGATTCAGTGTAGGAAAATTGCTCGTAACCTGCTGATACTCAGCGTTCAGTGTAGGAAATGCAGGGTTGCTGATTTTTATGCTGGAGCCTCTCATCAACAAATCTTCATTGCCGAGAAGCACAAATGTGTCTTCTATTAAATAATGTGTAATTTTGCGTAAATCTGTTTAAGTTTCGAATATTATTCGTATCTTTGCAGATGCATTGTGGCTGCCGCCAATGTTGTAGTGACACAACCGGTCTCGACCAGAGGCTAAAGGGTGGCTCTGATGTAAATCAGAAAAGGCTGTGGTGCAGACATCATGGACATAGGCGTTTTCTGACGCCTTGGTTTTGACGCTCTAAGAACTTCGCAACTTCGAACGATTAGTCAAGAACAAGGCAACGGGGACGCCCCTTGGGATGTTTATAGACAGCCCGTATTGTATATGGACGGTTCATAGAGCCGCTTTCATAGCGTATGGGTATTACTATAACATTCTGCGTGGGGCTTTCTGCGTTGTTCGTTTCGACTAATCGGGCAATGCGAAGGCCTTTAGAGCGTGGAACGGGCAACAGGACTGGCTCCACGTTTTTTATGCTCCTTGGTGTATAACCTATTACTAACCCGCAGCCTTCAGGGAGCCTGGCCGCATATTGATTTGATAGTGGATACAGGTAGTACCTCAAAGCAACGCATCATGGCATATTTGCAGCAAACGACCCGAAATCGTTTAGTGTTTTGCCATGAGTTCATTGAAGGTCTGACTTTTGTCAATTTAGGGAAAGAACTATCTACCGCTATTGCCTGTGGAAATCTTCGTTCGCCGATGATAGCCTATGCAGCAGAAGATGCCCTGATTGAAATCCTCTCTTCTCCAAAAGACGATTTAGAGATTGGTTCCTATGTTGCTATCGAAAATATTGGTATTCTTTTTGAGCCTGAATTGGAATTCAACCTGAAGACCACCTTAGATAATGCCTCCACAAATAAGACCATTGTTATCCGTTCGGATGGCATTATCCAGTCAGACAAGTTTTACTTCCTTCAACCAGGCGATGGCACTTTCATCGATCTGGAAGGACTCTCTTATATGGAAATCTAAAAACAAAATAGTTATATGAAGTATCGAGACCTAATACATTTCAAACCGATTACTGAGGTCATCCGCTTTGGTGATCTTCGTGACGAAAGAAAGCGTCAGCAGTTTGTAGAGACATTCGTGTTCTCTGAGCAATATCGCAGGAGTTATATCCCTATGATATGTAGCAACCTCGATTTCACGGAAACTGAAATTATCGTAAACGGCCGTCATGAGCCGAAAGAATTCTTTGGCTTGCAGATTGTTGGTAGCTATGGTACTGGTAAATCTCACTTGATGTCGCTCTTCTCGCTAATTGCAGAAGACGAGCAATACCTGCAATATGTAATCGATGAACAGGCCAAAGCCCACTTACGGAAGATTGCCGGAAAATACAAGGTCCTGCGTTTTGAAATCAACTCAGAGAAGGAACTATGGGGCATCATCTGCTACCAGATTGACAAATTCCTGGCCAGCTTAGGAGTTGACTATTCTCTGACCAACGACACCTCGTTTGAGAATAACGACGTAAAGCTGCAGAAGATGATGGCTGCTTTTGAAGAGAAGTATCCCGACAAAGGTCTGCTATTGGTTATTGATGAGATGCTGGCCTATCTGAAAGGACGTAGTGGTGCTGACAAGCTGAACCGCGACCTTCAGGTGTTGCAGGCACTGGCCCAGATTTCTAACGGCACCAAATTCCGTATCGCCTTTGGCGTGCAGGAAATGATTTATAATGCGCCTGAGTTCCAGTTTGCTCGTGAGATGCTGCTTCATGTCAACGACCGTTACCGTCCGTTGACTATCACAAAGGAAGACGTGAAGTATATCGCTGAGAAGCGTATGCTGAATAAGGATGACCAACAGCGTCAGCTTATCCGCGACCATCTGGAGAAATTTACTAAGTATTTCTCTCACATGCATGGCCATATCGATGACTATATCACGCTGTTCCCTGTACATCCATCTTACTTCGAGAACTTTGAAATGATCAAGGCGGGTAAGAGTCAGCGCGAGATAATGAAAACGCTGTCGGCTAAGTTCAGCGAGATCATCGACCAAGACATTCCTGATGACCAGCCCGGCCTTATCTGCTATGACAGTTATTGGGAGTACATGGACGGGAATGCTACTTTGAAGACAGACCCTGATGTGGCTCGCGTCTCGGAAATCATGCAGACCATCAACAGCAAGATTACCGACAACTTCACTGGTGGTCGGCGTGCTCGTGCTGCTTTGGCTCGTCGTATTGCCAACGCTTGTGCAGTGAAGATACTCCAGCAAGACTTGTCAAAGACCAATGGCGCTACTGCTGAGACGCTGACAAATGATCTCTGTTATGTCAATCCGATGTATGAGAGCTTCGACGAACTTCAAATGTTTGTTGAGAGTGTAGCACATAACATCCAGGAGTTTACTGCCGGACAGTATTTCTTTAAGAACAAGGACAACGGTGAATACCACCTTTGCGTAGAGGGTGGCATCAACTACGAGGAACTGGTCAATATCTATGCTTCCAATATGCCCGAAGGGACAAAGGATGAATACTTCTATCAGTTCCTGCAGGAGTCACTGCCCATAGAAGATGAGGTATATAGAAGCTCGTTCAAGATATGGCCGTATGCCATCAACTGGAAGTCACACAATGTTACTCGCGATGGCTATATCTTCATGGGCTACGACAATGAACGTCCTACAACACAACCAGAACAACATTTCTATATATATTTCCCACCCATCTTTGATACTTCAGGAAAACATTTCAGCGACCGCCCAGACGAGGTTTATTTCTTGATGAACGACCTCAGCGAACAAGCTCGTGAACTAATAGCGCTTTATGGTAGTGCTATTGCTTTGGGTAATAATGCAGATAGTGCCCAAAAGGGATTCTATGAGTCATTGCGCAAGAAGTTCTTTGAACGCTTGCGCGACCTCTTCGATACAGAATTCTATTCGAAGACAATGGTGCAGTACTGCGGACAAACACATCCCCTGTCATCTTATCCTGTTCAGCAGGCAGTTTCCAAGGAGGATGCTGTGAGTCGTGTGGCTTCTGAGGTGTTTGAGGGCCATTTCTCTGAAGAGAACGGTGATTATCCTTGCTTTACACTCTTCCCTGAGCCAACAACCAAGGACAACCTTGATCGTCGCATTAAAGCTGCTAAGTTGAAAGTGATAAAGCAGCACGAAGCAAACCGCGAGGGCGAGCATCTGCTTTCCGGCCTCGGTCTTTGGGATGGAGGTCTCACATATAGTGCTTCTCCTTACGCCAACAGTCTGCTGAATATCCTACAGCAGAAACCTGAAGGTCAGGTTGTCAACCGTGAAGAAATCCTGCATCTGTTCTGGCGCGGCAGCGACCTCCACCTAAGCAATGATTTCCAGATAGAAGACTGTTATGAGTTTATCGTCATGGCAACGTTGGTTGCTTTAGGTGAAATAGAATTGGTGATGGGTAGCGGCAAGGTGATTACAGCCGCCAACATCCAGGAGATAGAAGGAACGACCCATCGCGACTACATCACCTTTCGCTGCATACGTTCCCCCAGAGGTTATAACTTTGCTGCCCTGAAGGTGTTGTTCATGGGCCTTGTTGGTCGTGACCTGAGCCAGCAACTCGACAGTCCATCAACTATCCCTACACTGATGGATAAGGCACGCGGTATAGCTGAACGTGCAGCCAAGATGGAACCGAAGCTGTTTGGCAGCATCAGTATGATGGGTATCGAAATTATGGCAGACTCTGAGTGCATGCAGTTGCGCAACCGCATTTCTGCATTGAAAGGCATGTGCGACCAACTGCAGACCTACAGTTCGAAGGCTCGCATCAAGAATCTACCTGACACCTGGACGGCAGAATCTCTTAAGAAGACATTAGATACCATTAAGGACCTGGAACGTCTTGAAAAACTGTTCCTTCGCATAGGAGAGTATCGAGAGTCAGTGCAGTATCTCGACCAAGCCATTCCGTATGCTGATGATGAACTGGCACAGAAGATGCGACAGTTGAAAGACCGTCTGCCTGATGTTCTGATGAGTACCGATGAGCGTAAAGCTGCTGAATTTACAAACGAGTTCCGCACACTACGCGATAGTTATGCGAAATATTACCTTGATGCTTACCGTCGCTGTCACATCAACGAGGCACAACTACAGCAGAAGATGCGTTTGATGAGCAGCACGGAATATACCATCAGTCAGATGGTATGCGATGCCCCGTTTGTTCTCTCTACTCGTTTCGACGAATGGGAGCGCAATATACGCCGTCTGGAAACAGCGAATCCGCAAGTCACCATTGACGCTATCCGTCGTGTACCGTTCCACGGTTTCAATCCCAAGGATGCACAGGCCTTGCCTGACATCAATCAGATGGCAGACGATATCAAGGATATCTATGCTGGTTATGTTTCTGGATTCCGTGATATCTTGGATGACCCGTCTATAGCAAATAGCATTGATGTGCTCGACCCAGAGCAACAGAGTATTGTGCAGCGGTTCAAATCTGTAGAAATAGAACTTGATGCGATGTATGCTCCACAGCTGAAGAATATCATCAGCAGTATGTATCATGGTCTGACTGCTGTTGAGATTACACAGTCCGACTTGCTCAACTGTTTCTCTCGTGCTATGTCTGTAGAGGATGCTAAAGCAGCCTTTAATCAATTGGTTACTCGCCTGTCAGCTGGCAAGGCTAACCCACGTATCATTATCAAACTGTTATAAGCTGTTTGACAGGCAATAAATAGGAACGACGCGGACAGGACAGTCATGATGTACATAGGACGAGACATTTTCGAGCGAGGTACGGATGCCAAAAGCAGACTTGTGTTTGGGCATAAAGTTGTAAAGGCTCTGCATCTTTCCCTGTGTGCCAGCCTTTACCTCTACTGGAATGATATGTCCGTTAATCACCGTCAGATAGTCAATCTCTCCAATCGTGCTCTTGTCTGTATTCTGCCAATAGAACATTTCTGGTTTTACAAAGCAGTCGTATGCCTTGAGCAACTCCAAGCCAGCAAACATTTCAGAGGCGGAACCCTTGTTCACAAAGTCCACATCAGAGGCCAGCAGAATGTCATTGGCAGGCAACGAGAGCATGGTTTGCATCAGCCCAAGGTCGAGAAAGAGATACTTGACAAACTTCTCATTTTCCTCTGCACCCAGCGGAAGTCCATTAGCAGCAGTGTGCTTGACGGGAGTAATCAGACCGGCAAGTGTCAGCAGGCGGAGGCATTCCTTGACAGAAACGGCCGGAACCTCTCTGCTGGCTTCAGCGAAAACAAACTTCTTGCCGGCTTGAAGAGCAACAGAGCGCAACACCTGTCGCAGCAAGTCGGGCGACACACGCTTCTTGTATTTGGAAAAATCCTGTTGGTAGGTATCGAGGATGTCGTTATGTATTCGGCTACATGCCAGAAAGTCCTGTTCGCTAATCCATGTGCTGACGGCTTCAGGCATACCGCCAACCAGATAGAATGTACGCAACTGGTCTTTCAGCTGATTGTGAATGCTCTCTGGCAGTGGTATTACTTCTTTGACTGCCTGCGATTTGAACTCTATCAAAGCGTCAAGTCCCTGAGCAGACAGGAAATCGTCGAAAGAAAAGGGATAAAGATAAAAAGAACGAATACGGCCTACGGCAAACGATGGCAGATCCTCGAGGGCAAACTCCAACAGCGAGCCAGCTGCTATGACATGCAGTTCCGGATAGTCCTCGCGGAAATAGCGCAACGCCCTGATGGCGTTCTGACAGGATTGTATCTCGTCAATAAAAAGCAATGTCTCTCCAGGAATCACTGGGATACCTGTGCTGACACTCAACAGCTGGCAGGTGCGCTTCACGTCAATGTTGTCAGGAAAGAACTGATGCAAATCGGGCTGCTTCTCCAGGTTTATCTCTATATAATGCTTGAAAGATTTACCCAACTGCCTGACAGCGGTCGATTTGCCTACTTGTCGTGCTCCACGAATCAGCAGGGGCTTGTGGACAGAGGCTTTGCGCCATATTTCCAACTGGTGGTCTATATTCCTTTTATAATATGCCATAGCACTATAACTTTTATTGCGAGTGCAAAGATACAAAATAACAAAATACAGACCAAAAACAAAAGCGTTTTTAACAAAATACAGACCAAAAATCAACTCATTTCCAACAAAACACAGAGCAAAACAGGTTTAGATGCACTGCCCCTTTTCAGTAGACACTGAAATTGATTTTTAGATTTTTATTTTTTC
>CAMKTS010000020.1 GCA_946415755.1 uncultured Prevotella sp. | reverse complement strand
TGTACCACGGCTGCATGTAGTTGTACTTGATGTTCTCCTGCTGGTTGTAGCGCTCACCGGCATAGATGAACGAGTAGTTCAGATCCCAGCCCTTATACTGGATGTTGAGGATGGCCGAGCCACTATGCCAAGGGATATAAGGTATCTGATGGCGGTAGTACGAGTCGCGCGGGTCGGTCACGTCGCGTGCATCCTGCCAGGTGTACTGCAACCGGCCTGTTACGAGCAGTCCCTTGACGGGTACCAGCGTCAGTTCCGTCTCCACGTCTATTCCCTTGATATGCACTTTGCCCAGGTTCAGCATCGTCCAGCGGAACTGCTGTCCTTTTGGATAAGCTACTATCTTGTCGTGTACCGAGTTATAGTAGGCATCAGCCTGCACGTGGAAATAGCGCAGCCAGCCTCTCTCCCATTGTTTGTCAAAGCTCAGTCCGGCATTATACTGCAACGCCGACTCCGGCTTCAGGCTGGCATTGCCTATCTCGGTATAGTAGAGGTCGTTGAATGTGGGCATGCGGAAGCTCTTCTTAGCGTATGCGCGGATGCTCAGTTGTTGCGAGGCAAAGGGATAGACGTTGACGAAGACGGCAGGCGTGTAAGCCACTGTCGCCTTGGGCGATGCTGCCTTGCGGGTATGGTCTTTCACGGCCGTAGCCAGCAGGCTTGCCTGCATCTTCAGCCGCTTCAGCGAGAGCGCTGATGCGAGTGCCACATAGTTGGCATAGCGTTGCGGTTCTACAAACTGGCGCATGTCGGCATCCAGCCTATTCCACTTGAAGTCGTAGCTCAGCGAGGCACTCCATACGGGGAGTATGTTCAGTACGTTGGATGTCGACAGGTACAGTTCCCGCTGCTTGTAGGTATTGTCGACCTGCAGCTGGGTGATGTCTCGGTTCACGTAGCGGGTGTGATACCACGCATATTTTGCCACTATCTGCGTAGTGAACCGCTCGCCCACGCTTTTCTGGTAGCGCCCCTGCGCAAAGTAGTTGTGGTCCCACTGGCGTTCTCCACGCCGCCACACGTTGTTGACGATAGCCCCCGGAATGCCTCGCTCAGAATGGTAGGTGTAGAACTTCAGTTTCCAGAATCCGTCGTTAAGCATACCGTGCAGGTTGCCCTCTGCGCGCACCGCCCAGATGTCGCCGTTCTGGCGTGTGGCCGTGGTGTCATAGGCCGTGGTGCCGTCTTGCTTTTTTCTGAGATAGCGGAACTTGTATTTGCCGCTGGCCGTCAGCACCTCTGCCGACAGCGACGAGCTGATCCTTGCCGTCAGCCGCTGCTCCCAGAGTGCCGAGAAGCGGAACATGTCGCTTGATCCGTACCTGGTCTTGAAGGTCAGGTTATAGCATTTGTTGCCTTCGAACCGTGGGGCTCGTGTACGGATATAGACGGCTCCGGCGTGTCCGAAGTCGCTGGCAGGCTGCAGGATGGCACTCTTCTGTCCGTTGAACAGCGTAATCTCCTCGATATTGTCTAAAGAGAACTGTCCCAGGTCAATCTGTCCGTTCTGTGCGTTACCCAGTTCTATGCCGTCGTAGCTGATGCCTAGGTGATTGGTACCCATCGACCGTATGTTCACCGTCTTGATGCCCCCCACTCCGCCATAGTCCTTCAGTTGCAGACCAGAGAAGTAACGCAGGGCATCGGCGACAGAGTGTGCGCTGAGCTTTTCCAGCTGTTCGCCTGTCAGCGTCTGCGAGGGAATCACCTCCTTATGGTTATAGCGCGATGTCACCACCACCTCATCCACATGCTGGATGCTGTCGAAGCGGCTACGCTGTGGTGTCTGTGCAGAAGCAAACGAGAGACCAACGGCCATCATTCCCAATATCGCATTTCTCATTTCTCATTCAAAAAATTTGGGAGACACGCTGTCTCACGACATAAGCCTCCCGACTTATATAATAATACACGTAGTCGTGCCTTCGGCCTAACCCCAGAGTTCCGCAGGCACTGATTGATGCATGATGGCAGGTTTTCTGGCTTGCAGCCTGGCTGCCGGACGTCTTCCCAACAATATCAGTGACATTATGCCCGGTACCGCTAAATGACTGCTTACAGCTGCGGGACAGCCGAGGATTTCCACCTCGTTCCCTTACCAAATGCGCTGCAAAGTTAACATTTATTTTTAAAATGACAAAATTCTTGCTCGATTTTTTCTTCTTTCCCTTTCTTATCTCCCGCTAATTTGTTACCTTTGCACGCTGAAACTGAAAAATCAAAAAAAACAAAAATAAGAACAAAGCAATGACACAAGCAATTCAAAAGACTTTGAGAGATTCAGCGGCCATGCGCTGGACGGCCCTGCTGCTTTTGGCCCTGGCCATGTTCTGCAGCTACATCTTCATGGATATCCTCTCCCCTATCAAGGACCTGATGCAGGAGACGCGCGGCTGGGATTCTACGGCCTTCGGCACCATGCAGGGTTCTGAGGTATTCCTCAACGTATTCGTATTCTTCCTCATCTTCGCCGGTATCATCCTCGACAAGATGGGTGTTCGCTTCACCGCCGTGCTGTCGGCTGCCGTGATGCTCGTGGGTGCCGTCATCAAGTGGTATGCCGTGAGCGAGGCCTTTATGGGCAGTTCGCTTGAGGTCTGGTTTACGAACAACCTGAACTATATCCCCGTGTTCGACGAGCTGGGAGTCTCTCCCTTCTACGAGGGCATGCCCGCCTCGGCCAAGTTTGCCGCCTGCGGCTTTATGATTTTCGGCTGTGGCTGTGAGATGGCGGGTATCACCGTTTCACGCGGTATCGTGAAATGGTTCAAGGGACGTGAGATGGCCCTGGCTATGGGTTCTGAGATGGCACTGGCCCGTCTGGGCGTTGCCACTTGTATGATCTTCTCGCCGTTCTTCGCCAAGCTGGGCGGCGAGGTCAGCGTGAGCCGTTCGGTGGCCTTCGGTGTGGTACTGATGTGTATCGCCCTGATAATGACCATCGTCTATTTCTTCATGGATCAGAAGCTCGACACACAGACCGGCGAGGCCGAGGAGAAAGATGACCCCTTCAAGGTGTCGGACATCGGCAAGATACTCAGCGACAGCGGTTTCTGGCTTGTCGCCCTGCTCTGCGTGCTCTACTACTCGGCCATCTTCCCCTTCCAGAAGTATGCCGTCAACATGCTACAGTGCAACCTCACGCTGACGGAGCCTGCCAGCGACTCGTTCTGGGCACAGC
The DNA here is from genome assembly GCA_946415755.1 of uncultured Prevotella sp. Classification (GTDB taxonomy): domain Bacteria; phylum Bacteroidota; class Bacteroidia; order Bacteroidales; family Bacteroidaceae; genus Prevotella. The sequence continues at coordinate 52,760 of CAMKTS010000020.1, read as the reverse complement.
CCGATGTCACCATCATTCAGTACGTCATCATGCTCGTAGTGGCCGCTGCCGGTTTCGCCTCCAATTTCCAGAAAAAGAGTTCTAGCAAGTTCACCCTGCTGGCCATCAGCATCATTGCCCTCGTCACCTATTGTTATATGGGCTACATGCGCCAGTCGGCAGAGTCCATCTTTGCCGTGTTCCCCCTATTGGCCGTGCTCATCACGCCGATTCTCGGCTCGTATGTCGACCATAAGGGCAAGGCTGCCTCGATGCTGATTCTCGGCTCGCTGCTGCTCATTGCCTGCCACCTGACGTTTGCCTTCATCCTGCCGATGTTCAAGGGTTCTACCGTAGGCGGCATCGTCATTGCCTACGTCACCATCCTCGTCTTAGGTTCCTCTTTCTCACTGGTTCCGGCTTCGCTGTGGCCCTCCGTTCCCAAGCTGGTGGATGCCAAAGTCATCGGCTCGGCCTATGCCCTCATCTTCTGGATTCAGAACATCGGCCTGTGGCTGTTCCCCCTGCTCATTGGCAAGGTGCTCGATGCCACCAACCCCGGTGTTACTGACCCCACCAAGTTCGACTATACCGCCCCGCTGGTCATGCTGGCCTGTCTGGGTGTGGCAGCCCTGATCCTCGGCTTCGTGCTGAAAGCAGTCGACAAGAAGAAGGGCATCGGACTGGAAGAACCCAATATTAAATGAGGAATGAGAAATGGCTATGCGCAGCCAACTATGAACTATGAACTATGAACTGAACAACGCCCGTGCCGAGGTGTTCTGCTTTGAGAGCAGCGGAGAGGTCAAAGAGTACCACGTGATGATACATGCCCATGCAGCAGGGCGCAGCTTTCAGCAACAGCTGGACGCTGTGCTCGACAGCTACGAACAGCTGAAGAGCGAGCATCTGAAGGGTGCCACCGCCGTCTTCAAGCGCTACTTCCTGAGTGATGTGGCCAATCAGGCCGACGAGGTACTGCTTGCCGATACCAGCGACTGTGCCAAGAGCATCGTCGGTCAACCGCCACTCGACGGTTCGAAGATTGGCCTGTGGGTGTATATGCAGACCCACGTCACCACACGGCAGTTGCCCAGCGGACTCTATGAGGCCTGTCACGGAGGGTTGCGCCACCTGTGGAACGGTAGTGCCCACAATACGGCACAGAACTCCGAATACCAGACGCGCCTGCTCTTTAACGAGTATATCATGCAGCTGGCACAGGAGGACTGTACGTTGGCCGGCAACTGCATCCGCACATGGCTCTTCGTCAACGATGTCGATGTCAACTACGGCGGTGTAGTGGCTGCCCGCAACAAGATATTCTTCACTCAGGGACTGACCGAAGACACCCACTATATCGCCTCAACAGGCATTGGCGGCAAGGGACTGGAAGCCGGTGTGATGACACAGATGGACAACTACGCCATCGCAGGCATCAAGCCTGAGCAGATACACTACCTCTACGCCCCTACCCACCTGAACCGCACCAGCGACTATGGGGTGAGCTTCGAGCGCGGCACTTATATCGACTATCAGGACCGCCGCCACGTCATCATCTCCGGTACCGCCAGCATCAACAACAAGGGACAGATAGAACATCCGAAAGATATCATAAAGCAGACCCGTCGCATGTGGGAGAACATAGCGGCCCTCCTTTCCGAGGCCGACTGCACCTACGACGAGGTAGGCTTGATGATTGTCTATCTGCGCGACATAGCCGACTACGACGTGGTGCGCCGCCTCTACGACGAGCGTTTTCCCGACAAGCCATGCATCATCGTCAATGCCCCCGTCTGCCGTTCCGGCTGGCTGGTCGAAATGGAATGCATAGCCGTCAAGAAATTCAACAACAGCACCCTGCCAGCATACTAAGTTATGGACGCTACAGGGGGCTGTTGTACATGCACACGGGGACTCTGTCTGTGTGTCATTGGAAAGTAGCATATCCTACACTGAATACTGATACTCAATAGGTTATGCGGATTTTCCTACACTGAATCCTACACTGAATCCTGCACTGAATCCTACACTGCCAGGCATTATACAGACACACTAAACTATACACTTAATTCCACAAACCGCATCCCTAACTTGGTACATGCAGTCCGGACAGGGAGTACATGTTGCTGGTACTGACAGTCCAAGGTGCTGGTACTGACAGTACCAAGTCGTTGGACAAAATCTGGTACTTTAGTTAATAAATTTTAAAACGCGTGTAACGACGAAGAATGGATATCATTTTGGTTCAGTGTAGGATTCAGTGTAGGATTCAGTGTGGGATTCAGTGTAGGAAAATCTTCATAATGTGCTGATAATCAACACCAAGTGCAGGATATGCTACTTTTTTTCATTGTTTTGCTATCGCTGCAATCTTTAATTGATCAATATGCTCAAAATGTGAAGTCGGTCTTCACCACACCGTCGCCATAGATGGTCTTGAAGTCATTCTTCATCGAGATAACGTTATATCCTGACTCGCGCCATTTCGCCTCACGCTTGGCACCCTCTGCGAGGTCGGCATGGTCACGGGCATCATCATCGGCCACCAGCATAAATGTGGCGGTGCGATACTTCTGGTTGCCCAAGCAGTAGTTGTGCATGGAGCAGTCGCCGCTACTGTTGCCGAAAGACAGGACAGGCACCTTGCCTATCTCCTGCGAAATCTGGAAAACCTTGTTGGTCTTCAGGTTCTTGATAATCAGCTCGTCCGTACGAATCAGCTTCTCTTCCTTGCCCATCGTATAGTTGACACCAACCTCTTCGCCCTGATCGCTGGTGCGCAGCTTGACATCCATGCCTATCACGCGGTTGGATGGGATGTCAATGGACTCCACCAGCGCACGGCAGATGAAGCGGTCGGAACCAGACACTACATAAAACGTAAAGCCGTTGTCTTTCAGGTAGTCGAATATCTGGAGCATCGGTTTGTAGAAACTTTGACCGTAGGTCATACCGCTGAAGCCATTGGCGGGCTGGGCGGCATACGCCTTGACGTAGGCATCAAACTCAGCAAGCGTCATGCCAGAATAGGCCTTGGCTGCCGCGTAGGCGTGCTTCATATCGAATTGGGCGGGCAGTTTCTTGCCGTTTCTGACAAAATCCCTGATGTCTTGTGCGGCCTCTTTGACATCGGCGGGGGCGATGTCCTTATAGTTTGGATCGTCCAGCGCACGGTATTCCAAGAGATTATACTCAAAATACGTCGGATAGAGTTCGCCGACGAACGTACCGTCCATGTCGAACGTGGCAATGCGGTCCTCCTCCTTGATAAAGTTTTTCGAGGCGGGATTGGTCACGTCCTTCACGTAGTCCTGCAGGACAGTCAGTGCCTCGCACTGGTTCCACAGCGTGAAATACTCCTTAACGACGGGCTGAACGGGGGCGTTTTTGTCATCGTCCTTGCTGCACGATGTCAGCACGCTTGCGCTACTAAGTGTCAGGGTGGCGGCAAACACCCATACATACATTTTTCTCAGTTTCAACATGTTTGTTACCATTTGTTATATTTGTTTCTTTTATGATGATTTGCGTACCTTTTTCGATTCCGTCACAAAACAGGCCACCAGTCCGTAGGTGATGGTGGGACGAATCCAGATTTCGATGAGCATGTAGTCGGTATATTCATCGACGGGTTCCAAGTAGATGTCCCAGTTGTAGAGTGTGGCGATGAGTATGTCGACGGCGCAGATAGTCCACAGGTTGCGCTTGGTGTAGCTCTTCCAGTCCTTGCGGGCATAGAAGAACATGAGCATACAGAGCAGAAGTATCGACAGGGTGAGGCACACCAGATGCAAAGCATAGTAGGCCAAAGGCGGTGCAAAGAGGATGTCGCGCAGCAGCACCGTCATACCTACCGAGATGGAGCACCAGTAGTTGAACTGCTGGGTGGTGATGTGGGGGGAGTTGAAGAAATACATCCATATCATCACCAGACAGGCGATGTAGAACAGGTTGAGCACCAGTTCGGGCCAGGCGTTGCTCAGTCCGAAATGAAAAACGGCATAAAGCATCACACCCACTGACAAGGTACCACCTACCGAGGTTACCACAATGTCGAGAATCTTGGCATTTTTCTTAAATCGTGTCTCCATAAACGATGATCGTTTTTTTTATGAAAATGAATCAGGGTAATGCGTGGAAGGGACGGACGGTGAGGGCATCTACTTTGTATTCGCTATAAGCAGCAGCACCATCATTGTCGATATCAAAGTAAATAGCCAAATCAGCATCTATATTCGTTGCACTCCAATAATAGCCATCGGTGGTAACGGATTTCAAACCATTACCATATTGATTGTCATTATATCCTGCTGCTGGAAGGAAGAGCGTTTTTCCTTCACTAACGGTAAATGTACGGCCATGCACGCCATTCTGTACGCCCCATGCATTCGTATTAGCTGCCAAAGCCACCAGTTCTGTCTGCGAGGGAACATACCAGCTGCCTGAAAGTCCTGATGTCCGGTTGGCGTAGGTATAGTATGTGCCGTAGTGCTCGGGACAGAGGGCACCGGCATTCATCAGGGCGACGGCCTTCTTTACGCCACTGATCTCAACAACGATGGCGGGGAGTCCGTCGATGACACCGATATCGCCAGCATCAGAACTGCCGCTGAGTGCCGACAACTTCGTCAGTTTCACGCTCGTCGAATAGTTCTCGCCATTAGCAAGTGGGGCACTCTTCGTACCCGTGTACCAATTGCCAGCGCCGTCTTTGACGGTGAAGAAATACTTCTGCTTACCGCTGGCATTGTTGCGCAGGGCGATATAGGCATCAGCCGATGCGGTAGCGAGGGTACCGGTGACGGCTCCCACCGTCTCTACCCCACTCTTCGCGATGCTCTGCACCAGACCGGTGGCAGCAATGCCGAAGGTCTTTACGTTCACGGCAGCGTCACTGGAAGCGTCTTTGAACGAGAACTTCGTGATAGACTGCTTGGCATTGAGCGTGACACTGTTGGTAGTAAAAGTCAGCGGACTGGTTGTGCTGACCGTGAGCGTGCCTTCTTCATAGTCCTGACCGGCAGCAATACCTGCCAGTGTGCCATCCTGACCGTCATAGTTGGCCGTAGCACTGCGATAGCGCAGCGTGACCACCTCACCCTCACCAAGAGTCGATGCATCCAGGGTTCCCGTCAGTGTGGTGCTCGTTCCTGCACTCTGGGCTTTAAGGGTGCCGACGATTGTACTACCGTCGGCATCCACCACTACTACCTCATCATTCACCTCAAAACTGGCGGTGATAACATTGCCATCCACACTCAGGGCACGACGACTATTGGCTGCATCGCCCATCGATGCCTGTAGGGTAACATCCCATAACTGAGGAGCGTTGCCGACAGCATCATCACTATTGCTTGTACATGCGGTGAGTGCCAGCATGGCCAGCATTCCGCAAAGACTCTTTGTCGTTTTCACTTTCTGTGTTGTTTTATTCTTTATTCATCTAACCAGACATTATCTTTATACTGGTATCCACCAAGCGTAGTATTGACAGGACTACCCTCCAGCAGTGCCTTGCCGGTTTCCAGTCCCACTACTTTGACGGTGGGTTTCTGGTATGTACTTCTCTGTTTCATTCTTCATTCAGCTAAGGTTAGAAAGCGAGACAGTAGCGGGTAGCATCGCCATCATAGTTTGTTCCGTAATAGTCGAATTCGAGCAGGGTAGTCTTATTCTCGTTGTTGTTGCGCAGGATGACTTCCCATACTTTTGATTTATTGTACTCGTTTTCTGTAGCCGTCCAGTGAAAACCGCTGAAGTCGGCTATGCCAGCTTCCATCATTTTTGCATACAAACCGGCTATATCTATCCTATTGCCGAAGCTCAACGAGGAGATGTAGGGCGTGGTACCGCCACAGCCGATAGCCATGTACTGGAAATCGTCAGTGGTGGGCATACGCCATGTACCACCGGCAACGGGGTAATTCTCCTTCCAGGTCGTGAGATAAGCCTTAGCACCCTCCCATGTCTGTTTACCGGCTTCGTCGTTGATATCCTTGAAGGCGATGGCCAGACCATGCGCGCAATCAGACTGGTTGCCCACGTAAGCTACCATGGCCACGCGTTTGGCCTGACAGAACGTTTCGCCTTCCAGTTTGTGGATATGACCATCACTGCAAACCATACGCCCTGCATCACTGGCAGCAACATCACTCACATTCTTGTAGCAATGCACCTTGTAAGACTTGACATCTTCATTGTAAAATTCGGTGGCTTCCACACGGGCGGTGATGATGGCCGTACCGCCTTCGACCGCAGTGACCTTGCCAGTAAGGGGAGCGACTGTGGCAACAGACTCATCGGAAGAGGTGTAGTGTACCCTACCGTAAGACATGGTCTTTGCCGTGCGGACCATCGTTTCACCGACATGAAGGGTGACTTCCGTTTCATCCATTTCCATAGAAGCATTGACGGGGTTGTCCAAGTTTCCCGACAATTCCGAACAACCGGCAAACACCATCGAAGACAGCACGAGGGCTGCGTAGCCTAAAAATCTCAGTTGATTTTTCATAAACATATCATTCATTTAATTACCTTTTTTCATATTCACAACCTTGAGCCTTGCTCGAGGTCGCTCCCGTTCGGAAGAGCTCGGACAAGTTCGGCTCTTCTCTCACTTAATCACGACCTTTCTGCCGTTCTTGATGACAATGCCACGGTAGCTGTCGCCCACCCGCTGACCTTGCAGGTTATAGGCATCACCTCTTACATCATCCATCTTACCTCTCACATCCTCAATGCCCGTTGTCTCAGACTGGTCTGTATAGCCATAGGCCACAATCTCGATGCGGTCGTTGTCCAGTGGCAGATTCTCGAAGGTCTTGTTATCGAAGGCCGTGAAGAAGTAACTCATCGGATACAGCACCACGCTGTTGTCGTCGGCTGCAATACGAGAGAAGTACGGGTTTTTGCCAGTATTGTTGTATAGCAGTGCACCATACTCGCTCAGCACGCTGTTTCTCTCCGGCATCGGCATCTGCCATACGTCGTAGTATCCGTGGAACGTGCTGCACCAATAGTGAATCTGATCATAGTAGTCCATCAGTTCTTCCTCACCCACTTCTTCCTCGACACGCTTCAGAGCCTCATCTATCTCAATGCCCATCTGGTCAGTCACCAAGGACTCAACATCGGCACGCTTGGCGCGTACCAGCAACGGAAGGGCAGAAGGCAGCGTCATGCCTTCTTCTACCGGTTCGTAGATGACCGTCACGGCATAACGCTTAGTGTCGGTACCAGCAGCCTCTGTATCGTAGATATCGCTGAGGGCCAGAATCTCGTAGTCGTCGAGCATCTTCGCTGTGACTTCCGGCATAATTTTGGGATCCAAGAAGATGGGTTGCCATCCCTCGGATATCAGCTCAGAGAACGAGACGCTTTCCTCTGCTCGTCTCCGTTGAGCCTGTTGTGACCCACCACCATTTCTCTTCTTACGTGCCCAGTCGGTTTGCTCATACTTAAGGAGGTTCCCCGTAGCTTTATCGAAATATTGCAGGTAGAAGCGGAAGGGGATTGCTCCCTGCGTGCCGTCGCTGAGGACGAATTCTTCCTTGCTACTATCCCAGAGATACATCCGTTCCTTGGCGATCTTTTCGGCAGGGATGTTGTCGTAGGTGGCCATCACTCGTGCAATATCCTTCGTGTTTGTGAACGAACCAGCCACACCGCTGAGTGGCATCTGGATAGTCATCGGCTGATTTCTGCCATCCTTGACCAACTTCATCTGGAAACTAATCGCGTCAGCATTTGTTGACCGGAAGGCTAGCGGTTCATTGGCAGCCACCTGATAGGTCGCACCGCTTTCGATTTTCTTTGTCAGAATGTTACCTGCAGCATCTTTATCGAAGCGGTAGAACTCCTTGCCTCCACTGAACATGCTGGCATCTATCGTATAGTCGAAGGGCAGCACCCAAGGCTCGTAGGCCCCGTTCGTGCCACGACGCTTGTAGGTAATCTGATTTACCTTCACCTCTGCCGAACACTTGAAGCGCTCACCGTCGTTGATGGTCAGCGATGCCAGATGCTTGCCAGGAGCTGAAATAGAATTGTCGCCTAAGACAATTTCCGGTCCCACAGCGTCGAGGATACCCTTGGCATAGACGGGATACTCCGCTTGCGCACTCAAAGCCGTTGCTCTCTGGGCAGCATACTGAGTCTGGTCGTTGGGGTCAACCCAGGTGCAGTTGGTTGCACGATCTGTCGCTTTCGTGATAGGATACACAACACCATCATCGTTCTTCTGGTTGAAACTACATGCGGCAGAGCAATGGTCGATGGTTCCATTGCCTTTTATGTTCACTACAATGCCGGCAATTTCATGGGGACCTTTAGTATAATAAAATGCATGTTTTGGGGTGATTTTTCCGCGGAAGTGGCAGTCGCTGATGATGCCTGAGTTTTCGTAGGCTATACCTCCACAGGACACCCGACTACATAAATCTGCCTCCACTCGCAGATGCTTCACCGAAGCCCCTTGTTCAATACTGTAAAAGAGTCCTCGGCAGAAGAAATGTCCTTTATAGGTGATGGTATGGCCGCCTCCGTCAAAGTTTCCATTCAGTGTGAAGTTCACCCAGTTACCCAGGTTAATGTCCTGAGTCAGATAGATATCAGCTGTCTTACTTATGTAGGCTTTAAATTCTTCCTTGTTGCTGATATAATATTGAGGAGCAGTAATCATCGTGTTGCTATAGGCATCTTTATCATTACGCAGGTAACGATACACCACACCATGATTGTCGGTGAATACCGGCAAGTTGTCGGTGCCTAAGGTTTGTCGCCATACCACGTTCTCGGTCTTCTCGTCGTTCAGCATATAGCACGCTTCACCACTGCTAAAGCGCTCCACAGTTATGTTTGGATAAGACTCCCTGACATTGGCACCTGACTCACAGTATATATTACCTCCGTCCGTATAGCATCGGCGGATTACTGTGCCACTCTTCGTATCGCTACAGATATATGCAGCTCTGGTAGCCGAGACCTTGTTTTTAAAAGTGAAGCAGTTTTTGATGACAGCATGATCGAACATATCGGAAACAATAGCTCCGGCAACGCCTTGTCCCTCATAGCCTTGAATACCATTGTTCGTTACCGTGCAACCCTTGACGAAGCAGTAGGAGATTTCTCCGTTGCTGGTGAGACGAGCGGCGATACCACCCGAACGACCATCCCTCTTCTCGTAATTGATGGCCATGTTCTCCACACCAAGCCGGGTTATGGTACCTGAGACGACGCCGAAGACACCTGCAAAGGTCGGGGCACTGATCTTACCATTCTTGATGACATATCCGTCACCGTCGTAGTGACCCTCAAAGCTCGACACACTGGAAGCGATGGGCGTGAAGGTTTCACCATTCAGGTCGATGTCTTTTACCTGCTTGATATAGATTTTGCTGTCGCCGGTGATGCTAATATATCGGTTAACCCTCTTCAGGTCTTCCACTGTTTCCACCAGGAATGGCGATTCCTTTTCTCCGGTTCCTTCCAACTCCTGTATGCTGTTCGGTATGACGGAAACCTGAAGGTCCAGTCCGTCAAAGCACTTATTGTCATCGCTTATGAACTCAATCGTCATCTCGATATCACTGCTTAACAACTTGCCTATATCCTCCTTCTCACCATTCGTCTTGCTGTAGAAGGTGTCAACACCTTTTCCGTTGGCCAGCTTTTTGGTCGAAGTTTCATCACCGTCGTACACAATCATATAGTCGCGCGGATTGCCGTCGGTGCCCGCAGCCTCTGTAGAGACAGTTCCGGTAAGGCTGAGGATATAGCCATCAGGAGCCTTCAACATGAGTTTTCCGTTGTAGTTGTAACCGTATGGGTTCCTGCATCCGTCGTAGTCAAAGACTGGGTAAATGCCATCCTTCTCCAACGTTACAACGCGTGTTGTAGTGGTTTTCTCGGAAGGAACCTTCAGTCCCCACACGGCATAGAGCGTGAGGCGCTCCGTAGGCACCACCTCGCCATCGTAGGGATAGAACGTGCCTTTTCCGTCGGCCCGTGTGTTCCAGCCTACGAAATCATTATACAAGTGGTTGACGGCATGAGGCTTGAGTTTGAAGCCCGGCACCCAGAGGTTATCGTCGGCCTTGAACACCTCTATCGACTTGCCAGGGTTGCCGCTGTAATTGGGGTCCAGCGTGAGCCGTACGGTGTATGGCACGTCGTTGGAGTTGGTGTACATGACCTGATAATCGAGCGTATGATGGTAAACCGGCAGATGGCTGGCATTGGGCACCGGCGTATTGTCGGTACGGAAGGTCTGTCGCCATGTCTGTCCGTTATCCTTCGATCCGTTGAGCAGATAGCATACCTCACCGCTGTTGAAGCGGAAGTCGGTGACCTCTGTCTCGGAATTGGTAATTCTCTTATCATCAAATTGATTGTCGGCACAGAGGGTGGCTCCGTCGGTAAAGAGGAGACTGCCAGTGGCATTGCTTCCTATGTAGCCCACGATATAGCCATAGTGGCGCTGTCCGTCGTCCTGTCCTACGACTTTGTTCTTATAGCCGTAGCAGCGTTCAATGCGTGAATGGTCGGCCATCTCACCTAACAAGGCACCCACCACGACACCCGAGGTGTTATGGAAGTCTATCTTGCTGTCCTTGACATAGCAGTTGCGCAGCACGCCATTTCCCATCAACTTTCCAGCCAAGCCTCCCACACGGTTAGCAGAACCCTCTGCGGTGAATGTGCTGTTCTCGACGCCCAGATTCTCCACAGTACCGATGATATTGTTGAAGAGTCCCATAGACTCACCCTGATAGTTGCGCATGGTCAAGTTCTTGATGATATGACCACCGCCGTCGTAGTGACCTTCAAAGCCCGGGGTACCGGTTCCGATGGGAACTACCAATGAATCGACCATGTCGATGTCGGCAGTCTGCCGGACATAGAAATTGCTGCGCTTCATTGATCCAATGGATATGATGAGCTTCTTCAGGTCTCCAGGCGTTTCTATCCTATAGGGGTCTGTCTCGATACCCTTGCCCTTTTTGCCTAACTGTTGGCCGTCGTTGGTGTAAATACCATCTATTTTATAAACCACAGCATGACCGCTGGTCAACACCGGCATCTTATCCACCACGCTGCCTTGCGCTATGTTCTGGAACCACGCAGGGTCAGGGTTGTCGAAGCCACCATTCAGCTTATAGGTTACCGACCCGTCTTCGAGACTGGCTTTGCTCAAGCCTGGGGAAGAATTCGTGACATTGGCGTAAGAGTCAGAACTTGTCAAATTTGCTCCGTCGGAATAGCACCACTCAATTTGAGTACCACTCTTCGTATCGCTACTGATAAATCCAGTTCTGGAGGCTGAGAGCGAGGTCTTTATAACAAGGCAATTACGGATGACAGACTGATCGAACATATCGGAAACAATACCTCCAGAAACACCAGTAGCTTCGCAGATAATACTGCAATCCCTGACGAAACAGCAGGAAATTTCTCCACTGCCACGCAGACGAGCTGCGATACCTCCCGTACGCGTATGATCGCTATCTTTATCACCTTTCGTACCCTTGATGGTCATTTTCTCCACGCAAAGACGTGTCACCTTACCCGTGACAACACCGAAGACACCTGCTACACTAGGAGCCTTTACGACGATGTTACCATTGCGGATGGTATGTCCGCCACCGTCGTAGATACCAGCAAAAGAGCCAGAATTACCAATCGATGTCAACCCACCACCTTTCAGGTCGATATCGGCAGTCTGCAGGAAGTGCATACCGGCGCTATTGTTGCCGCTATTACAGAATGTTGCCAACTTCTCCAAATCCTCTTTGTTCTTGACGAGGTAGGGGTCGTCCTTCAGACCCTTTCCAGAGAGCGAGACGGTGCCTATCTGGTCATTAGAGTAATTTTTTCCATCGCTGTACACCCGGTTGCTTGCCGTAGTGAGCACTGGATGGTTATCTTTGACTCCCTTATCGACGTTCTGATACCAGGTAGTGGCAAAGGCTGATTTGTCGTTCAACAACCAGGTTATCTTACCGCTTTTCATGTCATCAGTGCTGATGCCTGTCTGGCAGTTAGTGGTTCTGCCGTAATTAGTGGAAGCGATACCTCCTCCACTGGTGAAACACATATCAACAGTGGCATTCACTTGAATGATGCTACTGAAACTTCCGGCATGAGAACCACTGAGCACGTTCGAGGTTTCCAGGCAATGGCTCATGCTGGTTCTTTCAGTCATCTCTCCCACCAGTAAGCCCACATAGCTACCATCTACCCTATTGTTAAAGGAATAGCAGTCACGCATCTGTCCTGCTCTCTGCTCCATGGTCTCATTCTCAAGCGTACCGGCAATGACGCCACAGCGTACATAAGCGTTATCGGGCTTCTTGATGGTTAAATTCTCAACACCCAAGTTGTGGACGGAACCTATCACCTTTCCGAAGACACCTGCGGCAGATAGCTCTTTATCATCCACCTTAGTGGCTATCTCGCCATCGCGAATGAGGTAGCCACCACCGTCGTAGTCGCCTTCGAAGACACACCCATGACCGATAGGAGTCCATTGAGTACCCCTATTGTTGTTTTTCAGAATATTCGAAACGATGATGTCGTTTTGCTGTTTGAAATAGACACCGCGAGTGTTGCAGCCGCTGTTTACATAGTCGGCAAGTGATAACAGCTGGGCATCCTTGATGATGTACGGGTTGGTCTTTGAGCCAAAGCCCTCGGGAAAAATATCCTTGTAATCTTTCCACTCAGCATAGAGATCTGTGGCACCTTGAGATACCTTAAAGCTATGACCGGCAGTGTGCCAAGAGCCCGTTCCGTCACTTCGTGTATTCCACTGTCCCAAATATTTGTCTTTTTGAATCAACCCCAGTGCATAATGGGTCGGAATACTGATGGTGATGCCCGAAGAACTGGCAGTGGACGTATAACCGCAACTGATTGTTTGGTTGACGTTACCATGGAAATGGTCCATCACCTTATAATTAATAAGGTAATTATATGCGAGTGAAGAGGCTGTGCTCTTTTGACCCGGATAGCCGCGCGAGCCTCCACTGGCTCTCGATCCACCACCATCATGATGACATTTGCTATAAATCCAGCTCGAATTCGTATTGGAGGCAGTACATTTGCCTGAAGAATAATAATCAGTATCCGCTCCTGTTTTGCCACCATCGGAAGCATTTATGCCATTAGCACTTTGACCACCCTCGCCGCCATTGGCATACTCAGAGTAGTAGCCATAATATTTTGAACCCATGGCACCGCTGGAGCCGCCGCCACCGCCGCCGCCACCAGGGCCACCGGTACCAATATTAGAGGCTGCACCGCCGAAGCCGCCGCCACCGCCGCCGCCACCGCCGGCCATACTGAAGGTATCATAGGAAGCCCCTCTATATCGAATGTAACTTTGACCGCCGCTGCCGCCACTACCGCCGCGCGTGCCTTCTTCGCCGGCCGTGGCGGTCACCGTGAGACCGGACGACTGATCGACATAGAGCGCGCCCATCGCACTTGCGGTACCGCCAGAACCACCACCGCTACCAGCCGATCCATTGTGATTATTATTATGATAGTAGCCATTGCCTCCGCTACCACCAGCACCGCCATCGGCGCCGCACGTACCGATGCCAGCACCGGCTCCGCCACCACCATCGCCACCGGCACCACCTGAGCCAGCCCATCCTTTATCCAAACTCGAACTAAAATCCGCATTATATCCGTTTTTACCATCGCAACCATTGGCTGCTCTGCCGCCTGTGGCTTCTACCGTACCGCCACCCTCTAAGTAGAGCGTGCTGCCATAGGGAAGAAGGATACCTGCACCAGCGCCTTTCTTTCCTGATGCATCAGAGCCTATAGCCTTGAGTGTAACACCCTTGGGGATATAGATGTGAACGGTTGCTCCAGAGGCAATGGTAAGTCCACTTCCGCCTTCGTTGTAGTTGTTGCATACTACATCTTTAGTGAGATAATAATAGCCCGACGTAAGTTTCTTTCCATAAGAGGAACTACCCGTCATTGGTTGCCAGTTGGGAACATTAGTGTGTGTACCCATCATTGGCACGGCCTGATCACCGACAAATCCCCATGAACCAGGCTGTTCTGCATTCATCAGGTTAACGATCTCGTTCTGGTCGGTCTTGTTGTAATAAGTTACTCCCCAGTCATTCCATACAGTATTGGTAATGGTGAGGCTACTCTTGCTATTGCTTCCCCAGGGACCGATTGCACCATTATGAGAATTGTGGTCTGCGCAGAACCATATCCTCCAAGCTAACACAGAGGTACAGCAGTTATAGACACGGTGGAAAGTCCAGCCGCCCCCATTACACCATCCGACGATGCAACCAATATACGAGCCTTCATTTTTATTATTAGTGGTAACCGAGCCGTCGAAACGACAGTCATTCATAACTAAAGTTGCTTCGTTTGAATGACCAATAATACCACCGGCATGGGTATCATTTACATTCACATCTGTTGATACCCATACTCGGTCAATAGTAACGATGGATGTACCATTTATGCAGTAGCCGATAAGTCCGGCGGAATGCAGTCCTCCATTGATTTTTCCCTTCACGTGCAAGTCCCTGATGGTGACATCGCCTGTATAGCAGAAAAGTGCACTAGGTTTGCCGTCAGCACGTTTTATATCAACATTCAGCGTATGACCATTACCGTCGAAGGTACCACGATAGGGAGCGTCTGAGTATATGCCAACACCTAAATCAGTGGTGATGTCGGCCTCCAAGCGGGCATCAACCCAATACTGACCCTTGGCATTTATCACTTCATTGCGGAACTTTTTCCAGTCGTTGACATTTTGGATGATAATAGTGACGGTTTTAGCCGAGGCTTTTTCAATCCATAACGTGCTGCCAAGGCTGAGCAGCATGACTATTGCTAAAAATATCTTTTTCATCGCTTAATCATTTTTCGGCCGTTTTGTATGATAATACCCTTATACGACGCATCCACACGCTGTCCGCTGAGGTTGTAAGACTTAGAATCATGAACCATGAACCCTTCACCCTTAACCGTATCGATTCCTGTCGCTTCAGCAGCTGACGGGATGAACTCAACATACACACGATCGCCCAACAGGGGAAGGGGCTCGAAGGTGTCGGAGTTAAGCACCGAGATGCAATAGCTCATAGGACCCGTGGTACGGGTATCGGTGTCAACAGGATAGTTGAATGACTGTTCTAAGTAGTTATCGTCGAACATCAGACAGTCGGTGTCCACCATGTCGGCATACAGCTCGGAAGAAGGCAAATGCCAGATGTCGAGACGATTGCCGAATGAACCACACCAATAGTGCGGCATGTTGAAGTCTGCCAGCTCAGGGTCTTTATTATCATCGTCATCAAAAATCAGAGACGACAGGAGCAGACCTTCAATCTCATCACCCATCTGCTGGTTCACCAATGGAGCAGCATCGGAACGCTTGGCACGTACCAGCAAGGGCAGTGCCTTCGGCAGCTCCATGTAACTATCGACCTTCTGATAAACGAGAGACACGGCAGAAAGCGGGGCGTCGGCATCCTCGTCCAGAACCTCGGCATTGATATCGGTCAGATAGGCCACCTCGTAATCGTCGAGCATATCAGCGGTGACGCTCTGTGGTTCGCGCGGGTCGAGGAAGATGGGCTGCCAGCCGTCAACCATGACCGAAGCCATGCGGCGCGGAGCAACCGAGGCTCGGTTCCCGGATGACGCAGCATCGTCCCGAGCCCACTTGGTCGTTCCATATTTCACGAAACCACCCTTGTCTTGATTGTAGAACTGCACATAGAAGCGGAACGGTTCGATGGCGACAGCGTCGGAGCAGGCAAAATCCTGCTTGGAGACATCCCACAGATACATCAGACCTTCCTTGGCAATCTTGCCTGGGATGCTATCGTATGTGGCATAGAAGAAGCCTTTGTCCAAGAGCGATGCATATCGATCAATGTCCTTATTGTTCGTGGCGTTGATGGTGATGGGACCGTTGCTGTTGGTCAGCACGTATTCGCTGACGTCACTCTTGACCATCCAAGCATGGTTGGCTTGATAGGAAATCGACGAGGCTGTCTGGCTGAGCGACAGCTTGGTAGTAGGTCCTAAGTCAGGTCTTTTATCTTTCTCTATGATCTTTTGATATTCAAACATACCGTCACCGGCGATACGGTCAAAGGCAAACGGGAGCACCCACTGCACCTTATTTCCCGTGCCCTTGCGCTTATAGATAACCTTATTGACCCTGACATCACTCGTACAGACAAACGGCTCGCCGTCAATGATGGTGAGCACGTCAAGCGTCTTGCCATTTTCCACGCGGATTGTTTCTGTGCCAACGATGATACGAGGATTAATCTTGTCGAGAATGCCCTGAGCAAAGACCGGATAGTCTTTGCTTGCAGCATTGGCAATACCAATCAGATTCTGGTACTCACTGGTCTGAGTGGGGCTTATCCAATAGCTATTGGTGATATTTTTATGGGTGAGATAGTTATCAGTCTCATAGCACAGCGGATTCTTGTTGACAATTTCCTGACTATTGGGGGAGGTCAGCGTGGCAGTAGCAGAACAGTGGTCTATCAGACTCTGATTCTTTTCTACGATGCAGGCAATGGCAGATACGTAGTCGGGCGTTAAATTCGTCTTCTTCTTCGATGACTTCGATAATTTCTCGATACTACCAGCGAAATGACAGTCGCGGATGGTACCCCGATTCTCGTATGTTATTCCACCACAGTCTTTATAGGTTTTTACTTCTCCGATGACACGCAGTCCCTGAAGCACTGCACCTCTTCTGATCTTATAGAACAGTCCGGAGCAGGTGTTCGAGGCATTGTACTTGATGGTATGGCCACCACCGTAGAAGGTACCATTCAGCACCATTCTTTTTTCCCAACTGTTCAGTTCAAGATCTCTGACCAGATAGAATGTTCCTTGTTGCTCGTCAATATCGGCAAATTGCTGGGGGGTATAGATATTGCGTCCCTCCTGCGTCTTAACGGTAATCCTGACATCATGAGCCGGCATGACGAACGAGAAGGAATAGGTGTAGTCCATGTTGTCGGTGATCTTGCAGCTCTGGTTGTCGCTGCCATCGGGGGCTGAGACAGAGATGCCGTCAAGGTGCAGGTTGCCGGAAACACTCACAGAGCCAGTGATGACGGTTCCCGCAGCTGCTGACTTGGACGAGATGTTAACCAATGAGACACCCGTGGGGAACGAGTATTCGACGGAGAAGCCGTTGCTGTACTTGCTCTTAATGCTGGCAGCCAGAACAGGATAGTTCTGGGCCCATTCGTTGGCTAAACTGAGCAGACTGGTAGGATTGGTCACAGACGTACCTCTTCCGACCTTCGCCTTCGTGTTGACATCGTTTTGGATATAGTAATTATTCTCAATGGTGCTCTTTTCCACATCGTTGGTAATCATATAGGCCTCGCTTGATCTTTGAACAAACTGCCCGTTGAAGACATTGTCCCTAATGGTAGCATCATCCTCTTGAAGAGCTATACCATAGGCCCTCGCCGCTTCGATGGTGTCGCAGAGCACATGGCAGTGGGAAATAGTACCGCTTTCAGGACCGTTCTGGCCGGCAATGCCACCTGCCACACCATTTCTCTGCTGGTTTCTCACCGTGCCGGTCACCTCGCAGTCTTCGATGACACCCAGATTACACTGAGCTATTCCACCGAAATAGTCATCGTCTCCATTCACGTTGGCTTTGACATATAAATGACGTACGGAACCTTCCTCGGTTACTCTGCCGAAGAGACTTGATACACCACTATAGGTGATGCGATGATGATTACCATCGAAATAGCCGGAAATTTTTACGTTATTATCCCACTGGTTACCCAGATCAAGGTCTTTTTCGAGACGGAACTCGCCCTCCTCACAAGAGATGGAGTCTAACTGTTCAACCGTCGTGATAGGTACGATAAACTTGGGACTCAACGTGAGGTGAGAGGTGGGCATGACGAATGAATATTTGCCACCACGGGTGACGGGATCCACCGCTTCTTCTTTGAGGGTCACGACGCCGGCAGGGGTGATATTGATGCCATGATACTCACAACCCTTGTTGGGAATCACAGTGACTTCTACCTTTTCACCCAGTTTCGGTGTGGTGTCGTTGACCTCAATACGGCCTCCATAATAGTTGTTGGTCACGATTTTCAGCCCGTCCACGGTAGGATTGACGCTGACATCCGCGTCTTCATCCAACACCAAGTGGCCGTACCACTCGCGGGCATCCATCTTGACACTGTCAGCTTCTATTTTTGCAGATTTGACGTCGTCACTGGTCTTAGACTTCACAGGAACCCATTCCATATAGTAGATGGCATAGTTCTTTTCTGCCTTACCCTTAATCACGATGAGGTCGTTCTTGAGGGCACCGACGGTATCTCCCTCCTCGCCCGTAACGGTATTGCGTAACGTCACGTTAGCATGTTCTTTTTTGACGACACTCACCTTGTTCTGACTACCCGATGGCGAATAGTTGACGGTCACATCTTGTCCATTCACCGTGAAGATCAGCACGTTTTCGTTTCTGATGGTGTCTGTAGAAGTAGGCAGCAGCAGACAAAGGTCATCAAACATCGGTCCTTCGTAGGCGCGGCTCTTGTCCGGATTGTAACCCTCTGCATCTACCACGAACTTCAGCTCGCTGACTTTGGAATTGATATCACCCGTCATGAGCTCGGTTTTCCAACCCGTAGTCTTGTCATGCATATCGGCTACAACCAGTTTAGTGTCGGCTTGGAAAGTAGCATTCGCCTCGATACTTACCTTGGCGATACGGGCATGACACGGATTAATGCTGGCAATGGCCGCAACACTCACTTTCTTTACAACAACGCCGTTCTTTTTTTCTTCCGTTATAGCTTCATCAGGAAAAGTATACCCGCTGAGTTTCACGGTCTGCGACATACTGTTCCGCACGCTGGTATGCCAATATTTATTGCCGGTAGAATCGGCAAACACCTTCATAGGAAGCCCTTTGTTGACGTAGTCGTTGGACTCCCACCAGCCACTCATTTCCTCGTCGGCGAAACTGTTCCTCAGCACATTATGGTAAACCATTGTGTTCTTGGGATCTCCTTCCGTCGAGAACTTGGCATAGTATCCCTTGGGCATCTGGAACACCACAGGGACTTGCTGTCCACCACGGGCCACACCGGGATAGCCGGGAATCATCTCGGGAATATAGACCTTGACACGTTTGGATTTCTTCTGGTCCTGGGCTTTAACCTCAAATACCTGCTCAGTGCGCACAGAGACTTCGACATCATTCAAGCTGACCTTGAAGCGATAGACGACTTTCCACCCGCCATTGCCTTGCCGCTCAGGCGTGCCCACTTGCCACGACGAATCGCAGCCCGTGATAGACACTTTGGAAGGGATACGGCCATTGACCGTCAGAATCTCCACGGTGACCTCCTCACGGTATTTCGGCGTTATATTGCCCACGTTCACCGTGACTTCATTCTTATTATAATCGGTAGTCACCTTGTATTTATCCAGACCAAAGACGGGCGTCACATGCACGATCTCATCTTCGTTGGGCATGGTAATGGTGATTTCCTTGTCTGTCTTTTTCCAGTCAGACGTGTCGACATTGACAATGGTTACGTCAAGCAGTTGGTAGCCTGTTTTGGGAAAAACCCGCAGGATGACAGGCATCCTCGGCACATTCCTGACCACATTGGAGTCTATCTTATCCGTGGACTTATCTACACCATATAACGGTTTCAAATCGCCATTAGCTGTCTGGTGGATGATTAGCGTTCGCAAAGGTGCGAATTCCGCCCATACCTCAACGTCTCCGGCGGGCATAGCGAACTTGAACTTCTGATTGTTGTTGGCACGATCGTCGGGAAATGAACTGCGGTTGATTGCCTTTTGGGGTGCAGACCATCCGCCACTCGCGTTTTTGGTAGCGTAAAAGACTCCATCCGACAGACCATAGCCTGCATCCGGTTCGACAGTAACCTCCACGCTATCACCCACTTCCTGATTTTGAGGAGAGACGGTCAATTTACCATGCTCTTGGGGTAAACGTGGCTTGACATCATAATTTTTGGCTGACACACTGAGCGAAAAACACAGCATCAGTGCCAATAACAGTCGCGGAGTCTTCATATATCTCTAATTAATCTCTAAACTCTAAACACTAAACTCTAACCTCTCACCTCTTAATATACTTAGCTCCCTGGTAGAGATAGATTCCAGCAGGAAGACCGCTGAACGGATCCTGCACATCTGTCACCCTACGTACCACGCGACCCTGCATGTCGTAGATATTGGGATCTGTACGCTTCTCCATTGACGGATGATTCGTCGTGGGCACCTGGATAGCCGAGGGGTATGGGGTACCCAGCATATTGCCGATATATTCGTCATACAAATAGGGACGTACTTCACTATCGGGGTTCTTAGCATCGACAGGGCCGAAACAAACCGTCTGCATAACGGCACCTCCACCATCATAGATGAAGTACATGCCATCGGTCAGCTGCGGCTGTCCGTTGACCATTTTTTCCGTACGGATTTCCTGAATATACTGGTCGGAAGCACGGATGATATAGTGGTCACGACTTGCTATCGCGCCAGTGGTTTCGTCTTTATAGTTGTATATGACATGAATGGTATTGGTCTCGTTGTCAACATACTCCACATAAGAACCAGCGTCTGTTGCAGTATTCTCGTCATCGTTGTCATAGGTGTAAGAATAATCCAGAAGGATTTCGCCCGTGGTAGGATTATGCGAAAAACCTTGAGTGACCACAGGACGATTCGTATCGTCAAAAGTCGTCTCGATAGTCCAGATGGTCTTCAGCACACCATCGATGTTCTTTTGATAGATAATGTTGAATTCACTCTCCACCACGATGCGAGACACAAGTGTGTAGACGCCATCCCTGATTTTGTATTCGTTGATGGTCTCATACAGACCTGACTCATCATCGACCGTCTCTGTTACGGCCATCACCTGCTCGGGCGCTACAATATCGTATTCCCTCATCTTGATGTATGTCGAATCGGAAGGAGCCAAATAGGATTCGAATGACACCAAATCGCCTCCGCTGACAGGCTCGTAGAGTTTGGCACCATCGGGCGCACGGCGTGTAACAATATACAGGCTGTTTAAGTCGGGATACAGCCTGGTGTTCTCGCGCATTACCTCCTCAATGGTCTGTCCAAAGTTTCCATTGTTCGCATCGACATAGCCTCCAAACACTTCTATCTCTTCATCCTTCTCTGAATAGCCAGGGTCGTCTGACGAACCAGCACGTCGTGCGACAGCATTACTCGTTTTCGCTACAGGACCGTTTGACTGGGTCACGACGGAGGTGTTGACAACAGGAATCGGGTAAGAGTCTTTCTCGGACATCATGAAGGGTATCGACTCACTTTCTTCACTGAGCGACTGTTCCATATCGTATGACGACAGCATCTCTTTCGTGATTCTGGTGAGACCGTCGCCACTGCCATGAGTAGAGAAGCAATGACGCAGCGTAGCAGTTTTCAGCGAATCCAGACGGCCTGCAGGTTCGTTGGTAACAGCAGCATAGGTATTCAGAATCTGTCCAACAGACATACCACACGCCATCGGGTTCCAGACACCTTCTGTCCGGATGGTGTTTACCGACGCACAATTCATGATACTCACATGCTGGTCGGCATAACCCACAATGCCTCCGACATGGTCGTCGCCTTCCAATGTTCCGAAGCTGGCGCAATTGATGATGTCACAATAGTTGGCATGGCCCACGATACCGCCTATAGATCCCGCACCCTTCATGTTGTTTCCACCATCAAAGATGAGGTTGGCAACGACGGCATGCGACAGGATTGTTCCCCGGGCAACACCCACGATGCCCAGACCGTCGGAACCTTGGAAGCAACTGGTAACACCGCTAATGCGGTGACCATTGCCATTGAGCACGCCCATGAACGGATTGGTGAAGGTGCCTAAGGGCAACATCGTCACCTTGTCAAACACCAGGTCGGCCTTGATGTCAACGCCTACATTACTGGGAATTCTGCCCATCGATACCAACTCTGACAGGATACGCATCTCACCGGCATCGTTGATTGTATAAACCGTACCGTCGGCATTGCATTTAGGCTTGTGCAGACCGCACACCGTACACTTACCGTCGGCATCGAACTGATGGTCCTGTAACTTACTGTGCTTAATCTTAGTATAAGGGCAATTCACACACTTCTCCACCTTGCCCGTATTGTCCAAGCAACTACCACTATTTGAAGAAGTCGTTGTCAGGTCGTGTTCATCAAATTCAGACTTAATGGTTATCTTTTTCACCAAGCCACAGACTGAGCAGCTGTCCTTACTTTCACCATCTTCTCCACATAATGGCTGTCTCGTGAGTTGCGGTTGGCCAAATTGATGGATATGAATGGACAAATCGCTGATGCTTCCTGCAACAGCACATTTTTTGTAAAAGTCGAATTTGACCTCAAATACAACTTTATGGGGACCTGCAGGGATAGTGAACTTATGTTCATTAACAAAGATCTTTGTAATCTTGGTCTGGTTCTTTTGGGATTGCTCATCAAGCAATGCTTTGAAAGTGGCTGTACTCTTGCTGAGTTCCTTCTCATCGCCGTGCATTTCAAGCAACAACTTGTATGA
The DNA here is from genome assembly GCA_946415755.1 of uncultured Prevotella sp. Classification (GTDB taxonomy): domain Bacteria; phylum Bacteroidota; class Bacteroidia; order Bacteroidales; family Bacteroidaceae; genus Prevotella. Next base: position 30,142 of record CAMKTS010000020.1, on the reverse strand, counting down.
AATCTCTGCTTCCTGTTTGTCTGGAACGTCTATATTAAATGAAAACGTGCACTTCTTGCCATCCTTAACACCAACAAGCTGTATTCGGTTTTGGGTATCGCTCTTTTGGAAGTACTCCATTTTAACATTAGAGATGACAATACCGTCGCTGGTCGTACCACCCTCTATGGGAAAATCCACCTTCGCAGCATGGACGATGGAAAGGTTGAACAGGTTCAACAGTAAAAAAGAAAAAAGGAAATATAACTTCTTGCCCATATCTTTCAGAGTTTAGAGTTTAGAGTTTAGCGTTTAGAGTTTAGCGATTATTGGTTTGATGCCGACTCTGGCAGTACGGCATCTGATCCGCTGCCACAGATAGCGGCGGTGACATTGCCCGAAAGCGTTCCTCCTGCGTTCGTACCGCAGATGCCGCCGGCATAGTCGCGCACACCGCCTACCCATACCGTTTTTTCAGTGGTACAGCCGGAGATGGTGCCTTTGTTCAGTCCGCAGATACCACCGAGGTTCTTGCCATTACCAATCGTACTCATCACCGAGAATAGCACATTGCACTTGTTGATGGTACCATTGTTGACACCCGCCACGGCACCAATATTGTCCCAACCTCGTATGACGCAGCCAGCGAGCGTCACGTCCTTTACGACACCGCCCTTGGCGATAGCCCCGAAGAGTCCGCGATAGCCACTGCCCGCAACAGGCTCATCCGTCCTGAGCATGCTGATGACATGCCCACCACCATCGAAGGTTCCCTGATAGGCCGTGCTATCAGTTGCACCGATAGGACGCCACGGCAGTGACATAAAGTCTTCGGCAATGAGGTCTTTGTCAATACAGATGTTCGTCTTGGGACGACGGTTGTTCACATAGTCTGCTACCCAATAGAGGTTGCCAAAGCTCCTGACCACGTATGCGCTGTCACCGTTGCCTATAGCTTTCGTAGCAGGCTGCTCGTAGGGATGGAGACAGCCCGTGGTGCGACAGATGCCGTATGCATCGTAGTCATGTCCCGTTCCTGCCTCCTCGAAAATGGCGTGATGATAACACTGACTGCAGGTATATTCCACCAAGGTGCGTTCACAATCCTGATGCTTTACAGAGCGGTTATAAGTGAAGTTATGAGGGAATGACTTGAAGAATTGACACTGTTCACAATAAATGATATGAGTTTTTCCGTCAACAGGAATCTTCTCCTTGCCAAATCCTTTATGATCCGATTTTCTGACAAAGCCACAAATCAGACATTGCTCGTTGTGATCTTTATTGCTGGACACAAAGGTAGAAAAGCTATGGGCATTATAAACAATCTGCCCACAATCCTTACATTTCTTATAGTGGGATTTTTCGACACGCTCGTCGTCTATTGGCAGTTGTGACCAGATGTCGTTGCCGTAGCGTTGGTCGAAAGTGTGTTTCTCTTTCTTAAAGAGTCCACACTGGTCGCGTTGGCAAGAACGTTCATGATAGTTAACATCGCCTGTAGCCTTGAAATCTGATTCGTGGGTATGCCAAGTAAAGATGAAGTAGCGTCCTCCACCGGCATGACCACCGCTCATAGTCTGATTCTTACTCGAAATCTGGGGCCTGGTAGTAACGACCTCTGCCTTCTTAAGCACCCTTTTGCTAAAATCGGTATTGCCGGTACGACAGACATAGACATGATCCTGTCCAGTGTATGCTCCACCATAACACCAATAGTTACGACCGTTGAGTCCACCTCGCCAGTTATCGTCCTTATGCGCCTTTGTCTCCTGGTAGTAGTGAGCCGGCGTATACTTCTTATCATTGTCCTCATACTCTGTGCCATATTCAGCTCCCCTATCCTTAGTCACCACCACGTCGGTGATGTACAGTGCCGTATCTGATTGATTGGTACTGTTCTTGAAGAGGGCAAACACATAGCCGCCGCCCTTGCCCCTACGGAAATCTAATTTTTCATCGCCACCGCCGCTATAGCCACCGGATAGGCTTTCAAGTTCTTTAAACTCGTTGAGTGCCAGGATTTTAATCTCCGTCACCATACCCTCCTGAGCCCCTACGGGGCAAATGAGAAATGAGAATTGAGCAATGAGAAATATAATATATCTTTTCATATCCGTCAATTATTTACATGTATTTAAAGTCTTTGCGGCGCACCAACAAGGCTTGTCCAACCGTTTCTTTCTCCAACAAATCAATAACGGTTCTTTCTGGTTTCAACTGGAAAATCCTATGCTTGTTGTCTTTAGGGACGAACAGGATAAAACGCTTGTTGGTGAAGAACGAGGGCACCTCGTTCCATGTGAGGCGGGATTTCGAGAACACCTCACCGGACAAGTACATAAAGCGTATGATTTTATTGATACTGATGGTGTCGGCAACCTTATAGCCCACAGGGACATCCTGGAGCAAGGTGCTTGCGCTATTCAATACCGTTGCGCTGTCAGTGCCGTTCTCTTTGATACTTGCCGTCACACCTTGATGCAGATAGTATGGACCTATCTTCATGTTAGCGGTGCAGGTGTCGTTCCACATATAGAGGTTTGCCCGACTGACCTTGGCGTTGGTTTTGTATATCTTGTTCTCGATGGGTGAGATATCAATTTCACCGTTATTATAATAGATGTTATCGTCGTAGTTAAGCCGGACAAGCGGGGTGACGTAGGCCTTTGCCTCCTCTTCCGCACCATCGACATACTGCCACGTGATGGTGAACAGACTGTCGTCGCTGCAACGGCGGCCAAGGCCCTCGCGACCCATCTTGCCAGCCAGCGTGGGATAGAACACCGTATATTCTACGTTGTGGACATGCTCATTGAGTATCTCGCCGATAATCTCATTGTCAACGACAACTTTATTAGTAACAGCACGTTCAGAGAGACGAAGCGAAGAGGTAGGTACCTTGGCATAGATCTGATTCCTGGCGCGGGGCATGACGTTGGTCTCGTAGGAGATGTGTTTACCCACCAGCGTGTTGTAGAGGTCGGCAACGCTCTCTTCAAAGATCAGGTCGGAGATAGGAGCCACCTTGATATCAATGAGTTCCACGTTATTTTCATCCTTGGGCGCGTTGGGGTCGAACTTGATCGACTTGAACCACTTGTCAATGGTATCGCTTTTCGCCTTCATGTCATTGCTCTCATGCATCGAGATAAACTCCAAGGCGAGGGCACTGTTGCCACCGAGCGCCTCGATATGGGTCTCGCGGTCTTCCTGGGTTTTAATCACCCAGTTTTGTGTCTCCGTACCATCCTTTTTTCCGATGCTATAGAGGAACGAGGCACCCGCCTGCTTATCCACTGAGTTTCGTGTACTAACCACCGAACGCTTCATCGTGGTGCTGAACTTCAGCTTGCCGCCCAACTGGGCATGATAGATGATATGCGTACCATAGGTTTGCAGCATGTTTTGAAGGATACGAATAGCCTCAGTATTATCACCCTTCTTGAGAGCCGCTGCTGCCAGCTCCTGGTAGCGAATGAATCCCGGTGAGAGTGCTTCGGGATGCTCACGGGCGATGTAGTAGAGGTCGTAGGGCTCCAAATGACGTGACGCTACAGTCAGACCGTCGTAAATGGTGCAGAACGCATATTCATTGCTCGCCAAGTCGGTCTTGTTGAACGTCGTCGTGGCCTCTGTCTGGAAGAGGACGAAGTCGGTCTTCACCGATGCTTTGGCCGTCAACTTCTGGCATATTGTCATGGCATCCGTACCACTATAAACATGGTGGAAGGACGAGGGAGAGACATCATCGACAATGGTTGAAGACCCATGCTGGGCATCGTATTTCTGAATATACGACAGGTCGATGACACGGTCGCGCACCTCGTCGTAGTTGCTGTACTTTCCCGTGCCGTTATAGCCGTAGCCCACACCGTAGCTGCGATACAGCTCACCGATGTATGCCTGGCGCTGGGCCTCGTGTACTCGTCGCCAGTGGGCCTCGCTGTAGGTGCCGTTGGCATCTGTCGGGTCGTATTCCTCGACTGCCGTCAACAGGTCGTCTTCACGCGTACAAGAGGTCAATAAAGTGAAGAGTGAAGAGTGAAGAGTGAAAAATAATGCGCATAACAGCCACTTCACCGACTTTCCTGTCTTTACACTCGTCCGTCTCATATCATTATTCATGCTCATAATCAACTATTTTCCAAAATTGTCAATCGTAATATATATCGGGAAGAACTTAAAGAACATCTGATTGGAGTAGTTTAATCCTTTTATATAGTTCGGATAATCAAGCAGCAGGTCGGTGCCCGATCCACTCAGGCGCAGGATATTCACCTGTTTCGCATCGTCCGTCACAATCGGCATTCCCTGACCATCGTTCTTCTCGGGAACGGCAGCAACGATCACATCGGGATGCGAGATGACCCAAAAGCCCGTCGGCCAGTCCAGTCCGAGCATGTTACGACCGTCGTATGATTTGTCATAGAAGATGCTCATGCGGTTGCCCAGCATCTTGGTGATGCTCTTCGACTGCTCCACAGAAGGCAGGTAGCCATGCAGTCCTAAGGCATTCATCGACTTGCTCACAGCTGCGGTCCACCTTTTATTGATATCATTATCTTCTGCAGCGCGCTGGATATTCTCACCTCCGTCCAACAGAGCGAAGTAATAGTTACTTTCGTCCTGATACAACACGCCGTCGTGTTTACTATATCGCTGTGCTTTGAACTTCTTGAACATCTGGTCGCCATTTTCTTCTTCCTCCCAATATTTCAGGAGACCGGCAGTTTTCACCTTCACCGGACGTATCGACCAGAAAGTGCTGGCCACCTTGGCAAAGGTTGTCGACTGGTCAAGGGTAGCAGGCTGAGCGCTGAAAATGGTGGACGTATATGCCTTAGGCGACTCCGTCTTCGAATAACATGGCGTGGCGTGCACGTTGTTCCAGTAGAAATACACGTTCTTCAGGGCATGGGTCTCCTCATCAAAGAGATTATGGATAGCGGTGCTGTCGCTTTCATAGAAGACGCTGTCGGAAGGCGTGTAGATGGATGCGCTGCCCTTCCAGATGACCCGTCCGGGACGATGGCTCTCATCGCCTACGAACAGTCCGGAGAATAAGAAAGGACGCACCTCGCCATCAACGCCTTTGAGCAGCGGGTAAGCCACGACAACAGGTTTGTCGCTACGGATAGAGGGTACATACTCCTGACACAGGATGGCAGCCTTATCGGTTCCCGACGAAACCACCCGCACATCAGGGCCGTAGTTGCCGGCCACTGGTATGACACCGTAGGCAGGCTCATATATTTCCGGATCGGGGGCCTCTTTCTTCATGTACAGCTTATAGACCTGGCGCAACACCTGACGGGTATTGAGCGTCTCGAACAGGTTATACAAGGGTAGGAACCGTCCGCTGACAAAGGATGCATTATAGTCGCTAGGCTCAATGCTGATACGGGTGGACCACCCAGTATAGTCGGCATCACTGATTCTCACTTCGGCAGCCCTCTTCTCATCGAAGGTACGGTGCATTTTATCACAGTCATCCTTCAAACCGCCCTTGACTTGAACCACTCCTTGATACTGAATGGTACTCTTTGGAATTTCACTGATTACCTGCGAGTTGGATGTCGTCGAAACCCTCTTGCCCAGGATGGTCTCAGAGATCTGCTGTGTCACATAAGTCTTCTCAACGCAGGAGTCGCGGTTGATCTGCATCTGCAACTCGATCATTCCACCCAGATTGGAAGAGACCACGAGGTGCGTGCCGTACTTCTCGGAAAATGCCACGGCATCCGCTTCAGTGATAGCGCCCACACCTTTTTGGACCAGATCTGAAACAGCCTTGCGGAAGTCGGCTTCCAGCACGCTTCCTGCATTATTCAGGTCGTCCAGATCCAGATAGCGCAGCATACCTGCATCGATGGTCTTGGTGGCCATGATGTGCTTGACGAACATATGGGCCTTATAAACATTTGTCCACGTGGTTTTTGAGAACGTGGTGTTATTGCGGTAATACTTGCCACAGCCGACGACTCCAACTTCGTTAATGGTATACTTGGTCTCCGCACTTCCCACTTCCTCAGTCGTACTTCCACTGAAGATATCCACCGACGTGTAATGGCGGCGCTCAGAACTGATAATCGGTCCATGCTTCTTCTCTGCCTCTTCGAGCCGTGTCATATTGATGATGGGCTTAGTAGAAAAACTACTGTCGTCCATCACATTGCCGGCGGCATTGTAAGTATATCCTAGACGCTGCATTTGTATCTGTTGGTCTGTGTAACCTCTCGTAAGCAGAGAAGTATCGTCATCAGCAATAGGCTCCGAAAGGTCGTCGGAACAAGAAGTCAGAGAAATGAGACATGAGCAATGAGCAATGAGAAATGCTGCGCATAACAGCCACTTCATCATCCTACTCCTTTTCCCTTCCTTCTTGTTTGTATTATTCGTTCTCATAATCTTTATGTGTTTCACTTTTCACTCTTCACTTATCTTCGTAGTTACGTAAAGATTTGTTCATATAGTCCTGAAGAATGGTACGCGCCTTCTTGTCGTAGATCACCTCGTAGATAGGTACCAGACGGATGTCGATGAGGGCGGCATCCTGAGGCGTCACCGATGCCTGCCAGTCTTTCAGTGTCGATACGTCTATCGTCGCCTGCTGTCCTGTGGTGAAAGCCGTCACCTTCGACACGTCACCGCCACGGGCGATGATATGACTCTCTGAATTGCGGCTGCACTTCTCGGCAGCGTCCTTATATTCGGTTTCAACAGAGGCACTGATGCTGATAAACTTGATCTGAATACCCATTTCGAGAGCCACCTTCACATCGAGCGATTTAGACACGGAGTCCATACGCGTCGTGTTGTAGTAGTCGAGCGTACAACCCAAGACTGAGCGCATCACGAATCCAGAGCCCACCTCTTCGATAAACTCACGGCAATAATTGCTGGCCGCAAAAGCCGACGGAGCAGCATAGATGTTACGGACAAACCTCTGCATCACCTCTGAGAAGCCTGGAGCATAGACCTCTTTGAACATGGGTACCTGCTTGGCCAGCTCGTCAGCATTGATGCTGGGATAGGTATTGGCCACCGATGAAGTGGCTACGGCATGGGCCACCTGTTCACGCAGGTTCAGGTAGTTGAGGTCGCGCGAGAAGTAACTCTGCTTCATGCGCATCAACGAATAATAGTTCTCTGTTTTTGAGAAGCTAGTCTTGTTGAAGGCCACATCCACATCTACGGAGAACGCACCTCCACCAACCCCAACGCCGATGTCGAGTGCCAACGAGTCTTTCAGCGCCTTTGAGCTCTTGCTGTAGTAGAACTTCTGCTCGGTAGTTGGAATATAGTCATCGACCAGATAGGTGGTGTTGTACTTCTTTTCCATATCGCGCAGGTTGCGCAGGTTGAACACCTCCATATCGGTGCCTACACAATAGGACTCGTTGTCGCGGTAGGTGTAACCGGCACCACGAATGGCACTTATGGCGTCCTCCACTTTCTGCAACTCATCAGGACTATAGGCTCTGGTAAGCCACGACACTGGTGTAGTGCTACTTGGGGTGTCGTCGACTGTCTCAGGTGTCTCAGGAACAGCTAACGAATCGTCGTCACTGCTGCATGATGCCAACATCAACATGCCCACTGCTATATATATATATAATAAGGTGTACTTCATAATGCTATGGTGCGAATGTACGCAAAATATAATTTACTCTCTCTTGCACCCTTCCCGTAAAGAGGTAGGCGATGGATGCTATCTTCACATCGGTCATGGCGCACAGCTTCAACTGGTCGCTTTCAGGCGTCGGGGCGAAGTTGACACTCTCCATCCACTCCTTGATACCTTGTGGTGAAGTGGCATTGCCTGCCAAAACCTCCGTAACGGCCTGTACATTACCGCCACGAACGTGGATGTCCATGCTGTAGCGGTCACGCGAGATATTCTGGAACTGTTGGGTAGCCACACTTGTTGAAGCTTCAGCACCCCAGAGAACACCAACGCTGGCATTGAGCGCCATCTCGGCACTCATGTTTGAGCTAAGCACCGACTTGTCTATCTGCATGGTAAATTCCAGCACGCCACCCATGAAGGAACGTGCCACGAAGCCCCTACCCCATTTGTTCACGAAATTCAGGACATCCTGATTGCTCACGTTGGCCTGATTGGCATTAATGCCTTCGAGCTTCTTCCAGTCGGCATAGAAGCCTGGGGCGAAGATCAGACTGTCACCCGTTTCCTTGTAGTACATGATGATATTCTTGTACTGCAGGTCACGGCAGTAGGCCACGCGCTTGGTGCGCTTCATGGCAAACACCGACTTACTCTCCTCTACGCTTCCCTTGGAGTAATTGCCCGACACGTTGATGTCGGCAACGATGAAATTGACACCAACGCTTGCCGAAATGGCCAACTGCTTGGACACAGCACTGCGTGACTCGCCGGTGATGAGCTGTTCCTCACTATAAGGTGTATAGTCATCGCTGACGAAGTTCAGCCCCTTGACATACTGGATGGAGTCCAGATAGTTGAGGTTGAAGATATTGAAAGTCACTCCTTCCAGATACTCAGCACCGGTGGCATAGCAATAGCCCACTCCACGCTCAAAGCCTGGAGGAGCCAGAAGCCGGGACACATATCCTCCTGGAATCTGCTCATTTGCCCTGGATGCCCCATAGGCGCGGGCAAGAGCTTCGTACTCCGATTCAGACAATGGGTCATCATTGTTACACGAAGCCATTCCAAGCACACCGAGAAAAAGGAGGAAATAATATAAACGGTTCATCTTTTTCTACTTACTAGATTCAAGTTTCATGTTTTCAATTTCACACTGAAGTAGTTCGTCAGCACTTCACGGGCATAGGCATCTATGATGAGGGCATAGATGGGTACCAGTGACATGTCGACCATCACGGCAAGGTTGGGACGACAACTGTTCTGCCACGCCGTGACATCGCTGTCATACAACTCACCGCCGGTAACAAGGATACACACCTGGCTCACATCGCCACCGCGCACCTTGACAGTAGCCGTCGTCTTTTCCTTCAGTTCAGTGGCTTCCTTGGAAACGCCAATATCGATCGACCCTCCACCGCTTACATCCTTAGCTTTGATCTTGGCCTGGAAACTGGCCTCAAGGGCTACCTGGACATTCAGCTTGTTACTGAGCAAGGTGCTGTCCACACTAATCTGATAGTCGAGCACCGTGCCCATGACTGACTTGCTGATGAAGCAAGGACCAATCTCGCTCACGAACTTGTCGCAAATCTCATACTGCTTCGCCGTCTTACCTTTCGCGTCAGCAATGTCCTTGGCAAATGTCTTCTGAACGGAGTAGAATCCTGGCGACAGCAGTTTGATGGTGTCTTCACGCGTGGTGGCCTGTTCCAGCAGTGCCAGCACGTTCATATACTGAATCTCACGCGTGAACTGGGTAGTCTTCAGACGCTTGAGGCAGAACTTGTTCTTGGATTTCTCCTCATGACCTTTTTCCACATCGACGCCGACGCTACCACTACCGCTACCCTTACTCTTTACCGACGAGTAGTTCATGCCTGCCGAGGCATTGACGGTCAGCCCCTTGGTGAGACCCGACTCGCTGTCGGCACTGATGTACTCCTGTTCGGTCATGGGGAAGATGACATCGGAAATCAGACGGACTCCCGTGGCTCGCTGGATGCTGTCGAGCGTGACCAGATTGAACAGCTGGATCAGCGCTCCGTCGCAATATTCACCACCGGGCATATAGCTGTAGCCGGCACCTTTGTTGGCAGAGAACACCTTCGAGATGGAGTCCAGCTCAGGGCTGCCCAACTGTACAATCGACAATTTATAACCGCTGTCACCAGCAGCTCGTCTGGCTGCTCCTTGGGCGGTGAGTGTCAGCACATTCTCGCGCACAGCACCCCAGTTCTCACCCACCTGGACAACAGCTGTCGTCAGACCTTCGCCCGATGACGGATACACGTTCGCCAGTCCCTTCGAGGTTGCTATAGACCACTTGCCCGGCACGTTGATGAAGGCAGTGTACTCCCCGTACGATGCGCCTGTATTCACGACACCGTTACCAGGGACTCCGAGGATGGTCATCGGAGCATTGCTCTCGCTGCCAGTCACCTCACTGCCTATCATATCCTCGCTGCTGGAGCATGCAACCGCGAGAGCGGCCGCAAACACCAACATCGAGTAGGATATGTTTCTGTTCATAATCTAATGATTTTAACAGTGTGTCGGATACTGAGCGACCATTTATTTAAGGTCGCTTAAGTCTACATCAAGCTTATTCCCGTATACTTTCGGGTCGAGACAGAAGTGCTTGTCAATATACTCCTTAAGATATGCGCGGGCATTAGCCTCATTGCTATCTTTGACAGAACCGTCGAAGATTTCGTAGATAGGCTGAACAACCCTACCCACCATCACAGCCTTTTCTGGCTCTGCTCCGAGCATCCACTTAGCGAGGTCCTCACAATTGAGTGAACCGCCGGTTGCCAGGATGTTCACCAGCTGGACATCATTACCACGAGCCTTTACCTTTGCCTTGGTAGAGGTGGCAGCGTTAAACTGGGCATCGGTCACCTGAACACCGCCGCTGAAGAAGAAGTTCTTCAGCTTGGTGCTGTCCTTCATCAATTCTACCATCTTGGCCTTGGCGGCAGAGTCGAGCTGGGCAGTGTCCTTGATCTGCTGCTGCCACTTGAAATCGAGAGCAGCATCCACATCAGTGCTCTTATAGACCTTACTAGCGTCAATAGTCATACGGTAGTTGAGCTCGCAGCCTAACAGACATTTTGTAATGACATGGGTACCTACGATTCTGAAGAAATCGTCAGCGGCCTTTTTCTTGGCAGCATCATCAGCTGCATCCTTGAACTGAGCGAGGAAAAGATCCTTATAATAGAGGTAACCTTCATCGTAGTTATTGCGATCCATCCAAAATTTATTCTTTGCCCATTCAATCTCACGGCTGTACATCGAGCGCCTCAGTGACTTCTGGACAACGGTATGTCCGGTATTCTTTACTCGGTTTACGTTCACGTCGAAATCTACGTTCAGTTTTACTGAACCGAAGTTTCCGCCAGGATTACCATCTACGGCAACCTGCTTGTCCAGCATACTGTCGCAGCTGGCATGGTAGTACACCTCCTTTGTGTCGGGTACAAAGTCGTGCTTGACAATAGAAGAATCGTTGTTGAAGGCTTCCATCTTGAAAATCTGGATGCCTGTACACAGTTCAGGAATAGTATTCTTGGTGGCATCGTAACCATAGCCTACAAAGACGTTGGAGTTGACCACCTTCTTGAATCTTTCCAGGCTTACAAGTGCATCCTGCGACAGAGTCGTAGTGCCGTCGCCGTCGCCACGTGTGATAGCCGACTGTAGGGGCTGTCCGTTTTCGTCGATGAAGTTAACCTTATAAGACAGCTGACGAGACTGAGCCCAGTTGTTACCAATCAGCACGGGAACGCGCATACTGCCACGGCCATACATCTTGGTAGGAGTGAATTCCATGTTGTTGGCGGTCTCAATATACCAGAATCCATCGGTCTTGATGTCCAGATAATAGGTGCCCAGGTTGGCAGACACGTGAGAGATTTGCTGTCCATTAGCATCAGTCAGCACTGCGGAATTCATTGTCCGAACGTCTAAGGGGGTAGTCATTCCAGACTCAGCATCGAAGTTTGAATCTGAACAAGCGGTAAAGGCTGCGAGAGCCACTGCTGCTACAAAGAGCTGTTTTGTCATTTTTTTCATAATTGTAATTCTTAATAATTGTTTAAGCTAATAATTCTGAATGCAAAAGTAGGATTTTTTTTTCAATTAACAAAGCGAAAAAGACCTTTGATTGCAGATTTTGCTAATTTTGAAACAGAAAATGCAGATTTTGAAAGTCGGATTGTGAATTTTAACAGTCGGCAGACAAATTCCTGAGATTTTTATTGGAAGTTTGCAGAATTATTATTAATTTTGCAAAAGCTAATTCTAACGTTATGAAACATTATTATTATTTGATGCTAGCCGCCATCTTATTCTTTGGCATGGGGTTATTGACATCGTGTTCAGCCAATGAAGACAACCCTTCCGACGAGGAACTGTTTGAGAAAGAGATGACAGCGGCATTGGCTGATGCCCGCACATACGGTGCGCAAACCGATGCCTTTGCCAGAGAAGTGGCTGCGCGCTTCAATGGCTGTGTGACCGAAATCAACTACAAGACGCGTGAAAGTGCTACCCGGAAATGCAAGACCGACAACAGTCGGCCCTACGACCTGAAGGACCTGGCACGCACGACCATTGTGGCAGGATGGGACAGCACAGAACTCAAACCCGTCCTCGACTATATGGTGACGACGGCAACGGAGTGCGGCATCTTCGGACGCTACAAGCATCAGACCAGCGACTACGGCTATTGGGGCGACATCGTCAACCTAAAGTTTGAGAAGCTGTACACCGAGATTCAGGTGAAGACCTACGGCATGTTCTATGCCTCGCTGGATGAGGCCTCGGTGCGCAACGTCATTGGCGACAGCCTCTATACCGTCATTCGCACCAAGTCGGGCGTTGAGCCTGGGCTGTCACATCATTATTATGAGATTATGCGTGCCGATACGTCCAGTGCTGCCACTATAGCATACTATAAAAAGCTGGCCATAGATTATCACTACCGTTGCGAACATCTTGACGACTGATGTGTACCGTTTACGAGGTGAGGTGTCACGAGATGGGCGATGACAGCGACTACCTCATCCAGACCTTCCCTACCCGACAGGAAGCAGAGGCGTATATCCGTCACCGCAACGAAGAACATCCCCAAGACGAACTGTACGAGCATTGGTACGTCAAGCCTCACCGTTCGACACGATGACAGTGCGCCTGGGGATTCATTCAGATATCAATAGTTGGCCTTAATCCACTCAATGATCTTGACGAAGAAGGTAGCGGCCGAAGCCTCATGGTTGGTCGTGCCGAGACTCTCTTTTGCTGTACCACTGTAGTCAGCGACAAGTCCCTCTGTCTTGATCTGATGATCATCGAGGAACTGCTTCATGGCATAGTAGTTATCCACGGGAACGACATCGTCTTTCGTATCGTGGTAGAGCATGATGTCGAAGTCGCTGCGGGGTGTCCAGCCGCTGGTGAGCGCATCCGCGCTGAAGGCTGCCTTGAAGCGTTGCGACAGGGGGCTGTTGGTATCGAGGACAGCCGCTGTACAGAAGTCGCTCGTCTTCTTGGTCTTGATCAGCTCCTCGTCCAGAGCCTTACGCTTGTACTTCTTGCTGAGGAACCACTCGTCGAAGTTCGCAGCCACGGGGTCTTTCAGATAGTCATGGATGTCGTAACCCAGCTTGGAGAAATGGTTGTAGGCCCAAAGCACGTTGCAGACGGTGCTGGGCATCTCGGTGTCTCCCTTGGAGATGGTGTTATACATTGAGTTGATGTCGTAGGGACCGTCGCCGGCGAAGGCTCGCTTCACCTTCACCTCAGGATGGCGTTCAGAGATTTCGCGCAGCACGCCCATCGTGGTCTGTCCTCCCTCCGAGTAGCCAGCAATGATGAAGTCGTCGTTCTTCTTCACAGCCAGGTCATCTATCATCCGCTTGGCAGCGAGGTAGGCATCAAGCGAAGCGCGACCGTTAGCCCGTGAGATGCAGTAGGCCTGCGGTTCTTTCTCGGTGATGCCGAAGCCGTAGTAGTCGGGAGCTACGACGATAAAGTGGGTAAGGGCTGCGCCTGTCGGGAACTCGACGGCCCCACGCGACGGTGCCTGCGTGGTTTCATAGATGGTGAAGTGGTTGTAGAGCAGGATGCCCTTGAAAGGCTTACCCTCGGCGAGATACGACTTGTCGACCGTGATGGTACCGCTCAGTGTGCAGGGATTGCCGAAGGGGTCTACCGATGGATAGTTGAACACGTAGTTCATGTAGTCGGGGAAAAGCCACACTGGTATGCTGTCGGTGATGCAGGCCCGAGGTTGTGTCGACTTTGCCATCCAGTCCTGTATCAAACCTTTGTTATTGCCTGCAGCCCTGTTCAGCGTACCCTGATGTGATGCATTGCTGAAGGCGATACTACCAGCTGTACTGTTCATTTTTATCTGACCGATGTCGACAAAGTTGCCGTGGCTCTCGCCACTACGTCTTGGAGCCGGCTTGATGCTCTCGCCTGTATTCGGGTCGGTCAGGATGATCTGTCCTTCGGCAGTTACCTGCCATGTGAACGGCGCGTCCTTCGGACCGCCGTAAATCTCGAGCGGCTCGTTGAATACGTCATCAAACACAGCCAGTGCCACGTAGCCCGTGTGGTCGGCTTTGGCCTCCACTACAACCAAGGCACGGTTGAAGGGCTTGCCGTTCTCAGTCACGTCCTCATAGTTGAACTCCTCAGACCACAGGCCGATGATACGCTGTTCCATCTCCTGTTGGCTAATGGCTACAGGGTTGTCAGTCCTGTCCGTGCAGGCTCCCATGCCAATCAGGAGCACTGCTGTTGCAATCAATGCAAAAATTTTCTGTTTCATCATGTTTTTTAGTTATTTGTTATTGTTAATCGTTTATTTTTATGTTCTCCTGCATGATTGCCGCCTTGTCAAGGGGCTAATGTTTCGTTGTAGTTGCTTGTTATCTCTGTGACATAGAACGGATACCGCCGGGACATCCAAAGCTACTTAGCTGCAAAACTAATCAAATTCCCCCAAATCTGCAAGCAAAAACGTCACTCACATGCAAATTTTGCAGATTTTGAAACAGAAATTGCAGATTTTGAAAGTCAACCCTCCAAAAAGCCCTCCCGTCATCAAAACAGGAAGGCTTTTTCGTGTTCGATGCCTACCTCTCTCTTAAGACCATGTATCTGCGTTGAAGGGCTACCACTACGCTACGCTCTACTGAAGAAAGAGCATCGTTGTCTTCATCTTTGAAAGTCGGCATCAAAAAAAGGAAAGTTTCTTTTAGCTCTAGCAAAACAATGAAAAAAGTCGCATATCCTGCACTTGACATTGACTATCAGCACATTATGAAAATTTTCCTACACTGAATCCTGCACTGAATCCTGCACTGACTCCTACACTGATTCCTGTACCAAACCAAAAAGGCTTCACGTCTTCGCCGTTAAATGTGTTTTAAATTTTATTAACTAAAGTGCCAAATTTTGTCCATGCACTTGGTACTGACAGTACATGCACTTGGTACTGACAGTACCAGCACCTTGAACTCTTAGTACCAGCAGCATGTATTCCCTGTCCGGACTGCATGTACCAAATTAGGGATGCGGTTTGTTGAATTCTGGTTGCGGTTTGTGGAATTAAGTGTATAGTTTAGTGTGTCTGTATAATGCCTGGCAGTGTAAGATTCAGTGTAGGATTCAGTGCAGGATTCAGTGTAGGAAAAGCTGCATAACCTATTGGGTATCAGCATTCAGTGTAGGATATGCAGCTTCCGACCGGCTATTTCGTAAGATACAAAATTCCTTGTGAAGTCCTGATGGCTATCACTTAAATTGACGCTGAACCGTTACTGTGCCTCGTCGCGCATCCAAACCGTCAGACTCTTGCCTGTGCGCTGCTTGAAAGCCAGACTGAAGGTACTGTAGCTGCGGTAACCGCTTTCTCTGGCCAACTGCTGGGCAACGACAGGCTTTCCGGCAGCAACGGCCTCCTGGTAGAGATTGACGAAATGCTTGATGCGCAAATCGTTGATATAGGAATTGTAAGTGATGTCCTGACCGGAGAAATACTGGCTGAGATAATTGCGGTTGGTGCCAATGGTCTGGGCCAGCTGCTGCACAGTCAGGTCGTGCTGCAGGTAAAGCTGCGTAGCCACACAGTGGTCTTCCAACAGCCGCTCGATTTGGTCGAGAGTCTCACTACCCACCCCTTTCCTAACAAGAGGGGAGTCGTTCGTTTCATCAGTAGAATGGTCTGCAGGAGAAATTACTGCAGGAGAAATTTCTTCGGGAGAGCTACACTCCCCCTCATCTTGAGAGGGGAAGGCGGTGAGGCCAGGCAATGTATCCACACGCCACACCAGCAGACAGAAAAAAATCAGCTCGGCGATATGCAAAAGGAAGATGAAGTTAAAGTTAGTGTCAACTAGCACATAGAGGATAAACACCAGCACGTATCCGAGTGACACCAGCTGGCTCAACCACACCTTCTTATCCTCCAAGTCGGCATAGTTATCGTTCAACCACTGTCCGTATCTCCTGACGGCGAATACCATATAAATAAAGAACAGCACATAGAGCACCAGGTTATAGGCGATGCCAATATCCAAGAAAGAACCGTCGGGATAGAGCACGTGAAATACCCCAAGCACCATGAATGGTATCATGGCCACAAAGGCAGGCCAGATGGGCCGCCGTCGGTCCTGGAGCATGGAAAACATGGTGCCGACGATAGTGGTCACCATCCCCACAAAGTCGACGGTCACAATCACCAGATAAGTCACGGAGCGCAGGTCGCGGGAATAGATATAGAACAGTATCCACCATACATGAGCCAAGGCTGCCACCAATAAGAACGATGCCGCCCAATAGCGCAACCGCACCGGAGGCGTGACACCTGGTACGATGGCATTGCCCCGTCGCAGCAGCAGATAGACGGCTGCAATGAAAGGCACGACTCCTGTTATGCCGTAAAGGATGAAAAAAAAGATGGTCGCGGCAGATACGTTTTCGTCTAACATCGCAAGAATAAATGAGTCCTTTTGACGGGGCTGATACTATTCATGGGAGCTACTCCAAGGGTATCTCAGGATGCTGAACAGCCAGCGGCATATCCTTCTGTGAGAGGTAGAACATGTAGAGGATGACGGGCTTCTTGCCACGGTTCTCGCCGTGGTGGATGGTGTTCACCATCTCTACGACGGCCTCGCCCTCATGTACCACCTTCTCCTTGCCGTCCTGGCCGATGATGGTCAGCTCGCCCTGCATCAGCACGCCATAGTTAATAACGGGATGGTGGTGCCAGCCCAGTTTCTGTCCGACGGGGAAGACGTACTTCACGGCTACCAGTTCGGGACGGCCCTGCAGATAGTCGGGCAGCTCCACACCGTCCCAGCTCTGGCTAGTGCGAATCAGCTCGGTGCTCACCACCTTCTGTTCTTCCACAGGATTATCGGTTTTTGCCTTATAGCACGATGTGCATAAACTTGTGCCGCAAACAAGGATGGCGGCAAGCATCCAATTCATTGTCTTTTCCATTGCTGATAGTATTTGATGAATGTCTTTTAAAGTCACGTATAACAACTGTTGGGCTGTGTTCCGGCTGCAAAAGTACAACTTTTTTATGAAAAATGGTTATGGAAGATATTTTTTAGCTTTTTTTATGGGGCGATGGTGAAAGAGACCACCAGCGGCAGATGGTCGCTGAAACCACGCTGGTAGCGATAGCCGTTGAAGGTACGGAGGGGCTTTACGCCGCCATACTTCTTGTCCTCTTCGAGAAGAAACGGGGCATCGTTGACAAACGAACGACTGATACGCCCTTGCAATGCGGAACTGACCAGCACGTGGTCAATGCTCTGCCAGTGGCCCTGATAGCGATAGGTTCCCCTGGCACCATGCACTCCCCTAGCCTCTCGCGTGACGTTATGCAGGCTGTTGGTTTCCAGGAACTGAAGCGAGGGGCTGTCGGCAAAGTCGTTGAAGTCGCCGGCAACGATGACTTTGGCATCTGGAGACAATAGTCGGATAGCACCAACGAGCCGTTCCATCACGATACGGCGGTTGGGGCGCGTCTGCCGCTCACCGCCATAACGGCTGGGAGCATGGACGACAAACACATGGAGGGTGTCGCGGTTCAAGGTTTCACCCTGAACATACAAGATGTCACGGGTGGGGCGCATGCCCTCCAACGGCGTGATATCAAGGCACTCGTAGCATATCGGACGGAAGGAGAAGGGCTGGTAGAGCAGTGCCACATCGATGCCACGCACATCGGGCGACTCGGTCATCAGATATTCATAGCCCGCATTACGCAGCAGCGAGCGGCGCGTCAGGTCGAAGAGGCACGAGTCGTTCTCTACCTCTACCAAGGCCACCAGGTCGGGCAGCTGATGGGTGACGCTATCAGCCGTTGACGAGATAATCTCCTGACCTATCTGGTTCAGCTTGCGCCAATAGCGCGCGGGCGTCCAGCGACGCTGGCCCTCAGGCATCCACTCCGTATCCTGCTTCAGCGAGTCGTGCTGGAAGTCAAAGAGATTCTCGCAGTTCAGCTCGACGAGCGTGAACGTTTGCGCTGACGCTAAATGAGGAATGAGGAATGAGAAATGAGAAATGATGACTACCAAGCATGCCCTGCCAAACCATTGCACTAAACGCCAATAACAGCTTTTAAAAGTAATCATAATTACTCATTACTAATCATTCTTTTGATTTTCCAACCGATGGATGCCACAAAGACGCTCATCAGCGGCGAGAGATAGTTGAAGAAGCAATACGGCAGATAGGTCAGCGTAGCAACGCCAAGCACGGTGCTCTGCGTAAGTCCGCACGTATTCCATGGCACCAGTACGGAGGTGACCGTAGCTCCATCCTCACACGAACGGCTGAGAAGTTGTGGTTCGTAACCTCGCTGATGATAGGTATCCTTGAACATCGAACTGGTGAGCATGATGGAGAGATACTGGTCGGCCATTGCGATATTGCAGAAACAAGCCGTACCTACTGTCGATGCAACGAGCGATGCTGTGCCACGGGCAAAATGCAGAATGAGTCGCATCAGATCCTGCAGCTGACCCGTAGCCGTCAATGTACCGCCAAAAGTCTGGGCACAGATGATAAGCCAGATGGTTGGCATCATACCCGACATGCCGCTGGTATGTACCAATTCGTTGAGCACAGCATTACCCGTTTCAATATCTGTGCTGCCATAACACACACGCATCATACCTTTATAAGATACCAATAGTCCCTGCTCACTCTCACCAGAAATCTGATGAACCAATTGCGGCTGTACCAACAAGGCAACAACGACTGCCAAGAGTATGGCCATAAACAGGACAACCATCGAAGGCCACCGGCGAGCTATCATGACACCCGTCAGCACAGGAACCAGCAACAGCCAGGGCGAGATGACGAAGGTGTGTTGCAGTCCCTGCATAAACTCATGCACATTGCCGTGACCAGAGACATTCATCGTGAATCCGGCAATGAGAAAGACAGTGAGCGAGATACAAAACGTGGGTACCGTAGTAAACAGCATGTAGCGGATATGCGTGAACAATGGCGTGCCGGAAACACTGGAGGCCAGCACAGTAGTATCAGAGAGCGGTGACAGTTTGTCACCGAAATAAGCACCCGTAATGATAGAACCCGCTATCCAGCCATCGTCGAAGCCATGCGCCTTGCCAATACCCATCAACGCCAGACCAATGGTGGCAACTGTCGTCCATGAAGAGCCTATCATCAGACTCACCAATGCACAAAGCACGCTACTGCTGACGAGGAACACCTCGGGCTGGATTATCTGCATACCATAATATATCATGGTGGGAACAATGCCTGCCACCATCCACGTGCCCCCAATGGCACCAATCAACAACAAAATGATGATAGCGGGCGTACAGCTCGCTATCTTGTCAGATATTTCCTTTTCAAGATTCTCCCATTCCAGTCGCCTGGAGAAATGGCCTATCAGCACACTGACTGCTGATGCCACCAATAGCGACACCTGACTGGCACCATCCAGTGTTGCACTGCCAAAGACGGCAATGCAACAAGTGATGAGTACTGTCAGCACCAAGAATGGGATGAAGCTCATGGTAGCTGTAAGCTGTTAGCAAACCTTTTCCAGGCGCTTCATGATAGAGAACATGAACAGGGCTGCCAGTACGCAGAGGGCAGCAAATACGGCCCATACTGACCAGAGAGGCAGGTCGCCCCACAGAATACCACCAACCATTACCAGCTGATTACCAATGGCGGTTGAAACGAACCAACCACCCATGCAGGCACCCTTGTATTTGGGAGGAGCCACCTTCGAAACGAACGAGATACCCATGGGACTGAGCAACAGCTCACCGAAAGTCAGAATCAGGTAGGTGCTGATGAGCCAGTAGGACGATACGCGAGGGCCAGCATCACCCAGTGCAGCCTGCTCGTTAGGTGAAGGCAATGTCAGCGAAGCATAGAGCATCAGACAGAAAGCAACAGCAGCTACAATCATACCATAAGCAATCTTACGTGGAGCCTTGGGTTCCTTGTTCTTAGCTGCCAGCCAGCCAAAGATAGCCAGTGACACAGGAGTCAGCGCTACAACATAGAAGGGATTGAACTGCTGGAAGATAGGAGCTTTCACCTCTACGCTACCATCGAGCACACCATAGTTATATGCCAGAAAAGCCAGCGCAGCAACGATGACAAGCGCAGCAATGCCACGACTCTTGGCGGTCTTTCCCTGGAACAAAGAGAAGGCAGCATATACCATGAAGATGATAGCCACCAGATTCCACACATTGAAAGCCATGGCCTTGATGCCCTCTGCTGAAGTCTCAGTAAACTCATTTGCGAAATAGGTCAGCGACAAACCGTTTTGGTGGAATGACATCCAGAAGAAAGCCACCACGCCGAACACGAGGATAAGAGCCACCAGACGATCCTTGGTTTCTGCTGGCGACAATGTATCCTCCTCGCTGGCAATACCGCTCTTTTTCTTACCGCCCTCTACATGACGGAAGGTGCTACGCGAGAGGTAATAGATAGCGATAGAAAGTATCAGCGAGGCACACGCTACAGCGAAAGCAAAGTGATAAGAGTCATTCTCGCTAACACCCAGCGACTGCTGTGCCCACTCCATGATACGGATAGCTGCTGTAGGAGCAAACAAGGCACCGATATTGATAGCCATATAGAAGATGGAGAAACCCGCATCGCGCTTGTCGGCATACTTGGGGTCATTGTAGAGGTCGCCTACCATCACCTGAAGATTGCCTTTAAACAGTCCAGTACCAAAGCCAATGCTGACCAGTGCTACCAGCATGATAGCCAGTGCGAAGCTATCACCACCAAGGGGCACAGATAGCAACAGATAGCCCAGGAACATGATGATGATACCTGTTGTCACCATCTTACCAAAGCCGAACTTGTCGGCCATAAAGCCACCGACCAGAGGGAAGAAGTAGACAAACATCAAAAATGAACTGTAGATGATACCTGCAGTACCAGGAGTCAATCCGTAGTTAGCTCTCAAAAACAGGGCAAAGACAGCAAGCATGGTATAGTAACCAAAGCGCTCGCCAGTGTTGGCCAATGCCAACGCAAAAAGACCTTTCGGTTGATTTTCGAACATAGTTGATCGGTTTTTATTATTTGTAAAACAATTATTTAATCTTGTCGTTCTTCGTGCGAATCAGGTCGAAGAGGTAGGTGGCCTTGATAACAATCTGCCCGAAGTTGGACTTGGCAAAGGCATCGCTCTTCGAGTTGCCATAGATATTGCCCAGGCCATAGTAGTAACGCCCCTCGATAATAAAGTGGCCCAGCTTGGGGCGCGAAAACTCCAGTCCGGCACCAAAGGCGATGCCATAGTCGAAAGACTTCTCGACAGCCATGCTGTCTTGGGCCACGACTACCGACGACCGCTGGTTCTGCGTGCCACGACCTGCCACGATATTGGTTTTGGTAGACTCAGAGAGGAAAAAGCCAATCTGAGGCCCTACTTGCAGGAAGGCCTGGAAGCCCTTGCGCTCACGCCCCCACCCCATGCGAGCCATGAAGGGAATCTGAACGTAGCTCATACGACGCTCGTAGGCCAGCGGATTGCTCATGCTGGTATCGTCGGTGTAGTACACCGACTGGTTGTTGATGTCACGAATGTCTTCCTTCCAACCTGTCTGGGCAAAGTTCACCTCGGCCACGATGGCACAGATGCTCTTGAAGTATTTCTCACAGGTGTAGCGCAGCGTAACACCTCCAGTCAGACCTCCCAGCTGATTCTGCGGCACTTCCGGCACAAAGCCGATGGTGCTCATCATGTAGCCGCCGTTGACACCCACGGCAAAGTCGGTGCGATACTCGCCGACCTGAGCCGAGACAGTCAGAGGTAATAAGAAAAGGAGGAAACACACCTTATTGTATATATCTGCCTTGATAGCCATCTTTCTGTTCTGCTTTCTTACTTTTTTACCTTTCAAAAGTTAATCGTTTCGATGCGGTGCTCTGCTGTATAGTGTACGAAGAGCATGGCACGGTTCTGGAAACCACCATTGCCGATGCGCTCAAAGTGCAGCGGAATCTGGAGCGGTGTGTAGCCCACCATGCCGGAGGCTCCCGTGAAGCGCTTGCCATAGAGGTGCAGCCCCTTGATGAAGAAATAGGCCTGGTCGAAACCCGTAGCGGCAAAGCGGGCATGATAGCCCTGCATGTCCTGATGGAAGTTCCAGCGGTATTTCTGCTTGAACCGTTCTGTCTTTGGTGACAGCGGATTCATATAGTAAGTGGAGGGAATATAGGTATCGAACTTATAGAAATTGTCGAGATGCTGACGGTTGTACATCAGCCACTCCGGATAGCCGAACATAGTGACCTGCAGCTTGGGGTTGGTCATCACCATACCGTTGAGCTTGGCAAAGGCGACGTTCAGCTCTGACGAGCGACTGGTGTTGAGCACCACCACATTGCGCTTGGTGGAAGAGAACGACTTCATAAAGGCACTCTCGCTGGAGCGAAGGTTGGTGATGGTATACTGCATGCTCTCCTGCTCCAGTTTCCGGCGCAAGGTCGAGGTGAAGCCTCCCTTGGTACTGGTGGAGTCATTACAGTCGATTATGACGACATGGCAGTCCTTGAAACGCTGGTAGAAGCGGTATACGAAGGCCTCGTTCAGCGTATTGCCGTTCTGGTAGACCTGAAAGAGATTGCCGTTGTTGTACAGTTCCGTACTATTGATAGAGAAAGGTATCAGCACACGGATGTCGTTGGACAGGGCAAAGTCGCCCAAGGCTTTCACCTGCTTGGAGTAGAGCGGACCGATGATGACATCGCGGTCGGCGGCATGCGCATCGCGCAGCGTAGTACTGATGTCGCTGTCTTCAGCCACATTCCACGCACGGACATCCGTAGAGATGCCATTGGCGCGCAGGCTGTCGCAGGCCATCAGCACGCCACGATAGTATTCCACCATCCGCTTGCCGTCGCCGTTCTTGTCGTGCAACGGCAACATGATACCCACACGAATCTCCCGCTGACGCATGTCAGTCTCCACCACCTTGGGCTTCGTGGGCATGGAAATTTCCTGCTGCGTACCCGTCTGGGCAGGCTGAGGGGTTGTCGAGGGATAGGGAATCTTGATGTAGTCGCCCTTCTTCAGTTCATAGCCGGGGGTGTTCATCTCGGGATTGGCCTTGATGAGTTCCTCGATGGTCAGACCATTGTCACGGGCTATACCGAAGATGGTTTCCTTACGCTTGACCTTGTGCAGTTCCTTGAAGGACTGCACCTGTGAAAAGGCCGTCTCTGCTGTAACAAAAAAGACGGTCATCAGCACCCAATATCGCATCATTTGTTTCATAAAAACAACTAATTTTCTGTTTTGCGCTACAAAATTACAAAAAAAGATGCGGTTAAATCTACTTTTTTCGCTAAATTTGCACAAAATATCGCAACTTACAATGAAAAAGAAGCAAATCATCACCCTTTTGGCCGCTGTTTTCCTGTCTTTGGAAGCATTCGCCGACATTGACCTGCAGGCCATCTATACCAACAGCAATGGTGAGGTAATTACCACCTCAGATGAAATCGAAGGTGACGCTCCGCTGTACGTTCGTTTCGTTTCCAACGCCTCATCGCTCGACCCGGGAGCCTCGCTGGCATGGCATATCCGCCACAGCACGTCGGGTACCAACATCACCCGCTACGAGGAGGATATCGACTTCACCTTCACCGAGTCCGGTGTCACCACCGTGACGCTGGAGGTGATACAAGACAACCAGGTGGAGCAGTCGGCCAGCATCAAGGTCACCATTCACCAAAGCCATCTGGAGATGCCGAATGCCTTCTCACCGAACGGTGACGGCACCAACGACTTCTATCAGGCCAAGTCGAACACGAAGAGCATCGTGGAGTTTCACGGATACATCTTCAACCGCTGGGGCCAGAAGCTCTACGAGTGGACTGACTGCACAACCAGGGAGAGAGGATGGGACGGCACCTACAACGGGCATCCCGTGAAGGACGGTACCTACTTCGTACTGGTCAAAGCCCGTGGTACCGATGGCATCGAGTATAATATCCGCCGCGACGTCAACCTGATGCGCAGGCACAATGATGTGACCAACAGCACCAATGAATAACGACGAGAACAGACCGGCAGAGGGCGACAGCAAGATTAGTGTGTGGGGCGCACGGGTGCATAATCTCAAGAATGTAGATGTCGAGATTCCGCGCCAGTCACTCACCGTCATTACCGGATTGAGCGGCAGTGGCAAGTCCAGTCTTGCCTTCGACACCATCTTTGCCGAGGGGCAGCGACGGTATATCGAGACGTTCTCTGCCTATGCGAGGAACTTTCTGGGTGGGATGGAACGTCCTGACGTTGACAAGATCACCGGTTTGTCACCTGTTATCAGCATCGAACAGAAGACCACCAACAAGAACCCACGCTCAACGGTGGGCACCACCACCGAAATCTACGATTACCTGCGACTGCTCTTTGCCCGTGCCGGCAAGGCCTACAGCTATGTCACCGGTGAGCCGATGGTAAAATATACGGAGGAGAAGGTCATCGACATGGTGCAGCAGGACTATGCGGGACGCAAGATAGTGATTCTGGCTCCGCTGGTGCATGGTCGTAAAGGACACTATCGCGAGCTGTTCGAGTCAATGCGCAAAAAGGGATATCTGCATATACGCGTCGACGGTGAAATACAGGAAATCCGGCAGGGCATGAAGGTAGACCGCTACAAGACGCACGATATCGAGGTGGTCATCGACCGTCTGGCCGTCAAGCCTACCAACCCCGACAGCCCTCATACTGCTCCTGACGAAAGACTAAAGAAGACCGTACAGATAGCCATGAAGCAGGGAGAAGGCCTCATCATGATCATTGACTATGAGACGGGGAGCGTGAAGCACTTCTCGCGCAGACTGATGTGTCCTACAACAGGCATATCGTACAACGACCCTGCCCCCAACACGTTTTCCTTCAACTCACCGCAAGGGGCCTGTCAGCGATGCAAAGGACTGGGATACATCAATGAGATAGACCTTGGCAAGGTGATTCCCAACCGCAAGACAAACATCTACAACGGTGGCATCGTACCATTGGGGAAATACAAGAACCAGATGATATTCTGGCAGATTGATGCCATCCTCCAAAAATACGAATGCGACCTGAAGACCGCCATAGAAGACATTCCCGAAGAAGCCCTCAGCGAGATACTCTATGGTTCGCTGGAAAGCGTGCGAATAGACAAAGAACTGGTTCATACCACCAGTGACTACTTCGTCGACTTCAACGGTGTGGTGAAATACCTGCGCTCGGTAATGGACAACGAAGACAGTAGCAGCGGACAGAAGTGGGCCGACCAGTTCCTGGCAGAATGCCCGTGTCCGGAATGCCGCGGGCACCGGCTGAACAAAGAGGCATTATCCTATAAGGTGTGGGATAAGAACATTATCGAACTGGCTGATATGGACCTTGTGGAACTGCGCCAGTGGCTCGAGCAGGTGGAGCCTCATCTCGACAGCCAGCAACAGCAGATTGCCGCAGAAATACTGAAGGAAATACGTACACGACTGGACTTCCTGCTTGACGTAGGACTCGACTACCTGGCACTGAACAGACAGTCGGCATCACTCTCCGGCGGAGAGAGCCAGCGCATACGACTGGCTACACAGATTGGCTCGCAGCTGGTCAACGTGCTCTATATCCTTGACGAACCCAGCATAGGACTGCACCAGCGCGACAACGAACGGCTGATCCACTCGCTCAAGGAACTGCGCGACCTGGGCAATACCGTCATCGTGGTGGAGCACGACCGTGACATGATGCTACACGCCGACTACATCATCGACATTGGACCCAAAGCAGGAAGGAAAGGCGGTGAGGTGGTATTCCAAGGCACCGTCGATGACCTGCTCAAGACTCATACGCTGACCGCACAATACCTGAACGGTCAGCTACGGATTGCCCTGCCTTCTGCTCCAGAAAGCAAAGGCAGCACCAAAGCCGGCAAGGTATTTCGCCGAAGGGGGTCAGGCAAGAGCCTAACCCTGCACGGTTGCCGAGGCAACAATCTCAAAAATATCGACATCTCATTCCCCTTAGGCTGTCTCATCGTTGTCACAGGTGTCAGCGGCTCCGGCAAATCCACGCTCGTCAACGAGACACTCTACCCCATCCTCTCCAAACACTTCTATCGCTCGCTGCAAGCCCCCATGCCTTACGACAGCATTGAGGGACTGGAGCATATCGACAAAGTGGTGAATGTAGACCAGACCCCTATCGGACGTACACCACGCAGCAATCCCGCCACCTATACGGGCGTGTTCTCCGACATCCGGTCGCTATTCGTCAACCTGCCCGAGGCACAGATTCGCGGCTATAAGCCAGGACGCTTCTCGTTCAATGTCAAGGGAGGACGCTGCGAAACCTGCGGCGGCAACGGGTATAAGACCATCGAGATGAATTTCCTGCCCGACATACAGGTTCCCTGCGAGTCCTGCCACGGCAAACGCTATAACCGTGAGACTCTGGAGGTGCGCTATAAGGGCAGGTCGATTGCCGACGTGCTCGACATGACCATCAACCAGGCCGTGGAGTTCTTCGAGAATGTGCCAGACATTCTCCGCAAAATCAAGACCATCCAAGACGTGGGACTCGGCTATATCAAACTCGGCCAACCCTCTACCACGCTTAGCGGTGGAGAGAGCCAGCGCGTCAAACTGGCCACCGAGCTATCCAAGCGCGACACGGGAAAGACGGTGTATATTCTTGACGAACCGACTACGGGACTGCACTTCGAGGACATCCGCATCTTGATGGACGTGCTGCAAAAGCTGGTGGACAGAGGCAATACCGTCATCGTCATCGAGCACAACCTCGATGTCATCAAGCTGGCCGACTGGATTATCGACATGGGACCGGAGGGTGGACGCAACGGCGGTACCGTACTCTCTGCCGGAACGCCGGAAGAGGTGGCTAAAAGCCGTAAGGGCTATACGCCGAAATTCCTGAAAGCAGAGCTGAAACAATAGAAGAAAGAAACCATGCGAAAAGAAGACACCCAAGTGCTGAAAGGCATCGCTATTCTGATGATGCTCTGGCTACACCTGTTTGCCGACCTTGACTGGGTAGAGCAGTGCCGCTGGCTGCTGCCCTACTTCAACGGCAAGCCATTGATACACACCCTCACCCGTATTGCCTCTTCATGCGTACCTATTTATATATTCCTCGGCGGCTACGGACTGGCATGCGTATGGCAACAGGCACCGCTGCACCACATGGGTACTCCGCGACGCGCCCTTGCACTGATGACCAACTTCTGGGTGGTATGCCTGTTGTTCATCCCTCTTGGATGTATCATCAATCCCACCCGTTTCCCGGAGAGTATCACCACACTGCTGCTCAACCTCACGGGCATTTCGTACAGCTACAACGGGGCATGGTGGTTCCTGCTGCCCTACGTGCTGCTGACGCTATGCAGTCCACTGCTCATCCGCCGCATCATGGGCAATCATCTCCGCACCGACCTGCTGATGCTGGTGCCACTGTTTATCATACATGTGGGAGCCTACATCGCTGCAGAGAACATGCGCATTCCAGACGCTTCGCCGCTACATGCGGCATTCCCTGCCTGCAATTTCCTGTTCATGCTGTTCTTCTTCTCGGTCGGTGTACTCTTTGTCAAGTATGGCATCTTCCAACGCATCGTACCCAACGTGAAGAGACTGGGCAAGACCAGGATATTCCTGCTGATGATTCTGCTATGCGTCAAAATGTTCCTGGGGAATACCAGTCTGCTGAACTTGCCCTTCGTACTGCTGTTGCTCCCCTTGCTGCTGTCACTGGACCTGCCACATAGCATTACTGCTACGCTGCAATTCTTCGGCCGACACTCCACCAACATGTGGCTCACCCATTTCTTTTTTGCCTATTACATCTTCGGTGGGGAAATCTACCGTCTGCAATATCCGTTACTGATTTTTGCGGCCCTCGTAGCGGTGTCGCTCCTTAGCTCTTATATCGTACAGGCCATCTTTACTCCACTGCGGCATCTGATCAGAAAGGACTGAAAAAAGCCTGCCTGTTCACATTGGGGCGAACAGACAGGCAAGTAGTTGTCAACGGCTGATTATCAGAAGGCCGAAGCGGCAAAGAGCCAGTCGTAGATGCATGAGCAGATGCCGAAGAGGGCGATACCAACAGTACACAGGACTAAAGCCAAACGGGTACTGCTTTCTGTACGGAAAGTAGGCAGCGGACTTTCGGCAGGCTTGATATACATAGCCTTGACAATCAGCAGGTAGTAATAGAGTGACACTACCGTATTGATCAAGGCGATAAATACCACGAAGTAGGCCCAGAAGGAACCTTGCTCGGCAGCAGCCATGAACACAAAGAATTTTGAGAACATACCTGCAAACGGCGGAATACCTGCCAACGAGAACAGAGCCAGCGTCATGAGGAACGACAGCTTGGGGTTGGTCTGATAGAAGCCATCGTAGGAGGACATCATCGTCGTACCACCATTGTTCTGCTCTACCGTAGAAATCACGGTGAACACTGCCATGTTGGCCACCACATACACCAGCACGTAATACATCAGGCCCGCCATACCCGTCTGCGAGGCACCAACAACGGCCAACATAATATAACCAGCCTGGGAAATGGAGCTAAAGGCCATGAAACGCTTGAGTTCCTTCTGACGGATGGCAAAAAGGTTGGCGATAGTGATGCTGAGCACGATAACAATATAGAGCAAATAGTCCCAATACTCCATCAAAGGAGCGAAAACCTTCATCAAGATAACCATCAATGCAAAGGCTGCGGCACCCTTCGAAACAACGCTTAAATAACCCGTGACAGAAGTGGGTGCTCCCTCGTAGGTATCGGCCGTCCAGAAGTGGAAGGGCACCAACGAGAGTTTGAAACCCAGTCCGCTGAAGAAGAATACCAGTCCCGCCAACATCAGCGGCACCTGACTCTTGAAATTGACAAAGTAGGAGATGCGCTGCGTCACGTCGTCAAAATAGAGAGTTCCCACAGATGCATAGATGAACGAGATGCCGTAGAGCATAATGCCGCTGGAGAAGGTGGCTGTCAGGATATACTTGGCACCAGCCTCAGCCGACTTCTTCTTCCACTTGTCCATGGCCACTAAGCAGGCCATAGGCACTGAAGCAGTCTCCAATCCGAGGAAGAACAGCAGGAAGTTACCACTGCTAACCATGATATACATGCCCAGCAGCGTAGAGAACACCAGCATGTGGAACTCACCAGCATACTTCGAAGCTTCACGCTCCAACCAAGGCTCGGCCATCACGACAACGATAAACGTTCCGAAGGTGAGGATGAGCTTCATAACCTGAGCAGACTGACCAGCGACATACATGCCAGCGAAGGCCTCAGCGGGACTAACGGTAGTGAGCATGATGGTCTGGCAGAGCAGAAGGGTTGCGGCCAACTTAGCCAGTACACCAACTTTGCGCGCGCTCTTCGTTAGACAGAAATCAGCAAAGAACACGATGATTAGTGCGAGGACCAAAAGCGCCTCGGGAATCATATTTAAAAATTGAGAATAGTTCATATTTTCTTAATTCTTAATTCTTAACTCTTCATTAAATGATATTCGCCAAGATTGGTCCAACAGCATCGCTGATGACATTGCTTGCCCACAAGGGGAACAGGCCGAGGCCTGCCACACAAGCGATGAGGCAGATGACAGCAACGCGCTCGTCCCATGTGGCATCGGTGAGTTCCAGATAGTGTGGGTTCTTCACCTCACCATATAGAATCTTACCCACAACACGAAGGATGTAGACTGCCGTCACGACGATAGAGGTACAAGCGATGATAGTAGCTACACGGTGGAACGTGTCACCATTCTCGAACGAACCTACAAAGATGGTCATCTCAGCAATGAAGCCCGAGAAGCCCGGCAGACCGAGGTTGGCCAAACCGGCAATGACGTAACCCACGGCGAGGAAAGGCATGATCTTCATCAGACCGTCCAAGTAGCGGATGTCGCGAGTGTGGGTACGACC
>CAMKTS010000019.1 GCA_946415755.1 uncultured Prevotella sp. | reverse complement strand
GGGGCTATTTGATTAATATTTAACTCGTCCCAATTTTAACGGGACACTAATGATTATAATTGTATTTAAAATGGTAAATCATACATTCCATCTTTTATCATCTTTTTGAATTCTTCTTCCTTACCTATAGGATAAATTATATTCTTTAGATGATCACTATGCTCAAATGCACTATATGCTATGAACTTAAGTGATGCGGGTAGTGTCATCGTCTTTAAGTTCCAACAGAAACTGAAAGACTCAACGCCTATTGACAACAGACCTTCCGGAAGATCAATGTTATCAATATTACGACATCCCCTAAATGCATCTTTACATATTTTCCTCAACGAATTCGGGAAAATAACCTTTTCCATTCGGTCTCTTCCACAGAAAGCGCCTTGTGCTATAGTTTCAACACCATCGTTTAAAATTATTTTTTTATCGTTATTGATACACCTGAAAAGGATTTTCCCGTCAGCACTCATGAGCATTCCATTCTTAACCATAAAATTGGGGTTTGAATTCTTTATGATAGACAGCTTCTCTGTATAATAGAAAGGATTGTTATCCATCCATGACTGTTTCCACACAAAATCACCTCTGATGGTCAATTGCTCCATATTATTGCAACCGTAAAAAGCACCTTCTCCCAGAGTGTGTAAATGTTTAGGGAGAATCAGTTTCTTCAATCCTTTATCAAAGCTACCACAAAAATGAAATGCATATGCGTCTATTTTGACAAGTGAGACGGGAAGATTAATACTCTCCAAATAATGAGCTCGAAGAAGAGCGTTAGGTTCGAAAATTCGAATAGTATTTGGCAAATAGATATGCCTAACGCGAGTGCTATCAAACGCACCTTCTCCAACAACCTCAACTCCTTTCTTAATTTTGACTCTTCTACAATTCTCCGCGACCTTCAAAAGAGTCTTGCCATCCTGACTATAAGTTATTTCTCCATCATATTCTTTTAAAATGCTAGGCAACTTAAAAAGGAACACTATTGGCATGACAATAGTGAACAAACATATAAATGGCCATACAAACCAATTTGTCAGAAGTCGAACCTTTACTGCTTTGTTGTTTCCAATTGCTTTTTTGAACAATACATAGTTTTTCTCTGTCCATGGTCTCCATGAATAAATGTCCAGAGCTTCATCTCTATATACTGGATAAAGAAAAAACAATGCATGAACAATAGCAATTGCAACAATAATATAAACTAAAATCATAAACCTTGCATAATCCAAATAATTAAACTTGGTTGCAAAGTTAGAGATTTCCAACTCTGCAACCAAACGATTTTGCCCCACAAGCCTTGTGGAAATGCAATGTTATTCCCAGACCACTAAGCCACGAGATAAGAGGATTTTCTTGACCTCA
The DNA here is from genome assembly GCA_946415755.1 of uncultured Prevotella sp. GTDB lineage: Bacteria > Bacteroidota > Bacteroidia > Bacteroidales > Bacteroidaceae > Prevotella. The sequence continues at coordinate 63,286 of CAMKTS010000019.1, read as the reverse complement.
CCGCTCTTGCCAGTTATAATATATTGCTCCAACAATGTTGTATCTACTTCTGGCAAGAAAGCTGCCCTGATGCGTGAACACTTCTCGTTGATAGAATTAAGAAGGGGGTTCGTCACATCCTCTATGCTTCTAATCGCTCTTTCTGTCAATCCAAATGGTTTTATCTTCTGATACAGGTCTGTTAGTTCTTTCCTGTAGTCAGGCAGATACTTGAAAGCAATACCCTCTGGGTGATTCAAGAACAGTAAATATACAGCCTTAACGATAGGCTCCATCTTAATCTCTTTTTGGTAGTCTGCAAGAAGAATGGTTCCGTCTTTGGCAATACGCAGTTTGCTCAGTTTTATGGCATTCTTGGTTTTCTCTTCCCGTGTTCCTAATCTCCAGATAGTCTTGTCACAGGGCTTGCCCTCATAGTATTTATCCAACACCTGCTTGAAGATGTCGTTGGGTGATACCATATCAAATAGAGTCATACACGACCTGACCTTCAACACATCAGGGAATCCGAGGATGTCGTCTGCAGACGGGTTCCCACAATCGAGCATGGCTTGAGATATTTCCCTAAGCCTTGCCCCCAAAAAAGGGTGCTCCAAGTAAGCTTTAGCCTCTTTAGCCCCACTAATACCATAGTATTCGGAGTTATAACTATGCCCCAAACCTTTAATCTGCGGGAATACGAACCATATCCAATGGCCTCGTTTCTGACCCTCCTTTATTTCACGAAGTGCCATATCATATACCATATCCTGTGCTTCAACAAATCGCTCCAGGTCATATTCGATTTTACCGTTACTGAGTGCATCAACAAAACTCTTTGGCAGGCATACATTGTTCAGATTCAATGCCTCCCTAAAGAATTGCGCCATCTCTTCGTCATGATAGCCGGCAATTCCACATCCAACACGGGTTACAAAGAAAAACAGTTCATGATGAGCCTTTGCAAAATCAATAAACCTATCAATAGCCGTCTTTACTTCCGCATCCTTCCTCACGCCTTTGCCAAAATCAACGGGGATGGCATAACTCTGTCCCTGTAGTCCTTCCGGTTGTCCCCAAACAGCACCAAATTTTTTTCTGGCAGTACCAGAAGCACCACCAGTATGATAGCCCAGTGAATTGCTACCAAATACGAAAATCTGATTTGACAGCAGGGTATCTATGTAGTCTGGAGTATATACGTTATTCTTCTCTTCCATGCTATTCAATGTTTATAAGTGGTATACATTCTTTAAATGCTTTTTCATTATAATCCATTACTGCCAAAGAATAATCATCGTCAGCAATAAGTTTTAATCGCAGTCTATGGTTGTTCATGCCACTTTGGAATGTGTCATTACTCTTAGAGAGTCTAACACAGTATTTTATCTTTGAATCATAGTCAGAAATAAGGTTCTTCGCCAGCCTAATATACTGACTGTTTCTCGTCTGGGCATTTATTGCTTCTTCTATCTCTGTATCGAATATGTGGCTTCCCATATTTTGGAGCCCAATTTCATAAAGCATTAAAATCATGTGCGCCAATGCGTCACTGGCACAAAAAACAACAGAGGTTTTAGAGGTTACAAATGATCCCGACCTAAATCCTTTTTCATCAAGGGGGTCTTTACAGTTAATCAGATAGGGAGGATGGTTAAAATCAACCAATTTCGTGAAAGAATGCTGTAATTCCCCATTCGCCCTTTCATAACAAAAGGCTACACTATCGCCATAGCTTATCCATCTACATTCTTTCTCTGACACTTTCCATACTGCAACTAAAGTTGCAAACGATCCTTCATCATAGAACTTATTTAAGAATAAGCCACCCTGTGTTTTTGCCAATTGTTCATGCTCACTGTAGAACTTTTCCCAGATACTATCTATCCATGAGTCAAATTCTACATAGTTCCTTATTGGCTCATCAGGCAAATGAGCAACAAGATATTGCGCCCACTTATCTGCAAACACGCCACCACCACCAGCACCATCAGAAACAGCAATCAGGCCATTTCTTGCGAGAACTGCATCCTCGGATATTTTTTCCCCAAACTTGGGAATAGAAACACTTTTTGCTCTCATTGATTTGGACTTATATTTGTTGGTGTACCAATATCCATTAATTGAATCAGAGTCGAGAGGTCTGTATTGGTGGCCATTGCGACGTGTCTAGTATTCTCTGCATCACCCCGTAAGTCACCAATAGGTTGATTATACCTTGAAGGCAGCAAGCTCGATACATCATAAAGCAAATCGGAATCCTTGTCACCATTTAGCTCTGTCTTGCTTATAGGCAGAAGAATTTGTTCCTTATTATCAGGTGTAACATGGATGTTCCATAACAAGACGTTACCATCATTCGTAAACAGAGCCTTCAATTCGTTTGCAAGTTGTGTATTTACCTCACGAGGATTTACGATACCATTAAAGGCACCATCAGTAATATTAATGATGGTTGGAGGATAGCAGTCCTTTTCATGGTGCTCCTTCATCCACTTATCTAAAAGGTCTTTTGCCATAGCAAATGCTTTATGAGCTCTTGTATATTTGCCTGCAGCAACAGGTTCTACCCACTGCACCTTTTCCACTTCCTTCAATTCCACCCCTTTCCTTGTCCGCTTCTCTTCCTTGACAGTTATCTTCTTGAATGGATTGTTTTTCAATTCTTCTGGCGTTACGAAATCACGCCCTGCCAACGTTCCTTTCCATCCATAGTTCGCATCATCACCATAGCCAATGACAGCGATGTCATAATAGTGTCTGACCTCGTTAGTCTTTATACATCTAAGAACTAATTCGTTTATCTGATTATTAACAATTCTGGCCACAGCATCTGCGAGAGTAATGAATTCCCCACGATAATTCAACTTACGGCTCATTGAAATCGACTGGTCAATCATAAATATAAATGCCGTAGGCGTGTTTCTTGTTATCTGAGCTGTATATGGATTTTTGATTTGCAGTTTCTTTGGTTGAGCAGGAATAGGTATACCAAAGTTAGCTATGTTTTTGATATATTCCAATGGAATGAAGTTCTTCACCAGCACCTCTGCCTGGAAATATGGTTGTTCTACTTCGGGCAAATCGAAATGCTTGTGAACTTTTACAGATTGGAAATGAATCTGTTTAAAGTCCGAAATAGTTGGGCCGATATTGGGGTTGAGTGTATATCTTGCCGCATTAAGATTAGCATACAAGGTCTCATTCCAATAAATGGTCTCCAAGTCAATCTCCAATATAACAGGATTGGATATTCTGCCATCTTTCATTGCCACATACATCATCGGATGCTGTGTTGTGAAACTTACTCTCACATAGTCTTCTAGATTTCGACTACTATCCAATTGTCTTGAAGCGGTACTACCACCTGGTTTATTAATCTTAATTCCTTTACGTTCACAATCCATCCATGAATAAAGTCCTCCATTTTTGATGATTGATTCAAGGTTGTCTCTATCTGTAAAGTGATAGAGCTTCTTTATTCCATACTGGTCAAGTATTGCCTTGAACTCCTGCCAATTACTTTTCTTTTCCATAATCTTCCACCTCTACTTGATTAAACAAATCTTGTTCTATGACGTTATAATTATGACGATTATCACTCTCTATTATACTATTTTCATATGGGTAAATCCCTTCAGCGTATGCCTTAATTAGCGAAGCGTGCGATAGTGGTTTCTTCGCATTCTCCACATCAGCATTCGTATCGTAATCCAATAAAACGATTGTTTTTGTTTTACTCGCTTCTCGTAATCTTTCAATGATGCCAGCGACCTTATTCTCAAGTACCCATTTGTAAGTTGGAATATAAATCTGTTTTCGTGCCTCTATATAACCCAGTAGTTCAGTACCATTAACACCTTTCCTGTGCCCCAATGGCTTTCCGAATCGTCTCACTGTTCGTTTTAAACTTTTCATCGTGTCATTATAGAACAAAGACGTATCCACATCTGCCCCTTCAAACACTTTTAGTCCTTGCCAAATTGCTTCCACACAGGTAGCCGTATATCCATCGCTGAACGGTACAGGAATACCACCATGAGGATAAAAAGGGCTAAGTTTCCGTAATCCGTCATTAGTCGAACTACTTGTAACATCTGCCAGTATCGAACCTGGATATTTTTTTAATATCGTTGCTGGTTTCTTCCGTTTAGATTCAATAATAATCATAATCATATTAATTAAAATGGTAAATCATCGTGAAATACATTTGTATTTCTTTCCTTATTTTTTTTCCATTGCTTGTCTTCTTTTTTAACTTCTTCTCTTATTTTGGAAACTTCTTGCTCTGTTTGTTCAACAGTAGATTCTTCTTTTGTTTTAAAATATTTTAGTCTCCAGTCTAGCAAATATTTAGGAATGGAAATGATTGTCATATTTGAATACCACCAAATTACCCACATCAAAGCTGTAATATACCACTCATCTTTATAAAATGGTTGGCTTAAGAAAGGAACTCTACTATTAAACCAATTTGTAATGGAATCCGCCATCAATAATAGTGGGATAAAATTTATCCATCCAAAGAATCCCGCCGGCCCATCGTTTCCAACATGCCAAATATGTTCTTTTTTATTAGGCCTTAACCTATCAACGAAAACAAGTATAAGAAACATTAAGGATACTATAATCAAAGTAGTCACGTATAGCATTACAATGTGCCAACAAAATACAGATCTTAAATATAAAGGAATTAATAAGGTAAAGAAAAAGAACCCCCAAACAAACCATGAAACTTTTCTTTCAATTCCTTCATTAGGTTTTAGGCGTATGTGCAGGTTATTTGTAAGCAATAGTTTTTGCACGGCATCTATATTGCTTTTTTCTCCATTAACCATCTTTTCTAACATTATCGCAAGATCAGGAATATCATCGGAATATGAAGTCAGGGCTCTTCGGAAAATATCACTATCTCTAAGGTTTAAATAATCATCATGCGAGAATAGCAATCTATCTTCTTTGCCAAATCTTTCCAAATAGTTGCTTTTCTCTGCTATCATTTCTAATGAAAGCAAGATAGATACTATAGGAAAGTTGTCAATATTCTTGTCAAAATCCACATCAGTTCTCGAAGGATTTCTGAAGTCAGGACTACCTATCTCTCTTGCTTTTTGTCCTTGCATGAGCGGTACAAACATACCGTCATAATCTACTAGAACAAGCGAACCATCCTTTTTAACTAAGATATTATCCGGTTTTAAGTCACCATGCGCAAATGGCTGATTCAATAACCATATAGCAAGTTTTTTGAAATTGGATGCTAATTGGTTTATAGCTCTCTGGTCATTTATTACCTTACGAATATACTTGTCCAATGTCATGCCATCTACCCAATCCATCAACAATACAGGATATTCACCTGATTCAATAAACAGTTCCTTGTCATAGTATTTAATTGGCGATAAATAAGGTGAGGACACTTTAGCTAATTCTTCACAAATCAACTTATAGTTCTTTTCTCTTCCCTGTTGTGCCCTGTGGAAACATCTTACTGCATATTGCTTCCCATACTCGTCTTTCATTTTAAAGACAACAGCAAAGTTACCACTACTCATTATTAGCTCGCCATTGTCATCAAGTACTGGACGCAGATGTTTTAGTTTGTCAAAATATTCGTCAGGTGCTTTTGCAGACTCCTTGATAGCTTCTGTATATTGGCCAACCGTTGGATATGCAAGGATATCATCTATATAGCTGTCATTAATATTACTCAGATTTGCATCTGTTGCTACTATATTCTTTGGTTCATTTTGGATAACTAGATCTTCATTATTTTTACCTTTTGATGATTTATCGTAGTTTGATTTCCAAATAACACAGTTGACAATTAGAAATACAACAAGAACTCCGATAATCAAGTATAAAAGAAGTTTATTTAGTGAATTATACTCGTATGTCCATTTTCCATAATTCTTGCTTTCCTTAATCGAATAGCGATTCTCTATCTTTTCTGACTTATACAAGGGGCTTTCCCATACAAGGCTATCTTTCCTGTTAATGTATGCTTTCTTCTTTACATCCCCTTGTATGTCATATTCAAAGACTTCCTCTAAATGTGGATATACATAACCGCAAGAGTCATACTTGCATGGAATCAGTTCCTTGATTTTCCTGTTGATAAAGCCCCACTTGCCATTCTTCTTGACAGGAGCCAACCCATTGCTGAATGCTCGGAAACCATCAAATATGGATTCTTCACCATATCCATGAATAATAAGATATTTATCTATTACAAACCAATGTTTCTTATCTGGGGTAATGCCTGCGAAACCGTCATTAAAATAAGTAGCAGAGGCAATATTGGCATTATCAGGTAGAACTTGAATTATATCATTACACTTCCCTAATGAATCAAGTTGATAATCTGAAAGTCCTTTAAGAGGTTCAAAAAAATCGCCATTAATATCTATGAAATAATACGATTTGTCTTCTTTGCCGATAAAACTTCTATGAAAGAAGCCATCAGAACAAACGCATATACCTCCTCTGCTAAACCCATAATAATCATAATTAGAACTAAGCTGTTTTATTTCTTCCCCATTTTTAATTATCAGAGATCTTGGTATACTATATGTTTCATAAACAATTGTTGTATCTTCTATATTTATTGTTTCTTTATTTATTATTTTATAGCTTCCTATTCCTCGCCCAGAACTAAACCTTGTTAAAGATTCATACTTAAACTCTGTAACAGTATTTCCAAGTGTATCTAAATAGGCACATCTGAGTTTTGATGGTGTTATGCATGCTTTATTTGTATAGAGTGGCTCTGCAACAGCATCTCTTACAACAGCCAATCCTTCGCTAAAAGGCTCTGAATAATAATATTTGGGCTCTATTGCAATATTTCCTTTCGTATCAATATATCCTTCTTTCCATGTTATCGTATCGCAAAACATAGCCCTTCCATTTCTGAATAAATGTCGATACAGAGCATCAGTGCAATCGTCCATGTCATTGGTAATATCCCCTATTTCATTTATGTTGACATAACTGATGAATCTTGGTTCAATTACAAACTTTCCAGACTTGTTGATATAACCATACTTGACATAAATTCGATACACATCTATTATAGTATCCCTTTCACCGACCTCATAGGCTATAGAGTCAGAAAAAACACGATAGATTGTATCAACAACGGCCATTGCTAATCCATTATGGAAAGTTGACACCCACAAGAATTCAGGCTCAATAATTCTATTACCAACAGAATCTATATAACCATATAGCCCGTTCTCTCGAATAGGATACAAGTATCCATCAAATTGTTTCTTTTCATTGCATGATACCATCATCAAGATAGTACATACGATAAAGAAAAATCTGATTATATAAAGCCTTAATCTTTTCATGAACTTCTTTATTATAACCCTATTTGTATTTTAAGCATACTAATTAGAAACTCCTTCCGTTGTATCTCAGCATCCTTTTCCAATCGAGTCGCATTAGGATAATTCTCAATATTACATTTGATGTAAGAAGAAAGTCCATTGTTTCGCGAGCCTGTTCTTTCGCCATATATTGTTCACCAATCAGTAAGCTAAGAAACTGAGCTACGCCTTTTACATGTTCGGCCATATCCATATTATAGTTCATTATTATTTTTTCGTCAATCATACCATTAATAATCACAATTCAAATAGTTTTGAATAATGCTCCCAACTTGGCCATTTGAACATTTCTGTAGCAATATAATTATTATTACCCCAATAGCCATTATCAGATGCTTTTTGATGCCAGTATAATGCGCGTTTATGGTCTTTAGCGAAACCAACACCATTGTAATAGCAATTACCTAAATTAAACTGGGCAGTTGCCAATCCCTGTCGTGCTGCTTTCAGGAACCAATAAGCAGCCGTTTCATTGTTTTGTTCAACATAGTACCCTTTTGCAAAACAGATTCCAAGGCCATTCTGTCCATATGCATCTAATGACATTGAGCGAAAGACTTCATATGCTTCTTTGTACTCCTTATTTTTTATATGATTACAGCCATCTGTATATATTTCAAATGAGTTGTTATTTAATTGTTCATATACCTCTTTTGCTCTTTCTTGACCTTGATCTGCCGCCATCTTATACCATTTAAGGGCTTCTTTGATATTTCTTGGGACCCCTCTCGAATATCTATAGCATTGGCCTAGCCTCCACTGTCCTTCAGAAGAGCCCAACTCGGCTGATTTCTTATACCAATTATATGCCGTTTTTAAATCTATTTCTACTCCATGTCCATATTCATAACAATGACCGAGTCTCCACATCGCACTTTTTTGATTTAGATATGCTGCTTTCTTAAACAATGTTGTGGCTTCTACATAGTTTTTATCAATCCCTAATCCAAAGTAATATAGCTTCCCTAATCCGAATATGCCATCTGCATTATTCTTCTTTGCAGAATTTGAGAACCATTCAAAGGCTTTACTATAATCTTTATCAACTCCTCTGCCCATTGAAAAACAAACTCCTAACCTCCACATTCCATCATCATCTCCAGATTCTGCGGCTCTATTAAACCATTTTACAGCTTCCTCATAATTAATAGGTATTCCTTCCTTTCCATAATAATATATAGCACCTTTTGTCACCATTGCAGACACATCACCTAAATCAATGGCTTTGTCGTACCATTCAATGGCCTTATTAATATCTTTCTCCACCCCATTACCGTCTTGATAACAAAAACCAATATGTCTTAAGGCTCTTGCACATCCGTTATCTGCTGAGATGTCATACCATTCTCTTGCTTTAGAATAGTCAATCTGGGTACCATAACCATTTTTGAAACAGCATCCCATACAGCATTGAGCATCCGGGTTTCCTAATTTCGCAGCTTTTTGAAAAAGTCTAAATGCTTTGTTGTGATCTATCTTGCTTTTGTCTTTAGCTTCTTCACAAAGACATCTTGCTTGATTATAAATATACTCTCCATAATTTGCTTCCGTTTTTGGGTTCTTTAATGTATACAATAGTGGAGACACTAAACTCAAATCGCCTTTTGCCAATGCAACCATAAATGTACCAAACAAAGTGCGCAACTCTACATTGTCAATTAGTTCAAGAATATCCATCATTGCTTTTGTCGAATGAATATGTGCAAAATCTTTTTCTTTAAAAAACATCGTATCATTATTGCAGTATTCATTAAGCAATTCCAGATTAATCGAGTATGCTTTCAAAGACATTGCGATTAAAGCAATTGAGAAATCATCAACGTGTTCATCGAAGGTTTTCTCAGAACGTAGTGGGTGGCGGAATCCAGGGCTCCCAAGTTCTCTAGCACGCTGTCCCTTCATAGAAGGAACAAACATGCCGTCATAATCTACTAACACAATAGAACCATCATCCTTTACAAGTATATTATCCGGTTTAAGATCCCCATGAGCGAAAGGTTGAGATAATAGCCATGTCGCTAACTTACAGAATTGGAATGTAAGCATCTCTAGGAGATATTTCTCTTTTGCATTATCTTTAATATATTTATCTAGGGTCTTTCCTTCAACCCAATCCATCAGTAGCACAGGGAATTCTGTTTCTTCAGTTTGAGTTGTATCTACATATAACTCTTTTTCCAAATACCTGATTGGAGTCAGATAATTAGTAGAAACAAACTCCAGCTCATCAGCAATCAGCCTATAACTCTCAGATCGTCCCTCTTGATTTTTTGTAAAACATTTAACAGCATATAGCTTTCCATACCGTTCGTCTTTCATTTTAAAGACTACTGAAAAACCGCCTACGTTTATCACTGGCTCACAATCCTCACCCAGTACAGGTCTGAGATAACTTAATTCATCAAAGTTGTCTTCTGCTGACTTAATAGATTCTATGTATTCAGAAATTAAGGGATAGTTCATATTGGCTCTTTTAATTTTGTGACTTCCTCGTGTAAATCTTTTAGATGCCCCAGGGACAAATCAATAATTGGTTCAAACATAAAGTTATTCAAATGGATATTCTCTGACGTCATCATAAGAACTCTTGTCAGAATAGAACAACCTTTAATGTCTTGTGGGTATGCTCTTTTATATTCATCGAACAAGAGATAAGAATATCTGTTTTCACTTTCTATACGTTTTGTGAATTGCTCTGGCAAAGACTTACGTACAAATTCTTCCGCCTTCAATCTTATAGAAATGGACAATAATAGTTTATTTGTAACAGAGATTTCGTCTTCAGATCTTAATACGGTAATAACCTCCTTGTTCAACTCTTCATAATAGTTTCCACATACATCATTCATTTTATTTTGTTCTACGAAAATAGTGGAACATATTATGCTATACAAATCATTTAAAGTCAGTGATTTTGTATCTTTAAACATATGTAGGTAAGATGTTAATGATTTGTATTCAAGAGAGCTTGCTCCTTTTGTATATTCTACGATATTTCGCACAAATGGAATTAGTGCTATCATGTGTTTAGTATTATGAGCATTCTTTATCAACTCATTTTTAAGAATGTCTCTTACATATTTACCTTTTTCAAGTGTAATAATTCCTTTATCACCCCTATTCGCAATGAATGCGTTTTTTACGCCAAGTCGCGAATATATTGTTCTATAAAAATCGAAATTGTGAGTTAGAATGATTAATATAAAGTTCTTGCACTGTTTCAACTCTGCAAGGTACTCTACAATTGCATACTTATTCTTATAGTCAAAAGATTCTACAATATCATCAATAACGATGATTTGTTTCTTTTGACTTGCCTTTCTTTTTTCTATCTCAAAAAGGTTAATCAGCAAATAATATGCCCGTTTTTCACCAGTACTGATGAAATTAAGGAAATGCTCTTTGCTTTTATACTTGATTTCTCCTTCTGGGTGAAGATATTTTATACGAAGGAAGTCCTGGTTAAGCAATGCTGCTGCTTTATTTTCAATTTGGAGATGATATGGAACGTGGAAACGGCTATAAAAAAAAGATACAACTTGATTCCATAATAGAGTGTCTTTATTTACTTTGCTTATGATATCCTGCAGTTCTTCTCTTTTCTTTTCATAGACAGAATAGAATCTTGATGCTATTACATTTTCTCTTTTAATGAAATATAAAAGATATTCTCTTTGTAATGAATCTAAATCTACAATTTTGGACCTAATATAAGAATTACTATCAACGATTTCACATAGTCTTTTCCATCTTCTTTGCCCATCAACTTTTACCCTTTTCCTTTGGGTTGTATTGTTTATCAGTTCATTATAATGGGAATTGATATACTTAGCAGATACACCATGCTTGTCAAAAAGTTCATTGTAATAAACTCCAGAGAAATTGCAGTCAGAGGAGTCAAAACCTTTTGACTCTATAATAACGTTATAAATGGAATCATATTTTGCAAGAATCCCTTCATATTTATATAATTTGAGAACTTCCTCATGAAAATCAATCTTTCCAAAACTAATCAATTGGTTGAACTTTTTGTTAAGATCATCCAAAATCAAATCAATTGGTTCTAAAATGCTCTTGAATAACGTTTCTTCCTGTGAAGAAGAAACGAAAGATTTTATATTATTCACTTCTAAGTTGGAAATACCATTAGGCTCTATCTGATTGTCTTCCGTTTTATAAACATAAACCTGACTACTTTTAAGTTTTTCTCCATCTAACGAAAATGAATATGATGATTCTTTTGTCTCATCAATAAAATCTGCAGCATTATGATTTTTTTCTAAGCACAAGAAAGTCCTGGCCAATGATGTTTTCATCGTGCCGTTTGGAGCGTAAATCATTATCGTATTGCCATTTGACAAATTGAATGTGTGATTCAATTCTCCTATGCCAAAACAATTTGCTAACAATATATCTAGATGGTCCATATTTCCCAAATATACATAAAATTAACTTATTGTAAATAAAGAACCCATTTGTGGCACGGATTCTACAATTTTATCTTTATCATCAGGCAAAAGATGCTCATACCACCATTGGGTTTCCCTCGGCACAACAATAGACTGAAGATTCTCGCAACCAATAAAAGGATTCTCTCCAATTACTCTGATTCCTTCAGGAAGATAAATAGTCTTCAATTTCTTGCAATAAGAAAATGCATTCTTCCCAATGCTCCTCACGCTTTTAGGAACAACAACTTTCTCTAACTCATAGCATCCAGAGAACACTCCATTTTCCAATTTTGAAATGCCATTAGAAAGATTAAGGCATTTAAGATCCTCACACCCTGCAAAAGCCCATTCTCCAATATGTCTAACACTATTTGGTATAGATAATGAGACTAAACTACAATGGTAAAACGCCCACTTTCCAATATCGCTCACGGAATTGGGAATTACTATCGACTTCAAAGAACGGCAAGTATAGAAAGCATTGTCACCAATTTTTACTAGTCCTTTGGGTAATATCGCTTTCTCAAATCCCCAACAATTACATAATGCACTTTTACATATAACTTTTGTTTCTGGTTGTATATAATAGTCACCTCTAATCCAATCAATAATAGGACTTTTTAATAATCGCTTCCTATCCAGACTATATCTTACTCCTTTTTCGTCTTTCCACGCATATATTATCTCGTCTTCACTCGTAATTATTGGATATTCTTCATTTTCAATAATTAAAAGTAATTGGAGACACAAAGATGTATTGATACTTTTTGTAAATAAGAATAAAAATAGAGCAACAATTCTATTAAGTGTAGTGTTTTCAAACGGAGCTTGTTCTTTCAAAAAAAGACATTCCTTGAATTCTATGTAATCCTTTGCAGACATAAGCAACCTATCGGGTGCTCCATATTCTTCTAACCAATGAGAATTAATAGATATTGCTTTCAATGAAAGCTGTATCGACACCAACGGGAAATCATCAATATGCTCATCAAAATCATTCTCTGTTCTTAAGGGATGACGGAAATCAGGAGAACCAAGCTCACGAGCCTTTTGTCCATTCATGGCAGGAACATACATGCCGTCATAATCAACAAGAACTATAGAGCCATCTTCACGAACAAGGATATTGTCAGGCTTCAAGTCGCCATGAGCAAAGGGCTGGGGAATGAGCCACTGAGCCAACTGGCTGAAACGATAGGCCAGCATCTCCAAAGCATATTTGTCATCCAGATTCTCACGAAGATACTTATCAAGCGTCTTGCCTTCCACCCAGTCCATCAACAAAACAGGAAACTCCGTCTCAGATGTCTGCTCTGTATCTACGAACAACTCTTTATCCAGATAGCGGAGAGAAACAAGATAAGGTGAATCCACATCCTTCAGCGCATCAGCAATCTGACGATATGCTTCGCCTCGTCCTTCCTGTTCCTTGGTAAAACATTTCAGAGCATAGAATTTCCCAGACTCAACATCCTGCATCTTGAACACTACTGCAAAATTGCCGCTTGTCATTACTGGCTGTCTATCATCGCTAAACACAGGTCGAAGATTGGTCAACTCCTTGAAGTTGTCCTCTGCCGACTTAATGGCCTCAATATATTCTGATATGAGCGGATAGTTCATAAGCCCTACTTATTGGATACTGCAATGATGCGATTCAGCGAGAGCAGTGCAAGCGTGCTTGCAGACTGCCGAGCGTAAGCATCTTCGCGACAATTATGTCGCAAAGATACAAATAAAATCTGAATATCGATAGATTTTTGGCAAAAATAATTGTTTCACAAGCCTTGTGAAACTATTTTGAGTTCACAATATTATCAAATCGTTCGCTGACATTGACCATCCAATCTGGAAGTTTCTTCATGGCTTGATATACCAACGCATCAGGCATTTGCTTATAATAGGCGTAGGCCATAGGACCTGCTATTGCAGCGAGGGTGTCAGCGTCACCACCAAGGGAAATGGCTAGTTTGATGCAGTCCACATAGTCTTTCGACTTTAGGAAACAGATGATGGCAGGGCCAACCGTTCCTGCACAGGTAGAGTTGAATGTATAGGAGTCATGGAAATCAGCATATTTCTTGCCAGTCCAATCTGGATAATACTTGTCAAGAATATTTTCACGCACGAACGCCTTGTCGTTTCCATTTTTCAAGTGGAATATAGATAGTGCAGTAGCTTCTGCACCCTTGAAGCCTTCTGGATGATTATGGGTAGGCGCTGCTGTTTCATGGGCCATGCGAATACAGTCCTCTTCCGTCTTTGCCAACCATCCTGCTGATGAACAGCGCATGGCGGAACCATTTCCGAGGCTGCGATATGGCCGGAGATAATGACTCGCCATCCATTGTTTGAACTTACCACCAAAGCCTGCGTGTCGATGTTCGTTAGCACACTTCCAAAGGTTCATCGTCATATCCAGATGGTCTATGAATGCCTCTGCACATGCAAACGTCAATACGGTATCGTCGGTGAAGTGTGCTCTACTGCTAAACAGTTTTACCTTGTTGTAATCTTTGATGCGGTGTATCCTACCCTCGTATGCACTCCCTGCAATATCACCTATAGCCTCACTAATCAGATAATTCTTCATACTCATATTCGTTTTGACGTTGCAAAGATACAAAAAACTACTCACACCTCTGTGACTTTTGACTTCACAAGCCTTGTGAAAGGCTCATTTTATAGCATCTAATCGCATCCTGCATGATGTCATAATGGTCAAATGCCAAAGGAGGAAGTGCATCGATGGGGAACCATTGTGCTTTAGCAGCATCATCCTGACCAATGACAGCGATTGGTTCATCAACGAAAGCGAAGTAAGCAACAGTAACAGTCCTTCCTCGTGGGTCGCGATCAACTTTGGAGTAAGCACCAATCTGGTGTAGCTCCGTTACCTTCAACCCAGTTTCTTCCTCCAGTTCTCGGATGGCGCACTGCTCCGTTGTCTCGTCCATGTTCATGAAACCACCAGGAAATGCCCAACATCCTTTGTAAGGGCCTGCACCTCTCTCAATCAGCAGCACCTGTGGTACCGATTCCTTCGTTATCACCACACAATCTGCCGTTACTGCCGGTCTTGGATATTTATATGAATACTGTTTAACGATCAAAGGCGAAATCAGTTTACAGATTTCTTCCAAATACTGTTGGTCAATATCGTCAAACGTGGCTAACTCCTTGCTGTCAATATCGAGGACGGCTACCACTTCACCACCCTTTGAGAATACGGGGGCGACTATCTC
This sequence comes from uncultured Prevotella sp., assembly GCA_946415755.1. Lineage (GTDB taxonomy): Bacteria > Bacteroidota > Bacteroidia > Bacteroidales > Bacteroidaceae > Prevotella. The sequence continues at coordinate 48,217 of CAMKTS010000019.1, read as the reverse complement.
TGAGCGTGAGAGGCTGCTGCAGGCAATATGTCCAGGGAACTGTTCAACATCAGGAACAATGACAGTCCGTTGTTCCTTCCATGCCGTACCACAGACGCCCTTTCCAAATCCAATGTGCATACACGCTACAGGTCCTTGGAACGGGCCAAGTACCAATTGGCCATCCTTCACCCGATAGAATCCCGTCCACCAGAAGCCCATAGCCTCGTGAATGGCAGCACAGACATTGGCCATTACTGCCACAAGGTCCGTCTCGCCCTCTATCAGCGAACGGATCTGCTCTGTAAGTAGTCGATATTTCTCAATCTTATCCATATTTTCTGTGATGTCAGTCCCCTATCATCTTGTCACCTTGCGGAAAACAGGGGCCAGCAGCACTGGCCGAAGAGGAGGTAGTCGTTGAGCAGGGTGGCACGGCGGCGGGGAGTGATGCGGGGAGAGGGAACGCCCCGGACGGTGAACGAATAGCACGACTCATTGCCGTGGAAGTCGCACAGCACGTAGGTGAGCTGGTAAGGACGCTGCTCGTCGAAGGTGACGATGCCCCGCCAGAGGTCGGTATGCAAGACGGGAAGGCGCATGCCGGACTCGCGATAAGACTTCATATACCACGTGCGGTGGCGACGCCAGTGGTCGTAGTCGCCCCAGCGGTTGACTTCCGGCTGGCAACTGACGGGAATGCTGTCGACATCGCTGCGGAACACCTCGCGACCGTCGACCAGCAGGCGGGTTTGGCGGATGCCGTAGTGGTGGTAGGTGGTCTCGCTATAATCGTCGGCCCACAAGGCAAAGCCTACCCTGCCCCACGCGGTGAATTCACGTTGAACATGGAACATGGAACGCTGGACTTTTTCTGTTGGGGCACCAAAGCCGAAGGTCTGCTTGGAGGAGGTGCCGTTGAACACGCCCTCGCCCTGCACGGGAAGGGCCATGAAGGAATGGGCCTGCGGGGCTACGGTGTCGGCCACGAGATGACCCAACAGGGCCAGGGGGTCGCGCATGACCCACGTCTCGGTGTCGTGGATCTCCAGGTGCAGATGGGGACCGGTGCTGTGGCCGGTATTGCCGCTGATGGCGATGAGGTCGCCAGCACGGACGGGGAACTGCGACGATGGGAAGACCATTGACAGCGTATCACGCCCCGTGCGCTGCAAGAGGGATTCGTACTGGGGGGCAAAACGCTGCAAATGGCAGTAGACGCTGGTGCGCCCGTCGGGATGGGCAACGTAGATGGCGTTGCCAAAACCGTAGTAGCCTACCGTGAGGCGCGACACATAACCGTCGGCCACCGACCGTACGTTCCACCCCTCCTGGTTGTCGGTCTTGATGTCGATGCCGCCATGAAAGTGCCAGGGGCGCGGCTCGCCGAAGTTGCCGGCAAGGAGGATGTCGTTGTCGACGGGGGACACATAACGTTGAACATTGAACATTGAACATTGAACGTTATCGTCACCGCAAGAAATCAGCAACAATAATATAAAAATAGATACTGCCTTCAATGTTCAATGTTCAATGTTCAATGTCCTTAGCATGCCTTGAAACTCATGTCCAGTCCCTTCACAGAGTGGGTCAGTGCGCCCACGCTAATGAAGTCGACACCCTGCTCGGCATAGTCGCGGATGGTGTCGAACGTGATGCCGCCGGAGGACTCGGTCTCATAACGGCCGCCAATGATGTCGACGGCCTTTTTCGTGTCGGCAACGCTGAAATTGTCGAGCATGATACGGTCGACACCTCCGTGACCGAGCACCTGCTGCAACTCGTCGAAGGAGCGAACCTCTATCTCAATCTTCAGGTCGAGGCCCTTCTCCTTCAGGTAGGCATGGCAGCGGTCGATGGCGTTGACGATGCCACCGGCAAAGTCGACGTGATTGTCCTTGAGCAGGATCATGTCGAAAAGACCGATGCGGTGATTGCAGCCGCCGCCAATCTTCACGGCCTGCTTCTCCAGCATGCGCATGCCGGGAGTGGTCTTGCGGGTGTCGAGCACGCGGGTCTTGGTGCCCTTCAGCCGCTGCACGTAACGGTCGGTCATAGTGGCAATACCGCTCATGCGCTGCATGATGTTGAGCATGAGGCGCTCGGTCTGCAGCAACGAACGCACACGGCCGGTGACAATCATGGCAATATCGCCCTTCTTCACACGGCTGCCATCGCCCAGCAGCACCTCGACCTGCATGTCGGGGTCGAAGCGGTGGAACACTTCCTTGGCAACCTCTACGCCAGCCAGGATGCCGTCTTCCTTGATGATCAGGCGCGACTTGCCCATCGCATCTTCAGGAATGCAGCAGAGGGTGGTATGGTCGCCGTCGCCGATGTCTTCTGCAAACGAGAGGTCGATCAGACGGTCTGTCAGTTCTTCTACGCTTAACATAATGGATTCTGTTTAGGGGTTACAGGAGTTGGAGGCATCAGTTCTTGGTCTGGTCCTTGAACAGGTAGACACCAATGCCGATGCGAAGTCCGTAGCAGGAGTAGTCGAAGTGCTTGGTGGAGAAGTCGAAGTACAGCTCCGGCTCGATAGTGACGGTACGGCTGATGAAGAAGGCATAGCCCAACTGCATGCCAGGCATCCAGTCGTTGTAGCCCTTGGCATGCTTGTACTTTACGGAGCCGCCAAGGTAGAGGCCGTTCTGCACAATGTAGTAGCGACCGCCCACACCAAAGGAGTAAGTGTCGTCGGCATCCTGAAGGTGGTTGTAGCTGGCCTGGCCGACAGCCATCAGATTGTCGGCAAGCGTATAGCCCGCCTTGACATCGAAGCCCACATGGAACTTCTTGGCCTGGCTGCTGATGTCGAAACCGGAAAGAGAGGCACCAAGATATGCCTTGCCCTTTTCAAACTGTGCGTTGGCGGCAACAGACATCACCAGCGCGATGACGATGAATGCAATTTTCTTCATAATGATTTATTTGTTAGATTGATTGTATTTACGATACCACAGACAGAACCACAAAATGGCAACAATACCCGTAACCGCTGCAATCATCAGCGCATACGAGAATTCGAGACTGAATACTTGTTCACTCAGCAGGAACGTGGTGCAGACAATTGTCATGAAGATAGCTGGAATCAGTGTGATGACGTATGGTTTCTTCTGGCGCACCAGATAAACAGTTACAGCCCACAGCATGAATACCGAAAGCGTCTGGTTGGTCCAGCCAAACCAGCTCCAAATCTTTCCAAAGCCCTCCTTGTCGGACATCTGCCAGATGAGCAGGGCGATTTCAGCTGCAAACAGTGGAATACAGATATACAGGCGCTTGCGGATAGACTTCTGCTCCAGCTTCACGAAGTCGGCAATTATCAGACGGCACGAGCGCAAGGCTGTGTCGCCGCTGGTGATAGGTGCTGCAACAACACCCAGCAGGGCCAGAATACCGCCGAACACACCCAGCCAGTCGTTACAAATCACGTTGACGATAGAGGGCGCATCCTTCACGACAGTCTCTCCGCCAGCTACCAACTGATAGCCTGGTGTGGGGTCGTTATAGAAGAAGTACATGGCTACCGTTGCCCAGATCAGTGCAACGATGCCCTCGGTAATCATGGCACCATAGAAAATGGGGCGTCCCATCTTCTCGCTCTTCAGACAGCGGGCCATCAACGGACTCTGAGTGGCGTGGAAACCACTGATAGCACCACAGGCGATGGTGATGAACAGACAGGGGAAGATATTCTTCGGTGTCATGGCCTCTGTACTCAAGCCCTCCCAAATCTCAGGGATGGCAGGCCACTTCACGAACAGCACCACCGTCAGAGCGGCAGCCATGAAGAGCAGTGAGAAGGCAAACAGGGGATAGATCTTACCGATAATCTTATCGATGGGCAGCATCGTGGCGATGATGTAGTAGATGAAGATGACGACAATCCAGAAGGTGTACTGGCCTGCACTCTCCACGACGGCAGCAGGCTCCCACATGTCGCCCAGAATCTTGGCAGGACTGAACACAAACACCGCACCCACCATCATCAGCAGGAACACCGTGAACACCAGCATAATCTGCTTAGTGGTGTTGCCCAGATAACTGCCGATAATCTCAGGCTGGTTGGCACCATCGTGGCGCATAGACAGCATGCCCGAGAAATAATCGTGGACAGAACCGGCAAAGATACAACCCAGCACAATCCAGAGATAAGCTGCAGGACCGAACATCGCACCCATGATGGCACCGAAGATAGGACCTGTTCCAGCAATGTTCAGAAACTGAATCATGAAAATCTTCCAGGAAGGAAGCACCAGGAAATCGACACCGTCAGCCTTGGCGACGGCAGGCGTAACACGGTCATCTGGTCCGAACACCTTTTCAACGAAGCGTCCGTACAGCAGATAACCGATGACAAGAGCCACGAGGCTCAATACAAATGAAATCATTTTCTTTCTGTGTTGTTTTACTAATTTTGTTGCAAAGGTACGAATAAAAAAAGAATTAAGAATTAAGAATTAAGATTTTTTTTATACCTTTGCACGCAAAATGAAACGACAGGCTTTTTTCTACCTATTTTTCCTTTGGATGACAACGTTGCTGACTGCCCAGCCAAAGCACGAGGTAAGGGCTGCATGGCTCACCACCATAGGCGGCATAGACTGGCCACACTCCTACGCGCACGACGGCATGGGAAGGGAGATGCAACAAAGGGAACTGTGCAACATACTGGACAGGCTGAAGGCCGCCAACGTAAACACCGTACTACTACAGACACGCATCCGCGCCACCACCATCTACCCCTCCGACATCGAGCCGTGGGACGGATGCCTTTCGGGAAAGCCCGGACAGTCGCCAGGATATGATGCCCTGCAGACGGCCATCGACGAGTGCCACAAAAGGGGGATGGAACTGCACGCATGGGTGGTCACCATCCCCGTAGGGAAGTGGAAGACATACGGCTGCCAGCAGCTACGCCGACGATACCCTTCCGTCATCAAGAAAATTGGCGACGAGGGATATATGAACCCCGAATCGGCCACTACCGCCTGGTATCTCGCAGAACTGTGCGAGGAGATTACCCGCCGCTACGACATCGACGGCATACACCTCGACTACATCCGCTATCCGGAAACATGGCGAGGAAGCAAGCAGCGCAGCTATATCACCAACATCGTACGAGCTATCCACGAGAAAGTGAAGATGCACAAACCCTGGGTAAAACTCAGCTGCTCGCCCATCGGCAAGTTTGACGACCTGGCACGCTACCGCTCCAACGGATGGAACGCCTATAGCCGCGTGGCACAAGATGCACAGGGATGGCTCCGCGAAGGCCTGATGGATCAGCTGTACCCGATGATGTACTTCGCAGGCAACCAGTTCTACCCCTTTGCCATCGACTGGCAGGAACAGGCTGCAGGACGTACCATCGTTGCAGGATTAGGCATCTACCTGCTGCACCCCCGGGAGGGGAAATGGCAACTTGACGAGGTGCGCCGACAACTGAACGTCACGCGACAAATCGGCATGGGGCACTGCTACTTCCGAACGCAGTTCCTGAACGACAACATCAAGGGAGTATACGACTACGTCAGCTGGTTCGACCGCCATCCGGCACTCATTCCCCCGATGACATGGGCACAGCAGCAACCACCCACACCGCCTACCTGGCTGAAGGTGCAGCACACACCACAGGGCGACGTGCTGGCGTGGCAGGGAGCCTGCGACCGCAGCGACGGCCCCTACCTTATTTATAATATATACGCCTCTGACGATGAGCATGTCGACATCAACAATCCTGCCAACCTGGTAGCCACACGGTATCTCTGGCAGCAGCTGTCGGTGAGACGCAACAGCCAGCAACCCCCACTACACTATGCCGTCACCGCCGTAGACCGCTACGGCAACGAGAGCATGGCCTGCCGCGAGGCTGACGGCAAGAAACCGTCTGCGGGCGGCCGTCAATTCCTGGCCAACGACGGCAAGACTCTGCAACTGCCTGCCGTTCCTGCGGATGCAGACTATGCCGCCATCTGCACGCTGCAGGGGTGCATGCTGCACACCATGCGCTACCAGCCGGTTATCGACATCAGCCAACTGCCTGAAGGCATGTATGAAGTGAAGACGCTGAACAAAAAAGGAATCACTCACCGGATGGGCTATATGGTCATCAAGCGCCAACGCCAAACCGATGAGTGAATCAGTGTATGAGCTGAAAAAATGCTGCTAACGTATCCTGTCGGCTGCCCGTACCAGCTTCTCGTCAGCAATAATAGCCTTGCGGGCCATCAAATTCAGTAGGGCACACACGGCAGGCAGTGCAGCCACCCACGTCAGCTGGAAGCCCAGCGCATCGGGAGCCAGCATCTTGCTGTAGACAATCAGTGCGATATACCACACCACATACAATAACATACTGATCAGGCACAGTGCAGCCTGCAGCATGCGCCGCTTGTACTGGAAAATGGTGTACATGCTGATGGCAGAAGGCAACAACAGCAACAGGAACAGCGGCCATACGTCGTAGTACACCTGTCCATGCATATCCATGCGCAACAGGTTGTAGATACGGCTGAACGACAGCCCGTCGCCCGTCACCGATGCAATCGGCATGGAAAGCGTCATCACCCCCAGTATCACTGCCATCAAGAGCAACAGCGTTTGCTTGCGTTGTATCATACAGGTTAGCCGTTGGTCGTTACATGTCGGTGGGAATGCCCTGCGTCTCGTGTACGGGGTCGCGCCAGTACACCTTGTCCTCTACAAACTCCTGGGTAGCCAGCAGTGAGGGCTTCGGCAACTTCTCGTAGTAGCGTGAGATCTCTATCTGTTCGCGATTCTCAAACACCTCCTCCAAGGAGTCGTTGTAAGAAGCAAACTCGGCCAGCTTCTTGGAGAGGTCGTCCTTAATCTGAATACTGATCTGATTGGCGCGCTTGGCAATAATGGCCACGCTCTCATAGATATTGCCTGTGTCCTGGCAGAGATCCATGATGTTGCGCGTAACGGTGTTCACCGGTGCTTTTGATTTCTTGTAATCCATCTTTATATGTGTTAATCCTTTGTTATTTTCTTGCACTTCTCGATATACTTCTCGGCTGTCTTGCACTCCTTCGACTCTGGGAACTCGTTGAGGAAGCCATAACATTCGTCCTCCGCATCGCGGTAGCGCTCTACCTTCTTCTCCTCTGAACTGTTCTGCGCCAACTCGAACTTGCTCTTCATAATGAGCACAGAGAAAGCCTCGCGGAGTTCCGAGAAAGGATAGGCCTTCAGAGCGTTCTGAGCCGTTACGATACAAGCCTCGTAGTTGCTCTCTGTATTCGAGTTGATGTTGCCGAAATACCCGCCCAGATTATAGTAGAGCTGTGCCGACAGAAACTCCTTCTGCACCAGGTTGTCCTGCAGGCTGAACAGCTTCTGCTGGGCATCATCACGCATCTTGGAATCGGGAAAACAGTCGATGAAGTTCTGGTAGGCATTGATGGCACCAATTGTCGGTGTCTGGTCAAGACGAGGCTCAGGAGCACTGCGGTAGAGCGACTGTCCGATGTAATAGGAAGCCTGCTCGGCATACGTTCCCTTCGGATAGCTGGAGAAATACTTGCGGAAGGTGGCACTGGCTGCATCGTAGTCCTTGTTGCAATACTGTGACATCCCCAGCAGGTACAGGCTCTCCTGGGCGTTGCTCCTACCCTTCTGGATGGTCACAATTTCCTGCAGCAATACCGTTGCTTGCTGGAACTTGCCCCTTGCAAACAGCTCTTTCGCATATTCGTATTTGTAGACGTTGTCAGTCATCTTATACACCCGGTTAAACTCCGAAGTGGCACATCCCGCGAGCAGGACGGCCGTCAAGAGCAGTATAATCGTCTGTTTCTTCATTGTCTTTTCGATTTTGACGTGCAAAATTACGCATTTTCCCGTGAAAAGCAAAGGTTTTTGATAAAAATTATGAATTCCTAATTAGAAATTATGAAATATTTCGTACCTTTGCACGAAATGAACTTCAATTTAACATCAGATTACCTGCCTACAGGCGACCAGCCGGAGGCTATCCGCCAACTCACCGATGGTATTCTTCGCGGTGAACGGGCGCAGGTACTGCTGGGGGTCACCGGCTCTGGCAAGACTTTCACGATGGCTAATGTCATTGCCCGCATCAACCGGCCCACCCTCATCCTGTCGCATAACAAGACGCTGGCCGCACAGCTGTACGAGGAGATGCGCGGTTTCTTCCCCGAGAATGCCGTAGAGTATTACGTCAGCTACTACGACTACTACCAGCCGGAGGCATATCTGCCCACCACCGACACCTATATCGAGAAGGACTTAAGTATCAACGAGGAGATTGACAGACTGCGACTACGTGCCGTAAGTGCCTTGATGTCAGGAAGAAAGGATGTTATCGTTATATCTTCTATTAGTTGCATCTACGGAATGGGGAGTCCCATGGCTCTCAATGAGAACATCATCGAGATTCATCGCGGACAGATCATCGAGCGCAATGCCCTGCTGCGCAAGTTGGTGGCCGCCCTCTACGTGCGCAACGACATCGAACTGAAGCGAGGCAGCTTCCGTGTGAAGGGCGACACCATCGACATCGCCATGGCCTACAACGAGACCGTGCTGCGCATCACGTTTTGGGATGACGAAATCGACACCATCGAGGAACTTGACAACATCACCATGACGCGCCTCACCTCTTTCGAGGAATACAAGCTCTACCCCGCCAACCTCTTCACCACCACCCAGGAGCAGACAAACATGGCCATCCGCAACATCCAAGACGACCTGGTCAAGCAGATTGCATACTTTGAAGAGCTGGGAGACAACATCAAGGCACAGCGCATCAGGGAGCGCGTGGAGTACGATATGGAGATGATCAAGGAACTGGGCCACTGTTCGGGCATAGAAAACTACTCTCGCTATTTCGACGGCCGCCAGGCAGGAGAGCGCCCTTACTGTCTGTTAGACTTCTTCCCGCCCGACTACCTCATGTTCATCGATGAGAGCCACGTCAGCGTGCCGCAGATAGGTGCGATGTACGGTGGTGACCGGGCCCGCAAGACCAACCTCGTAGAGTATGCCTTCCGCCTGCCCGCTGCCTTCGACAACCGCCCGCTCACCTTCGACGAGTTCCAGCAGATGACCAATCAGGTCATCTACGTCTCGGCCACCCCTGCCGACTTCGAACTGCAGGAAGCCGAGGGTGTGGTGGTCGAACAACTCATTCGTCCCACCGGCCTGTTAGACCCGGAAATTGAGGTGCGCCCTACGGAGCATCAGATTGACGACCTGATGGACGAGATACAGCAGCGCATCGAGCGCCATGAGCGTGTGCTGGTCACCACCCTCACCAAGCGCATGGCCGAAGAACTGTGCGAATACCTGCTCAACCACGACATCCAGACGGCCTATATCCATAGCGAGGTTACTACACTGGAGCGCGTCAAAATTCTGGAGAACCTGCGTAACGGCACCTACGACGTACTGGTAGGGGTCAACCTGCTCCGCGAGGGCCTTGACCTCCCGGAGGTGTCGCTCGTAGCCATCCTCGATGCCGACAAAGAGGGATTCCTCCGATCCCACCGCAGCCTCACACAAACGGCCGGACGCGCGGCACGCAACATCAACGGCAAGGTCATTATGTATGCCGACACTGTCACAGCCTCCATGCAGCTCACCATCGACGAGACCGCCCGTAGGCGCACGAAACAGATGCTGTACAACGAGGCCCACGGCATCACTCCCCAGCAAATCAAGAAAGCGCTCTCGGTATCTCTTGTCGCTGCCAACACCTCCGATGCCAAAGAACTGCAGCGCAGCTCACTTTCCCCACAATCACCCACTGCCGAAACGGCATTTGCTGCCGATCCCATCATCCAGCGAATGACGCGCCCCCAACTCGAAAAGAGCATCGCCGACACCACGCGGCTGATGAAGGAGGCCGCCAAGAAACTCGACTTCCTGCAGGCCGCACAGTACCGCGACGAAATCATCAGACTGCAAAAGGAGCTGGAACTGAAACCATAACGACACACCAAAAAACGAACAACAATGAAACAAGAAGACAACGTTTTCGACAAGAAACGGCGCACAGTGGGAGCACTGTTGGGACCCTTATGCGCCATTGTGCTATGGCTGACACCCATAGAGGGAGTCAGCGAGGCGGCGCACCACCTGCTGGCCATCATGGCAATGGTAGCCATCTGGTGGATTACAGAACCCGTACCCATCGCTGTGACATCGCTGTTAGGACCGACGCTATGCGTTCTGTTAGGAGTAGCACCGATGGGCGATGCCTTTGCCAACTTTGCCAACCCCATGATATTCCTATTTATGGGCGGTTTTCTGCTGGCCAAGGCAATGATGGTCAACGGACTGGACAAGCGCATCGCCTACGGCATCATGTCGATGCGCTGGGTGGGCGACTCGCCAAGACGTATCTTCCTGGCCATAGGACTGGTGTGTATCATCTGCTCGGGATGGGTCAGCAATACAGCAACATGCGCAATGATGTTTCCCATCTCACTCGGACTCCTGGAAACCATCCGCGACATGATGGCACAGAGCGGGAAACACATCGACCTGAAGAACTACAAATATGCCACGGGACTGATGCTGATGACGGCATACGCGTGTTCTATCGGAGGCGTGATGACACCCATCGGCACACCACCGAACCTGATGATGATGGGATTCCTGGAACAGTTGGCTCCCGATGCTCCCCCGATATCGTTCTTCGAGTGGATGATATGGGGCGTGGCGGCAATGGTAATCTACTTCGCGGTGGCCTACGTGGTGCTGGCATGGATGTTCCCCGCCGATGTACAGCGCATTGAAGGGGCACAGCAGATGATACGCCAGCGGGCTGCAGAGCTGGGCAGATGGACACGCGCGCAGAAGAATACCGTGCTGGCATTCGGCGTGGCCGTAGTGCTTTGGGTGCTGCCAAGTGTGCTGAGTCTGATATATGGTCCGCAGTCGGACATCATCAAGCTTTACAACAGTCACGTTCCTGAGGGGCTTGCCGCCATGATTGGGGCACTGCTGCTGTTCTTCCTTCCTGTAGACAGGAAAAAGGGAGAGATGACCTTGACGTGGAAAGACGGACTGGAGGGCATCGACTGGAGCACGCTGCTGCTCTTTGGCGGAGGTCTGGCACTGGGCAGTCTGATCTACTCTACCGGACTGAGCGACTGGGTGGGCGGTGGCATCAAGGAACTGCTGGGCAGCACACCGTCAGAATGGATGTTCATAGGCCTCTTCTGCTTCGTCACACTGCTACTGGCTGAATTCACCTCGCATACGGCAGCCATCAACCTCATGGGTTCCATTGCCATCAGCACGGCAGTATCATTAGGATACAATCCCGTCCCAGCAGCCGTAGGCATCGCCCTTTCATCGTCACTGGGCTTTATGATGCCCGTCTCCACCCCACCCAACGCTATTGTTTATGCCTCGGGCATGGTGCCTATCACAAAGATGATGAAATCGGGAATTATCATCGATATCATCGGCGTGTTTGCCGTCACCGTGCCAATCGTGATGTGGCTGGTAAAATGGGTTATCGCCAATTAGAGACCTAAAAAAACATATATGATGAAAGAAGAAAAAGAAGAACAGAAGAACAGCCTGGTCAGCGTGAGTGTCACAGACCGCGTCTGTTTTATTGAGATGCAGAACCCCGAACGGATGAACTGTCTGAGCACACAGATGTGCAATGATATGGTTCATGCCCTTTCTGAGGGGTATCGCAAGGAGTGTGTAGCCATTGTTATCAAGGCACAATGCCGTCACGGTGTGTGGAGTGCCGGGCACGATATCCGCGAACTGCCGCAGGACGGCAGTGACCCTTTGGCATACGACGTACCGATGGAGCGTATGCTTCACATGATCCAGGAGGTGGCCATACCCGTCATTGCTTGTGTGGAAGGCAGTGTATGGGGAGGGGCATGCGATTTATGTCTCAGTTGCGACATGATAGTAGCTGCCGACGATGCCACCTTTGCCATCACACCAGCCAAGATTGGCATACCCTACAATGCTTCCGGCATAATGCACTTCATTAATCAACTGGGTCTGAACAAGGCTCGTGAGATGTTTTTCCTGGCCACACCCATCGAGGCCAATGATGCGCTGAACGTAGGACTCATCAACCGTGTAGCACCACGTGAGGAACTGGAAAAGACACTGGAAGAGCACTTCCTTACCCCATTGCGCCGCAACTCCGTGCTCAGTATCAGTGCTATCAAACGGCAGTTCCGTATCCTGTCGAAGGCATCGGCCGTGATACCCTCCGAGAGTTTCGAGCGCATCAACGCCTATCGTACAAGAGTATACCAAGGCGCAGACTATAGGGAAGGAATCCACGCATTCCTGGAAAAGCGACAGCCTCAGTTCAGCGGAAAAGCATCTGACTTGGACACCACGAAGTTTGATTTCTAAATACTCTAAAGAGGGCGACAAGCTATGACAGACGCAAAAAAAATTGATTGTCTCACGACAACCAATCTTTAAAATTAACCTTAATAATCTAATACCATGAAAAACACATTGCAAATATAGGAAAAATAATTGTATTCCAATACTTTTCATTTTCTTCAGGGCGACATTTTAACTTTACTTAAAATTTTTGCCATTCCATTTTAGAATTATTAATACATCTTCATGTGTTTTTTGTTCTTCTGAGGCAGGACGTTCGAAACTGTTCTTTAGTGTCAGCGTCAGCGTAGGCGTATCGCCATCAAACTTGGCGGTAAACATCCAATGGGGGAGTGACATAAAACGGGTAACAGGCAGCGGAAGCCAGTCAGTCTGATAAAACTCCACCGTACTCTCCTGCTGTTCACGTCCATAGGTACGTACCAGACAGATGACCTCACGAACACTATCTGCAGATTCCGTCAGACTGAACAGTCGCATGTCGAGAAGAGATGCCTCGTTCAGCGTGATGGAGAGCGCCGAGTCGGTAAGCAAGGTCATCCTGCTTCGGCCGTCAAGGGCATTCTGCACCTCTGCCTTCAAGTGACTGTCGATGAAATCGATGAAGTCCAGGCGGTTGTTGACTGTCAGGTAGGGCACGATGCTGTCAGGCATCTGCCGGAACAGCTCGCGCATCCTAGTTTGCGATGAAGCCCCCAGGGCCGTCAGCAAAGGCAATAGCAAAAGAACAGTCCTCATTGCGTCAACGTAGGTTCTTGCTCTAAACGTTCTGGTTTCTAAAAATCCTATCCTCTTCCCGGACGGAGATCCTTTACGCGAACAGCCTTGCCCTCGCTAACCGGCAGAGAACCCTTCTTAACCAGTTTTACACGCGGCGTCAGCAGGATCTCATCTTTCAGCGAACGCTGGATGTCGCGGGTCATCTTCTGCAGTTCGGGATAGACATCCGTCGTCAGACCGTCGAGTTCAACCTCAACCGTCATGATGTCGTTGTCATCCTCGGTATCAAGCGTGATGAGATAGTTGCTGCCCAGGCCAGGATACTGTACGAGAATCTTCTCCACCTGCATCGGGAATACGTTGACACCCTTAATGATGAACATATCGTCGGTACGTCCCTTGATACGGTCGATACGGCGATGGGTACGTCCGCACTTACACTCACCGGGTATGATGCGGGTGAGGTCACGGGTACGATAGCGCAACACGGGCATCATGGTACGGTCGAGAGTGGTCAGAATCATTTCACCCATCTCACCATCGGGCACAGGTTCCAACGTATCGGGATCGACAATTTCAATAATGTAGTTATCCTCCCAGAGGTGCATGCCACACTGTTCCTTGCACTCGAAGGCCACACCGGGGCCGTTCATCTCGGTCATACCAAACGAGTTATAGGCCTTAACTCCAAGCAGTCGCTCGATGCGTCTGCGCTGCTCCTCTGTATGTGGCTCGGCACCAATAAACAGCGTGCGGAGCTTGGTGCTTCGGGGATCGACACCCTCCTCCTGGAATACTTCTGCCAGACGGATGGCGTAGGAAGGAATGGCGTGGAGACAGGTAGTGCCGAAGTCCTTGATGAACATGATCTGACGCTTGGAATTTCCGGCGGCAGCAGGAACGGTGGTGGCTCCCAGCTTCTCGGCACCATACTGGAATCCGAGACCCCCCGTAAACATACCGTAACCGCTTGAGTTCTGGAACACATCCGTGTCGCGGCATCCCACCATATACATATCACGGGCAATCATATTGGCCCACGAGTCGATGTCGTGGCGCGAATAGGTGACGACCGTCGGATGACCAGTAGTACCACTGGTGGAGTGGATACGGATAGCATCCTTCAAGTCACCACCCACTAAGCCAAAGGGATAGTTATCACGCAGATCCTGCTTGGTAGTGAACGGTATCTTACGGATGTCGCTGACGGTTTGAATACTTTCGGGCGTAATGCCGAGTTCACCAAGACGCTTGCCATAGAACGGTGACTTGAGGGCCACGGCTATCGACTTTCTCAATTTCTCTACTTGCAGCTTCTCCAGTGCCTCACGCGGCATGGTTTCCAGTTCCGGCTGCCAATACTCTTCTTTATTCAACATAACAAGTGTATTTAGTTTTTGTCTTTAATAGTTACTCTTACTTTTTGCTTAGTTGTATCATCATTATTGCTGCAAGACCTGCCGTTTCCGTACGCAAACGGCTTTCTCCGAGATGTACCGATGTCCATCCGTTGGCTACTGCACTCCTCACCTCGTCTATCGAGAAATCACCCTCAGGTCCGATCAGCACGACGGCATCTTCATCGGCCGATGGTTTGCGCAGCTCATCATATAAATAGGTACGCGCGACTTCCTCATAGCAATGGGCAATGTATTTTCGCGCTGGCAGTGGCTGGCTGATGAAGTCGGCAAACGGCTGCACCTCGTGCAACAGCGGCATCCACGCCTTCCGGCTCTGCTTGAGGGCCGCTACGGCTATCTTCATGGCACGCGGCATCTTGACTATCCTGCGTTCAGAGAACTGACAATTGAGGAAAGATATTTCATCTACACCGATTTCCACCGCCTTCTCTATCATCCACTCCATACGCTCCATCATTTTAGTCGGAGCAATGGCCAGATGTACATGTCCCGGCCACTGGCGCTCCTGAGGCATCTTCTCCTTGATTTCATAGCAGCAATGATGCGTATGAGCCAGCGTCACTTCGGCACGATAGAAGTTGCCATCTCCATCGGCCAGCACCATCTCATCACCAGCCTGAAGCCTGAGTACCCGCAGGGCATGCATCGCTTCTTCGGCAGGCAACTCCGTACGGTTTTCTGCCTCCGGAACATAGAAGAACCTGATTTCCTTCATCTCTTCCATCCTATTTCGTTTCAGGTTTGAACACCAACGCAAATGCAATGCCAATGACGAGTGCGAAGCCGGCAAAGACGAACCAGCACGACTGCCAGTCGCCTACCAGGTATCCGTCTTGCCAAGAACAATAGCTGTTTACTATCTCACCGGCAGTCAGCGTACCAACGGTGGCACCGATGCCATTGGTCATCATCATAAACAACCCTTGTGCAGAGGCCTTGACACGCGGCTCGCACACCTGGTCGACAAAGATACCGCCCGAGACATTGAAGAAATCAAAGGCGACACCATAAACAATGCACGAAAGGACGAAGAAAATGACGCCCGGCATCGTGGGACTACCGATACCGAAGAACCCGAAACGGAACACCCATGCAAACATCGACATCAGCATGACGATCTTGATGCCGAAGCGCTTCAGGAAGAAAGGGATCAAAAGAATGCACAAGGCCTCGCTGATCTGAGAAATCGAGGTGAGCAGCGTGGCATTGTCGGCAGCAAATGAGTCGGCAATAGCCGGATCAGGACTGGCATTGAAACTGGTGAGGAACGGGCCTGCAAATCCGTTGGTGACTTGCAGACACATACCCAACAATGCCGAGAACACAAAGAACAAGGCCATCTGACGATGCTTAAACAGCTTGAAGGCATTGAGTCCAAGACTCTCGACGAGCGATACTTTCTCCTCCTTCTTCTCAAGCTTACATTCGGGAAGTGTGAAGCAATAGAGGAAAAGCACCAAGCTGAGAATACCCGACACGAAGAACTGCATATAGGTGTACTGGAACTTGTGGGGATTGTTTGCAATGGTCAGCGAGAAACCGCCATCGTCCCATACGGCACAGTTGACAAACCACATGGTGGCGATGAAGCCGATGGTTCCCAGCACACGAATGGGTGGGAAATCTTTGACGGTATCCATCCCCTTGTTCTTCAGCATAGTAAAGGCAGCCGTATTCGACAATGCGATGGTCGGCATGAAGAATCCCACACTCAACGTATAGAATGTCACGAAGGCCGCCTTATTCGTCAGTTCGTTGCCAAATCCAGCCTGAACGCCCATCCACCAGCAACCAAGCATAAAGGCACCAGCCAGCAGATGGCAAAGCCCTAACAGTCGCTGCGGCTGTATATACTTATCGGCCACTATACCCATCAGGGTGGGCATGAAAATGCTTACAAATCCCTGAATGGCATAAAACCAGGATATCCTGTCTCCCAATCCTGCTATGCCCAGATAGTTTCCCATACATGTAAGATATGCACCCCACACGGCGAACTCCAAAAAGCTCATGATAGCTAATCGTACTTTCAGATTCATAGTTCTTTCATTATTTAATTAATGGTTTTCCCTGATAATAGGCACGTGTGCGCCCGCTCTCATTTCTTAATAAGATTTGGCCCGTCAGCCATTCGGTTCTTGGGGTCTCGCAAAGTAGCGGGAGGAGGCGTTCCACCAGCCCTTCTTCCGAGCACTCTACGACGTAGCGTGTCAGGCTTTTCCCCTCCGGAGTGATCACTTCGTTGCACGCTATCCGTCTTAAGGCTGTCTGTTCTTGCTGTTTCATTGGCTTGTATGATTTCCTTGCTGTGGAACCTGATGAGTTGCAGTTGACTGATAAACATCAGCAGGCGAGACTCTGAGGCGGGGCCTTCCCTGGCCTCGTTCAGGTAGATATAGCCGCTCATTTCCTTCAAGGCTTTCTCGTTGTTGGCCGGCACGCGAATCTGCGACAGACCGGGTACCGAGACGTGGTTGACGGTTTGCAGGATACTGTCGCCCTCGTATTTGGTGACAATGCAAACTACGGCATCTTTTGAACCGGTAGGACAGATATACTCGGCCATGAACTGTAGCATGAAAGAGTCGCCCAACCGGAAAGTGGTGTCGGCCTTGAAGCTAAAGTCGAAGCGGTTCATAATGGGGCGTGACACCAGCAACATATCAGTGACTCCGTTCCAGATGTTGGCAGTATCTCCCGTTTCTCCGTACTGCGAATACTGCTGGATGCTGCTCGTTTGTGCTCCCAATGCCCTTGCATCCTTCTGAAGGCGTTCGTTCACATGGGCATAGATGGGTTCCAAGTAGTCTACTCGCGAATAGTAGTACACCAGCGACGAGTCAAACTCTGCCTCCGTCAGGTTGTGCTTCTTCAGAACCGTATGGAAATAGGTCACCCGCAAGTAGTCGGCATTGCTGCCACCCGCACTACGAGCCATGGCCTGGGCTACATGGTAGTCGTAGAGCAGCTGCTCCATTTCATCTGGCTGGATATACTGGCTCGGAATGGTTGGCTTGCATGCCGCCAGGAGCAGCACTGTTGCTATTATGACCGTCAGGCTATGCTTCATCGGCAGATGGGGCTTGTTGTTCCTTCTTGAAACTGATTTCGCTGATTTCCTTTCGGTAGAAGAGCAGCAGTAGCACAACGGCCACCGAGATGGCCGAGTCGGCAAAGTTGAAGATGGGAGAGAAAAAGATATACGGTTCATCCCCCACCCAGGGGACCCATTCGGGCCACGTAGTGACGATGAGCGGGAAGTAGAACATATCCACCACCTTACCCATCAGGAACGGTGCATAGCCGGTGCCGAAGGGTACAAAATAGCTGACATAATATTCTGACGAGCCGTTGAACATCAGGCCGTAGAACATAGAGTCGATAATGTTACCGGCAGCTCCTGCCAGTACCATCGAGAGACATAGGATATATCCCCATCGTGCCTGTTTTCTTACCTGCTTGACGATGTAATACGACAGGATTCCGACAGCCACAATACGGAAGAGGCTCAGTACAAGCTTCGAGCCAAACTCCATTCCGTAGGCCATTCCGTTGTTCTCGATGAACACGAGCTTAAACCACGACAGTATTTCAATCTGTTCGTGCAAAGCCATGTGGGTCTTTACCCATATCTTAATGGCTTGGTCTACGATGAGTATGATGGCTACGACAGTTGCAGCGAGCCATCCGCGTTGTGCTATGCCCTTCTTCTCCATCGGGTCTTATTTGCTATTCTGCTGCTGTTTCGACTCCACGCTCAGTGTAGCATGGGGTACGGCACGCAGACGCTCCTTGGGAATGAGTTTGCCAGTGATACGGTCAACGCCGTAGGTCTTGTTCTCAATGCGTACCAAGGCGGCTTTCAGGCCCTGTATGAATTTCTGCTGACGGGAAGCCATCTGAATCAGTTCTTCTTTCGACTGAGTGGCACTGCCCTCTTCCAATGCCTTGTAAGTGGGAGAGGTGTCATCCACATCGTTAGAGTCTTTGTTCATCAAGACGTTCATCATCTGGTCGTAGTCACGCTTGGCCAAAGCCAGTTTTTCGTTGATAATCTCACGGAACTCCTCGAGCTCCTCGTCTGAGTAACGTGTTTTTTCTGCCATCTTTTTTAGATTTTTGTTATTTGAATATTCAGTTTAAAATCGTCAAATTCTACTGTCTGACCATCGTTGGCCTCCAGCTTCAGGTCGTCGGCCAGCACCTGACGGGCAATATAGTCGCCAAAAGCCTCTACAGCCTTCGTCGATGCCTCGTTGGGCTCGATGCGCACACGGATATGGTCGGTGATGTCCAGTCCGCTCTTCTTACGGATGTTCTGGATGCGGTTCACCAACTCACGGGCCATACCCTCGGCACGCAACTCATCGGTCAGGGTGATATCAAGGGCTACGGTCAGATTGCCTTCGTTGCCCACCAGCCAGCCGGGGATGTCCTCACTGATGATTTCGACATCCTCAACCAGAATCTCCGAATTCTCCGGAATTTCCGGGATATCCAGTATAATACGACCATTAGTCTCCAGCTCAGCAATCTGCTCCTGCGACATAGCGGCAACGGCAGCGGCTACGGCCTTCATGTCCTTGCCAAACTTCTTACCCATGATGCGGAAGTTACACTTCACCTTCTTCACCAGAATACCGGCACCCTCCACGAACTTCACGTCTTTCACGTTCACCTCTTGCAGGAAGATCTGCTTCACGGTCTCGATAGCCTCACGCTGGGCATTGTCAACGGGAGGAATCATCAGCGTCTGCAGAGGCTGCTTCACCTTGATGCTCTCCTTACGGCGCAGGGCGAGTACGATGGTGGTGATACGCTGGGCAATGGCCATACGTTCCTCAAGATCCTTGTTGACAAGGGCTGCGTTGAATGCGGGGAATTTGTCAAGGTGTACGCTATCCAGCTGACCACCAAGGTCTTTATACAGCTGGTCGGCAAAGAACGGAGCAAACGGAGCCAACAGCTTCGAGATGGTCATCAGGCACTCGTACAAGGTCTGATAGGCAGCCAGCTTATCGTTGTCCATCTCCTTGCCCCAGAAGCGTTTCTTATTCAGGCGGACATACCAGTTCGAGAGGTCTTCATCCACGAAGGCATCGATGAGTCGACCGGCACGTGTGGGATCGTAGCCATCCATCTCCTGCTGAACACCCTGTACCAGCGAGTTCAGACACGACAGTATCCAACGGTCGAACTCAGGACGCTCGCTGACGGGAATCTGCGGGGTCTGCGGGTCGAAGTTGTCTACATTTGCATACATCGCAAAGAGCGAGTACGTATTATATAAGGTGCCAAAGAACTTACGGCTGATTTCGGCCACACCCTCCGGGTCGAACTTCAGGTTGTCCCAAGGCTCCGAATTCGTCATCATATACAGGCGCACGGCATCAGAACCGTACTTGCCAATCATGTCGAACGGATTCACCACATTGCCCACATGCTTCGACATTTTATTTCCTTTAGCATCGAGCACTAAACCGCTGGAAATCACGTTCTTAAAGGCAACACTATCAAATATCATAGTAGCGATGGCGTGCAACGTGAAGAACCAGCCACGGGTCTGGTCGACACCCTCGTTGATAAAGTCGCAGGGGAAGGCAATGCGCTTGTCGATGAGATCGGCATTTTCGAACGGATAGTGTACCTGCGCGTAGGGCATGGAGCCTGAGTCGAACCACACGTCAATCAGGTCGCTCTCGCGCTTCATGGGTTTACCCGATGCCGAGCAGAGCACGATATAATCCACGTATGGACGGTGCAGGTCTATCTTGTCGTAGTTCTCCTTGCTCATATCGCCAGGCACAAAACCCTGATCCTTCAGCAGATTCGACTTCATGAAGCCTGCCTCAACGGCCTTCTCCATCTCGTTATAAAGCTCTTCTACCGAACCGATGCAGATTTCCTCGCCATCCTCCGAGCGCCAGATAGGCAGCGGTGTGCCCCAGAAGCGCGAACGCGAGAGGTTCCAGTCGTTCAGGTTATCGAGCCAGTTGCCAAAGCGGCCAGTACCGGTTGATTCAGGCTGCCAATTGATGGTTTTGTTAAGCTCGCTCATGCGATTCTTGCAAGCCGACGACTTGATAAACCAGCTGTCCAAGGGATAGTACAATACGGGTTTGTCGGTACGCCAGCAATGTGGGTAGTTATGCACATGCTTCTCAATCTTGAACACCTTGTTCTGAGCCTTCAGATCCATGCAGATGGAGATATCCAGCGTCTCGTCCTTATCGGTCAGCGTCTCGTCGTAGGCATTCTTCACGTAACGGCCTGCAAACTTGTTCCATTCGTCCTTGTTGACATAGTGCTCGACGAATTTTTCGTCGAGATCTTCGATGACAAAGTACTTACCCTGCAGGTCGACCACGGGACGCTCAGCACCCTTCTTGTCAATCAGTACTATAGGGCAGATACCAGCTTTCTTGGCCACGAAGGCATCGTCGGCACCAAAGTTGGGAGCGATATGTACGATACCGGCACCATCCTCAGTAGTCACGTAGTCGCCGGAAATCACCTTGAAGGCGTCGCCCATAGGCTTGATAGCAGGCATCAGCTGCTCATACTCCATACCAACGAGGTCGATACCTTTATAGCGGGCTATGATGCGATAGGGAATCAGTTTCTCCCCTTTCTTGTATTCAGGCATCTCGCCTCCATCCGTAATGGCTCCCTCAGCGGGCAAATAGGCATTCAGACGAGCTTCGGCCAGAACCAGCGTGACTTTGTCGGCGGTGTATGGATTGTAGGTCTCTACGGCCACATAGTCAATCTTCGGACCTACGCAGAGGGCTGAGTTGGCAGCCAGTGTCCACGGTGTCGTCGTCCATGCGAGGAAGTATGGTGTACCCCACTTGGTCATCTCCGGCTTCGGGGTCTTCATCTTAAACTGGGCGGTACATGTGGTGTCCTTCACGTCACGATAGCAACCGGGCTGGTTCAACTCGTGGCTCGACAGGCCCGTACCTGCGGCTGGTGAGTATGGCTGGATGGTGTAACCCTTGTAGAGCAAGCCCTTCTTGTAGAACTGCTTCAGCAGCCACCACAGCGTCTCGATATACTTGTTGTCGTAGGTGATGTAGGGATTGTCGAGGTCAACGAAATAACCCATCTTCTCCGTCAGGTCACGCCACTCCTGGGTGTACATCATCACGTTCTCGCGACACTTCTTGTTGTAGTCCTCCGTCGAGATATACTTATCGCTCTCCTTATTGTCGATGTCGGCCTTGGTGATGCCCAACTCCTTCTCGACGCCCAACTCTACGGGCAGTCCATGGGTGTCCCAACCGGCCTTACGCTTTACCTGGAAGCCCTGCATCGTCTTGTAGCGGTTGAAGGTGTCCTTGATGCTGCGAGCCAGCACGTGATGGATTCCGGGGTGACCATTGGCCGATGGAGGACCCTCGAAGAATACAAATTGCGGACAACCTTCCCTCTCCGTCACGGAGCGCCAGAAGACATTTTTCTCCTTCCACATCTGCAGCACGTCATCATTCGTCTGCATCAAATTCAAGCCTTTGTGTTCGGCAAATCTCTTGCTCATAAATATCGATATTTTCTTTACTAATTTCTAATGACGTGCAAAGGTAAGCATAAAATTTCATACCACCAAATTTTTAACAACCATTTCAAGCAATTTGTCTATTTTGCCGAATTAGAAATGACAGATAAATGACAGATAACAGATGACAGTTTTTTATTTTGAGAGCATAGAGAGTATTAGTGTTATATTATAACACTAATTATAAGAGCAACGTCGATTTTCAATTACCGCCAACCGCCATCTGTCATTTGTCCCCCCCAAAAATCTGTTTGTCAAATCTCAACTCCAGAACCTCGTTTGTATCGTCCGAAACAGCCACACGGGCATCTGTTCGCAGGCCTACAACCCATACAATAACTCCCTGATCATCAACAACTACCAATTGGCGCCGCTTCTCGAAAAGCGTCATCTTCCGGTCGGTCATCAGATTGCTCAACAGCTTGCGGCCTTTCATGCCACAGGGTATCATCCAGTCGCCCTCTTCCACCCTTCTGACGGTTAGCGGAAACACCACCTTTTCGGCATCTACTGTAGCCAGTAAAGGGGCTTTAGAGACGAATAAAGAGGCTCTTTTTACCAATAAGCGGCCACTATTTTCAATTATATAGGCTCCTTCCTCAGGAATTACAGCCACTTTTTGCGGTTTCAGCGTGGGTTCCACGATCAACCTGCGGCGGTCTTTCAGCACATCATATCCCATGCCAGAAGTAAATACAGCACCCGATTCTGCCTCCATTATCTGCAAAGTCTGACTACCGTTGAAACCGTAGTTTTTAAGCCATTCGAAGATGATGTATTCACTTGAACCATACTTTTCCAACTCGCTAAGTTCAAGCACGTTACTATCTTTGTATTTGTCGACAACAGCATCCAATACCGTTTGCGCCTCTGCCAAATTCTCCGCCGTCCGCTGGATGTTTTCCGACACCGCAGGATTCAGTTCACGAAGCATCGGCAACACCTGTAGCCGTATCTTATTTCGCATGACATCGGCCTTCAAATTTGTGCTGTCCGTGACGTATTTCTGCCCTCTTTTGGCCAGAAAATCCTCAATTTCAGCCCTCGAAACACATAAAAGTGGCCTCACCAACCTCACACGGGGACAACCCCCCTGTGAGGTAAGAGGCTGAATGCCTGTCAAGCCGCGAAGGCCAGTGCCACGCACCAGATTCAGGAGCACGGTTTCTACCGAGTCGTCACGATGATGAGCCACACAAATTCCAGCCGCACCAACATCCTCACGAAGTTGTTCAAACCACTTATAACGTAATTCACGGGCAGCCATCTCGATGCTCACCTTGTGCAGTTCGGCATACGCTCGCGTATCAAAATGAGCGCGATGCATCTCAATGCCGAGCCGACGGCAGAGTGACTCGCAGAACATCTCGTCCCTCTCCGACTCATCGCCCCGCAAACAGAAATTACAATGCGCAGCATGCACACGACACCCTGCTTCATGAAGATACAGGAGCAACGCCACGCTATCCGCACCACCGCTTAAAGCAACCAAATATAATTCGTTGGCATTAAGCAGTTTATATTTCTTGATATATCGGTCTACCTTACTCCACATAGAGCACCAGACCCTTCAGGTACTCACCCTCCGGATGATAGATGTTGACGGGGTGATCGGCAGGCTGGTGCAGCTGATGAAGGATGCGAACCTTACGCTTGGCGAGAGCCGCAGCCGTGAATACCGCATTGCGGAAATGGTCTTTCGTTACGACCTGCGAACATGAGAAAGTAAAGAGAATGCCACCCTTTTCGATTTTCTCGAAGGCCTTATGGTTCAGGCGGGTATAGCCCTTCAGCGCATTGTGCAGCGCACCACGATGCTTGGCAAAGGCGGGAGGATCGAGAATGATGAGATTGTAAACCTCCCCACCCCCTCCCAAGGAGGGGCTTACACCATCCGCAGGCACTTCCCTCCTTGGGAGGGGTTGGGGGAGGTTCTCCAAGAACTTAAAGGCATCCTCGCAGAAGGCTTCGTGGCGGGTATCGCCAGGGAAGTTCAGCTCAACGTTAGCCTTTGTGAGTTCGACGGCTTTGGCAGAACTATCGACAGAATGCACGAGTTCAGCTCCACCACGCATCGCATAGAACGAGAAGCCGCCGGTATAGCAGAACATATTGAGCACGCGCTTGCCCTTCGAGAACTGCTCCAGCAACGAACGGTTCTCACGCTGATCAACGAAGAAGCCCGTTTTCTGCCCTTTCAACCAGTCGACACGGAACTTCAGGCCATTCTCCGTTGCGATGTTATCGTCCGAACCACCCACTAGGAAACCGTTCATGTCATCAGTTGTCATAAAGGGCAGCGTAGTCTCACTCTTGTAGTATATATGCCGAATACGTTCCTGCATGACCGCTGAAAGTACACGGGCAACCTCCTTCCGACACAGATGCATACCGATGGAATGGGCTTGCATGACTGCCGTCTGTCCATATACATCGATGATGAGTCCTGGCAGGTAATCGCCTTCGCCATGTACCAGTCGGTAGGTATTGTTCTGCGGATTATCGGCAATACCAATGGTCTTCCTCATCTGCAAGGCAGCACGAAGGCGCAAAGCCCAGAAGACATCATCGATTGCCACATCTTCGAACGTCAGTACGCGCACGGCTATGGAACCTTGCTGATAGTGGCCAATAGCGATGAAATCGCCCGAATGGGCCACCACGCGCACCACTTCACCCTCTTCGATGTCCTCGTCCTTCCTTTGGATGGCACCCGAGAACACCCACGGATGGAACCTCCGCAGACTCTCTTCCTTACCTCGTTTAAGCCATATTTCCTTCATAGCGGTAGCAAATTATTCAACGTCTTCACTCTTCACTAAAACATAGTTACACGTCTCTTCCAGCCGCATCAGCTCTTCGTAGAGCATAATACATGCCCACGCATCAGTTGCCGCATACAGCTTCTGTTTCTCCGTGAGAATATCGGCATCCCAGTTGCTAAGCTGCTCGCGCTTTGAGATTTTCTGTCCGAAGAAATTGGCATACAGTTTCTGAAGGCTCAAATCCTCGACACCGACTTCGCGCACATGGTCTTGCAGATCAATCATGTTGCCGCGCTCAAACGTACCGATGGCCATTAACGAGGCCATATCATCGCGCAGCGACAGCCCTATCTTAGGCACCGTATGGTCTTCCAGCAACCGTTTGACAGAGGGTGACATGCCCAGCTGGTTCAGGCGAAAGAGGAAGCACACTTCATGGCTCGCCACCTGTAGCAGCGCGACATTGTGATGCTGTCCCTTCTTGAATGTGGGGCGCGTCTCTGTATCCAACCCCAGAATGGGCTGCGAGAGCAGATAAGACACGGCCTTTTCGGCCTCCGTCTCAGTAAGCACCACTACGATACGTCCATTGAAGAGAACGCGCGGAAGTGTACTGATTTGCGCCTTATCGTACTTGCAAAATATCTTTTTTCTCATTACGGCCGACAAAGGTAATGCAAAAAAATTAAAAAACAGCGATTTTATGATGAAATCTAAGATTTTCTTTGTAATTTTGCAGTTCGTAAATCATAAAGATATGGCAAAGAAGAAAAAAAACAGCAAGACCTCTGAGCCTGCGGCATCGTCGCTGAAGGAAGCTTTAGGCATTGACAAGATATTCCACAATGAGCGCATCAATTTCGTGCTGGGCTTCTGTCTGCTCTTCATAGCAGGCTATCTGGTGTGGGCTTTCGTATCATATTTCGCAACGGGAGCTGCCGACCAGAGCCTCATCGAAGCCCCCCGCAGCGGTGAAATCCTGAACCAGCAGAAAGAGTTTCAGAACGCCTGCGGCAGCATAGGAGCCTATGCCGCATGGTTCTTCATCAAGCGATGCTTCGGTCTGGCAGCATTTCTCATCCCCGTGTTCCTGCTGCTATTGTCTGTCAATCTGATGCGTGCCTACAAGGTGTCGCTTCTGAAGTGGTTCATGTGCCTTACCATCGTGATGATATGGGCATCTGTAACCTTCGCCAAGTTCCTGTCTCCCCTTTTTGAAGAGGCATGCTTCAATCCCGGCGGCGACCATGGTGTGGCCATCTGCCAGCAGACAGAAGGACTGATTGGCGCACCGGGATTAACGGCTCTGCTGGCCTTGACGGCCATTGCTTTCCTTACCTATCTCAGCATGGAGACGGTCATCATCCTGCGCAAACTGTTCAACCCGCTGCACTACCTGAAAAAGATTCCCATGGAAATCAACATCGGACGGGGCGATAATGAGGAAAACAAGAGCAGCGAAGGCATCAGTACCCTGGAAGACCCTCCCGTGTTCGACAATCCTGAGGCGCAGACAGTTGAGTTCGAAGACATCAGCTCCGAGACTTCGCCAGTTCCTCCCACAACTACACCTCCCATCAAACCCACTAAACCCGTTGAGGAAGAGAACGACGAAGTGGAGATGACGGTAGATGATGGCGAAAAAGAGGAAAAAGCTGACGGGAAGACCCTCACAGACAACTATGGTGACCTCTCGACACCCTACGACCCCAAACGTGACCTGGAGAACTACCACTATCCTACCCTCGACCTGCTGAAGAAGTATGAAAGCGACGGCAAGCCCTACATCGACATGGCCGAGCAGACGGCCAACAAGAACCGTATCGTAGACGTGCTGCGCAACTTCGGCGTGGAAATATCGAGCATCAAGGCCACCGTAGGCCCCACCATTACCCTCTATGAGATTACACCAGCTGCTGGTGTTCGCATTGCACGCATCCGCAACTTGGAGGATGACATAGCGCTCAGCCTAGCCGCCCTCGGCATCCGCATCATTGCGCCGATTCCCGGTAAGGGTACTATCGGTATCGAAGTGCCGAATGCCAAACCAGCCACCGTCTCGATGGAATCGATACTTAACTCCAAGAAATTCCAGGAAACAACAATGGACTTGCCATGTGCAGTAGGTAAGACCATTACCAACGAGGTATTCATGTTCGACCTGGCCAAGGCTCCCCACTTGCTCGTAGCCGGTGCTACCGGACAGGGTAAGTCGGTAGGTCTGAACGCTATCATCACCTCTTTATTATATAAGAAGCATCCCGCCGAGCTGAAAATCGTGCTGGTCGACCCGAAGAAGGTGGAGTTCAGCGTATACAGCAGCATTGAGAAGCACTTTCTGGCCAAGGTGCCTGATGAGGGTGAAGAACCGATTATTACCGATGTCACCAAGGTGATTCGCACGCTCAACTCGCTATGTAAGGAGATGGACACACGCTACGATCTGTTGAAGATGGCGCAGGCACGTAACTTGAAGGAATACAACAAGAAGTTCATCGACCGCCAGCTGAATCCGGAACACGGCCATAAATTCATGCCGTATATCGTGGTGGTGATTGATGAGTTCGGCGACCTGATTATGACGGCAGGCAAGGAGGTCGAGCTTCCTATTGCACGTATTGCCCAGCTGGCTCGCGCCGTGGGCATCCACATGATTATTGCCACGCAGCGTCCTACAACAAATATCATCACGGGTACTATCAAGGCAAACTTCCCCAGCCGTATTGCCTTCCGCGTGGGAGCCATGATTGACTCGCGCACAATCCTCGACCGTCCTGGAGCCCAGCAACTGGTAGGACGCGGTGACATGCTCTATCTGAACGGCGGTGAACCCGTCCGTGTGCAGTGTGCCTTTGTCGATACGCCTGAAGTAGAGCGCATCAACCAGTTTATCGCGCAGCAGCAGGGCTATCTCTCAGCCTTCGAACTGCCTGAGCCTGATACTGATGAAGGTGATGGAGGAGAGAGCCGTGATGTAGACATGCAGCATCTCGACCCGATGTTTGAAGATGCCGCCCGACTCATCGTTCGCGAGCAAAGCGGCTCTACGAGTCTTATCCAGCGTAAGTTTGCCATCGGTTATAACCGTGCCGGTCGACTGATGGATCAGTTGGAGAAAGCCGGCATCGTAGGGGCAGCCCACGGAAGCAAGCCACGCGAAGTATTAATCATGGACGAGATGAGTCTCGAAAACCTGTTAACACAATGGAGAAGTTAATCGCATTTTTACTCTTTCAACTCATCACCCTTTTACCCTTAACGGCACAGACGGCCAAGCAGGTGCTGGATAAGACGGCTGCTGTAGTAGCCGCAAAGAGTGGCGTACAGGCAAATTTCAGTATCAAGGGCAGCAATAGCGTCAGTCTGAACACCTCGGGCAAGATTGCTGTCAAAGGGCGTAAGTTTCATGCTACCACCCCGCAGGCCACCATCTGGTTTGACGGAAAGACCATGTGGACTTATATGAAGCAGAACGATGAGGTGAATGTCTCCAATCCAACAGAGGCGCAGTTGGCAGCCATCAATCCCTACAACTTTATCTACATGTACAAGAACGGCTATTCCTCTTCCCTGGAAAAAGCGGACAACAGCTATTACGTACACCTGCAAGCTACTGACAAGAAAAAAAACATTCAGGAGATGCACATCATGGTAAAGCAAAAGTCGTACATTCCCTGGAAGATAACCTATCGCACAGCCAAAGGAGTTGTGTCAATAGATATCAGCAACTTCAAGGCAACGTCACTATCCGATGGAACCTTCCGTTTTAACTCAAAAGACTTTCCAAAGGCCGAAATCATCGACCTGAGATAAAAGGCATACTGACATACTGGACAACAACCATGAATAAAGTACAATTATTCTTTTTGTTGCGCAAGAACACCAAACTCAGTGAAAAGCGCAACGTGATGTTTGAAGCAAACCAATACGGCAAGCTGATAGGTTATATCGTAATTGCCATCCTGGCCATTGAGTTCATCGCTTTGGGAACATTCCTGGGTTGGACGGCAGCAAAGGGAGATGTGGCTGAAATGATTTTCTACATCATGCCATTCCTGCTGATATTCGATTTCGGTACGCGCTTTGCCACACAGCAAACACCGATGATGCTGGTGAAGCCGTATCTGCTGACCCCCATCAGCAAGTATTCGGCCATAGAGTGCTTCTTGGTATCACAGGTGTTAGACATGGGTAATTTCGTCTGGATGACCTTCTTCCTCCCCTACGTATTCATCGTGTGGTGTGGCGGTATCTCCGGATGGGCAGCACTGGGCATGCTGTGCCTGCTGCATCTGATGGTGGTGGTCAACAGCCAGTGGTATCTGCTGGTTCGCACGCTCGTCAATCAAAGCATTTGGTGGTGGGCATTACCTATCGTATTCTACGGCTCGTTTGTCCTCCCCATCTTCGTGCTCTCTGATTCACAGTTGGACAAAGTAACCGATTTCATCGGCAACCTTTTGAGCGAGTATATCTTCTCGTGGTGGGCATTCCTGTTCTATGCCATCCTCTTTGCAATACTCTTCACCGTCAACCGCTACCAGCAGATGCATCTGGTATACGGTGAAATCAGCAAAAACGAGAAGACCAACCTGAAGCATGTGACCGAATTCAAGGCCCTGGAACGTTTCGGACAGATTGGTGAATACCTGAAGCTGGAAGTGAAAAGCACCATGCGCAATAAGGCTATCCGTACACGGTTCATCCAAGGCATGTGTTTTATCACCTTCTTCTCGCTGATGATTGCCTTCGCCGGCATCTACCGCTCATCGTTCGAGCGCAACTTCTTCTGCCTCTACGCCTTCGTATTCTTCGGTGCTGCCAATCTAGTGAAGGTGATGTGTCCGGAGGGCAACTATATCGACCTGCTGATGACGCAGAAAGAGAACATCCTGACGCTGTTGAGGGCAAAATACTATTATTATTGTGCCATATTGCTGTTGCCGTTACTCATCCAACTGATTCCGGTCATTATGGGGCAGTTCTCGATTCTGATGATACTGGCCTATCTCTTCACTGCCACTGGCCCCATCTATTTCATGCTGTTCCAGCTAGCTGTATATAACAAACAGACGCTGCCACTGAACGACAAAATAACCGGAAAGAACCAACTGGAGAACAAATGGCAGGCCATCGCTTCAATGACTGCAATGTTTCTGCCTGTCGTTTTAGTGCTGCTGATACAGGCCGTCTTCGACAGTACCACGGCTTATTGGGTGCTTATCATCATTGGCCTGGTATTTACGCTGACCGAGTCGTATTGGATGCGTAGCATCTATCGCCGCATGATGGTCAGGCGCTATCAGAACCTCGAGGGTTTTCACAGTACCAGATAGAAACAGACAAGCCATGTACTTTACCGGTATCATCATAGCAGTCTCCACATTTCTCATTATCGGTTTATTCCATCCGATTGTCATCAAGGCAGAATACTACACGGGTACACGCCTGTGGTGGATATTTCTGATAGTGGGTCTGTTCAGTATCGGAATAGCCCTTTTCATCGAGAACGCCATCCTGTCAGCCATTATCGGTGTGTTCGGTGCTTCATCGCTTTGGGGCATCGGTGAGCTGTTCTCTCAGCGCAAGCGTGTGATGAAGGGGTGGTTTCCGAAGAATCCGAAACGACTGTCCGATTACGAAGAAGCTTAATAAGAGTAAGATTGAAAACTATTCTGATACAGATTGGCAAGACCGTCAACAAGCACTTCATAGCTGGCATCAGCGACTATATGGAGCGCATCAATCACTACATGCCCTTTGACGTAGTGACCATTCCCGAACTGAAAAGCACCAAGAACCTCACAGAAGAACAGCAGAAGCAAGCAGAGGGTGAGCTGATTCTGAAACAGCTACAGCCGTCCGATACCGTCGTGTTACTCGATGAGCATGGAAAGGAATACCGAAGTATAGAATTTGCACGCTGGATGGAACAGAAACAGCAGACCGCCCGCCGTCTCGTATTCATTATCGGAGGCCCCTACGGATTCTCATCCGCCGTATATAGCAGAGCCAACGAACAATTGTCATTATCGAAAATGACCTTCTCCCACCAGATGATTCGCCTTACCTTCACTGAACAGGTCTATCGTGCCTGTACCATCATCAAGGGAGAACCTTACCACCACGAGTAAGTACACTTTCCAGGCACTTCCAAAATACCTCTCAGCATTTTCATCTACATAAACAGGCTACCAATCTGGTAAACCACTGCCGACACCATCCATGCAAGTACCGTGGTATAGACAGCAGCAAAGAAAGCCCATTTCCACGAGCCACTCTCGCTCTTGATTGCTGCTATCGTTGCAATACAGGGGAAATAGATCAATACAAACAACAGGAAGCAGAATGCCGTTAGCTGCGAGAAATTGTAGTCACCGGCATAAAGCACCCCCATGGTGGATGCCACTATCTCCTTGGCTCCAATACCTGCCAACAAGCTGATATCAAGCCGCCAGTCAAAACCTTGGGCAAGAAATACTGGTTCTATCGCCTTTCCAAGCATTCCGATGAAACTATCCTCAAGCGAGGGGGCCACCCCCATCGTACCGAAGTAACCGAGTGCCCATACAATGATGGATGCTACGAGAATAATGCCTCCCATTTTCTTCAGATACTGCTTGCCTTTCTCCCAGGTATGACGGAACACGGCCTTGGCAGTAGGAAAACGATAAGGCGGCAGCTCCATTACAAAAGGCGTATCCTCACCCTTGATAACCCACACACTCAGTATCCTTGCCATGACAACAGAAAGGATGATGCCTAAAACATACAGCGAAATCATCACCAGACTCTGATAACGAACGGCAAAGAAAGCTCCTGTAATCATGATGTAAATAGGCAAACGCGCCGAACACGACATCATAGGCAGCACCAGCATAGTAATCAGACGCGAGCGACGGCTTTCAATCGTTCTTGTTGCCATCACTGCAGGTACATTGCAGCCAAATCCCATAATCAGCGGTATGAACGACTTTCCGTGCAGTCCCATACCGTGCATCAGCTTGTCCATAATGAATGCAGCACGTGCCATATAGCCTGAGTCCTCCATAAAAGAGATAAACGTATAGAGGATCAGAATCTGGGGCAGGAAGACGATGACAGACCCCACCCCCCCGATGACACCATCAATCAGCATAGCCTTCAATGGTCCCTCCTGCATATTCCGGCCGATAAAACTACCCAACCATTCAACACCGGCCTCTATCCAGTCCATCGGATACTGGCCAAGCGCAAACGTCACCTCGAACATCAGCAACAGAAGCAACAGGAAAATGGGGAATCCGAACCACTTATGGGTAATAATCCCATCGAGCTGATGCGTGACACGATAAGTATCGTTCTTGTGCCCCATCTTATAACCTGCCTCTTGCAAGGCACCGCGGATAAAACCGTACTTGGCATCCATGATGGCCGATTCGGAATCATCATCCGTCTCTTCCTTGATGCGACGAACGGCCGTCACACAGGCATCACGAATCTGTCCGGCCTCAGGTAGTACATCTACCACCTGCCAGGCTTCCTTGTCACCCTCCAGCAACTTGATAGCCAGCCAACGGGTACTATAGTGCAGACGCAACAAATCGTTGCCCTTCAAGTATTTCTGCATATTGGCAATGCCATCCTCTATCTCATGTCCGTGGTTGATGTGCTGGTGACGGTAATACTCATCGTGGCCCTCATAGCTCTCAAAGATATGAATTACCTCGCGCAGCAAATCCTCGAGTCCCTTACCCGTCTTGAATGAAGTAGGAACCATAGGCATACCCAACAGCGAACTCAACTTCTGAATATCCAGGCTATCGCCTCTTCGCTCCAATTCATCAAACATATTCAGCGCGCAAACCACACGCAGATGCATGTCCATCAACTGAGTAGTAAGATAGAGGTTACGCTCCAGATTCGAGGAGTCGACGACATTGATAATCACATCGGGAGTATTCTCTACCAGCTGTTTGCGAACATACAGTTCTTCTGGCGAATAGGCTGACAACGAGTAGGTTCCGGGCAGGTCTACCAGTCGCAGCCGATAGCCCTCAAAGTCGGCATACCCCTCTTTGGCATCAACGGTGACACCACTGTAATTGCCCACACGCTCGTGAGAACCAGAGGCAAAATTAAACAGCGATGTCTTGCCGCAGTTGGGATTACCCACCAATGCCACACTGATTTCCTTGTACTTTGCGGTGTTGGGGGCAGTCTTTTCTTTAACCGAGACCACTTCTATCATCTCAGCCTCCTGTCTTCTAAGACTGACCTCATAGCCCATCACCTTATATTTCACAGGGTCTTGCAAGGGTGCATTTAGCAGCACCTCCACCATCTGCCCTTTGATGAAGCCCATTTCCACAATACGTTTACGGAAGCCACCATGTCCCTTAACCTTGATGATTTCTGCCTGTTCACCAGTTTTCAGTTCCGAAAGTTTCATATTGTTCAATGCTCCTATAATGTTTAGCGTGCAAAGATAACATTTTTTTTCTACATTGCCACCATCCGACACCACAAATACCTACAAATGATGATGGCAATTTGCATGAATTACCCAAATGTAGGTAATATCGTCCAGCAGAATAAAAGTGGCATCTGCAGAGGCCTCAACTATATTTGATACTTCTTCTTGCGTTCACGCTTTGCCTTCTGCGGTGTCCCTCCTGTTGCCATACCCGAACGGATGGTCTTCACCCCACGATAACCGTTCCAGCGCTCATGAATCTTCCGCACATAGTCCACCGTTTCCGAACCACGCATATAGCCGTTTTTCACCACGGGGTCGTTGTAGTATTGCGGTTGTGCAAGCCCCAGCACAAACTGCTCTACATCGCGCCACATACGAGCATTACGCCCATTCTTCTCAGCCAATGCCATTGCATCACGGATATGGAAACTGCCGCCATTATAGGCCGCCAGTACGAACTTTATGCGTTCCGAGCGTTCACGTATATCGCTAAACGAGCGTTCCAGTTCGGCAATATACCTCACGGCAGCAGATATGTTCTGTTCCGGATCATAGATACTGCCTCGTGGCAACCCTAAATGGTCGGCTGTGGCAGGCATAATCTGCATCAATCCACAAGCCCCGGCCCACGACCGGGCCTGTGGGTCAAATGTTGACTCCTGATAACATTGTGCTGCCAGCAATCGCCAGTCCCATCGGATAGTGGCAGCATATCGCTGGAAGAAACCGTCATAGTGCGAGATAACACCCCCCGCGCGATTGAGCATCGGCGAGAACACACGTCGTTTGATACTGTGCATGGAGAGCAGGAAGTCTTCTTCCTTCTTCACCTCATCCAGCAACGACGGACGATACCAGGCTTTCAATTCACTGGCCAAGTCATCCTTATCGTCACCCACCAGCCAGCCTATTCCCTTCTTCTTCATCGGATAGCATACGAGATCGGCCTCGCCTTCTTCCAGTCGTTTCACCATTTCCGCTGTATCGCGGCACACCTCCATCCGTAAGCTGACACCCAGCTTTTCGGCAAATCGCTGAGCCAGCAGGTATTGTGCTCCAAGATGTTTGCCATGATAGTCGTAATAGGTTTCCGGA
This sequence comes from uncultured Prevotella sp., assembly GCA_946415755.1. Classification (GTDB taxonomy): domain Bacteria; phylum Bacteroidota; class Bacteroidia; order Bacteroidales; family Bacteroidaceae; genus Prevotella. Next base: position 13,825 of record CAMKTS010000019.1, on the reverse strand, counting down.
CCTGTCAGCGTCAGCGCAATCAGTTCTCCATTCCGCTGAATGTCATCCAGATCAAAACTGTCGTCAGAAGGGATGGTATCGGTAATTTCACCCCATGGGGCTATCACCGTTTCCTGCTTCTTCTGCATACATGCCACCAGCAGGAGAACGGTCCCCAAGAGGATATATATACCGTTTCGTTTCACTTCAATGCACAATTTGCGTGCAAAAGTAATCATTTTCTTGCAAATATCAATTAAATCGACGTTAATCATTGGAAATTCCGCATTTTTTTGTACCTTTGCAGCCAAAATAGAATTTTTCCTGCAATTAGGTTCGTAAAAAAAGAAAAAAAATGCCAGAAATATCAGTACGAGGACTGGAGATGCCCGAATCCCCCATCAGGAAACTTGCACCATTGGCTGCAGCAGCCAAGAAACGGGGCACTAAAGTTTACCACCTGAATATCGGACAACCTGACCTTCCAACGCCACAAGTGGCCTTGGATGCATTAAAGCAAATAGACCGTAACATTCTGGAGTATTCTCCCTCACAGGGATATCTGAGCTATCGCGAAAAGCTGACCGGCTATTACGCGAAATACAACATCAACGTAACGGCCGACGACATCATCATCACCTCCGGAGGTAGCGAGGCCGTGCTCTTTGCATTCCTCTCCTGCCTTAATCCTGGTGATGAGATTATCGTTCCAGAACCTGCCTATGCCAACTACATGGCATTTGCCATATCGGCAGGAGCCAAGATACGCACCATAGCCACTACCATTGACGAGGGGTTCTCGCTACCAAAGGTAGAGAAGTTTGAAGAACTCATCAACGACCGTACCAGAGCCATCATGATCTGCAATCCCAACAATCCCACCGGCTACCTCTATACGCGGAGGGAGATGAACCAGATACGTGACCTAGTGAAAAAGTATGATCTCTACCTCTTCTCCGATGAGGTATACCGCGAGTACATCTATACCGGTTCTCCCTACATCTCAGCATGCCACTTGGAGGGTATCGAACAGAATGTCATCCTCATCGACTCTGTCAGTAAACGCTATTCAGAATGCGGCATCCGTATTGGTGCCCTCATTACCAAGAATGCCGAGGTGCGCAAGGCCGTGATGAAGTTCTGTCAGGCAAGGCTATCACCTCCACTCATCGGACAGATTGTTGCAGAGGCATCGTTGGATACTCCCGAGGAATACCTGCGCGACGTGTACGATGAATATGTAGAGCGACGCAAGTGCCTGATCGACGGCCTGAACCGCATTCCCGGTGTCTACTCACCTATTCCCATGGGAGCATTCTATACGGTGGCCAAATTGCCCGTCGATGATGCCGAGAAGTTCTGCCGCTGGTGCCTGGCAGACTTCGACTACGAGGGCGAGACGGTGATGATGGCTCCAGCAGCAGGATTCTACACCACTCCTGGTGCCGGTGTCAATCAGGTTCGTATTGCATACGTATTGAAGAAGAAAGACCTTGAGCGTGCCCTCTTTGTACTACGCAAGGCATTAGAGGCTTATCCGGGAAGAACGGACGAATGAACCTGCCCCTTTTCATAGCCAAAAGAATATACCATGAGGACGGACACCAGCAAGAGGTGAGCCGTCCTGCTATTCGTATAGCAACGGCAGGTGTGGCTATCGGATTGGCAGTAATGACAGTCACTGTAGCGGTGGTATTAGGATTCAAGCATACCATACGTGACAAGGTGGTAGGATTCGGAAGCCATATACGCATAGAAAACTTCATGGCATCGCAGGCCACCTTCCCCATTCCTATTGCCCCCAGCGATTCCTTGAAACAAGCACTGAACAAGCTGCCAGGCATCAGCCATCAGGCTAACTACACGATGGTACAGGGTATCCTGAAGACAGATTCTGACTTCCTGGGGCTGGCGTTCAAAGGGTTAGGCAAAGACTATGACGTGACATTTCTGCAGCAGCATCTCGTTGAGGGGAGCTTGCCCAACTTCGGAAAAGAGCAAGGCTACCCCTTGCTCATATCAAGACTGACAGCTAACCAGCTGCAACTGAAATGTGGCGACCGCATCACCGCCTACTTTATCGGCAACAACGACGTACGAGTACGGCGGTTCACCGTCAAAGGTATCTACGACACCAACATGGTACATTTCGATGAGGCACTCTGCTTCACCAACTACGACATCCCGCAAAAGCTCAACGGATGGGCGGATGACCAATGTAGCGGCATAGAACTCTGCGTCACAGACTTCGACCAGATAGAAGAGACGGCAAAGGAAGTTGCCGACCTCATCGGTCGGCAATCAGACAAATATGATGAGACGATGGTGTCGGAAACCATTCAGGAAGCCCACCCCAATATCTTCTCATGGCTCTCCCTGCTCGATGTGAACGTTTGGATTATCCTGGTGCTGATGGTTTGCGTAGCAGGATTCACCATGATTAGCGGAATGCTTATCATCATTCTTGAGCGCACTCAGATGATTGGCACCATGAAGGCACTTGGTGCCCGCAACAGCACGGTGCGAAAGACCTTTCTGTGGTTTGCCACCTTCATACTCCTACGTGGCATGCTTGTCGGCAACATCCTGGCCCTGACGCTCATCGTACTGCAACAGCAGATGGGGTTCATACGCCTCGATCCTTCCAGCTACTATGTTGAGACAGCACCCATGGAGTTGGATTTTCTGGCTTTTGCAGCTCTCAATGTTGCAACACTGGCCGTATCCGTCTTGGTACTGCTGGCTCCCAGCCTGCTGGTGGCACATATTCACCCCGCCCGCTCTATGCGTTACGAATAGCCTTAGAAGGTATATCCCAGCGTCATCAGCAACTGATGGCGGTTATTCTTAACCGTTTGCGTTCTAGCAACATTATCATCAGCAAATGAATAGTCATCCACATAGTTCATAAACGGATGGAACTCACCCTTCGTCGTGCTGTACTGATAGGCCAGTGAGATATTGAACTTGTTGATGGTATAGCCCAGACCGCACGTGACGCGGTGGGTATCCTTCCAGTTGGTATAGTCGGCTGCCGAGCTGATATAGGAGGCATCAGAGTCGAGTGTGCCGTCCTTGAATCCCTCACTTCTGTACATGGGACTGACATAGTTGTAGCCCACACGGACTGCCAGGTTCTTGACAGGCTTGATCTCTGCGCCCAGTTTCAGGGTATGCACGCTGCGCAGTGTCCTGTCTGTATGGTCGTTCATCACCTTATCACTGGCCGAGCGATCGTAGTAGCTGTCACTCCATGAGTCATAGTAGCTGTCACCAATATAGCGCGTATCCATGCTGCTATAGTCAGTAAACTCATAGCTCACCCCCAAGGCAACGTTGTTACCGATGGTATAGCCTGCACTGAGTCCGAATTTCCAGGGTGTAAAGAGTTTGAACTTATAGCTCATCCGGGCCCTTCCGTCGGCTGTGTTGCTGCTCGATGCCGTATTGTAACCGTCAGTGACGTAGGTGTAGTTGCTTGTTGTCAGCGTATAGAACGTTGGCGACGTCACCGACAGGCCTATACGAAACGGCGATGACTCGATAGGACGGATGATGGCTCCCACCTTCACATCATATCCCGTGCCGGTAATCTCCCTGCTGTCTGCAGTAGTGATGTCTGTGAAGGTGGCATCGAGTGCCTTGTCCACATATTCACTGTAGTGCTTGTAATGAACGTCGTGGATGCCCACGGTGAGTCCCAGATAGACACGGTTGTTGATATTGCCGCTGATGTTGAAGTCATACTCTCCGACATATCCCTTGTGAGCCCTGTTGAACTGGTATCCAGAAGCAGGTATGTATGCCCACATTCCGTCATAGATCAGCGGAGTATAGATGTTGTCCAGCTGATTACAGCTGATATACGGCGAATTGTAGTTGGGCACATAGTTGATGTTGCCATCGGAGTCGGTAATGGGGGTTCCTGGCTGCTGTCCATAGAGCAGACTTCCCTGATTGGCTGCTAACATGCGGCCAGACACCAATGCCTTGGCGTATGTCAGCTTGTTCAGCGAGGCATTATCCAGTACGTCACTGGCCGAGAGGATCATGTTGAAGTTACGGCTCTTGTGATAGTTGAATGCCACGTTCAGGAACGAGGTCTTACCCATACGGGCAGAATAGACGAAGCCCGCCTGGTCGAAACTGACATTCGTCTTGTCACCGCCTACGGCACTGTTGACACCGCTCTGCGACACGATGCCGAACGATACTTCAGCATTAGACCTGCGGAATAGTCCGATTCCTGCGGGATTGGTCGAGATGGTCGAGATGTCTGCACCAAGTGCTTCCATCGCACCTCCCATTCCCACATAGCGAGCCGTACCATTAAGGTCTTCGGCCACAATCTTTGCATTCTCATAGGTTTCCTGGGCTACCGAGGTCATTGCAACCATCATCATGGCAGCCATCATACTCATTTTCTTCAGCATAGTTATCTTCATTTTACCTTGTTCTTACTACATTATTCTATTATTTCCCAAAAACGTCTTTTCTCAACGGCGCGTTCCAAATCCGCCACTGCCGCCGCTGCGTGCTCCTCCGAAGTTACCGCCACCGCTGCGCGATCCGCCTCCGAAACCTCCTCCACTACTGCGGGTAGGTGTAGAGCCGCCGAAGCCTCTGCTCCCGGCACTACTACTGCTGCTGCGAGTGCTGCTACCAGAGCGACTGACACTAGAACCTCCGAAGGTGCCTCCCGGATAGCGCGTGCTGGTACCGTTATGATATACCCTGTTGCCTCCTACGTTGCGGTTGGGCACCGTCCTCGTGCGTCCATACGAGCCACCACCTGGACGATGATGATGGGTGTGGTAATAGCGCGGTGTATAGTAGCCTCCCCAGTAATAGGGACGATAGTAGCCGCTATAATACCACGGACGGTAGTAGCCATAATATCCGTAATAACCATAGTACCACGGGTCGTTCCAGTACCACGGATCATACCAGCTGTAGTAGCTGCTGTACCAGGGCGACGACCATTGCCCGTCACGATATCCGTCCCAATAGGCCGCACTGGGTGAATAGTCGTCAAAACGGCTCATACGCTTCGTATAGCGGTAGTTATCGGCAGCGATTTCCTGATACTGCTCAACAGAATCCGGATAGACACCCCGTACTGCCGAGAAGTCAATCACATCGTTACCCATAGAGTCGACAGGTGTTACTGCCGACCATCCACGACGGTTGTACTCGTCTATCGAACGGTTGCTTCCTGAATAATAGGTATTCGAGGGCATGCCATAGCTTTTGGCTTCCTCTGCCACCTTTTCCTTGGTAGGAACAAAATACATGTCGTCGTCTTGAGCCAGCATCATGGTGGGCATCATTCCGAGCATCAGCAGTGCCATCATCAACTTTTTCATTGTCATTTCTCCTTTGTTTTATTGGTTCACGGTGCAAAAATACTACTAAATTTTATGCAAAAATAAGGAAAAACCCTAATAGACGATAGGTTTTTCCCTATTTTTTGTAATTTTGCATCTAAATTTAACATCTTATGAAATACTACGAAGCAGATTTTACCATTACTCCCTGCACTCAGGATGCCCGCGACTTGCTGGCAGCCTTGTCTGGCGAGGCAGGCTTCGAGTCGTTCGAGGAAACGCCCCAAGGACTGAAAGCCTACGTTCAGCAACCACTCTTCGACCAGTCGGCTCTTGACAGCCTGCTTACTGCTTTCCCCCTCGAAGCAACCAGTGTCAGCTACCAGATACGTGAGGCCGACTACCGTGACTGGAACGAGGAATGGGAGCAGCAGGGCTTCGACCCCATCATCATCGAGAGTAGAAAGGCAGCACATCACGACAGTTCTATTGACACGCTGGTGATTCACGACGGCCGCCATCTGGCAGACAGTTCCCTACTCTCCCGTCCTACCGTACTATCCATCGAGATCGATGCCCACCAGGCTTTCGGCACGGGCACCCACGAGACCACGCGCATGATTTGCGGCCATCTGCTGCAGATGTCTCTCAGCGGCCAGCACGTTCTCGACTGTGGCAGCGGTACCGGCATCCTGTCCATCTGTGCCCTGCGGCTGGGTGCTACCGATGCCTGTACCTACGACATTGACGAATGGAGTGCCGACAACACGCGCCACAATGCCGTCATCAACGGTGTCGACAGTCGCCTTACCGTGTACTGCGGAGATGCTTCGCTCCTCGCTACCGTTAACCAGCGTTTCAGCCTGGTGATGGCCAACATCAACCGCAACATCCTGCTGCAGGACATGGAGCGTTTCGTCAGCGTGATGGAGTCGGGAGCGACCCTCATTCTCAGCGGTTTCTACGACAGCGACTGCAGCCTGCTTGAGAGCAAGGCACAGACCTTGGGTCTGATGCTGTCGAAGAAGAGTCTGGACGGCGAGTGGGCCTGTCTTGTTCTGAAACGTATTTAAACAGCAGCTATGACAAGAAGAGAACGATACGAGCGGATATTGGTGTACTTCCGTCAGGAGATGCCTGAGGTAGAGACCGAGCTGGAGTATGGCAACGTCTTCCAGTTGCTGGTTGCCGTCATCCTGAGTGCCCAGTGTACTGACAAGCGCATCAATCAGGTGACGCCCGAGCTGTTCAGGCGTTTTCCAGATGCGCAGTCGATGGCCGCAGTAGAGGCCGACGAGGTGCTGGAGTATATCAAGAGTGTGTCATACCCCAACTCGAAGGCCGATCACTTGGTGAAGATGTCGCGGATGGTGGTGGAGAGATACCAGGGTGAGATACCTTCTGACATGAACCAGCTGTTAGACCTTCCCGGTGTCGGTCGCAAGACAGCCAACGTGGTGCAGAGCGTAGCTTTCGGGAAGTCTACGATGGCCGTCGACACCCACGTGTTCCGGGTGAGCCACCGCCTGGGGCTGGTGACGGAGAAAGCCGACACGCCTTATAAGGTGGAACGTCAGCTGGTAAAAAACATACCCGCGGAAGATATTCCACGGGCACATCATTGGCTTCTGCTGCACGGCCGCTACGTCTGTACGTCGCGCAAGCCGCATTGCGAGCGTTGTCCTTTCAGCGACGTCTGTCCTTCGGCTGTCCTTTAGGGCCTTTGGGCTTGCCGTTCTTCATCCAGCCTTTCATCATTCTGCGGTGGAAGCGGTTCTCGGCCTTGATGGCGTGGAACACCTTTACTGCCGGCACCTCCTTCATCATCTTCTGGTGGTACTTCCGCTCTATCTCCTTCAGCTCTACATTCAACTGGTCGCATTCCTTGATGCTGGCTGCTGCCGCCGCCTCGTCGGCAGGCGTGATCTTTCCGGCCTGATGGATGCGCCCAAAGAGCACGCGCTGTTTCTCATGCATCTCCCTCAGCAGAGGGAAGAACTTGGCACTCTCCTGCTGTGTCAGTGCGGCCTCCTTTGTGATGAATGCCTCCAGGTCTGCCTCAAACTGCTCTGGCGAGAACTTCCTGTTCTCCTGTGCGCTGGCAGTTAGTGCCAGCGTCATTACTGCTATCAGCAGATAAAACTTCTTCATTGTCTTCATTTCCTTCGTCAGCTATGATTGTTCAATAGTCTGGTGCTAATGATGATTCAATAGTCGGCCAGACAGGCATAGATTTCTGTATTGTCCAGCATGGCATAGTCGGCAGCCTCGTCCATGTAGGTAGCCGTCTCGTTATTGGCGGCCATCTGCCCTTCTGCGGGCTGCTGGTTGAACAGTACGGTGAGGCTCATCACTACCACCGCCACCAGACAGGCTGCAGCCAGCAGCCAGGGGCGCAGTGCCACCAGACGGCTCTTCTTCTGCCGTTCCGGCAACTGCTGCATCACTCGCTCTGCGAATTGCTCGAAATAGTTGTCAGGAACGCGGAAGGGATTTCCCGTTCCCACCTGCTCTCTGATATATCCTTCTTCGTTCATCATTCTTATCTCGTTTCACATTCTTTTGACGTTTCTCTTTCCGTAAGGTTTAATCGTGACGGTGAAAATATTCCGATATTTTCTTCACGGCCAGATGGTACGAGGCTTTCAGGGCACCCTCTGTAGTCTGTAGCATCTGACTGATGTCGCTGTACTTCATGTCGTCGAAGTAGCGCAGGTTGAATACCGTCCGCTGCACGTCAGGCAGCTGTGCGATGGCTTCCTGCAGGAGTGCCGCCGTCTCGTCGCCGTCGAAGTATTCGTCGGCCATCAGCTGTCGTGCCACGCTGATCTCGCCCTCGTCGGTGCTGACCATCTGTCTGGTCTTCTTGCGCCGCATGAAGTCCAGGCTCTCGTTGATGGCGATGCGGTAGAGCCAGGTGGAGATGCGCGCCTCCTTCTGGAAGCTGTCCAGCTTCGTCCATGCCTTGATCATCACGTTCTGCATCACGTCGTCGGCATCTTCATGCGACAGCACGATGCGGCGCACCTGCCAGTAGAGTGGTTCGCTGAAGGTCTTCACCAGCCGTTCGAAAGCCTTGCGCTGCGTGGCAGGGTCGGACAATTGCTCCATGAGCAGCAGTTCTTCGTCTTTCGTCATCGCATCATTGGTTGAAGATTCGTCCACAGCACGTTATCGTAGCCATACACGTCGGGCCACTCCTGTAGCGTTCCCTCGTGATTGGGCCACATCGTGTAATATATAATATAAAGAGGTACGCGAGGCTTCACGGGCACGTAGCCGATGAGTTTCTTCCTCTCCTCCTCGTCATGTGTTGCCACATAGTTCTTGCCTCGTTCCGTCTCTGGCTTGAGTTCCATGGCTATGCGTATGCGCTCCAGCAGCCACTCGTCGGGGTTGTCCAGCACGAAGTGTGCCAGTTCGAAGGGTTTTGCCACGCGCACGCATCCGTGCGAGATGGCCCTCGACTCCCGCTGGAAGGCGCTGGGGTTTGACGTGTAGTGCAGGAATACGGAATACTTGTTCTTGAATCGGAACACGATACGCCCCAGCGAGTTGTGCGAGCCGCTGCGCTGTGCCACCCTGTACTTGCCACTGAGCAGCATCTGCCTGGTCACCTCTCCCACTTCCATCTGCCTGTTGGTAGCCCGCTCGTAGATGTCGTAGTGGTTGCGTGCGAAGTAGGCCGAGTCGCCGGCATGCCTGGCCACGTCGTTCTCCATGATGCTCATGGGAATTACCCATTGTGGGTTCACCTCCATCCATTCTATGTCGCTGGTCAGCTGTGGCGTCTTTGTCTTCAGTGCTCCGCACACCACTCGCATGTGCAGCACCGAGTCGTCGCCATAGGCATAGAGCTGATAGGAGGGTATGTTCACCACGATGCGCTTCTCGTCTTCGTTGATGGGTTTGTGCAGTCGCCAGCGGCACCGCTCCATATTACAGATGATACGCCTGCGCTGCTCGTCGGATGCTGCTGTGGGCAGCATGTCTTTCAGTGTCGTGTAGAGCGTACCTTGGGGCTGTATCTCGCGCAGGTAGTCGGCAATGGTGTGGTGCGCCACTTTGTAGATCACGTTTTTCGCATAGTCTTCGCCGGGCAGTTCCATATCCTGGTCGAAGAGTCCTCTGTATTTCACGAAGCGCCTTGCGGTATCCTGTTTCTCTACGTCCAGATGGTTGAATACGCGATGTGGATTGACGAATCCGAAGCGCTGTCCGTAGCAGTAGCGCAGACAGGCTTTCGACAGGTGGTACTCCAGTCGTGCTGCCACGCGGTTGATGCTGTTTTTCCCTTCGTCGAAGTCCAGCTGTCGCAGCCGCTGCAGGTCGCGCTGTATCTCTGCTGTGCAGAAGGCGCGTGGAGTCATGCCGATGTCGCCAACCTGCTGCAGCCAGGCCATCAGCGAGTCGGCTCTGTAGTCGGCTCCGGCAGCATCAATCCATACGGCAGCTCCCCCACCCTTGTAGTAGTCGTTCAGTCGGCGGTCGGCCTCCGTCTGTGGCTTCTCTGCTTCGGCCATTGCGTTGAGCTGCTGTGCGATAGCCTGGTGGTCAAAGACGAATGCAGGCGTCTTCATATCAGAAAACGCCTCCATCGTGATGTCTTTGTTGCGCAGTGTCTTCCAGTCGCTGCATTGAGTGAGCAGGAGCACCGCCGACAGCAAGAGGGGTATTACTGGATAGAAACCTTTCTTACTATCTTTCCTATCTTCAATATGTAACAACCTTTGGGTATATTAAGTTCTATGCGTTGTGCCGGACTTTCTATCTTGACCGTCATGACGCGCCGCCCTGTGAGCGACACGATTTCCATCGTCTGTCCCTGGGCACCGTTTACCAGGACTGTCCGCTCTCTGATGATGATGGTGGCATCCTCTTCGCCAGCCTGCTCAATGGCAGGCCGCTCCAATTGTGCTGCCCGCAATACGGTCGGTACAACCAACAGGAGCATCAGTGCTGTAGCATATATAAGTAATCGTTTCGTCATAAGCAAATGTATATAATTTCTGCAAATTTACGAATAATCCTTGAAACTTCCAAACTTTTTGGTAAAAAAATGCCTTTCAGACGTCAAATACAGCCTGTTCCTCGCTCAAAAGGGCATTTCCGAATACCTCCTGCGCCTCTCTGAGCAGCACTTGCTCGTCTTCGTATCTTGACGAGTAATGGCCCAGAATGAGCTGTCGGGCACCGGCATCTCTCGCCACTATTGCTGCCTGCCGTGCCGTGGAGTGATGGTATTTCACGGCTCTCGTCTCATTGTCGTCGGCATAGGTGCTCTCGTGGTAGAGGGTCGTCACCCCTTTTATCCGCTCATGCAGCTGTGGGATGTAGCGCGTGTCGCTGCAGTAAGCGTAGCTTCGTGGCAGGTCGGCAGCCTCTACCAGCCTGTTGTTGGGAACCACCGTTCCGTCGGGTGCCGTCCAGTCGGCTCCTGCCTTGATATTTCCTATCTGGCTGATAGGGATGTCGTAGAAGTCGAACATGTCACGGCGTATGTGCGGCAGCTGGGGTTTCTCCCTGAACAAGTATCCGCAGCAAGGTACGCGATGCTCCAGGGGTACCGTCTCTACCGTCAGCGAGCGGTCTTCGTATACCACCTGCTGGCGCGTGGTATCGACGGCATGGAACACGACCTCGAAATCCGTATGCTGGCAGAACATCTCCAACTGTAGCTGCAGCAGCGGTTCCATCTCCTTGGGGGCATACACGGCCAGCGGAGCCGTGCGCCCCAGCAGTCCGAAGGTGCTGATCATCCCTATCAGTCCGAAGCAGTGGTCGCCGTGCAGATGACTGATGAATACGGCCCCGATCTTGGTGAACCGGATGTGCGACCTTCGCAGCTGCATCTGCGTGCCTTCTCCGCAGTCAACGAGAAACAGCTTTCCCCTCACCTCCACCACCTGTGCCGAGGCGAGGTGGCGCGGTGTGGGCAGTGCGCTGCCGCATCCCAGTATATGGACTCTGAACGGTTCCACGGCGAGGGCTTACATCTTGAAGTCGTCCATTGAGGCCTCTTCCAGCTGCACTTCCATCTCCTTGCCGTCGCGGTGCTTGGGTTTCTGTCGGCTGTACTCGAACGTGTCTTCTGCGTCCTTATACACCAGCGAGTCGGCTCCCAGCAGTACGAGGTCGTAGACGTATGTTTCCTCTTCTTCGCTTCCTCCCTCTCTCACGAGTACGATTTCCAGCTGGCCGTTGATCAGTCGCCAGGTCTTATAGACGATACTGCTCTGGTCGATGCTCTCTGCGATACCGCCCTCCTTGATGCGGATACCCACCTCGTCGCTGCCGTCGATGGGGTTAGGCATCACCCAGTTGCCGAGCAGCGTGGCCTGATTCACTACTATTGAGGCAGCCGTCTTCTTGTCGTTGGGCACCACGGCCATGCGGTCGCCCGTCTGCAGACCTCCAAACACCTGTTTGTTCTCTTGCGCCTGCGAGATGTCGAGTGTCAGCGTGTCGCCAGTGTCGGTAATCAGCTGCAGCGTATTCATTGCCGTTCCCTCACCGCATACGCCGTAGACGGTGGGGTCTACATTAGCCAGGTCCAGCGAGTCGCCGCTGTCAAAGGGCACCTGTTGGCTCTTGTTTCCGCAGCTGCCCATCATCAGCATGGCAGCAGCCACGATTGTCATCACACATAGTTTCTTCATCCTGTTTTCTTATGATTGTTGTTGTTTACTTGCCATTTTGTCTTTTCGCCTCCTCCCACAGCGCGTCCATCTCCTCCAGGGTCATCTCCGTGAGTGCCCTGCCCTGCCTGGCGGCCTGCTGCTCTATGTAGTTGAAGCGGCTGATGAACTTGCGGTTGGTGCTTTCCAGGGCGTTGTCCGGATTGAGCTTGTAGAGCCGTGCGGCATTGATCACCGAGAAGAGGAAGTCGCCCAGTTCCTGTTCGGCGCGCACGGCATCAGCGGCCTGCAGTTCTGCCTCCAGCTCGCCCAGCTCTTCCCTCACCTTCTTCCATACGTCGCTGCGCTCCTCCCAGTCGAATCCCACGTGGCGGGCCTTGTCCTGTATGCGGTATGCCTTGATGAGCGACGGCAGTGCGGTGGGCACGCCCGAGAGCACCGTCTTGTTGCCGTCTTTCTCGCGCTGCTTGATCTGCTCCCAGTTGTCGAGCACCTGCTCCACGTTGCCCACTTCCGAGAATTCGCTCTTGCCCAGCTCCTCGCCGTAGGGCAGCGGGCGGGGGTTGGGCTGTCCCACCTGCGAGGGATGATACACGTGCGGGTGCCGGAACACGAGCTTGTCAACCAGCCGGTTGCACACGTCGGCCATGTCAAACTGTCCTTTCTCCTCGCCTATCCTGGCGTAGAAGGCTATATGCAGCAGCACGTCGCCCAGCTCTTTGCAGATGTCGTCCACATCGTCCTTGGCCAGCGCATCGCACAGCTCGTAGGTCTCCTCGATGGTGTTAGGCCGCAGGCTGTCGTTGGTCTGCTTACGGTCCCACGGGCATTTCTCGCGCAGCGTGTCCAGCACGTCAAGCATGCGCCCGAAGGCCTTCATTTTCTCTTCTCTGTTATGTCTCTGTTCCATTTCCAAGCGCAAAGTTACAAAATATTTTTGAAGAACACGAAACTTCATCGGGAAAATTACTGTTTTTGCTTTTTTTGACTCCCTCCCCGCCTTACGGCTGACGTGCGGGAAATTTTTCCCTGACGTACTTTCTCCCATGCCTGCCCCATGCCCCTATCGCCTTCAGCACATTGGGCCGTTTCCGACGTGGGCTGAATTTTCAGCCCTTGTTTCATTCCGTTTTACGTCAGCTCAATTTTGAGCCCACGTTTCCTTTGCCCGATTTTTCCCACTAGTGCCACTATGTGGCTACAGAGGGATACTCTGTTTGCGTGTACACTATCTAAATGGAAAGGCAAAAATGTCTTACGCTGAATCCAGTTGACACAATAGTCAACAAAAAATGATAAAAAACAAAGAGTCAAAACTGACAACCCTAATCAGCGAACTACAGAGATTGTCAATCTGGATGTTATTGACGGCTTTGAGGGAAACTGCTACTATATCGGCAAGAACCCGCTGTATGCAACGGGCGTTTACCGCCAACGGATGGAAGGTGTATTCATTAAGGCTGCGATTAAGCGAGGGCAGAAGAGCTTGCTCATTCTGCTGAGCGTGAGCAGGCTCGGCCGTAGGCCAAGGCGAAGCAGCAGTAGTTATACACCTTGTGCGTAAGTTTCATAGATGGCCTCCCGCTTTCCTGACGCGGGAGGCTACCTATTATTCTATCACTCCCTCTTTGTCCCACTTTTCGAGGATGTCCGCCACGCTGGAGCGGGCTTCTTCGGCTGTGACGTCGTATTCCTCACAGAGCTTTTCGGTCAGGGATTCTATGGTGAAGTCGCCCTGCGCCTTCGCTTCTTTCCACAGCCATGCGGCACTTTCATTCAAGGTCAGAATCTTTCTGAAATCGATTGCCTTGAGGCTCTCGCCCATGATCACGTTCTCGCCGCACACTTCGCGCAGCACAAAATCTTTCTTTATCCTCATAA
>CAMKTS010000018.1 GCA_946415755.1 uncultured Prevotella sp. | reverse complement strand
GTCAGTCCAGTCATCCGGGCTTTTCATCAGCGGATATCTCACATGGGTCAGCAGGCGGCAGGTGCGCCCGTTCCCGTCAGCCCATGGATGGATGGTCACCAATTCGTAGTGTGCCCAGAAGCTGAGGTCATAGACAGCAGCAACATCAGCGGGATCGATGGCTTTGCGACGTTGATTCAATTCTTGGCAGAAGGCAGCACCTACAAGGCGATTCAGCAATTCCAGTTCTTCACTTTTTCACTTTTTCACTTTGGACATTAAGGTTTCTGACAAAGTGACAACACATGCCTTGTCGGGGTGATGGGGGTGGATAGGGTTGGGAATGGGAGGTGATCATTTAATTATTATTTTTATTATTATATATTATTATAATAATATATAATAATAAGGATTTTCGCTAAATAAATGCGGAAAATGCTAATGTCTAAAGTGAAAAAGTGAAAAAGTGAAAAACCTACTGTTTTTTTTGAAAAATAATGGCCCAAAAACTTGCATAATTCAAAAAAAAGTCGTAACTTTGCAACGTTGCAAAAGAGGGCTGAAAACGGGGTTGGCGAACCCCACAGAGAGCCCAATGAAAGGAGAGGACGGAAAGGAGGAGCAGCATAATGAGTAATCGAAATTAGGCAGCTGGTAATCCGGAATACCAGTCGACTGACGGAGATTAATCAATAGGTAGGACGAAGGAAATTGACCAAGGAGAAGGACATGAAAAACAATCAAATCAAAAAGTTTTCATGGCAAAGTATCGTCTTTACAAGAACAACAACCGAAAGTCTGCCGGTTACGGCAAGTATTACGCCAAGAAGGCCGCCGAGGGCATGGTGGACATGAGCGGGCTGATAGCCCACATGGATCCAAATAGATGTTGAGTATGCGATTGTACAACTTGTCTGCAATGGTAGTACCAGGATTGTTCTCCTCGGTCATATTCACTACCTCAAACCAGTCTATCATCCCTTCGGGGAGGAAGAAACTGATGATAAAATCTCTGTCTATGCCTGATGTTTGCTGTTCCATGGTGCAAAGGTACGAAAAATATTTCTTTATGTATCATATCTGCACCATTCTTTCGGCTAAGCCTGCATCAGGCTCACACGGAAGTTTTCATCTGCGCCGGCACTTTACGAGACAACAATTGCCCGCAACACCATTGGGACACGGCATTACGGGCAAATTAGTCAGTTTATTTTTGATAGCGGCATCAGATGGGCAACGTCAGCACGAAGCGCGAGCCACTGCCCTGGAAGTCGGCATCGAGCACCACGTCGCCACCAAGCCGTCTGGCCAGATTGCGGGCTACGGTGAGTCCGATACCCTGTCCGTCGAAATACTGGTTGAGCTTGACGTAAGGCTCGAAGATGCGCTCTGCATCGTCGGCGGCAATGCCCGTACCGGTATCCTCTACCGCAAAGCTGGCCTGCATCTTTTCCATATCGACATTCACCAGCAGGGTGACGACACCCTCGGTAGTGAACTTCTGGGCGTTGTCGAGCAGGTGAGACAGTGCGCGGACGGCCTTCTGCAGGTTGGTGGAAATCATCGTGGCGGCGGCATCGGGAGCGGTGTTCGAGACGAACTGCACGTACTTGGCCTCGTTGATGCCCGTAGCAGCGACGGCCTCGTTGACCAACTGCGTCAGCATGATGTTATCGTTGCGCTCAAGGGGAGGCAGGTCGGCTTGCAGGTCGTCCATATCAGAGAGCTGGCCAGCCAGTTTGGTAAGACGGCGGTCGCCGCCACCACGTGCAGCCTCTATGAGGGCATCGGCAACCTGCTTGACGGTGGCCGAGCGCTTCTGCATATCCTCCGTCAGACGGTTGTGAGTATCCTGCAGGGAGGCGTAGTGCTTCTCCAGAGCCTCGTTGGCACTGCGCATCTTCTGCTGGTCTTCCTCCATCTTGTCGAAAGCCAGCAGTGCCTGCTCGTAGCCTTCGCCGACGTTGTCGAAGTTCTTCTCCAGGGCACGATAGTCGTCCAGCAGCTTCTGCTGCTCGTCAACGCGCCGCTGATAGTCGGTCAGCAGCTGTTGCTGTTCGTCTGCCTGACGGCGGCTGGCCTTCACCTGATAATAGTAGGCGATGCCCAGCACGGCGGCAATGACGAGTACGATGATAAATGCGATGGTCATAGGGCTTACTCTGCTTTCTTCTCTACTTTCATGAACTTCGTAAAGCCGGTCATAGCCAGCACCTTATAGATTTCAGGGCTTACGTTGGTCATCTTGAACTGCCCCTTCTGCTGCATCACGGTACGCATCGTCTTCTGGATGATGCGAAGGCCCGACGAGGCCATGTAGTTCAGGTTGGTACAATCCATTTCGAGGTCTACGCCGCCATCAGCCAGAGCGGGCTGGATGTCTTGTTCGAACTGGGGTGCATTCATTGTGTCGATACGCTCACCGGTCTTAATGATGGTCTTGCCACCTTCTTTGATAATCTGTGTCATAATCGTTTGTTTTTTTAATGTTATAATGTTTGTTTTCTGTTCTCTTTCTTGTTCATATTTTCTTGGTCATCGTCAGCAGATTTTTCCCCTGCAGGCGCTGATAGGTGACCTCGTTCATGATGTTCTTGACAATGTAGATGCCCATGCCGCCAATCTCGCGGTCGACGGGATTGACGTTGGGGTCGGCATCCTCCTTCATGGTAGGGTCGAATTCCTTCCCCTGGTCGCTGAGCACAAAGGTGAGTTCCTTCCCGTCGGACTCTGCCACCAGCTCGATACCGGCTTGAGTACCTTCGGGATACGCATAGAAGATGACGTTGCTCACCATCTCCTCCATCACCAGGTTGAGGTTCATCTGCAGCTCCATGTCAAGCCCCAGCTCTTCGCCGATTTCCTCGACGAACTGGTTGACGCGCTCCAGCTCCCCCACTTGGTTGGTTAACTTCAGTTCCTTTCTCATAATCTATTGGTTTATATTAGCTATTGTTTCTGATCACTTTGACGCAAATCATGGTGAGGTCGTCGTTGGGTTCCGCCCCGTCGCGATGCTTCTCCACCTCGGCCTTCAGCAGCTCGATGGTCTGCTCGCAGCTCTCGAAGGGCGTGGTCTCCATGATTTCCAGCAGCCGCTCGTCGGTAAACTGCTCCTGCTGGCGGTTCTCGGCCTCGTTGAGTCCGTCGGTATAGACGAACAGCGGACGGTTGGAGATGTCGGCAATCTCCTCGCCCTCGTACTCCATTCCTGGGAAGAGGCCGATAGGAGCGTTGGGTATCATCTCGATAAACTCTGCCTTGCCGTCGGTGAGCAGCACGGGCGGATTGTGACCGCCGTTGCAGAAGTCGAGATGGCCTGTGGCGAGGTCGACAAGTCCTACAAACATAGTGACGAACATACACGTCTCGTTGTCCTCACCTGAGAGGGCATCATTAATCTGAGTACAGATCTGTGCAGGCATCAGCTGCTGGGCAGCCAGCGTGCGGAAGAGTCGCGTAGCTTGCGCCATAAACAGCGAAGCGGGCACACCTTTTCCCGACACGTCGCCGAGGCAGAAGTACAGCTTCTCGTCGATGAGCAGATAGCAGTACAGGTCGCCACCCACCTCTTTGGCTGGTGTCATCGAGGCATAGAGATCCAGGTCGGGGCGCTCCGGGAAGTTGTGGGGCACCATTCCCATCTGGATATTCCGCGCAATACGCAGGTCGCTCTCGATGCGCTCTTTGGCTATCGTGGTCTCCTCCAGCTGTCCGTAGGCCGTCTGCAGCTCCTCGTGGGTGGCCTGCAGTTTCTCGTGGGCCTTCTTCAGGCGGCGCGCCGAGCGGATGCGGAAGATGGTGAATACGGTGAGTGCCAGCACGATGAGGGTGCCGATGAGCATGGTGTAGCGGAACTTCTCGCGCTCCTGCTCCATCTTCATGTGCTCCTGCTCGCGCTGCAGCTCGTCAACGTGGAACAGCGTGTTCATTTCGTTCAGCTGGTTGCGCGTCTCGCTGCCGCTGATAGAGTCTTTGATCTGGATGACTTCGCGGTATATCTGAGCCACCTCGTTGTAGCGCCCCAGCTGTTCCAGAATACGGGCGCGCTGCGTGGCCACCATCATATAGCCGGCCTTGTCATCGTCACCGGCAAACTTCAGCAGCCGCCGCGAGTTGTAGTCGAGCGCATGCTGATAGTCCTTCTGCTGGAGGTACAGCTGGGCGCGATAGTAGAGCCACGACTGGCCCACATAGGCATCCTCAGAGGGGATGAGCCGATGAACCTCCTCGAGCATCTGACCGGCCTTGTCGAGCTGGTTCATACCTAGCGAGGCTTGCGCACAAGCCAGGTAATAGTACGACCAGAGCACCTTCTCGTCATCGGGCGACAGTTTCTTTTCGGCAACATTGACGGCGATGAACTTCTCGAGGAAGGCCTTCCACTCTACCGTCAGCGACTCCAGGCGGCCATAGTCCTTCATGTCGTTCAGCAAGTCGCCATAGTAGGAATAGACATCGGCAATGGTCGACGGCAGCGGTTCCATCTTCTTCAGCAGGTCAAGGCCTTTACGATAGGAAGCGGCAGCCTCTTCATGGTTGTGCATATTGGCATAGACATTACCCATCGTATAGTAGGCAATACCCATACCAAAGTTGTTGTTGCGCGTCTTGGCATCGTCAAACATGGCCTGCACCTCGCGCAACGCCGTATTGTACTGCTCAGTGAAGATATAGGAGTTGACCAGGTACGTCCACACCTCGTAGAGCCTGTCCCACTGCTGGCAGGCCTTCAGCCGCTGTAGGTCTTCAGGAGCATGTACGAAAACGGAGTCGTTCAGGTCGAGATTGTAGAATACGGTGATACGCGCTGTGACGTACTTGCCGAAGAGGTCGTACTCCTTCTGCGCCTCGGCCTCGTTGATGACATCGTTGATGCAGCGAAGACGGTAATTGTCGTCGGCCACCTCCATGCTGAGCTCCTGCAGCTTGATAACGGCATTCAGGCGCGCCGTACCCTTCAACGAGGGCAGCTTCTCGCGCAATGCCTTCGCATACGAGGCACTGTCGGCAAACGCCGTTTGGCAGATTCCTGTCAGCAGAAGCAGGGCTATGAGGATGATTCGTCGTGTCATAATGGTATCAGTTAGATAATGATGCGCGTTTTATGGTAGTTCTCACGGAATTCAGAAGGAGAGCAGCCCTTGCGCTTCTTGAACAGACGGTTGAAATTGCTCAGGTTGTTGAAGCCGCAGGCATAGCATATCTCGGCAATGCCCTTGGAGGTGTCTACCAGCATACGGCTGGCATAACCAAGACGCATCTCGATGATGTACTCGCTGAGATTGCGGCCGGTATGAAGCTTGAAGAAACGGCTGAAGGCCGAAGGACTCATACCGGCAATGTCGGACAGCGTACCCAGCCGGATCTCGTCCATATAGTTCTTCGAGATATAGTTCTTCACTTTCAGAACCCGCCGCGAGTCGCTCTCCACCTCTACTTTGGCATAGCTCGATGTGGCCAGCGTCCGTGTTTCGTGACTCTTGGAAAGCTCGTGGAGAATAGTAAGAAACTGGGTGAAGACATAGAATCGCTCCTTGACGCTGCTCAGCGTATCAATCAGATGGTACACCTGCATGATGGCATCCAGCGGAAAGGCCAAACCCTTGCGGGCTTCCAGCAGCATCTTACGCATGGAATAGAAAGGGGTCTTGGAGAGGAAACCATCGTCGCTCAGGTCGAAGAAGAACTGGATGGTCACTTCGCGGATATCCTCGCTGGTACAGGTGTTCTGCTCCCAAACGTGCTCCAGGTCAGGACTGGTAATCAGCACCAGGTCGTAATCGCCAATCACCTCGCTGTTGTCGCCAACGGTGCGGCGCACACCAGCGGCATGCTCCACAAAGTTCAGCTCGAACACCTCGTGGTTGTGGATGGGATAGGTAAACTCCTTCTTCCGACGGTCGGCAATGTAGAGCGCATCCTTACCCATCAGCGGCGTTATCTCGTGTATCACCCTTATTTCTTCCATTCGAGAAATACTCTACTTTAGTAACCGTAAAAAGCTCAGTCTCAATATTATATCTTCAGCTCCTTCATAATCTCACTCATACGCTGCAGCGTGCTGATGCGCGTAGGAACCAGCGGCAGGCGCAGAATGTTCTGAATATACCCCATCTCGTGAAGCATCGCCTTGACACCGGCAGGATTGCCGTCGACAAACAGCAGCGAGAAAAGGTCGATAAAGCGATGGTGAATCTTGCGAGCCGAATCGTACTCGCCCTTCATCTGAAGCCGTATCATCTTGGAGAACTCCTTAGGAAGCGCATTGCCGATAACACTGATGACGCCCACGGCACCACACGACACCATAGGGAACGTAAGAGAATCATCGCCAGAAATCACGTCAAAACCCTTAGGCTTGTTCTTGATGATTTCATCAACCTGTTCCAGATTGCCAGAAGCCTCCTTGATGGCTACGATGTTGTCGCAGTCGTGAGCCAGACGAACGGTTGTCTCAGCCTTCATGTTCACGCCCGTGCGCCCAGGTACATTATATAATACTACGGGCAGCTTCGTGGCTGCGGCAATGGCCTTGAAATGCTGGTAGAGACCCTCCTGCGAAGGCTTGTTGTAATACGGACATACACTCAGTATGCCGTCGATACCCTGAAAATCACCCGTCTGCAGCTCTTCTACCACAGCTGCCGTGTTGTAGCCGCCACATCCCATCAGAATGGGAACGCGGCCTCCCACTAAGCTGACTACCAAGTCCTTGATTTTCTTCTTTTCCCCAGGCGACAAGGTCGGCGTCTCACCGGTTGTTGCCAGAATGCAGAAAAAATCCGCACCGTTGTTCAGCTGATATTCCACCAGACGAATCAGCGATTTATAATCTACCGACCCATCTTCCAAAAAGGGAGTTATCAGTGCAATACCTAAACCCTTGAAGATATTATGTACCATAAAAAATAAGAATTCTTGTTTTTAATGCTGCAAAATTACACATTTTAATTGTAAAATAGCACTAATTCGCCGAAAAAAAATCAAAAATCATATCATTTCTGACGGTTCTCGTATTCATAATAGTACCAATAAGTACCTTCATAGTTCTGGAAAACGGCCATCCTACGCGCATTCCAAGACCGGTGACGGCGTTCCAGCTCCTGCAGGTCACGGTAGTCGGTATCCAGCACATTGTCGTGATAAACGACGGACGGACTGGAGCGCAGGTGGTTGTACAGCACCAATGCCTCGCGATAGTAGCGCGGCAGCGGCTTGCCAGCAGGATAGTATTTCGAAAGAGCGTCTGCAAACTTGTCCAGATTCTTGTCAATCAGATAGGCACACAACTCATAGTCGCCACCCTTGGCCACCAGAGAGGCTCCAGCGCCCCTGACAGGATAGGAGAACAGGCGTTCGCCTAACAGGTGCTCGTGAGCCAGCGCCTCAACACGGAGCTGCGTCAGACGGGCATTGCTCTTGTCCGACTCAATGCCTACCTGCAGCGCCGAAGCATAGTCACCATCGGCCATATAACGATCCATACGGTCGATATAGCGCTCCACCTCGCCTTTATCAATGGCTATACCGATGACGAGCATCAGTATAGCCACTATTAAGGAAGATTGCCATATACGGCGAAAGTTCAATTTCATTGCTTCTTCAGAACTACGGCCGAACGAGCCGGAATATACAGTTTCAGCCACTCCTTATGATCCTGTACGTAGAGCGGGTCGTAGTTGGTGATGTGCGTAATGGTATCATCGGCAAAACCGTTGCCGCCAAACTCCTTCGCATCCGTGTTGAGCACCACCTCATAGCTGCCGGTGGGCACGAGGAAGCCGTAGTCGGTGTAGCTGCGTGTCGGCGAGAAGTTGAATACGAATACCAAGTCGCCGCGCATATAGCAGAGCACCTGGTCACCGTCGGAATGCCAAATCTCAGTCACAGGAGTTGCCTGGAAGTTCTTCTGGCTCTTGATAACCTCCAGCATCTTACGGTCGAAGTCGCCCAGCCAGTGGTAGCACAGCTCCTTGTTATCGACAAGGTTCCACTGGCGGCGTGCATACTTATACGACCAGCCATTGCCCTCGCGAGGAAAGTCAATCCACTCAGGATGCCCGAATTCATTACCCATGAAGTTGAGATAGCCACCGTTGATGGCACCTGCCGTAACCAGACGGATCATCTTGTGAAGGGCTATGCCGCGATGGGCCATATCGTTCTCATCGCCCTTCTTGAAATGCCAGTACATATCTGCGTCGATAAGACGGAAAATGATGGTCTTGTCGCCCACGAGTGCCTGATCGTGGCTCTCGCAGTAGGAAATGGTCTTCTCGTCAGGACGGCGATTCTTCACCTCCCAGAAAATAGAGCATACATTGATGTCCTCATCGCGTACCTCTTTAATAGTCTTGATCCAGTAGTCGGGAATATTCATGGCCATACGGTAGTCAAAGCCGTAGCCGCCGTCCTCGAACTTGGCTGCCAAACCAGGCATACCAGACACTTCCTCGGCGATAGTAATGGCCTGAGGGTTCACTTCGTGAATAAGACAGTTGGCCAACGTGAGATAGCAAATAGCGTTGTCGTCCTCATGGCCGTTGAAGTAGTCGCCATAACCGCCGAATGCCTCACCCAAACCGTGAGAGTAGTACAGCATGGAGGTCACACCATCGAAACGGAATCCATCGAACTTATACTCCTCCAACCAGTATTTACAGTTGGAGAGCAGGAAGTGAAGCACGTCATCCTTACCATAGTCGAAGCAAAGAGAGTCCCATGCCGGATGCTCGTGACGGTCGCCAGGATAGAAGAACTGGTTGGGATCGCCAGCAAGGTTGCCCAAGCCTTCCACCTCGTTCTTCACAGCGTGCGAATGCACAATATCCATAATAACGGCTATCCCCATCTTGTGAGCCGTATCAATCATCTCCTTCAAATCCTCTGGAGTACCAAAACGGCTCGAGGGAGCAAAGAAAGAACTCACGTGATAGCCGAAGGAACCATAATAAGGATGCTCCTGGATGGCCATCACCTGAATAGCATTATAGCCGTCCTTCTTCACTCGCGGAAGAACGTTTGCAGTAAACTCCTTATAGGAACCCACCTTTTCGGCATCCTGTCCCATACCTACATGACACTCATAAATCAGCAGCGGTGACTTGTTGGGCTTGAAGTTCTTCTTCTTGAATTCGTATGGCTTCTCAGGGTTCCATACCTGGGCAGAGAAAATCTTCGTCTGCTCATCCTGTACCACACGCTGGCACCAAGCTGGTATACGCTCACCTTCGCCGCCGTTCCAGCGAACTTTCATCTTGTAGAGCTGACCGTGCTTCAGCGCTTTCTCTGAGAGTTTCAACTCCCAGTTGCCTGTACCCTCAATGCGCTTGCACTTGTATTTGTCGCTTTCCTGCCAGTTGTTGAAGTCGCCAATCAGATAAATCTCTGTCGCGTTGGGTGCCCACTCACGGAATACCCAGCCCTTGGTCAACTTGTGCAGGCCGAAATACAGGTGACCGGAAGCAAACTGAGACAGTGTCTGCTTGCCATTCTTGGTCAACTGGCCAATCTTCCACAGAGCGTGATCATGACGACCCTGAATGGCTTGCTCAAAAGGTTCAAGCCATGAGTCATTGCGCACCAATCCAATATGTTGCGGTTCCTCAACTTTCTTGGCCACTTTCTTCGTTGCAACCTTCTTGGCAGAAGCTTTCTTGACAGGAGCAGCCTTCTTTGCGGTAGTTGTTTTCTTTGTCGTTGCCATAGTATTGTGTCTTAAAGTAATTAAGCCTTTACCTTGAATATCGCCTTCTTGATTTCAGGAACGCCGGCAATACAGGGAGCATGACCGTCCTGAGGGAAGAAGATGGCCATCATGCCCGGCTGACAGGTGACATAGCTTTCAGCAGCCAGTTCAGGAATCTTGGTGATGTCCTTCTCGGCATTGTATTCAGCAGCTGGCAGGTTGACCCGTGGGGTATAGCCGAAGGTCTCTGCATCGGAGAGAGGTATCTGGATATCTATCATGTTATTGTGGGTTTCAATAACAGCTTCAGCAGGTGTACGTCCCTTGGCCATCTGGATGTTGACGAAGAGATCCTTGCCTTCAATCTCATGTTTACCGGCCTCAAGGGCATTGAGATCATGGTTTTTCAAAAATTCAACCACCTTGGGGAACAACGGGTTCACCGAAGCGTAGTTTTTCAAGTTGTCAAGTGTGTCAATAATCATAACTGTTTGTTTTTATTGGGTTTAATTGTTTCTGTCAAGTTCACGACGGCCTCGCGTATAGGTGCCTTGAGCTGTGATATTGCCGTTGCGGTCTTTTTCAACAAAGCGACCATCACGATAATCATCAACATAGGAACCTTCAAAACGCTTACCGTCCTTATCTTCCTCAATGGCAGGGCCGTGACGCTTGCCCTGTTTGAAATGGCCCTTGAATTTCGAGCCATCTGCATATCGCGCAATACCCTCTCCGTGAATCTGACCATTACGGAACTGGCCTTCATAAACGTCACCATTCTTCATCATCAGTTTTCCACGGCCATTGGGCTTGTCCTGTTTCCATTCGCCACTATAGCTGTTGCCGTTTTTCCATACAAGCATTCCCTGACCTTGTTTGTCTCCCTTCAGGAACTGTCCCGTATATTTGTCGCCATTAGCATAACGGAAAACGCCCTGACCCGTGCGGGTCCCATCTACATAATCACCTTCATAGGTGTCACCATTCTGAAACTTATAGATGCCCTTACCATTTTGCACATCGTTAGACCACTGACCGATATAGATGTCACCGGTGGCATATTTGAACGTGCCCTTTCCACTGCGCTGATTGTCCTTCCACTGACCTTCGTATGAAGCCCCGTCGCCCCAGTCGTAAGTACCCTTACCGTTCTTCTTGTCTCCAGCCCACTCGCCATCATACCAAGCACCGCCATGATGCGTATAGCGGCCCTTCCCATGACGCTTGTCTTGTTTCCAGTCACCTACATATTGGTCGCCGTTGTAGTAATACATCGTACCATGACCCTGCTGAAAGTCACGATACCACAAGCCAACGTACTTGTTGTTATTCTGGAAATAGTAAGTTCCCTGACCATGCTGCTGATCCTGAAACCACTGGCCTTCATACTTCTCACCGTCTGTAAAGGTGTAGACACCGTAGCCCTGTCGTTTCCCCTTTTCGTACTCGCCCTCATAGATGTTGCCGTTCTTCCAGATGGTTTTTCCCTTTCCCTCAGGTTTCCCTGCCTGCATCTCTCCCTGATAGCTGCCACCGTCTTTCGTCTGACAGGAGCCAAGGGTAATTTTCTGTGCCGACACCGTCGATGCCGACATCATCATTATTAATAGAATATTGTGTAATTTCATATCTTGATTTCCATAAAACAAGACAAAGGTAAGAAAAATATCCGATACTACCAAGTTTTTTGGATTTATTTAGTATCTTTGCAGCCAAATTAAGAAACAATATGAAGTTTATCGGCATTATTCCTGCGCGTTACGCTTCAACGCGCTTCCCTGGGAAACCATTAGCCATGTTGGGTGGCAAGACTGTAATACAACGAGTTTACGAACAGGCGGCATCTGTTTTGGAAGACGTTTTTGTGGCCACTGACGATGAACGTATACGTCAGACGGTAGAGATTTTTGGCGGACGAGCTGTTATGACTCGCTCTGACCATAAGAGTGGTACCGACCGTATAGAGGAGGCTTGTGAGATAATCATTGCCTCAGGCGTTCTGGAATACGAAGCACCTGATGTCATCATCAATATACAAGGCGACGAACCGTTCGTACACCCCAGTCAGATTATTACCCTGAAGCAGCTGTTTGATGATGAGAACACACAGATTGGCACTTTAGGCAAGCATTTTGACAGCATGGAGGCTGCCAAAAATCCCAACTCGCCCAAAATAGTCGTTGACAAGAAAGGCTTTGCACTTTATTTCAGCCGTTCCGTCATCCCCTATATACGAAATGCACAAGGTGAGAATTGGTTCAC
This sequence comes from uncultured Prevotella sp., assembly GCA_946415755.1. Classification (GTDB taxonomy): domain Bacteria; phylum Bacteroidota; class Bacteroidia; order Bacteroidales; family Bacteroidaceae; genus Prevotella. The sequence continues at coordinate 53,507 of CAMKTS010000018.1, read as the reverse complement.
TGCTTTCCCCTATCTCAAACATCTTGGCGTCTACGCTTACCGTCGTGGGGTGCTTCTTGAAATAACCCAGCTTCCGCAGTCGCCATTGGAACTGGCTGAGAGCCTGGAACAGTTGCGCTGGTTAGAGAATGGCTATCGCATTCGTGTGGGATTGACAAACATTGAAACGGTAGGAATAGATACGCCAGAAGACCTCGAGCGTGCCGAGGCCTTCCTGAATAACAAGGGATGACGATTAAAGCCTTAACGCCCTTCCTGCTGCATATCTCGCAACAACTGACACTGGCGCTGCGTCAAATTGACAGGTAGTTTCACTTGATAAGTAATAATCAGGTCGTTTCCTCCCCTGCCCTTACCTCGCAAGCGAACCTTCGTACCTGGTTGCGTCTCTGGCTTTACCTTCAGCTTAAGTCGTTCGCCTGTACCCGTGGTCACCATCACATCGCCGCCCAAGAGGGCTGTGTAGAGGTCTAGTGTGACAGTGGCCTCCGTGTGATGTGGCTTCGCCTCACTTGATGAGGAAGCACGCCGTGAACGATGGGCAACCATGCCGCCAAACAGGTCTTGGAAGAACGACGAGAAACCTCCACCGCCTGAGAATTGCGAGAAGTCGAAACCATCAAAGGGGCTGCCACCACTACTGCCCCATTGTGTGCCAAAGCCGCCATAACCGCTTCCGCCGGCCTGTTCAAACTGCTCGGCCTGTTTCCACTGTTCGCCATACTTGTCGTATTTTGTGCGCTTCTCAGGGTCACCAATCACATCATACGCTTCTTGTAGCGCCTGGAACTTTGCCTGAGCTTTCGGATCATCTGGGTGCAAGTCCGGATGAAATTGCTTGGCGCGTTTCAGATACGCCTTCTTCACATCCTTCTGTGGTATCGTCTTGTCAACGCCCAAAATCTTGTAATAGTCAATAAATGCCATATCTGTGCCCTCCTTCTTTTATTATTTTGTCCTTTTCTACAGATTTTACAGCAAAAACCGTGCCCAAAGGCTTGGTGGAAATAAAAAAAAGTCGTAACTTTGCAACTATGAAGAAAACAACGCTCATAATCCTGGCACTTTTGTGCATCATTCAGACCACTATGGCAAAAGAAAAGACCGTCACGCTCCGTTTTATTGAAACAAGTGACGTACACGGAGCTTTTTTCCCTTACGACTTCATTGAGCGCCGTCCAATGCGCGGCACAATGGCTCGTGTCAGCACTTACATCAAGCGGCAGCGTGAGATGTATGGCGAGCGGCTGATATTGCTGGAGAATGGTGATATTCTACAAGGGCAGCCCACTTGCTACTATGCAAATTTCGTCAAGACCGACCTGCCCAATACGGCTGCACAGGTCGTCAACTATCTAAGGTACGATGCTGAAGCATTCGGCAATCACGATGTTGAGACAGGACATGCAGTTTACGACAAATGGATTCGCGAATTGGATTGTCCTACCCTTGGTGCCAACATCATCGACCTTAAGAGTGGTAAGCCATATGTGGAGCCTTATCTCATGCTGGAACGCGAAGGCATCAGGATTGCTGTACTCGGCCTACTCACTCCTGCCATTCCCAATTGGCTACACCAAAACTTGTGGTCGGGAATGCGTTTTGAAGAAATGGTTGATGCTGCCCGAAAATGGGTAAAACTGCTGCGTGAAAAAGAACAAGCAGATATTGTCATAGGATTGTTTCATAGCGGATGGGACGGTGGAATAGCCACTCTCCACTATGATGAAGATGCAACGAAAAAGATTGCAGAGCAGGTTGACGGTTTTGACGTGATATTCTTCGGGCATGATCATACCGAGCGAAAGGAAACAGTTCACGGCACGTTATGCCTTAACCCTTCCTGCAATGCTGTCAACGTGGCACAAGCCACCATCAAGATGAGAGTTCGAGATACATCAGAAAAGGGGAAAAAGCGCGTTCGGGTTATTGAAAAACAAGGCGAAATCATAGACATTACCAAAGAAAGTATTGACGAGGATTTTATGCGTTGTTTTCAGCCCCAAATTGACAGTGTACGCAGTTTTGTCGAACGGCAGATTGGCACATTCCAAATTCCCATCCGTTCACGCGACTGTTTCTTCGGATCGGCACCATTTACCGACTATATCCATGAATTGCAATTGGAGATGACCAATGCCGACGTATCTTTCAATGCCCCCCTACAATTTGATACTGAAATCAAAGCAGGACCAGTTTATATGAGCGATATGTTCAAGCTATATCGCTATGAAAACCAGATTTATGCACTTCGCATGACAGGTAGGGAGATACGTAATATGCTTGAAATGAGCTATGACCAATGGGTAAACACTATGCAATCGTCTGAAGACCATATCATGCTGCTTTCTGAACGAGCGTGGGGCGACCAGCAACGGCTCGGTTTCAAAAACCTTACATTCAACTTTGACTCCGCAGCAGGGATTGACTATGAGGTAGACGTGACAAAGCCTGACGGTGAAAAAGTTCATATTCTTCAATTCTCTGACGGCCGGCCGTTTGAGGAAGACAAATGGTATCTGGCTGCAATGAACAGCTATCGCGGAAACGGCGGTGGAGAATTACTCATGCGTGGTGCCGGAATTCCCTCAGACTCTATTCCAGGCCGTATTGTATTTATGAGTGAGCGCGATCAGCGCTACTACCTGACACAAAAGATTGAACTGGAGGGGGTCGTATGTCCTCGCTCCCTCAACAACTGGCATTTCATACCGGAATCTTGGGCACTCCCAGCCATCGAGCGTGACCGTCGTATCTTGTTCAAAGAGTAGCTGCCCCACATCCGACAACCCTACACAACAATTATATCATACTATGCCTACTAAGCACTTCGTCTTCTGCCAAAGTGATCTCGTACTTGAAAGATCAGCTGAGGGTTATACCATACCCATTACGAATCCAGTTGACCTAAAACCTTGGACAACGGTCATCAACGCCAACGGTGCGAAAACATACCGTATCGACACCCCCATCACTGATCATAGCCGATATGAAATGTGTCCACTCCGGCAGAGCTATTATCAACTGTCTGAAGAAGACTACCTGCTTGCTGGCAAATGCCACGAGCTACTTTACTGGGATCAGAACACCAAGTTCTGCGGTTGCTGCGGAGGCCATATGCACTTCGATACAGATATCTCAAAGAAATGCGAGCACTGTGGGAAGGAGGTGTGGCCGCAATTAGCCACAGCCGTCATCGTATTAGTACGCCGTCATGTGTCCGAAAACCCTGTCACCATGAAGGAAGAGATACTCCTTGTCCACGCCAACAACTTCCGTGATGACCATTACGGTCTTGTTGCAGGATTCGTAGAGACAGGAGAGACGCTGGAGGAAGCTGTTCATCGTGAAGTGCTGGAAGAAACAGGAATTCATATTAAGAATCTGCGTTATTTTGCCTCACAACCCTGGCCTTACCCCTGTGGCCTGATGGTTGGCTTTACGGCAGATTATGACGGAGGACGCATTCATCTGCAACGCTCTGAGTTGTCAAAAGGCTCCTGGTTCGACTGTGAGCATCTGCCCCATATTCCAGAGAAACTTAGCATTGCCCGCTGGCTCATAGATGCCTGGCTGGAGGACAAAAATAAAGATTAAAACGATAAGCTTTGAATAACAAGAAAACCATAACGACTCTTACAGACCTCACGATTCTCGTTTTCGTTGTCTTGCTGAATCCGCTGAATCCAGTTGTGTCTTATCATTCCAAGCAGTCAACCCGCATTCCAGATAAGATTGAAATTCTTTTCCGACAACAGCCAACGGGTGATTCTATACGTCTTGCCCTACAACATCTTCACGACGAGATGGAGGAAATGCGTTACTATCTGCGCGTTCACAACGTCACCGATGACGGTTATAACCTCGTAGCACAATATAACAACCAATTGCATTCACAGCTGGCTCGGTTATCCGCTCTTTCCTCCAAGTCGGCAACCCCATCTAATATTGTCATTAGCAGAAGGCGCATCCCTGCCAAAGATCGCTCTTTCGTAGCCGTCAAGACCCTTGGCGGTTACTGGTATGCTGGTCATTTCCATACAGGAACATTCTCCGGAAAAGGCATTGTCCGCGACTATCGGGGACGTATTGTTTCGGCTCTTTTCGACTGCGACACCGTTGTAACCGCTATTCGTATGGATTCAATAGGAATCTATTGCGGACAAATGGACAGATGGTATATAGCTTGCGGACAGGGTACTATGGACGAATGGGACGGGTGTCATAAAGAGGGCTTTTGGATGGACGACCGACTTCACGGCTTCGGCTTCGACTCTTCACCGAATCACCAACTTCGTATTGGAGAATGGAAAAAAGGCAAGTTCCTCGGCGAGAAGCTAAGGTATACTGCTGAGCGTATCTATGGTATTGACATTTCGCGCCACCAGCATGAGAAAGGCCGTCATCGCTACGGTATCAACTGGCGACAACTCCGTATCACCTCACTGGGCAATCGTCATGATACGGAAGGACTCACCTACCCCGTCTCGTTTGTGTATATCAAGTCTACCGAGGGAACCACGATCCGTAACCGTTACTTCGCCAGTGACTATGCTCAGGCGAAACGCCACGGTTTTCACGTCGGATCCTACCACTTCTTCTCCTTGCGTTCCTCTGCACAGGCACAGGCCAATTACTTCGTCAACCACACCCTATTCCGTAAAGGTGATTTTCCACCTGTACTCGATGTGGAACCCAGCGATGCGCAGATTCTTCAAATTGGTGGTACGGAAGAACTGATGCGGCGTATCCGCACATTCATGCAGATTGTTGAGAGCCGCACAGGTATGCGCCCCATCCTGTATGTCAATCAGATGTTCATTAACAAGCACATGGTCAATGCTGCCGATATCAAGAAGAAATACAATGTGTGGATAGCCCGATACGGACAATATAAGCCCGATGTGAAACTGGTCTATTGGCAATTGTGTCCTGACGGTCGTGTTAATGGTATTACAGGGCCCGTCGATATCAACGTGTTCAATGGCTACCAAGGACAATATGAAGAGTTTGTACGTACAGGATTTCATCAATAAACGACAACAATTGCCAAGAAGGATGTTCAGATTCAAGCAGTTTTCAATAGAACAGGATTTATGTGCCATGAAGGTTGGGACAGATGGCGTGTTGCTCGGTGCATGGGCTTCCATTCCCCCATCAATGGCTCCGCATCCTACCGTGCTTGATGTTGGTACAGGTACAGGATTGGTGGCACTGATGATGGCCCAGCGCTACACTAATGCTTGCGTAACGGGTATCGATATTGACAACGGTGCTGTATGCCAAGCTGCCAAAAACGTGTCATCATCACCTTTTGCCGACCGCATCAGCATTGTCAGGAAAGCCGTACAGGAATACGAGGGTGCTTTCGACGCGATGGTGAGCAATCCGCCATTCTTTGACAAATCCCTGAAAACTCCCAATGCCCTGCGGAATATGGCTCGCCACACCGATACGCTGACTTATGCCGAGCTGATGCATGCCGCCCACAGGTTGCTGAAAGATGATGGAGAACTGAGCGTGGTGGTTCCTTTCGACTACCGAAAACGCATGGAGGATGAGGCAACGTTTATGGGGTTCTTCCCCAGCCGAGTGTTGGCAGTTCGAACAACCCCCAACCAGTCGGCTCGTCGGTTTTTGCTGGCTTTCAAGAAACATTCCTGTGAGCGAAGCTTCGAGGTGATGACGGTGGGCGATGAGAACTATTGCAGAATGATGGCTGATTTCTACCTGAATTATTGAAAAGGATACAAAATCCATTGAAGTTATTAAAATATCTTATCGTGCGCGCGTTATTCCAATAAAAAATTGTAACTTTGCAGCCCGAATGGAAAAGACAGAGAATATAAAAGAAGAAAATGGAAGAAAAAGTCACCATGTATATGGATAATAAGAACAGGTCGTTTTCGATGATTGCCGATGTAGAGGGCGAGTATAGCGACCTGACAAATATGGATATGCCCGACTCACTGCCAATCTTGGCAGTAAGGAATCTAGTATTGTTTCCCGGTGTGGTATCGCCCATCCTCATAGGCCGCGAATCGAGCATGAAGCTCATACGCAAGGCAGAAAAGACGGGAGCCGTCATCGGCGTTATCTGCCAACGAGACCCCGAAGTGGAGATTCCCATCCGTGCCGACCTCTACGACATTGGCGTATATGCCAAGGTGCTGAAGATTCTGACGCTGCCCAACGGCAATATCACAGCCATCGTACAAGGTCTTGGTCGTCTGCTTCTGACGGAGATAGTCAAGTACCAGCCTTATCTGATAGGACACACCATGATGGCACAAGAGCAAGAACCCGACAAGCATGATGTAGAGTTCAACACCGCCATCGAAGACCTTCGCCAGCAGACGGCAGAGTACATCCAGATGAGCGATGATATCCCTGATGAGGCCGCCTTTGCCATTAAGAATGTTGGCAACAATATCATGGCACTGAACTTCATCTGCTCCAACATGCCATTTAGCATTAAGGAGAAGATGTCGCTGCTACAGACCGACAGCATCAAGGAGCGCTTATTCAACCTCATGCGCATCGTCAACCGCGAAATCAATTTGCAGACGCTCAAGCAGAATATCCGCAACAAGACGCGCGACGATATTGACGAGCAGCAGCGCAACTACTTCCTACAACAGCAAATCAAGAACCTGCAGGCCGAAATGGGCAACGAAAGCTCGCCTGAGAAGAAAGACCTGCAAGAAAAAGCCCGCAAGAAGAAATGGCCGGAAGAAGTAGAGAAATACTTCTACAAGGAACTGGAGAAGCTGGATCAGGTCAACCAGAACTCACCCGACTTCAATGTTCAGCTCACCTATCTGCAGACGCTGGTGGGACTGCCTTGGGGAGAATACACGAAAGACGACCTCAACCTGCAGCGCGCCCAGAAGATATTAGACCGCGACCACTATGGCATGGAGAAGGTAAAGGAGCGTATTCTGGAGTACATTGCCGTACTCTCGCTGCGTGGCGACCTGAAGTCGCCCATCCTCTGCCTCTATGGTCCTCCAGGTGTTGGTAAGACCTCGCTGGGCAAGTCGATTGCCGATGCCTTGAAGCGTAAATACGTGCGAGTCTCTTTAGGAGGTCTGCACGACGAGGCCGAGATTCGTGGTCACCGCCGCACCTACATCGGTGCGATGCCTGGCCGTATCATCAAGAACATCCAGAAAGCAGGATCCAGCAATCCCGTCTTTATCCTCGACGAGATTGACAAGGTGACGCAGAACACTCACAACGGCGACCCAGCCTCTGCCCTGCTCGAAGTGCTCGACCCTGAGCAAAACAGTGCTTTCCACGACAACTACCTCGATGTAGACTATGACTTGTCGAAGGTGATGTTCATCGCTACTGCCAACAATCTCGGCACCATCCCCCGCCCACTGCTCGACCGTATGGAGATTATCGAGGTCAGCGGATATATCACGGAGGAGAAATACGAGATTGCCAAACGTCACCTCATTCCGAAAGAGAAGGAGAACACGGGGTTGAACGACAAGAAGTTGACGTTTACCAAGCCCGCCATCGAGAAGATGATTGAGCAGTACACCCGTGAGAGTGGTGTGCGCCAGCTGGAGAAGCAAATCAACAAGTCGTTGCGTAAGTTGGCCTTCAAGAAGGCAGGGGGGGGAGAGCTTCCATACGAGAAAATCACTCCCACCGAGATAGAAGACCTGTTGGGCAAGCCACCTTTCTATCGCGACATCTATCAGGGAAACTCTTACGCTGGTGTCGTTACAGGACTGGCGTGGACGAGTGTTGGCGGTGAGATACTCTTCATCGAGACATCGCTGTCGAAAGGCAAAGGTTCGAAGTTGACACTGACGGGCAATCTAGGAGACGTAATGAAGGAGAGTGCCGTCATTGCCCTGGAGTATGTCAAGGCCCACGTCGACGTGCTGGGCATTGACTACCGTATCTTCGACCAGTGGAACATCCACATCCATGTACCTGAGGGTGCCACTCCCAAGGACGGCCCCTCGGCAGGTATTACGATAGCAACGTCTATCGCCTCTGCCCTCACCCAGCGAAAGGTTCGTAAGAACACGGCCATGACTGGTGAGATTACCCTGCGCGGAAAGGTATTGCCCGTGGGAGGCATCAAGGAGAAGATACTGGCTGCCAAGCGTGCCGGCATTACCGACATCGTGATGTGCCAGGAGAACGAGAAGGATATCAACGAAATTCCAGAGATGTATCTGAAAGGTGTTCAGTTCCACTATGTGGAGAACGTACAGGATGTCTGGAACTTCGCCCTGACCGATGAAATCGTGGAGAAACCTCTTGATTTCACAATTGAGGAAACCTCCTCTACCGTCTCCGAGGGGACCTCAATGGACTGCAAGGGAAGAAAAAAGTCTAATATAGCCTCTTCTGAGGCAGAAGGGGGGTCTTTGTGACTTTCGAAGTTCAGCATAACGACCCATACAGTAGTGCGCGAAGCGGCTTGATTACTACCGACCACGGTCAGATCACTACCCCAATCTTCATGCCTGTTGGAACGTGCGGCTCGGTGAAGGGCGTACATTTCCAGGAACTACGCGAACAGGTAAAGGCACAGATTATCTTGGGCAACACCTACCATCTGTATCTGCGTCCGGGACTTGACATTTTGCGTAAGGCTGGTGGCCTGCACAAGTTCAACACATGGGACAAGCCCATCCTGACGGATTCTGGTGGTTTTCAGGTTTTTTCCTTGACAGGCATCCGAAAGCTGAAAGAGGAAGGCTGTGAGTTCCGCTCGCACATCGACGGCTCGAAGCATTTCTTCACTCCTGAGAACGTGATGGACACAGAGCGCATTATCGGTGCCGACATCATGATGGCCCTCGACGAGTGCCCGCCAGGACAGAGCGACTACCAGTATGCCAAAAAGTCGTTAGGGCTGACTCAGCGGTGGCTTGACCGCTGCGTCAAGCGCTTCAACGAGACGGAACCGCTGTACGGCCACAACCAGACGCTGTTCCCCATCGTGCAGGGCTGTACCTATAAAGACCTGCGCCAGGAGGCTGCCAAGCATGTGGTTGACACGCTGGGCAAGTTGGATGATGGTGGCGGTGCCAGTATCGGAGGACTAGCCGTTGGTGAGCCTACTGAGGTGATGTATGAGATGATTGAGGTGGTAAACGATATTTTGCCCAAGGATCGTCCCCGCTATCTGATGGGCGTCGGTACACCGCAGAATCTTCTGGAGGCCATCGAGCGTGGTGTCGACATGTTCGACTGCGTGATGCCAACCCGTAACGGGCGCAACGCCATGCTCTTCACCTATCAGGGTACGATGAATCTGCGCAACAAGAAGTGGGAGGACGACTTCTCCCCCATCGACCCTGATGGCTGCGACATCGACCGTCTGCACTCAAAGGCCTACCTGCACCACCTGTTCAAAGCACAGGAGTTGCTGGCTCTGCAGATAGCCTCCATCCACAATCTGGCCTTCTATCTGCGCCTGGTTACCGATGCTCGTCAGCACATCGAACAGGGCGACTTTACACAATGGAAACGCAGCATAGTCTCTGACCTCGGTCGCAGGCTTTAAATGAGGAATGAGATATGAGAAATGAAAAAATGAGAAAATTCCCGAAACGGCTTGACTGGTATATTATCAAGAAGTTCATCGGCACCTATGTCTACTCAATCGTCCTCATCATTAGTATCTCGATAGTCTTCGATGTCAACGAGAACCTGGCCAAGTTCACAAGTTTCCATGCTCCTCTGCGCGCCATTGTGTTCGACTACTACATGAACTTCGTACCCTATTTCGCCAACCTCTTCTCGCCACTGTTCGTCTTCATTGCCGTCATCTTCTTCACTTCGAAACTGGCAGGCAACTCTGAGATTATCGCCATGCTGGCCTGCGGGATGAGCTTCAAGCGGCTGCTGCGCCCCTATCTTATCTCCGCAGCCCTCATTGCCGTGCTCAATTACTACCTGGGGGCCTACGTCATTCCGCAGGGCAATATTGTCCGCCATGACTTTGAGTCTCTCTACAAGAACAACAAGAAGAATACGTCAGCATCCAACATTCAACTAATGGTCGACAAGGGTGTGGTGGCTTATATCTCGCAATACGATGACCTGCGCAAGACGGGCTACGGTTTTGCATTGTATAAGTTCGAGAACAAGAAGCTGGTCAGTCAAATGAATGCCAACATCATCCAGTACGACACCATTGCCGAGGAGCGTTACCACTGGAAGGCACGCAACTACAAGATCCGCACGCTGAAGGGTATGCGCGAACAGATCACCTCTGGTAGCGAACTCGACACGCTGATACAGATGGAGCCGATGGACTTGGTGTTCTCAAAGGGGCAGCAGGAGACGTTCACGTCGCCCGAGCTGCTGCGCTACATCTCCAAGCAGCAGGAGCGCGGTTCCAGCAACGTGGTACAATACGAGGTGGAGTTCCACAAGCGTATCGCCTCGTCGTTCGCCTCGTTCATCCTCACCATCATCGGTGTTTCGCTATCATCGCGCAAGCGTAAGGGAGGCATGGGTCTATACCTCGGTATTGGTCTGGCACTCTCCTTCACCTACATCTTGCTACAAACGGTGAGTGCCACCTTTGCCATCAATGCCAACACGCCGCCGATGCTAGCCGCGTGGGTTCCCAACATCCTGTACGCTTTCATTGCCTACTTCTGCTACCGGCAAGCACCGAATTAAATGAATAATTAAAAATTCAAAATTTCCAATGAATTTCGAAGAAACGTATTTAAACGATAATATCCTTGATGCACTCTACGATATGCACTTCGAGGAGATGACACCCATACAGGAACGTTGTATTCCTGAGATACTCGACGGCCGCGACCTCATCGGTGTGGCACAGACGGGCACCGGCAAGACGGCTGCCTATCTGCTGCCAATCCTGAGCATGCTCGACGACGGCGGGTTCCCCAAGGATGTCGTCAACTGCATCGTGATGTCGCCCACCCGCGAGCTGGCTCAGCAGATCGACCAGGCCATGCAGGGCTTCGGCTATTATCTTGACGGCATCAGCAGCGTGGCCGTCTACGGTGGCAACGACGGCAACCGCTTCGACCAAGAGATGAAAGGCTTGAAGATGGGTGCCGACGTGATTATAGCCACTCCCGGTCGCCTGCTCTCCCACATCCGCATGGGACATGTCGACCTGTCGCGTCTCACGTTCTTTGTGCTCGACGAGGCCGACCGCATGCTCGACATGGGGTTCTCCGACGATATCCTCTCGATTGCAAAGCTGCTGCCCCGCGAGCATCAGACCATTATGTTCTCGGCCACGATGCCCCAGAAGATACAGCAGCTCGCACATACCTTATTATATAATCCCGTAGAGGTGAAGATAGCTGTCTCCAAGCCCGCTGAGAAGATTCAGCAGTCGGCCTTCGTGTGCTACGAGCCTCAGAAGCTGGGCATTGTCCGCTCTCTCTTCAAGGCTGGCGAGCTGGAACGTGTCATCATCTTCTCCGGCAAGAAGGACAAGGTGAAGGACATCACCCGCGAGCTACAGCGCATGCACATCAACTGTGCCCCCATGCACAGCGACCTCTCCCAGGCCGAGCGCGACGATGTAATGTACCGCTTCAAGTCCGGACAGGTCAGCGTACTTGTGGCCACCGATATCGTGGCTCGTGGCATCGACATCGACGATATCCTCTGTGTCATCAACTATGATGTGCCGCACGATGCCGAAGACTACGTCCACCGCATAGGGCGTACTGCCCGTGCCCAACGCGACGGTATCGCCATCACCTTTGTCAGCGATGCCGACATGCACTACTTCTCGGCCATCGAGCGCTTCCTGCAGCGCGACATCCCCAAGAACGCTATCCCCGAAGGTCTGGGCGAGGGACCAGTCTACAGCTCTACCGTTCCCCGCAAACCCTCACGCGGACGTGGTGGCCGCCATCGTTCCGGAAAACATCACGGCAACTCCAGCAACTCTGGAAATTCCGGCAAAGCCGGAAAAGCTGGAAAATCCGGAAAATCCGGCAGATATCACGGCCATCACAAATCATAATTACTCATAATCCAATGCCTACCATCGCCTCATTAGACGATCCCGCCGTCCAGGTGTTCAGCCGCCTTACTGAGGCCCAGTTGCGCATGGAGAGCGAAGCCAGCCAGGGACTCTTCATCGCAGAGAGTCCGAAGGTGATTCGTGTAGCCCTGGATGCTGGATGGCAGCCCACCGCCCTGCTATGCGAACAACGGCACATTGAGGGCGATGCCAAAGACATCATCAGACGGCTGTCGCCCGATGTTCCCGTCTATACCGGTAGCCGCGAGCTTCTGGCGCAGCTCACGGGTTATACGCTGACTCGTGGCGTGCTCTGTGCCATGAGGCGCAAGCCACAGCCCTCGTTACAGCAGGTGGTAGATAATGCCCGCCGCATCGTGGTCATTGAGGCAGTGAGCGACACCACCAACATTGGAGCTATTTTCCGCTCGGCAGCAGCCCTGGGAATCGACGGCGTGGTGCTTACGCGCGACTCGTGCGACCCTCTGAACCGTCGTGCCGTCCGCGTATCGATGGGTAGTGTTTTCCTCGTGCCCTGGACATGGATTGACGGCCCTGTAAGCCAGCTGCGGCAGTTTGGCTTCAAGACGGCAGCAATGGCCCTCACCCCCCACTCCATCCCCGTCGACCATCCGCAGCTGATGGCTGAACCGCGTTTGGCTATCATCATGGGGACAGAAGGCGACGGTCTCCCCTACCAGACGATAGAAGAGGCCGACTATGTGGTTCGCATCCCGATGGCTCATGGTGTCGACTCGCTGAATGTTGCAGCCGCCGCAGCAGTAGCTTTCTGGCAGTTACGTTGCTGACACGGGAGGCTTCTGGCTACATATATTCGATTCAGCTTGACCCATTAAGATTTTTTAATAAAAAATAATAGGCTGAAGGAGAACAACGTATTGATTTTTTTTGTAACTTTGCATCGCTTTTAAATGGTGTTTTATATACACACTGTTGACTATCAGATAGTTACGTATTTTTTTACAAGTTTAGGATGAGACAACTAAAGATTCAAAAGAGTATTACGAATCGCTCAAGTGAGGCACTGGACAAGTATCTGGTGGAGATTGGCCGCGCGCCGCTGATCAGCATCGATGAAGAGATTGAGCTGGCTCAGAAAATTCGCAAGGGCGGTCCTGAGGGCGAGCGCGCCAAGGACAAATTGGTAACTGCCAATCTTCGATTCGTAGTATCTGTCGCCAAGCAGTATCAGCATCAGGGGCTGACGCTTACCGACTTGATTGACGAGGGTAACATCGGTCTGATTAAGGCCGCACAGAAGTTTGATGAAACACGTGGATTCAAATTCATTTCATACGCTGTTTGGTGGATTCGGCAGAGTATTCTGCAAGCCATCGCCGAGCAAAGTCGCATCGTGCGCCTGCCGCTGAACCAGGTAGGCTCGTTGAGCAAAATCAACCACGAGATCAACAAATTTGAGCAGGAGAATCAGCGCCACCCTTCGGTAGGCGAGTTGAGCGATGCCACCAACATGGACGAAGAGAAGATTTCGCAGTCGATGATGGCCGATGGTCACCACGTATCCATCGATGCTCCCTTTCAGGACGGCGAGGACAACTGCATGCTCGACGTGATGGCGTCGGGCGATGACAGCCGTACCGACCGTCATGTTGACCACGAGTCGATGGCCCAGGAGCTGAACACAGTGCTGCAGAAGGTGCTGAAAGACCGTGAAATCACTATCATCCGTGAGTGTTTCGGCATCGGATGCCACGAGAAAGGCCTTGAAGAGATTGGTGACCAGCTGGGCTTGACACGTGAAAGAGTGCGCCAGATACGCGAAAAAAGCATTGCAAAGTTGCGCGACAGCGGCAATGCACGCATTTTGATGAAATATTTGGGCTAAAGTTTGGCAGCTCCGAAAATTATTTGTAATTTTGGGGCGTGAATCTAAAGCCATGCATAGGGACACTATTGCTGGGTATGATGATGTTCATGCCCAGCATTTGTTTTGCCAGCGACTCGGCCGACTCGCTGCTGCTGCATCGCATGTGGAGCTACTACGACACGTATGCAGAGAGCCGGGAGGATACGGAGCAAAACGTGTATATGGTGTACAACTTCAAAACCGAGCATCGCAACGCCCTGCTCTTCCTGGTGCCCACGATGTACTCTATCGCCAAGGGCGACAAGCAGTATGTTGGTGAGGCCTACTGCAAGTTGAAGTACAAGAGCGACAACGAGTACGACCTGACGCGCCAGGTGATTTGCGGCACCATTCCGCGCAACCGCAAGGTGATGCCCGCCATGCTCGACTTCATGACACCCAACATCTACAACGAGACGCTCTATCCTGACCACATGCTCTCACCCTTCCATTATGCCAACCGCCGCTTCTACCGCTACAAAATCAGCTACGTAGGCAGCGAGCTGGCTATCGTGCGCATTAAGCCGAAGAATAACAATACACAGCTCATCAGTGGCCACGCTGTTGTAGATGCCACAACGGGGCGTGTGCAGTCGGTCAACTTCGAAGGGGAATTCGACATGATACGCTTCAACGTGACGGCTCTGATGAGCATCAAAAACCCGCGGATGGCCATCCCAGAGCGCAGCACCACCACCGCCAGATTCAAGTTCCTGGGCAACCGCGTCAGCGCACAGTTCACGGCCTACTACAACTGTCCGAAGACACTGCCAGACAGCGTTGTAGAAGTGACTGACAGAGAACTGATGGCCACCCTGCGCCCAACCCCGCTGACAGAGATAGAGACGAAAGTGTACGACCATTACGACGAGGAACGCCTGCGTGCGGCTGCCGACACCACTACCGTCAAGCACCGTCGCAACATCTGGAAGGAGATTGCCTGGGACATCATCGGCGACAACCTTATCAACAGCCAGTCACGAACCATCGGCGGACTCTATATGGGCATTTCGCCGCTGTTCAATCCCCTCTATTTCGCCTTCAGCCGCAGCCACGGATTCTCCTACCGTCTCAAGGCTGGTGTGCAGTATATGTGGAACGACAACCGGTTCATCTGGACTAATCCGCAGATAGGCTACAACTTCAAGCAGCGGCAATTCTACTACTCCATCCCGCTGCGCATGACCTACAACGCCCGCCGTAACGGATTTGTAGAGTTTGTGTTTGCCAACGGCAACCGCACCAACAATCCCAAGCTGGTTGAAGACATCCAGAAGAAGGTGGGCTTCGACAAGTCGATACCCGTGTTCAACAACGAGTTTATCCTGCTGCAGAACAATATAGTGCTCTTCCCCTGGCTGGAAGTGCTGGGAGGTGTCATCTACCACCGCCGCAACTCCTTCAACCCGCAATTCATGCGCGACATCGGAATGCCATCGGAGTATCGCAGCTTCTCTCCACGCATCAGCCTGCACTTCACACCCTGGAAAGACGGTCCCATGCTGACCGCCAACTACGAGCGCAGCATCAAGAACGTGCTGCAGTCCAACCTGCAGTACGAGCGCTGGGAGTTTGATGCCTCCTACAAGCGCGACCTCCCATGCATGCGCGTACTCAGCCTCAGGGGCGGTGCAGGATTCTATACCAATCGCAGCACCGACTACTTCGTCGACTACGAAAACTTCCGTGACGAGAACCTGCCCACCGGATGGGAAGACGAGTGGACAGGACAGTTCCAGCTACTGAACAGCAGATGGTATAACGAGTCCGACTACTACCTGCGCGCACACGCCACCTACGACTCGCCGCTAATGGCACTCTCGTACCTGCCCGTCGTAGGACGTTTCATCGAGACAGAGCGACTCTACCTCAGTGCCCTCACCATCGCCCACCAGAAACCCTACTTCGAGATAGGCTACGGATTCACCAACCGCCTGTTCTCAACGGGTGTCTTCGGCAGTATACTCGGCGCGAAATTCTACCAGTTTGAATGCAAACTCACCATTCACATCTTCAACCGATGGTAAAACCACTCACCGTCTACAAGGCCAGCGCAGGATCAGGAAAGACCTTCACACTGGCCACGAAATATATCAAGCTGCTCATTGAGAATCCGATGAGCTACCGCAACATCCTCGCCGTCACCTTCACCAACAAGGCCACCGAAGAGATGAAGATGCGCATACTCAGCCAGTTGTACGGCATCTGGAAAGGACTGCCCGACTCTGACAGCTACCGGCAAAACATCCTCAAGGCGACAGGTCTGGACAGCACTACCGTCAGCCAGCGAGCCGGAGAGGCCCTGCACCTCCTTTTGCACAACTACCACGACTTCCGCGTAGAGACCATCGACACCTTCTTCCAGAGCGTGCTGCGCAATCTGGCGCGAGAACTTGACCTGACGGCCAACCTGCGCGTGGGACTGAACGACATACAAGTGGAGGAACAGGCGGTAGACAGCCTGATCGACTCGCTGACGCGCAACGACCGCATCCTGCAGTGGATCATGCGATACATCATGGACAACATCAGCGAAAACCGCAACTGGAACATCATCGGACAGGTGAAGACCTTTGGGCGCAATATCTTCCGCGACTACTATAAGGAGAAAGGCAGCAAACTAAGGGAGAAAACCGATGACAACCACTTCTTCGACCACTACATCCGGCAGCTGCGCGACATCCGCGACACCGCACTCAACCACATGCAGGCGATAGGCGACGAATTCATGCATACACTGGAATCCGAAAACATACCCGTCGAAGAACTGCTTTACGGGCGCAACGGCGTGGCGGGATTCTTCCTCAAATTACAGGCAGGACAGTTTGACGAGGAAATCGTAGGAAAGCGCACGGCCGATGCTGTAGAGGATGCCACCAAATGGTGCAAGAAGACGCATCCCAGAGCCGAAGAGATACAGATGCTGGCTGAAAGCACCCTCATCCCCCTTCTACGTCGAGCCATTCAGGAGCGCGACAGACAATGGATGCTCTACCAGTCGGCCCACCTCACGCTACGCCACCTCAGCCAGTTGCGCCTGTTGGGAAGCATCGAACAGAAGGTGCGCGAGCTGAACGATGCGTCGAGCCGGTTCCTGCTCAGCGACACCCAGCAGCTGCTGCACGAACTCATCAAGGGCAGCGACTCGCCATTCATCTTCGAGAAGATAGGCACCCAGCTGAAGCACGTGATGATCGACGAGTTCCAGGACACCAGTTCCGTACAATGGCAGAATTTCAAGGTACTGCTGCTGGAGTGCATGAGTCATGCGGGGTCTGAGAACCTCATCGTGGGCGATGTCAAGCAGAGCATCTATCGCTGGCGTTCAGGCGACTGGCGACTGATGAATGCAATAGAGCGCGAGTTTCCCAATGCCACCGACATGCTCGATATAAAACCGTTGGAGACCAACTACCGCTCGGAGCGCAACATCATCAACTTCAACAACGCCTTCTTCACCGAGGCTGCACGAATAGAATGCGAGAAGCAAAGGGAGGAATACCCCGACGGAGCAGCACAGCTGCAGCATGCCTACGATGATGTGGAACAGCTGGTACCCGAAAAGCGACAGCACGACGGAAGGGTCTGCGTAACGCTGCTGACAAAAGAGGACTATCAGGAGCAAGTGATGGAGACAGTGGGCTACACGCTGCAGATGCTGCTGTCAGAGGGAATGCAACAGCGACAGATAGCCATCCTCGTAAGAACCAACAAGCAGATACCTGCTATCGCCGACTACCTGTCAGACAGGTTGCCGCATCTGAACATCGTCAGCGACGAGGCGTTCCGGCTCGATGCCTCTACAGCCAACAAGGTAATGGTGAATGCCCTGCGACTGCTCGTTCATCCCGACGATGACCTGACCAAAGCCACGCTGGCCAAGCTCTACCAGAACGATGTGCTGGGCAACATCACAGCCGACTACGAGCTGTTTGTCAAGGGGCAGCCACTCGACCCACTATTGCCCGAATCGTTTATCAAGTGTAGCAACGATCTGCTACAGTTGCCGCTGTACGAGCTGGCCGAACGACTCTATCACGTCTTCCAACTGCAACGACTCATCGGTCAGAGCGGCTACGTCAGTATGTTCTACGACCAACTGAACCAGTTTGCCCAGGACAACAGCACAGATATCGACGACTTTCTCAACGAATGGGAAGAGACCATCAGCAGCAAGACCATCCAGAGCGATGCCACCGACGGCATTCGCATCCTGACCATCCATAAGAGCAAAGGCCTGGAGTACGACAATGTCATCATTCCCTTCTGCGACTGGCGGCTGGAACAACCCGACATCCTCTGGTGCAAACCCTCTGCATCTCCCTTTGATGCGCTACCACTGGCTCCTATCGACTATAGTGAGAAACTGATGAGGGGAACTATCTATGAGCACGACTATCTGGTGGAGCACCTGCAGAATACCGTAGACAATCTGAACCTGCTCTACGTGGCCTTCACACGTGCCTCACGTAACCTTTTCGTCATCGGAAAGCGCGGTACCAAGACATCACGGTCGGCTCTGATCGAAAGCGTGCTGCCCGCTGTCAGCAAAAAGCTGACCGACAGCATGCTGGAGGGAATGGACGATGAGAGCCAGCCGCTCATCTTCAGCTACGGCAAGCTCGCCCGTCATGCTTCTGCTGCCGACAGCGAAGTGAAACGTTCTGACAATGCATTCCTCCAACCTGTCACACCACAACCTGCCGACATCGAGAGCTTCGAGACGATGCCTGAGTTCCGGCAGAGCAACAAAAGCCGCGAATTCATCGAGGGCGATGAGGAGCAGGAGGAGCAGAACTACATCAAGACGGGCAGCGTGTTACACGACATCTTCAGTCACATCCGTACCGTCGATGATATCGGAGACGCCCTCCAACAACTACAGTCTGAGGGCGTGCTGTATGATGATGAGATAACGGCCGAGAAGCTGACCAACCTGCTGCGCAAAAGACTTGAAGACAAGCGCGTATCAGACTGGTTCTCTGGCAGATGGAACGTACTAAACGAGTGCAGCATACTCACCACAGATGCCGAAGGAAAGGTGGTGACACGCCGGCCTGACCGCGTCATCACCAACGGTAGCGAGACACACGTCATCGACTTCAAGTTCGGTCGGCCACACCAGGAATACCACGAACAGGTGGGCGAGTATATACAACTGCTCCAGGAAATGGGAATGCCGCAAGTAAGGGGATGGCTGTGGTACGTCTATAGCAACAGGATTGAAGAGGTAACACTCAATGAGGAATGAGAAACCAATAAACGGAAGAAGGGCTGAATGAAAAGTTTTCTGGAATATGTAGCGGAAGATATTATCCGCAAGTACGGAACCGACCTCTCGCAGACGGTGGTCGTATTCCCCAACAAGCGTGCTTCGCTGTTCCTCAACGAACATCTGGCAAGACTCGCTGGACGCCCGCTGTGGAGTCCTGCATACATCACCATCAGCGAACTCTTCCGCAGGCAGTCGACGCTTACTGTTGCCGACCCTATCAAACTGGTGTGCGACCTCTACGTGGCCTTCAGCCGACAGACGGGTTCCGACGAGTCGCTCGACAAGTTCTATGGCTGGGGAGAGTTGTTGCTGGCCGACTTCGACGACATTGACAAGAATATGGCCGATGCCGATAAGGTGTTTTCCAACGTGAGCGACCTCCACGAGCTGGACGACCTCTCCTTCCTAACCGACGAGCAGCGAGAGGTGCTCCGACGCTTTTTCAGCAACTTCACCGACGGACAGGATACAGAGCTGAAACAGCACTTCCTGAGGCTGTGGAGCCATATTGCCGACATCTATCTCGACTACGGCCAACTGCTGGCCGAGCAGCAACTGGCCTACGAGGGCAAACTCTACCGTCAGGTAGTAGAATCGCTCGCCGACAACGATACCGACATCACAGAACGCTTTCCCGCTACCCGCTATCTCTTCGTGGGATTCAATCTGCTGCAACAGGTCGAGCAACGGCTCTTCTCACAGCTGCAAAAGGCCGGCAAGGCCTACTTCTACTGGGATTTCGACCACTACTATATGCAGCACCACGAAGCCGGACAGTATATCGCACAATACCTGCACCACTTCCCCAACGAACTCGACAGCAACGACGAGGCCATCTACCGTAACTTCAGGCGCGAGAAACACATCAGCTATATCGCTGCACCTACCGAAGACTTCCAGGCGCGCTACGTCACCACATGGCTGCGGGAAAAAGCCGAGGGCGATAATGAGCAGCGTGCCGCACACGGACGTCGCACCGCTATTGTGCTTTGCAACGAGTCCCTGCTACCCACCGTTATCCACGCACTGCCACCAGAGGTCACCAAAGCCAACATCACTACGGGCTATCCGCTCTTGCATACCCCCATTGCCTCCTTCATCCAACGTTATTACGACATGCTGCTGGGTGGTCGTACGCCTCGCCTTGTGCGCCTCTTCCTACGGCATCCTTATGCGAAATATATCGAATGGGAAGACGAGAACGTTCCGCTGCTGACTCTTTTGCGGCAGATTGCCAGGAATGCCGACATCAGCGACCCGCTGTTCCAGGAGTCGCTGTTCCGTGCCTATACAGTGGTGAATCGTCTGAACGGTCTTGTAGACAGCGGAAGCCTGTGCGTTGACAACCATACGCTGCAGCGCCTGACAGAGCAGCTGATACGCCAGACCTCTATCCCCTTCCACGGAGAGCCTGCCGAGGGTGTGCAGTTGATGGGCGTACTCGAGACGCGGAACATCGACTTCGACCACGTGTTGCTGCTGTCGTGCAACGAGGGCAACATGCCGCGTGGCATCAATGACAGCTCATTCATCCCCCACAGCATCCGCTATGCCTACGGGCTGACCACCGTCGACAACAAGGTAAGCATCTATGCCTATTATTTCCACCGTCTGCTTCAGCGTGCCAACGATGTCACCATTCTCTACAACAGTGCTACCACCGACGGCCATCGGGGAGAACCCAGCCGCTTCATGCTCCAGCTACTGGCCGAGGGCAGACACTCCATCAGCCGATCAGCACTCCGAGGCAGCCTCTCTGTCACACGCCGTCTGCCGGTCGCCATCCCCAAGACGACATCCGTCATGAACGTGCTCCTCACGCAGTTCTCGATGCTCTCTCCTACGGCTGTCAGCAACTACCTGCGCTGTCCCATCCGCTTCTACTACCGTTATATGGCCGACATCCGACAGCCGGAACAGCCCGCCGACGAGCAAGAGTTGGATAACAGATTCTTTGGAAACATCTTCCACGATGCAGCCCACTTCCTGTATCGGCAATTGCCGAGACAGGTCGACAAGGCGGTGCTCAATCACCTGCTGGAACAGCCCGCCGTCATTGAGCGAGCCGTCGATGAGGCGTTCAACCGCACACTACCCTATTCCCCCCGTAACGGCTTGCATCTCATCAACCGCGAAGTGGTGGTACACTACCTGCGACAGTTGGTTCGCGCCGACCTTCGCCTCGCTCCCTTTACGATTGTCGGCCTTGAGAGCGATGTCGCCGCACCACTTGCCAGCCTCTATCCTCCGCAGCAGTCGCTCCCACCCTCGCTCACCGTGTGTGGGCGCATCGACCGTCTGGATCTTGTCTACGAGGGAACTTCTGAGGAACGGCTACGCGTGATTGACTACAAGACGGGGGGCACTTTTTTGAAACCCCTCAACGGTGTTGACGACATCTTCTCACCAGAGAAGATTCACGACCACAGCGACTACTATCTGCAGGCATTTCTCTATGCCGATATCGTCAGTCGGAAGGAGAACCGGCCCGTATCTCCCGGCCTTTACTTCATCCAGCATGCCAACGGCGACGACTACGACCCCACGCTGTGCTTCGGCCGCACCCCTGTCCGCGACATTGCCGAATACAGCACACGCTTCGGAGAACTGCTACAGCAGACCATCGTTGAGATTTTCTCGCCCGACATTCCTTTCCAACCAACGAGCGACATACGCAACTGCAAGAGTTGTCCGTATGCCGCACTATGTGGTGAGCGACGCTAAAAATCCGTCGCAGTCATTCTGATGGTTTCAGCGAGCTGCCTCCCAGGCCTCGGTCTTGTCCTGATTCTGCATCAGGAAGTCGATGTCGTCGAGACCGTTCATCAGGCAATGCTTCTTATAGCCGTTGATGTCGAAATGCTCGCTCTTTCCGGTAGCCTTGTTGGTCACCGTCTGGCGGGGAAGGTCTACCTCCACCTCCATTTTCGGATTCTGCCTGATGCTGTCGAAGAGTTCGGCGAGGAACTCCTCGCTGACCACGACGGGCAGTACGAAGTTGTTCAGTTCGTTGTTCTTATGGATATCTGCAAAGAACGAGCTGATGACCACGCGGAATCCATATCCGGAAATGGCCCATGCAGCATGCTCACGGCTACTTCCGTTACCGAAGTTCTTGCCTGCCACGAGGATGCAGCCTCCATACGTCGGGTCGTTGAGCACAAACTTCTCGTTCAGCGTTCCGTCGCTGTTGTAGCGCCAGTCGCGAAACAGGTTGTCGCCAAAGAAGCTCTCCTCGCGAGTGGTGGCCTTGAGGAAACGGGCGGGAATAATCTGGTCGGTATCCACGTTCTCCAGTTGCAGGGGCACGCAGGTAGATGTTATTACGTCAAACTTTTGTTTCATCTCTATTATTTACTATTTTACACCAGTTCTCTTGGGTCAGTGATTACTCCAGTTACAGCCGCAGCAGCAGCCACCAAGGGTGAGCAGAGGATGGTACGGCTACCAGGTCCCTGACGCCCCTCGAAATTACGGTTCGATGTCGACACACAGAGCTTACCGGCAGGCACCTTGTCGTCGTTCATCGCCAGACAGGCCGAGCAGCCCGGTTGGCGAATCTCGAAGCCGGCAGCCTGCAATACCTTGTCGATGCCTTCTTCGCGAATCTGACGGTCTACCGCCCATGAGCCGGGTACCAGCCACGCTATCACGTTGTCGGCCTTCTTCCTGCCCTTTGCGATAGAGGCAAAGGCACGGAAGTCCTCGATGCGGCCGTTGGTGCAAGCTCCAAGGAAGACGTAGTCGACCTGCTTGCCCAGCAGCTTCTCGCCGGCCTTGAAGCCCATGTAGCTGAGAGCTTTCTGGAATCCCTGCTCTGGCGACTTGGCATCGGCAGCATTAGTCGGAATGCCTTCGGTGATACCAATACCCATACCGGGATTGGTACCGTAGGTGATGCGCGGCTCGATGTCCTTTGCGTCAAATACCAGTTCCTTGTCGAACACGGCATCGTCGCCGCTCTTCAGCGTCTTCCAGTAGCTGACGGCCTTGTCCCACTCTTCGCCCTTCGGGGCAAACTCCTTACCTTTTATATATTCGAAGGTAGTCTCGTCGGGAGCCACGAATCCGCCTCGCGCGCCCATCTCTATCGACAGGTTGCAGAGCGTCAGACGAGCCTCCATCGACATATCGCTAACCACATCGCCGGAATATTCTACAAAGTAGCCCGTAGCTCCGCTGGTAGTGAGCTGCGCCATCAGGTAGAGCGCCACATCCTTAGCCACCACGCCTTTCTGTAGCTTGCCGTTGATAGATATTCTCATCGACTTGGGCTTCTGCTGCAGGATACACTGCGAGGCCATCACCATCTCCACCTCCGAGGTACCGATACCAAAGGCCACAGCACCCATCGCACCGTGCGTAGACGTGTGCGAGTCTCCGCATACGATGGTCATACCAGGCAGCGAGAGTCCCTTCTCAGGTCCCACTACATGGATGATACCGTTCGAGGGGTCCATCATGCCGTAGTGCGTCAGTCCGAATTCTTTGGCATTCTGTGCCAGGGTAGCCACCTGCTTGGCGGATACCGGTTCCTCGATGGGCTTGTCCTGGTCGTGTGTCGGCGTGTTATGGTCGGGCATGCAGTAGATGTGGTCGGGCCGGAAGCATTTCAGTCCTCTTGCCCTCATGCCGTCGAAGGCCTGTGGCGATGTCACCTCGTGGCAGTACAGTCGGTCGATATACAGCTGTGTGGGGCCGTCGTCCACAATCTGCACCACATGCTTGTCCCAAATCTTGTCGAAAAGTGTATTCATGATTTCTTGAACTTGTTGATACAGTCAATATATGCTTCCACCGATGCCGTGACGATATCCGTGTTGGCACCGAAGCCATAGTACAGGCTTCCGTCGTACTCCACCTGCATGTGTACCTTACCCACATCGTCCGAGCCTTTCGAGATGGCCTGGATGGTGAATTCCTTCAGCGTCATCTGCTTCATGATGATCTTCTTCAGTGCCTTGATGGCAGCATCTACCGGACCGTTGCCGCTGGCGGCAGCCTCAAACTTCTGTCCGCTGATGTCGAGTCCTATCGAAGCCACGCTCTTCACGCCCTTGCCGGTAGTCACCTGCAGGAACTCCAGCTTCACGGCGTGTGCCTCTGCGGTGTCGGCACCGGCGAGCATCAGCACGTCGGCATCGTTCACCTCCTTCTTCTGGTCGGCCAGTTGCAGGAACTTCTCGTACACCTTGTCCAGTTTCTCCTCTGAGAGTTCCACGCCATTCACGTTCAGACGGTACTTCAGTGCCGCCCTTCCGCTGCGTGCCGTCAGCACGATGCTGTTGTCGTCGATACCCACGTCCTTCGGGTCAATGATCTCATAGGTCTGCACATTCTTCAGCACGCCGTCCTGGTGGATGCCGCTGCTGTGAGCAAAGGCGTTGCGCCCCACGATGGCCTTGTTGGGCTGTACGGGCATGTTCATCAGACTTGACACCATACGGCTCGTGGGATATATCTTCGTGGTGTTGATGTTCGTTTCAATTCCCAGTGTCTTGTGGCACTTCAGAATCATCGCTATTTCCTCGAGCGACGTGTTACCGGCGCGCTCTCCGATACCGTTTATGGTCACCTCCACCTGTCGTGCTCCGCCCATCACTCCGCTGAACGTGTTGGCCGTAGCCATACCCAGGTCGTTGTGGCAGTGTGTCGAGATGATGGCCTTGTCGATGTTGCTGACGTGCTCCTTGAGGTACTTGATTTTCTCGAAATATTCCTGCGGCAGACAGTATCCTGTAGTGTCGGGAATGTTCACCACCGTAGCTCCGGCGGCAATCACGGCCTCCACCACGCGAGCCAGGTACTCGTTCTCCGTTCGTCCTGCATCCTCGCAGTAGAACTCCACGTCCTCCACATATTTCTTGGCATACTTCGTGGCGGCAATGGCGCGCTCTATAATCTCCTCACGGTTCGAGTTGAACTTGTACTTGATGTGCGAGTCCGAGGTGCCGATACCGGTATGTATGCGCTTGCGCTTGGCATATTGCAGTGCCTCGTTGGCCACGTCAATGTCCTTCTGCACGGCACGCGTCAGCGCACAGATGGTAGGCCACGTCACAGCCTTCGAAATCTCAATCACCGAGTTGAAGTCGCCCGGACTTGAAATGGGGAATCCTGCCTCTATCACGTCCACTCCCAACTGTTCGAGTGCCTTTGCCACCTGAATCTTCTCTATGGTGTTCAGCTGACATCCGGGCACCTGCTCTCCGTCGCGGAGCGTCGTATCGAAAATATACAATCTGTCTGCCATCGTCTCTTTCTTTACGGTTATTTAGTTTCTATCTTTTTTAAAGAAAGGGAACCGGCGAGGCTCCCTTTCATATTTGTTTGTTTGGAATAAATTGTTGTTGTTCTTATGCCTGGGGTTCAGGAATTACTGAGACATAGCTCTTGTCGTGCCTGCCCTTGCGGAACTCTACCGTTCCGTCGCAGAGTGCAAAGAGCGTATCATCCTTACCCATTGCAACATTGTTGCCGGCATTGTGCTTCGAACCGCGCTGCCTGACGATAATGTTACCGGCTACGCACTTCTGACCGCCGAAAATCTTGACGCCCAGTCGCTGGGCTGCGCTTTCGCGACCGTTCTTAGAACTACCTACACCTTTCTTATGTGCCATAATGTTGTTCCTCCTAAGTTGTTAAGCGATTACTGATTTAACTTCTACCTGTGTGAACTGCTGGCGGTGACCGTTCTTCTTGCGAGAGTCCTTGCGGCGCTTCATCTTGAAGACGATGACCTTCTCACCCTTCACGAGCGGATTGACCACCTCACACACTACCTTTGCACCAGTCACGGTCGGTGCTCCCACCTGTACTGAACCTTCATTGTCGACAAGCAGTACCTTGTCGAACTCAACAGTTTTACCGGCTTCCACATCCTTCATGTGGTTCACGAAGAGCTTCTTGCCCTCCTCTACCTTAAACTGCTGACCGTTGATTTCTACAATTGCGTACATTGTTGTTTATTAATTGTTTAACGGGTTTTTCCGCATGGCGCGAAGCCTCATGCTCCGACTTTCTTGAGCCACCACGGACTAAATCGGCCGCAAAGGTACTACTTTTTACCGAGAAATGCCACACCACACACACAAAACGGCAAATACTTTATAATAATTTAACAATTCACGGCAAATTCATGGCGATTCCTGTTCAAAAGAGCGAAAAAAGTAGCATATCCTACACTGACCACTGAGTATCAGCAGGTTACGAATATTTTCCTACACTGAATCCTGCACTGAATCCTACACTGGAAGAATCTTCAGCAAGCACCTTCGCAAATGGCTTACTTACTTTCGTAAATGGCTTATTTACTTCCGTAAATGACTTACTTACTTCCGTAAGTGGCCTACTTATTTCCGTAAGTGGCCTACTTATTTCCGTGAAGAGCCTCCTCACGACCGTAAGTGGCCTACTAATTTCCGTGAGTGGCCTCCTCACAAAAATCCCAGCGCATGTAACAAAATCTTGGATATCGTCAGGTCATGGAATACATCATCCATCCCCCGACGTTCAGTGTAGGATCCAGTGCAGCTTTCAGTGCAGGATTCAGTGTAGGAAAATATTCGTAACCTGCTGATACTCAGCGGTCAGTGTAGGATATGCAGGAAAAATCCCCCTCTGATTCATCACGAACCGGAGGGGGAAAGTTTAATTAACATTTTTAATTATACAAACAAAGGCCTCTATTTACGTCATTGCCTATGCAACGACAAGGCCCTAACAAAAAAAATAGAAGCGGGCCCCTACCATCACTGGCAGGAGTTCCGCTTTTTAGAGGGTTAGATTTCCAAGAAAAGGGATTGAATATTTAGCGTAAACGCTTTCGTAGTGTTTACGGAAATTGGAGGTTTTGAACACGAATGACCCACGAATTGAACATGAATTAGATGATTTTTCCGTCATTTTTTTAAATCGCGGAAAAAGAAAATCTCCCGAAACCCTTTGTGTATCGAGGTTTCGGGAGATTCGAGCGAGGTGCCTGGCGGATTCGAACCGCCGTAGACGGTTTTGCAGACCGTTGACTAAGCCACTCATCCAAGGCACCGAGCAAGTGAGTAAAAAAGCGAAGCTCACTTCAGCTTTTCCGAACGCTAGGTGGCTCGACCGAAGGTCAGGACACCATGCTCGTTCTTGTAAGCGGGTGCAAAATTAGCAATTTTCTTTGGATTGGCCAAATTTTTTGCAGTTTTTTTTCATTTCACATCCGCTACAGGGGTCGTCAGCTCCCTGAAAACTGCGGAAAATGCGTACCGCCGCATAGGCTACCGCTCCGCCGACAATGAGTATGACACCCAGCAATTCTACATCCATAACGCCCGTCTCCTGCTATCTGACTTCCGGCCGTCAGCTCCGCAGCTTGCGCAGCAGCACCTTGTTGATGGCCTGAATCCTACGACCGCTTTTCTCCAAGTCCTGAGTGATGTCCTCGCGTACATTATTTATATTATTAAAGAAGTCGCTGAAGGCATTGAGCAGCTGGTTGGGCTGTGCCTTGTCCTCTATGGCATCGGGGTTGGTGACGATGCGCAATCCGAGGTGCTCGATGTGTACGTCAATGTCGCTGTCGGTCATCATCGGGTCGCCGTCGTAGTGAATGGCTCCCGGCTGACTGCGCCGTATGTGGAGGCGGTCGGTACGGAAGGTCTTGATTTTGGAGTTGTTGCCCAGCGTCTTCATAAACAGGTCGGCGGCAATCTGCGGGGCCTCCAGGGTGTCGAAGGGTTCCATGATGATGACATCCATCTTGCCGTCCTTCATGGTGGCACCGGGTGCGATGTAGGCATTGTTGCCGTATTGCGAGGCGTTGGCACAGGCTATGAGGAATGCCTTGTAGCGCATGCTGCCGCTGCCGTCGGTGATCTCGTAGGTCTCAGGGCGGTACTTCAGCCCCTCTCTGAGCACGTTCTCGACGTAGGTGATAGGGCCGCGCTTGCCTGCCTCGGCGAACTTCAGCGAGATAAAGGCGTCGAAGCCCATTCCGCAGGTGCAGAAGAAGGGCTGCTCGTTGACCACGCCGTAATCGAAGGCCTCGATCTTGCACTGGTTGATGATTCTGACGGCCTTGCGAACGTCGAGCGGAATGCACAGATGGCGAGCCAGCCCGTTGCCGGAGCCGCAGGGAATGATGCCGAGTGCCGTCTGGCTATGCACCAAAGCGCGAGCCACCTCGTTGACGGTGCCGTCGCCGCCAACGGCCACTACCACATCAACACCCTCGGCCGAACACTCGGAGGCTATCTCGGCAGCGTTGCCCCGATATTCGGTATAACGGATGTCACAGTCGAAGCGGGAGGCATCCATCCCGGCTTCAATCTGCTGCGGTATCTCCGTCTTGTCGTGGGTGCCCGAAATGGGGTTCACGATGAAGGTAATGCGTTTTTTGTCAGTCATTATGGGCACAAAATTACATAAAAAAGCCGACATTTCGGATAAAAAGAGAATAAATTTGTTATTTATTGAGATTATTCTTGATTTTTTTTGCATGTTTTGATAAAAAATGTGTACCTTTGCACTCTGAAAACAGAAAATAGCCAAAAGGCTATACCTATTTATGGGACAACTACAAGAAAGATACAAGCACTATCGCGAACCCCAGAAGTTCATCAAGGCTGGGGTATATCCCTATTTCCGGGCCATTACAGGTAAGCAGGGAACAGAAGTGGAGATGGGCGGTCACAAGGTGCTGATGTTCGGCTCGAATGCCTATACGGGACTGACGGGCGACCAGCGCATCATTGACAAGGCCAAGGCAGCACTCGACCAGTATGGTTCGGGATGTGCCGGCAGCCGCTTCCTGAACGGTACGCTCGACCTGCATGTGCAACTGGAAAAGGAGATTGCCGAATTTGTACATAAGGACGACTGCCTGTGCCTCTCGACGGGATTCTCCGTCAACCAGGGCGTGCTGGCTATGGTGGTGGGCAAGGATGACTATATCATCTGCGATGACCGCGACCATGCGAGCATCGTCGACGGAAGGCGCCTCTCGTTTGCTCGTCAGTTGCACTACAAGCACAACGACATGGAGGACTTGGAGCGCGTGCTGCAGAAGCTGCCCTACGAGGCTGTCAAGCTGATTGTGGTAGACGGTGTTTTCTCGATGGAGGGCGACCTGGCCAAGCTGCCAGAGATTGTGGAGCTGAAGCACAAGTACAACTGCTCGGTGATGGTTGACGAGGCCCACGGCATCGGAGTATTCGGCGACCACGGACGCGGCGTGTGCGACTATTTCGGACTGACCGACGAGGTTGACCTCATCATGGGTACCTTCTCCAAGTCGCTGGCCAGCATCGGCGGATTCATCGCATCGGATGCTGACACCATCAACTTCCTGCGACATACGTGCCGTACCTATATCTTCTCGGCCAGCAACACTCCTGCGGCAACGGCTGCAGCCCTGGAGGCCCTGCACATCATCCAGCAGGAGCCTGAGCGAATAGAGGCCCTGTGGAAAGTCACCAAATATGCCCTGCGCCGATTCTCGGAAGAGGGCTTTGAGATTGGCGACACGGAGAGTCCCATCATTCCGTTGTATGTCCGCGACATCGACAAGACGTTCCTCGTAACGGCACTGGCATTCAATGCGGGCGTGTTTATCAATCCCGTTATCCCACCGGCATGTGCCCCGCAAGACACACTGGTGCGCTTTGCCCTGATGGCCACACATACCGAAGAGCAAGTGGAGCGTGGCGTACAGGCGCTGAAGAAGATTTTTGTTGAACAAGGTATTATCAAGTAATACAAGGAGGGAGGAGGCACTCCCCCACCCGCGTTCTGCCGGCCATAGGGCTGGCGCAAACGGAACGCTTTTCGAGGTGTAGCGCAGTTGGTAGCGTTCCTGGTTTGGGACCAGGATGTCGCAGGTTCGAGTCCTGTCACCTCGACACTAAAGAGAGAAAGCCAAACTAGAAACCTATGGGGAGAAATCTCTTCACATACTTATTTGCCGTGTTATGCTGTATAGCGTTGCCGGTTGCCGTAAAGGCCGACAATGGTTCGGTATTCACTATCTTTGATGCTTCAAAAGGCTTGGCCGACAACAGCGCACAAGTCATCAAGTGTACGAAGACGGGACGAATGGTAATAGCTACCATCGGACAGCTCAACTTCTACGACGGCGCTGCATTTACACATATCGACCCCACCGACGACGATACCTTTCCACTGCCAAAATATACGGGCCATTACCGCCTCGCCTTCGACCGCCATCATCACCTGTGGGTGAAGAACAAGCGGCTGGTTACCTGTGTAGACCTGATGACGGAGCGTTTCGTCAGCGACGTTCAGGCGGAAATCAAGAAAATCGGAATGGAGAAACCCGTCGACGACCTGTTCTCTGACAACAACAGCAATCTGTGGTTCCTGTCGGGCAACCAGCTGTATTGCATAGAGCTGGAGAAGACCATTCCCGTAGGACAGCAGTCGGAACTGCATGACGTAGACGTGTACGACCATCGCATACAGTTGCAGTTCTTTGCCAACGGTGTCGTTTCGGCCTTCGACTTGGAGAGCGGTCGCCACCTGTATGATGCCGCCTCATATCAGGAGGAGGATACCCTGCGGCATACAGAATCGTCGGTGATATTCCCCTCCGACAGCCTGTTCTACCAGATACGCAACGGCAGCAAGGATGCCACCCTCTGGTGTTTCGATGTAGTACACCGCCAATGGAGGAAGCTGATGCATACGCCCTATCATCTGAACAACATGGCACTCCTCGACAACAATCTATACATCGCCTCAGAGTACGGCTATTGGATCTACGATACGCAGACGGGAGCCACCACGCACGTAGAGACGCTTCAGTTGGACGGCGGCAGACCGTTGCAGACCGATGTCAACGCCATCGCTTTCGACCGCCAAGGAGGAATGTGGCTGGGCACCGAGAAGCGCGCCGTGCTGTATAGCCGACCCTATGCTTCACCCTTCCATGTCTACACCTTCGACGAAGCTCCTGCCAAGCGCCTCCTGTCGCTGATCAACGCTTCCAAGCCGAAAGACGAACAGCTGCCACGCCACGTGAACTGCCGCATCAAGGACAGCCGAGGATGGGTGTGGTCGGGGTCATATACCGACCTGAGGCTGCTGAAAAGCAACAAGGAGGAATATGTCTTTACGTGCAAGGACGGACTGCTCAACGAGATGATTCACAGCATCATCGAAGACGACAACCACGATATCTGGGCATCTACCAGTTTCGGCATCTCGCACGTCTTTATCCGCAACAACAACGTATGGAAAATAGTGTCCTACTACGGCCACGACGGCATTCCTGAAGAGTCGTTTGTCAAAGGACAAGCCATCAAGCTCGCGGACGGAACCATCGTCATGCAGTCGCTCGACCATATCGTCACCTTCAATCCTGCCCAATTCCATTACCAGCAAACCGACTCTATGATTCTCTATCCCAAGCTGGTCAAGCTGGAGGTCAACGGTCGAGACATCCAGCCGGGAACCAAGGTCGACGACAGAGTGATTCTCGACTGTGCCATCACAAGAGCCAGGGAGGTGGCGGTCAACTACAACCAGAACTCGCTGACGCTGGTGTTTTCCGGATTGAACTATTTCCGGCCGCTTCAGACCTACTATCGCGTAAGGGTAAAGGGGATATACAACGAATGGCGCGTGCTGTCGCATGCCAACTCCAACGGACTGGTCGACGCGAAAGGACTGCTGCACCTTCATTTGGTGGGAATACGGCCAGGAAAATATGCCGTCGAACTGCAAGCCTCTACCACGCCGGATGTATGGCTGCAGAAGCCTTTCGTTTGGACTATCCGCGTAGAACAGCCCTGGTGGCGCTCTACGGGCGTATATCTGCTGCTGGGCTTGGTGCTGCTGCTGATTGCCGCTGGAAATGTGTACTACTTCAATCGTAACACGCGGCTGCGCGTGCGCTATCTTAATGATGAGAAGGAAACGATGAAGCTCGTACGCAGCTTTGTCAGGCGCTGCCATTCGCTCATGGAATTAGAGGCACAGGCTGGCGCGGATAAGCAGAAGGAGGAGAACAATGCTGACGAGCTGCTGAAAGGATCGGGCATCAGCAAGGAGTTTGCCGATATCGTAGAGACCATCATGCCCCTGGTGTTGCACGAGTCGTCACACCAGCATCTGACACTACACGATCTGGCCGACAAGGCACACATCGACTTCACACACTTCTGCCGGCTCATATCAGAGAACATCTATAAGAGTCCGCAGTCGCTGGCCGCCTATCTCCAGCACCGTATTTCCTGAATCCCGGTTGTTCAGGCGCGATGGCGTTTTAGCTTCTGGGCTATTGGAAGATGAGCGCACGGAATCCTACCAGTCGCCAGGTACGCTCGCCGGCTCCCCGATAGTATACCATCGCCTGATAGCGGTTCTCCGTCTGGTAGAAATCGCCTTCCGATGGGGGTGTCTTTCCGTCGGCTGTAAGATATTGGTACGAGTAATATCCCTGTTTCTGCAGGATGGCCGCATAGTACACTCCTTGCTGCTCATCGTAGTGCATCTTGTACTGCCTGCGATTGTGGTCGGTCGCCCAGTGTCCGTCGAGATACACATCGCCCTGATAGGGCACCTGCAGACGATAGTTCACCCACACATAGTCGCACGTGTAGTCGCATTCCGTATAGTCGCTGTTGCGGATGCAGAATGCACCGTCGGCATCCACGTCGGTCAGGTAGTTGCGGCGAACGGTATTGACGAATGGGTAAGCCTGATAGTTGTGTCCGTCCCACGTGATGCGGTCGAGGCCCATCGTGGCGTGGCTCACGTCCAGCACTTCAAACTTGTGGAACTCGTTACCGGCATCAAATACCAAACGGCGGCTATGCTCCCACGACAGCCCCAGATTGTTGACAAAGGTGGGCTTCAAGTTGTGACGTGCATTGTCCTCGCGCCAGTTCTGCATCACTACGGTATACAACTGTTCCTCTATATTAGTTACGCGTACCTGGTTGTAGTTCACCTTCATCGTCAGCTGCTGATGGCTGACGTTATGGTCTACATCGGTGTTGCTCGTCACCTCTATCCCCACGTCCATCAGCGGCTCCACCACGTAGAACTCCACTTCGAGGATGCGCTCGTTGTCTTCGTCTTCATCATATACTGTCAGCCTGTAGTTGCCACTCATCTTCAGACGGCAGCGGTCGTTGGGAATCGTCAGCTGGTAGTGGGTGTAGAGCACGGTAGTATTGATAGAGTTACGGTAGTCCTCAATGGGGATGTCGTTGAATCCCTCCAGCCAGTCGCTCTCAAACAGCTCCTCGGATGGTTTCCAGTCAACCTCACAATGCTCAATGTGGTACACCAGCCGGTGGTAGTTGTGCGACAGCTCGTCGAATCCGATGGTCAGCCGGTCGCCCCTTCCCAGTTCCATCACAGGACGATTAAGCCAGTCGCCATTGACGATGCTGGTCAGCGACTTGATACGTGGTGAGTAAATGCGGTTGCCGCCTTGTGCTGCAACGGCGACGAACAATGAAAAAAGCAAAATTCGTAACTTCATGGTGCAAATATACAAAAAAATGATTATCTTTGCACAAGATTATGAGAAAGATTGCATTTTTTTTAACTTTCCTGCTCCTCCTGTCGGCTGTTTCCTGTAGGCAGAAGAAGCATGATGCCGTCTATTATGAGCAGATGATTGACAGCATACGCAAGGCCGAACAGTTGGGCGAACTGCAGCGCATGGCGGGTATCGGTGCCAATGGCGACCCAGCCAAAGCCTTCTTCGATACGCTGCAATACCACTCGCTGCCAATACAGTCGGAGTCTGGCGACTTCAAGAAGATTGGCAAGTTTGTCAAGATTCCACGACTGCTCAACGACCATCTGGGATATTCTGCGTCTGCCAACCTCAGCGCTATGGCACTGCCGTCGGCTCATCGCTATCGTGTGCTGATGGTTTCAGAGATGCAAGACTCTATCACTCCCGTGCTCTATCTCTTCACACTCAGCCGTAAGTACCAGCCCATCGACCTGCTGTGCATATATGAGCAGGGCAACGAAGACCGCAAAGACGATTTCGGCCGGACGTATATGGACTTCTACGTCACGAGCAACTACGAGATTACCCTTATGCAATACTACTTGTCGCATACCGCCAGGAAGCCGGAGCTGTTCCAGTCGAGACGATATATCATCAACAAGGAGGGCAAGTTCGAGGAAATACCCATCGAACTATAGCCCTCCCTTGTTCTAATTGGGGTGAATAGCCTTTCTTCTTAGTAGCTGCGGGCGATGATGACCCTGTATTTTGCAGGCTTTCCGCTCACCATGTCGGTGCCTGGTGTCTGCTCGTAGGCAAAAGGCACACAGCGGATAGTAGCCTGCGTTTCTTCCTTGATTTGTGCCTCGGTCTCGGCAGTGCCGTCCCAGTGACAGAGGAAGAAGCCGCCGTCCTTTACCTTTTCCTTGAACTCCTCGTAGTTCTCGCACTCATAGACATGCTCGTCACGATACTTGCGGGCCTTCTCGAAGATGTTCTTCTGGATGTCTTCCAACAACTGCTCAACATATTGCGCGATACCTTCTATGGGACGCGTCTCTTTCTCCAAGGTGTCGCGGCGCATCACCTCGATGGTGCCGTTCTCCAGGTCGCGTGCTCCCAGTACCAGTCTTACTGGAACACCCTTCAACTCATAGTCGGCAAACTTGAAGCCAGGGCGTTTATTGTCGGCATCGTCGAACTTGACGCTGATACCCTTCTGCCGTAGCTCGTCGATGATGGGAAGCACTTCTTTGTTCACCAGCTCCATCTGTTCAGGCTTGGTGGCAATGGGAATGATGACTACCTGTATCGGAGCCAGTCGCGGCGGCAATACCAGACCATTATCGTCTGAATGGGTCATAATCAGCGCACCAATCAGTCGCGTCGATACCCCCCACGAGGTAGCCCATACGTATTCGGGTTTATTCTCCTTGTTCAGATAGGTTACATCGAATGCCTTGGCGAAGTTCTGTCCCAAGAAGTGCGAGGTACCGCTCTGCAGTGCCTTACCGTCTTGCATCATAGCCTCGATAGTATAGGTGTCGAGGGCTCCGGCAAAACGCTCCGTCTCACTCTTCACACCTTGCAATACAGGAACGGCCATCCACTCCTCGGCGAATTGGGCATACACCTTCAGCATCTTCTTGGCTTCCTCCTCGGCCTCCTCCTTCGTGGCGTGTGCGGTATGACCCTCCTGCCACAGGAATTCAGATGTACGCAGGAAAGGGCGCGTGCGCATCTCCCAGCGCATCACGTTACACCACTGGTTGCACATCAAAGGCAGGTCGCGCCAAGAGTGTATCCAATTCTTATAAGTGTTCCAGATAATAGTCTCTGAAGTGGGACGCACAATGAGTTCCTCTTCCAACTTGGCGGCAGGGTCTACCACCACACCGCTCTTGTCTTCAGTAGCCTTCAAACGATAGTGGGTCACCACGGCACACTCCTTGGCGAATCCCTCCACGTGCTCGGCCTCCCTCGACAGGAACGACTTAGGTATCAGCAGGGGGAAGTAGGCGTTCTGGGCACCAGTATCCTTGAACATCTTATCCAGTTGCTGCTGCATCTTTTCCCAGATGGCATAGCCGTAGGGCTTGATAACCATACATCCTCTTACGGCACTCTGTTCGGCCATGTCGGCCTTCACCACCAGGTCGTTATACCACTGGCTGTAGTTGTCAGCCCGTTTTGTCAAATCTTTTAGTTCTTTTGCCATTTTATTTGTCCTGTTTTCAAAAATTTTGCTGCAAAGGTACAAAATAATTCTTAATTCTTAATTCTTAATTCTCACTTATTTTGTAAATTTGCCGCCGATTTCTAAAATTCACTCATTTAGCAGGAAATATCGTGCAGCGCATCATCCAGTTTCTTAAACGCCTCGTCAAGATGGCCATATTGGCCTTCTTCGCCTCCACCATCCTTTCCGTAGCAATGCTTCGTTGGGTCCCCGTATGGTTCACGCCACTGATGTTCATTCGCCTGGCACAGCAGGTTTCTGACGACCAACGTATGGTGTTGCATCACAGTTGGGTACCGTTAGACCAAATTGCTCCCTCGCTGCCTCTGGCTGTGATGGCCTCCGAGGATGCCCGGTTCCTGGAACATCACGGTTTCGACTATAAGGCCATCGAACATGCCGCCATGCGCAACATGAAGCATCCCGAGAAACGTCGCTTGGGTGCTTCTACCATCAGCCAACAGACCGCCAAGAACGTCTTCCTGTGGCCGTCGCGCTCTTGGATTCGCAAGGGTCTTGAGGTTTATTTCACCACGCTGATTGAGCTGATGTGGTCGAAGCAGCGTATTATGGAAGTCTACCTCAACTCCATTGAGATGGGACAAGGGATATACGGGGCAGCTGCCGTGGCCGAATACCATTTCGACACTACCCCCGACAGCCTAACACGCGGCCAGTGCGCTCTCATTGCCGCCTCGCTGCCCAATCCCCTCCGCTTCAACTCGGCTCAACCCACACCCTACCTGCTGAAACGACAGAAGCGCATCCTTCACGAGATGCGCTTTGTCAAGCCCCTGCCGGCTCATCCCGCCGACTAAGGGAAGTGTTTCTTTAACGGTCTCACTTGTCGCTATGTCAGGAGAGACCGTCTTTAATGTAGTCAATCAAGTCCGAAAAGGACCTTCAATCCTCCGTCAACCCCGGAGAAGCCCATAAAGGCCAACGAGAGCAGACCTGCAGAAAGCATGACGATGGCCATTCCCTGCATGCCCTTTGGAACCTTGACCAGCTCCAGCTGCTCACGCATACCTGCAAAGACGGTCAGTGCCAGTCCGAAGCCGATGGCGGTGGAGAAAGCGTAGACAACCGACTGCAGCAGGTTGTAGTCTTTCTGGATAACCAGGATGGCCACACCCAGCACAGCACAGTTGGTGGTGATAAGAGGCAGGAAAATACCCAAAGCCTGATAGAGTGCAGGCGACACCTTCTTGAGGATGATCTCGACCATCTGAACCAGCGAGGCAATCACGAGGATGAAGGCGATGGTCTGCAGATACTGCAGACCGTTAGGTTCCAACACATAGGTCTGTACACACCAGGTAACGATGGTGGCCAGCGTGAGCACGAAAGCAACTGCTGCCGACATACCCAACGAGGTATCGACCTTCTTCGACACACCAAGGAACGGACAGATGCCGAGGAACTGCGACAGAATGATATTGTTGACGAATATCGCGCTAATGAAAATCAAAATGTATTCCATAATATTTAATGATTAATTAGTAATTAGTAATTAGCAATTATGATATCTTCTGCAACAGATTTGCAACAGAATATCGGCTTGTATATGGCTTGCTCGGTAATCATAATTACTCATTACTCATTACTCATTACTAATTGTTTCTCAGTTTATTCACAATCGCAATAAGGAATCCCAACATGATGAAGGCTCCGGGAGGCAGCACAAAGAGCAGGATGTTGTAGGTCTCCGGCAGCAATGTGAAGCCGAATACGGAACCAGAGCCTAGAATTTCGCGACAGATGCCCAGCAGCGTCAATCCCAGTGTGAAGCCAAGGCCGATACCAATACCGTCAAACAGCGAGGCCAAAGGCGAGTTCTTGGCAGCAAAAGCCTCCGCACGGCCCAGGATGACACAGTTGACCACAATCAGCGGAATGAAGAGTCCGAGGGCTGCATCGATGTCAGGCAGGTAGGCCTTGATGACGAGCTGCAGGATGGTGACGAAGGCAGCAATGACCACGATGAATACCGGGATGCGAACCTTATCGGGAGTAACGCTCTTCAAACAGGAAATCACAAAGTTTGTACAAATGAGCACGGCCATGGTTGCCAGTCCCATTGACATACCGTTCATGGCAGAGGTGGTTGTGGCCAGCGTAGGACACATACCCAGCATCAGGACGAACGTGGGATTCTCCTTGACAATACCATTCTTAATAATATCTACGTAATTCATACTTATTCCTCCTTTCCTTCTTTTTCGTCATCGTCTTCCTCGGCCTCCTTTCCCTCAACTTCTTTTACTTGCTTAGTAGCACCGGTTGAAGCATCGGCAATAGGTGTGGCCTTGTAGGCTTTGTAAGCATTGTTAACTGCGAGCAGGAAGGCACGCGAGGTAATGGTAGAGGCCGTAATGGCATCCACCTGTCCTCCATCCTTCGAAACGGTCAGCGGCTCTGCAGGCGACTTGCCGATGATGTCACCCTTTTCGCCCTTCTGGAACCACTTGTCGGCCTTGGCACCAAGTCCCGGTGTCTCAGCATGCTCCAATAGTGTATAACCCAAAATAGTTCCTTCGGGGTCAAAGCCCACGAGTACCTTCAGGTCGCCACCAAAGCCCATCGTGGTGCTCTCAACGGCAGCACCGAGGTCTTTCCCCTGTGCGTCCTGAATCTGATAGATAGTGTATACGAGTTCCTTACCATTGGCATCGTTCTGCTTTACCTCGTCGGTTTTTGCGACAATCAGATCGTTACAAACCATAACGGTCTTGATACCATCGGCCAAGGCCTTCTCTTTCTGTTCCGCAATGGGACCCTCGGTGAGATGGTTCACATAAGCGAGGATGCCACCCATGATGACTGCTACCAATGTCAGTACCAGCAACATATTCAATAAAGATGATTCTAACTTCTTCATAATCTTTAATCTTTAATATTTCATCTTTAATTTATTTGGCTGGCACTTCACCAAAGCGCTTGGGTTTCACATAATTGTTAATGAGCGGTGTGAACGCATTCATAATCAAAATGGCGAACGACATGCCCTCAGGATAGGCACCCCAGTTACGGATGACAACTGTCAGCACACCGATAGCTACGCCGTAGATGAGTTGCCCCTTGGCAGTCATCGGACTTGTCACGTAGTCGGTAGCCATGAAGATGGCACCCAGCATCAGACCGCCAGAGAAGATAACGCTGACAGGGTCGGCGTAGACAGGATTAGCCAGATGCATGATGGCTGCCAGCACGAATACCGTTCCAATGATGCTCACGGGAATGTGCCAAGTGATAATCTTCTTCCACAGCATATATGCCAAGCCCAAGAGCAGAGCCAAGGCACAGATCTCACCCATTGCACCAGCACCGTCGGGATGGCTGCCAAGAAAAAGGTCGAGAGTAGAAGGTAACTGGTTCAGGTATTCCTGCGCTTGTTCCAAATTGTCGGCCTTAATAGCTTGTTTCATCAGGTAGAGCGGTGTGGCTCCCGTCTCAGCATCAAGATAGCTGGTGAGCTGACCAACCTTCGGCCAGGTAGTCATCTGGGCAGGGAAGGCCACCAACAGGGCTGCACGTCCGACAAGTGCAGGATTGAAGAGGTTATTACCCAATCCGCCAAAGGTCATCTTACCCACACCGATGGCGAACAAGGCACCGATGATGATAATCCAGATGGGGAGATTGCTGGGCAGGTTGAAGCCGAGCAGCAGACCGGTGAGGACGGCAGAACCGTCACAAATGGTCGTTCGCTCGTTCTTAAGCATGAATTTATTAATGGCCCACTCAAAGAGTACGCAGGCCGCTACGCTCGTCGCACAGACAATGGCCGAGCCAATGCCGAAGAAATAGAACGACACAAGCAGCGCAGGCAGCAGGGCGATGATGACTCCATACATGTTACGCTCAACAGTGTCTGTTCCGTGTGCGTGAGGTGACAGTGATACAATTAATTTTCCCATTGTATATTTACCTTTTTACTTTTTATCTATTTACTTTTTCTGGGCTGCAGCAGCACGGGCGCGGATGATTCCCATGACAGTAGACTTAGCCTGACGGATGTTGTCGAGCAACGGACGATGAGCAGGACAGGTGAACTGACACGATCCGCACTCAATACAGCTGACAACCTCCTCGTTTTCGGCACGCTCCCAGTTCTTGACAGCAGCGAGCTTAGCCAACAAGTAGGGTTCCAAACCCATCGGACATGCCGATACACACTTGGCACAGCGGATACAGGGGTTAGGCTCCTTGCGGAAGGCCTCCTCACCAGAGATGATGGTCACGGAGTTGGTACCCTTGCAGATAGGTACCTCCACACTTGTCAGTGCCTTACCCATCATCGGACCACCAGCCAACAGTTTGTTGTCGCCCTCGGGCATACCACCACAAGCATCAATCAAGTCCTTCATCGGCGTACCCATACGAACCAAGAAATTGCCGGGATTAGCCAGACGCTTACCAGTTACGGTAGTATAGCGCTCAAACAAGGGCTTGTTCTTCATCACAGCCTCGTAGACTGCATAAGCAGTGCCCACGTTCTGCACAATGGCACCTACGTTGACAGGAATGGCTGGAGGAGCAGGTACCTGACGACGAATGACTGCATCGACAAGCTGTTTCTCACCGCCTTGCGGATAGCGCTGCTTCAAAGGCACTACCTCTACGCTGTATTCGGTTTCCCCGAATACTTCAGCGCATTTCTTGGTGAGCAGCTCGATGGCAGGCATCTTGTTGGTCTCAATACCAATGTAGCCCTTTGTCACCTTGGCACCCTTCATCAACAGCTCCAGACCTACCAGAATCTCGTCGGCATGCTCCATCATCAGACGGAAATCGGCAGTAATATAGGGTTCGCACTCTACAGCGTTGATAATCACGCACTCGGCCTTGGCCGTGGGAGGCGGACAGAGCTTGATAAAGGTGGGGAAACAGGCTCCACCCATACCCACAACACCAGCGCCTTTGATACGGTTCACAATCTCCTCGGATGTCAGTTCAGGATGATCCTTCACCAATTCCAACTTGTCGGAGCGGTCGATAGTCTCTTCCCACTCGTCGCCTTCTACATTAATAATAATAACTGGCTTGCGATAGCCGGTAGCATCAATGGCGGTATCAATCTTAAACACCGTGCCGCTGACACTGGAGAAGATAGGAGCTGACACAAAACCGCCAGCCTCAGCAATCATCGTGCCGACCTTCACCTTGTCGCCCTTGGCCACAACAGGCTTCGCAGGAGCACCAATATGCTGACTCATAGGAAAGATAGCCTGCTTGGGCAATGCTGCCACCTGCGTCTTGGCCTCGTGGGTCAGTTTATTCTCTTCGGGGTGTACACCACCAATACGGAATGTTCTTACGTTCATGCTTGTTCCTCCTTTTCTTTTGATTGACCATTGACCATTGACGATTGAACATTAGGAGCAGCTTCTGCCTTAGGAGCCTCTTCCTTGGGTTTAGGCTGAGGTGGCGGTGTTGGGAAGTTTACGTCGTGGATAGCCTTGGTAGGACATACCACCACGCACTTACGGCAGATGCGGCACTTCTCGTGGTCGATGTAGCAGACGTTGTTCTCAATCTTGATGGCTTCGAACTTACACTCCTTCTCACACTTGCCACAGCCGATGCAGGCCGCCTTACAAGCCTTCATGGCCACAGGACCTTTGTCCTTGTTGACGCAGGAAACGAATACTCTCCTACCCTTTGGACCCTTCTTGCGAAGTTCGATGATATTGCGCGGACAAGCCTTCACACAGGCTCCACAAGCCACACACTTCTCTTCGTCCACTTCGGGCAGACCCGTCTCAGGATTGATATGGATGGCATCGAACTGACAAGCCTCCACACAATCGCCACAACCCAGACAACCAAAGCCGCAGGCCGTCTCACCAGCACCGCAGGAGTTCATGGCTGCACAAGTGCGCAGGCCACTGTACTCTGCAATCTTCGGACGGTTTGCGCAACTTCCGTTACAACGTACCACAGCCACCATCGGCTCACCATTGGCAATAGCCATACCCAACAGGTCGGCCACCTTGCCCATCACTTCCTGTCCGCCCACGGGACACATCAGTCCGTCGAGGCTACCAGCATCAGCTCCTTTGACGAGAGCATCTGCCAAGCCACCACACCCAGCGAATCCGCAACCGCCGCAATTGGCTCCAGGCAACTGTTCAGTCACCTGTGCAATACGCGGGTCTTCATAGACAGCGAACTTCTTGGAGCAGACATACAGCACCAGGGCTGCTATTAATCCGATAGCACCCAGCACTAATACTGCAATTAAAATAAAATTCATAAGTTCTTGAAAATATTTGTTTTAGTTTATTTGTTTATTCTATTACTTCACATCATTCTATCTGAAAGGTCAACTGTTTTCGCATCCAATCTTTCAGGTACCAAAGCATTATGTAGTATGGCACTAATGCCCCTATTCCGCTCAAGGCCGCCATCCCTTCATTTCCTGTAGACAACAATACTATCAGCAGTACAGCCACCAAGATGACAAACGGCATTCCAAAGCCCCACAGCAAAGCTTGTGCAGCCACCTTCCCAGAGGTTGACACCACCACCTGCTGTCCCGTTTGGAAGGATGCAGCATGATTGCAGAACACATCCACGAGTTTCTCCTTAGACTCGGCAGCATTACAATATCCCGCCACTTTGCAGGCGGCACAGGCAGATGTCTGGACTATGCGCACCTGAATGCTGTTGCCCTGGATGTTTTCTATTACCCCCGAATGCCGTATTCTGTTGTTCATAGATTTGCAATCTCGACTTAGCAAATGCAAAGGTAACATTTCTTTTTTGAAAATTGGCGAAAAATAAAATAAATTTTGAAAAAATGTCGTAATCGTTTGCAGTTTCGCATACTTTTTCGTACCTTTGACTTCGTCGAATGTACTTTCGCTCGGAAAAACTCAAATAAAATTTGGTTTTTCGCTCACTTTTTCGTACCTTTGGCCCCGTCTTTAAGATAAATGTATGATGAAAGCGACAGAACAGACTTGGCAACAGGTAGAGCGGGTCATCCGCAAAGTGATTGAGAAATTCCCATCGTCAGAAGAGCCGACAATGCTGACAGACATCCATATCCGTGTCTCTCAGGAGAACGGCGAGGTAATGGTGTTCAACGATGATGACCTGGAGATTACTCGCTGTATCGTAGAGCAATGGATTGACAACAAAGACGACCAATTCTACGACGACGCTGCCAACATTTTGCGACAGGCACTGACAAAACAGAAAAAAGTGATTGAGCAGATGTCTATCATGAAGCCATTCTCCTTCGTGTTAGAGGACGAAGACCGTGAGTCGGTA
Organism: uncultured Prevotella sp.; assembly: GCA_946415755.1. Lineage (GTDB taxonomy): Bacteria > Bacteroidota > Bacteroidia > Bacteroidales > Bacteroidaceae > Prevotella. The sequence goes on along the minus strand of CAMKTS010000018.1, from coordinate 10,341 downwards.
ACAGAACTGTATCTTGTAGATGATGACCTGGTCATCATTGACGAAGAACTAATGGCTGACCTGGATAAAGACCTGGACAGTTTCTTAGAGCATCTGCTTAAAGAATAACTACTCCTTTCCCATCAGGATATTCTCTATCTCTTTGTCAACTTCAGGATGAGCCTCGGCCTTGGCATCGGCAGGAGCATCGGGAATCGCTATCAGTTCTTCATCCTTCCAACTCTCGTCCATGCCTTCTATGTCATCCTTCTGCAAGGAATCTTCAGCCACACGAACATGCATCACCTTGGTACGGTGGTCGTGTTTGACACGTGGCCGATGGCATCCACAACTGCACAGCAGACCAACTGCCAGAATAGTTAAACAAATCTTCTTGTTCATCATCGCATCACACATTATCTGATTCGTAAACGGTCGCCGACCTGCACGGCATAGTCTGGCGGCAATTGATTCATCTTGTACATAGACTTCAGGCGAATGCCGTAATGCTGCGCAATGTCATACAGTGACTCGCCGGCAGCTACCACATGCGGTTTCCCCTTATAGTCCTTTGGAGCCTTACTACGCTTCTTCTTCAGCCACACATATTCTCCTTCTGCCAACACATCATCCTTGTCACGTTCATTGTAGCGGGCCAGCTTCTTATAGGGCACATCTACATCGGCAGCTATGGAACGAAAAGTATCTCCCCTGCGGGCTATCACGTAATAATTCTTGTTGAATTCATTGACTGGACGCCCAAAGCCTTGGCGCATCCACGAAACCTGTTTCCTGTCATATTTCGACACCTTATCATAGCGGTGAAGATGATACAACTCTATAATGTCTATGAGTTTGGTGGCATAGGTAGGACTGGTGGCGTAACCGCAGGCCTTCAAACCTTTGGCCCATCCTTTATAGTCACTCCTCTTTAGCTTGAACAACCGACTATAACGTTGACTACTCACCAAAAAGCGGGAATGGTCCTCGTAGCTCTCATACACATTATTATAGGCACGAAAACACTCATTGCGCTCATCGTCATCATGATAGGTTTTGCGCCCCGTCCAACCATTGCATTTGATACCAAAGTGGTTGTTACCTTTGCGGGCCAACTCACTCTTCCCGGCTCCAGACTCCAGTACACCCTGTGCAAGAGTGATACTGGCCGGTATGTCGTGAATGACCATCTGCTCAATAGCCACATCCTTGTATTTTTCAAAATATTCTTCATATTGACGGCTCCATGTCATCTTCTGTGCCACGGCCGAAAACAGTCCAAAAACAGCAAGTATACCTAAAAAAACAATACGTTTCATCAATTATCTTTGAATTATGTTGCAAAAATAAAGAAAAATAATTATATTTGCAACAAAAATCGGAATAATATGAAAGAACTGAAGATAAAAACGCATATTTGCGAGGTTCATATGGACGAGTTGACGGATACGGAGCGTGATTTGATTGCCAAAGCTATTGAAGCGACCAATCGTTCCTACTCCCCCTATTCCCATTTCCAAGTAGGCGCAGCACTGCTATTGGAAAATGGCATCACCATCATGGGATGCAATCAGGAGAATGCCGCCTTTCCGGCAGGGATCTGCGCTGAGCGTTCAGCCATCTTTGCAGCAGGGGCCGAGTATCCCGACCAACCGATTACGATGTTGGCCATTGCAGCCCGCAATCCAAGGGGTGTACTGCAATCTGAACCTGTATCTCCCTGTGGTACCTGCAGACAGGTGCTCATTGAGACGGAAACCCGTTTCCATCGCCCTATCCGCATCTTGCTTTATGGTCAGCGTTGTGTCTACGTTATGGATGGCATCCGCAACCTGATGCCCCTCTCGTTCACTGAGTTCTGACCTTGTGTCAACTTATGTGAAATGTATTTTTTCGTCGAGGACTCTCACACCCTTTTCCGTGCAGAAGCCTCGAAGCGTCACAAACAACATGTTTGAATAGAGTTCTTCGATGCTATATGCTTCGTAGAGGCGTTTTTCCATCATGTATTTTGTCAAGGCCTCAAACATGTGTCCAATCAACTTATAGTTAACACCTTTACGGAAATAGCCTTCTTCTACGCCACGCATCATAAAGTCAAGAAAAGAGTCCATCTGGTTTTGTTGTTCTCGGCGCAGCATGTCAAGGATTGCCGGATATTTCTCCAAATCAGAATAAAACAGCGGATTGACAACTCTTGACTCCTCAAGGTGCATCTCATAGAATTTCAGAATAACCTCCATGACATTAGCACTCTGTCTTATCACCTCAAACTTCTGCTCTTGATGCAAACGCTGGTACTTTTGCAAACCAACAGCCAAAAGAGTTTCCTTGTCATCAAACAGTTCATAGAGTGTACGTTTTGATATGGCCAGGGAAGTTGCTATGTCATCCATTTTCACCGCACGGATCCCCTGTTGAGCAAAAAGCAGCATGGCACTCTCCAGAATCTTGTCTTTCAATGCAGTACGGTAAGAGGTCGTTTCTTTTAAATCTTGCATAAGTATTACACTTCAAGTGGCAATTTGCTGCAAAGATACTAAAAAAATGAAAAACTGAATGTTTTTACATGAGTATTTATTACTTTTGCAGGTGGAAAAGAAAAATATAATGTCATTGCTATGGTAAAAATCTCAAAAGAGGCTGCCCTGGAATATCATGAGGCGGGCAGACCTGGTAAAATCGAAGTGAAGCCCACAAAGGCTTATCGTACACAAACCGACCTGTCGCTGGCTTACTCGCCGGGTGTGGCATATCCATGTCTGGAAATCCAGCAGAACCCCAACGATGCCTATAAGTACACAGATAAAGGCAATTTGGTGGCTGTCATCAGTAACGGTACCGCAGTATTGGGATTGGGCGACATTGGTGCCATAAGCGGCAAACCCGTCATGGAAGGTAAGGGACTGCTGTTCAAGATATATGGTGGCATTGATGTGTTCGACATTGAGGTGGACGAGAAAGACCCCGAGAAGTTCTGTGAAGCCGTTGAGAAAATTGCCCCCACTTTTGGCGGTATTAATTTGGAGGACATCAAAGCCCCTGAGTGCTTCTACATAGAAGAGCGCCTAAAGCGAACGCTTGACATTCCTGTCATGCACGATGACCAACATGGAACAGCCATCATTTCTGCTGCCGGACTGAAAAACGCCTTAGAGGTGAATGGCAAAGACATTGCCAAGGTTCGTATCGTGGTCAACGGTGCTGGTGCTGCAGCCATCTCGTGTACAAAGCTCTATATGGCCATCGGTGCCCAGAAGGAGAATATTGTCATGCTTGACTCCAAGGGAGTTATCAGCACATCCCGCCAAGACCTTAATGAACAGAAACGCTTCTTTGCCACCAGCCGCACAGATATTCACACGTTGGAAGAGGCTGTCAACGGGGCCGATGTCTTTGTCGGTCTGTCGAAAGGTAACATCCTTACTAAAGACATGGTAAAGTCGATGGCCGCCAATCCCGTTATCTTCGCACTGGCCAATCCTGTACCAGAGATATCCTACGAGGATGCTATGGATGCACGTCCAGACACGCTGATGTCGACGGGACGTACTGACTATCCCAACCAAATCAACAATGTGATCGGTTTCCCCTATATCTTCCGAGGAGCACTTGACGTACACGCCACAGCTATCAACGAAGAGATGAAACTGGCCGCTGTACATGCCATCGCCAATCTGGCCAAGCAACCTGTTCCCGATGTTGTTAACGATGTCTACAAGGTCAACAACCTCACCTTCGGACGCGACTATTTCATACCCAAGCCTGTAGATCCTCGACTGATCACGGAGGTGAGTGCCGCCGTAGCCAAGGCTGCCATCGATAGTGGCGTAGCCCGGAAGACGATAGACGACTGGGATGATTATAAACGCTCACTCTCTGTTCTTCTCGGACAGGAGACCAAACTTACGCAGAAGTTGTATGCCACTGCCGCTGCCCACCCGCAACGCGTCGTTTTTGCCGAGGCCATACACCCCACGATGCTGAAAGCTGCCGTTCAGGCCAAAGCAGAAGGTATCTGCCATCCTATTCTGTTGGGCAACGATGAGGTCATCCAGAAACTGGCCAAAAAACTTGATCTTAACATCGACGGCATTGATATCGTCAACTTGCGTCATCCGTCAGAACAGGAACGTCGCGAACGCTATGCGATGATTCTCACCAATAAGCGAAAGCGCGAGGGTTACACCTTCCAGGAGGCAAACGACAAGATGTTCGAACGCAATTACTTTGGCATGATGATGGTAGAGACGGGTGAGGCCGATGCTTACATCACAGGTCTGTATACAAAATACTCAAATACTATTAAGGTCGTCAACGAGGTTATTGGCATACGCCCCGAATACAAGCACTTCGGCGCCATGCATATCATCAACTCACAAAAAGGAACCCTATACCTTGCCGACACATTGGTCAACGAAAATCCCGATACCGACACGCTGATAGACATTGCCAAACTGGCTGCCACGTCAGTACGTTTCTTTAACGAAAAGCCCGTAGTCGCTATGGTCAGCCATTCCAACTTCGGGTCATCCACCAGTGATGGTGCCCTAAAGGTGAAGCACGCTGTAGAACAGATGCAAAGAGAATATCCCGACCTGGCCATCGACGGTGAAATGCAGTTGGGATTTGCACTTGACCAGGAACTCCGCGACGAACAATATCCTTTTACACGTCTGAACGGGAAGCATGTCAACACGCTGGTATTCCCCAACCTCACCTCGGCACGCTCTTCCTATAAGATGCTGCAGATGCTGGATGCCGACGTTGAGATTATCGGTCCCATCCAGATGGGATTGAACAAACCCATCCACTTCGTTGACTTCGGTTCCTCTGTCCGTGACGTGGTGAACATAGTTGCCGTAGCCAGCATTGATGCTTATGTTGACAAGGTGAAGAATCGTATCAACAGAGCAAACGTCTGAAAATCATCTTAAGGACACACCTTTACTGCTTACCGGCTGCCTCTGGCTATGACATAGATAATAACAGGGGCACCGATTAGCGGTGTGACGGCATTTAGTGGAATCACGCCGCTTTCACCGGGCAGGACACACAACAGATTGCAAGCCAAAGCCACTACACCTCCCATCAATATCGTTGCTGGCAGCAGCGACCGGTGATTGTCGGTATGCAGCAGCAAGCGGGTAATATGTGGTACGGCAAGACCAATGAAGGCCACGGGTCCACAAAAAGCTGTCACTATGGCTGTCAGCAGACCTGTGACAATCAGAAGCCAGTTGCGTACCCGGAGAATGTTGATGCCAAGATTTTCGGCATAGCGGTCTCCCAGCATAAGGGCGTTCAGCGGCTTTATCAGCAGCAGAGCGGCAATCAGTCCGAAAATGGTAGTGACAGCAAAAAGTGGCATCATACGCATGGAAACACCACCAAACGACCCCATGCCCCACACCATATACGATTTCACTCCTTCATCCGTTGCAAAGAAATTCAGCAGGGAGATAGCCGAGTTGCTGATATAGCCTATCATAATACCGATGATAAGTAGCATGACATTGTTGCGCACTCGGGTAGAAAAAAAGAAGATGACAGCCATCACCCCCATCGCGCCAACAAAAGCCGACAGCAGGATAGCCATGAAACCGGAAATACTGACAGAGCCTGCTGAGATGCTGCCTCCTAATAGTAGCATGACCAATGCCACGCCCAAGCCTGCACCACTATTGATACCGAAGATGCTTGGTCCTGCCAAAGGGTTACGGAAGGCTGTCTGTAGCAGAAGGCCACTCACGGCCAGTGCTCCTCCAGCCAGTGCTGCCGTCATTGACTGCGGCAGTCGTGACTCCAAAACGATATACTGCCAGGATGGCTTCACCTCTTCCCCCAGCAGAATGCGCACGGTGTCCGGAAGAGGTATCGCCACCGACCCCACCACAATATTCAGGGCAAAAAGCACCATAATGGCTCCCCCCAGCATCATACAATATGCCGTACCTTTACTCATGCAATTTCTGATAATAACGTAAAGGAGGCAAGTCTGGTATGTCTGAATGGAGTATATTTATAAAATCGCCTAACAGATAGTCAGGACGAAAGGGTGACTCTTCGTAGAACTGCGACAATTCAACATTGCAGCCGTATGCCTGATGTTCCCGAAAGGCCTTGAACTGGTCGTAGCCATGATGCTCGCCAAGCAGTTCCTTATAGGAAATAAGATGGTCGCTGCTGAAGCGGAAGAGCCAGACATCACACTCCCCAGCCCTGTCGAGGACGGTCTCAAAGGGAAGTGACACAGAACCACTATGCTCGTCAGCCGCCCATGGGTAACGCCCCCCGGCATCTCTGATCATTCTTCCGATGGTACTCTGTCCGCCAGGCACATACCACACGCTTCCCGTCACCTTGTCGAGCACACAAGTGGGATGTAGGGTCGATGTAGCCGCCAACTGCTTCATGGCGTGATAGCATCTGTCAACAACGGCAAACAGACTGTCGGCCTCTTGCTCACAGCCATAGAGCATGCCATAGAAGCGCATCCACTCAGCACGTGCCAAGGGTGTGGGTTCCATGTATTCAGCACATTCGATGATAGGAATGTCTATCTCCTCTAATCTTCCATAGCCGCCACTGTTTTCGAAGGGCGACAGCAAGAGGGCATCAGGGCCGAGGTCGATAATCTTTTCTACAACGGGACTCATACCATCGCCCACATCAGCAATCCTTCCCTTGTCTACTGCCTCGTGTACGAATGGAATCTTGATGTACTTCAAATCAGCAACTCCAGCAATAGATGACTCACGATGCAGCATCTGGAGCAAGGCACAATGAACGGTAGTAAACACTACACTACGCTGCAGCGGTGTACGTACTATCGTACAGCCATGGGGCAGCGATTCGGGCAGTTCGCCATTCTTCGGTACGAGGAGATATTGATGCAGTATCTTTCCCTTCTTCCACGGATTGGCCAGCGTTGCAATGGTATATCCCTTGTAGCGCACCACGCTCAATCGTTGTGCATATCTGAAAACAACGGTGTCGCCATCACCCTGATGGCGGGCAGAGTGCCCGCCGCAGGATGATAGCAAGACCGCTATAATAAATATCAGAATGCAGAGATGCTTCATTTAATCCAGCTGGATGGTCATATCGTCGATACAGAGATAGGTCGGTGTGGTAAGACCCCATGAATTCTTCTTGGTGCCTTCAAAATAGAAGCTCAACGACTCCACCTTGCCAAGAACGGTAAGGTCAGCCCACTGCCAATCGCTGACATAAGTGCCGTCCTTTGCCAGCCAGAGATCCAGCGTTGCCGTTGTGCCGTCTACATGTGTACCCGTTACGACGCACTTCAACCAGTCGGTAGTCTCAAACTTGCCAGGAGTCATGCCGTCGCCATTCAGGATGGCATCTACCACCCATGCCTCGTTGGTGAAGTAGAAACCTACAACAGTTGCCGGCTTCGGAAGTGTGATAGCCTCTCCGAAGGGATATACCACACAGTAGTTCTGTCCCGAATGAGCCTTTCCTACGGTGCTGTTGAACTGGTCGGGGATTAAGCTTTTGTACGTTGTTGCCGTGCGGTTGCTGATGGCATATCCCGACCAGCTGTTCCAAGCCGGTGTGAAGTTTGCGGGGAAAATAATACCACTTTCCTGATACGTGCAAGAATAGGCCGTACTGCCCCAGTTGTCAAATGGAATACCCGTCTCGTCGCCACACCAATAGCCATCGGCATTCAGCGTCTGGTACTCGAATGAAATGACTGCAGGCTTTACTGGAGTCTTACCGGCGTTGTTACTCTCCGTTGAACACGAGGTAAACATCATGGCAGAAGCGAATGCTAGTGCTGCCACAGAAAAACAATTGTGTTTCATCATCTTTTGGTTTTTAAATTAATACTATGGTTTATTTAACAAAATACTTTCTTCCGTTTTGAATGTAAATGCCTTTGCGGACTGGTTGAACCTTACGTCCCTGCAGGTCGTAGCATGCTCCACGAAGAGTACCCTTGTCGGCCTTCACCTCATTGATTCCTGCCAGCGCAGAACGGATGAGGCTAATCGATTCGTCAAGATGAATATCCTCTGCACCCTGTATCTCCGTAGAGGTCTCGCCCCACCATTCTGGCTGCGGACACTTCTGGTTCAGTCCTGTATAGACCCTTACAAAGTCGACGAAGTCGAGGTTGACGGGCTGTCGCTGCTCATCGACGGCCCACGAGATGTCAATGCCACAACCCTCATAGTTATACGATGTGGCATCAGCATTGTCCGTATAGTTGGGCAGGTTGTCGGCATAGCCATAGCGGAATCCCACCAACACATAATAGTATGGACTCCACCCGTTGTCCACTTTGTCAGACAGATTCAGCATGTTGTCTGGCAACCGCGTACCCTTGAAGGTCAGTTCATCGGGCAGCCACTCTGGGTAATACTCTTGTGTGTGGTAGTGGTTCCTGTCTATCGTACCGCTGCCACCCTTATTGTCTGTCCAGGGGATGTCGCCCATGGGGTTGCGCCGATAGGTCACCTCATAGCCGTAGATCACTTTCCCTGCACTGTCTACATCACAGCTGCCGCTAATCTCATACCACTTGTCATCAGGAAGCCCGTTGTTGTTCTCGTCCTTCGATACCATCACGACACCGGCCTCGTTCATGCCTCCAAACACCAGGTTCTGCATCTCCTGATAGGCATTGCCCCACACGGCAAAGTCGCGCTGTCCGGGTATGTTGGCTATGGAGTGGTCGAAGTGGAAGGTGATATAGCCTCCCCAGCCTCCGAGTGCCACCAGGCTTCTCTCATTGTTGGCCAGCATCTCCGTACATTTCCTAATCATATCCTGCTCTGTATCACCAGCCTCGTATGTCGGCACATCGTTCACATACTGTCCTGGTGCAGGTCGGTATTCATCAACAGCCAAGATGTACTTGCTGTGCGTTTCCGTATCAGTCATGCGCTGGGCACTTAATGGCAGGGCCGCCAACAGGCAAAAAGTTAAAATACCATTTCTCATCCTTTTATTTCTCATTATTCATTTCTCATTTTTTAAACAGGAATGCCGCATGGGCAGGAATATCCCCTGTCCGCACCTTGTAGTCAAAGCTGCCGTCGGCCTTGAAGTGCAGCAGTTCACCGCTCGACACGTAGTTCTTGGCATCCATCAGATAGAAGTCACGGTTCTGCGGATGAACGATAATGCCGTAGGGCATTCGCATGTTTTCCAGTTCCTGGGCAGTAGATAGGGTTGTGGTCACCACCTGATGTGAACGCACATTGACGATGCCAAACTGCCGGGTATTCTGCTGTGTCACTTGGTTCCACCCTACTCCATAGTAGTAGAGTGAGTCGCCCACTATACAGAAGTCAGACACCTCGATATCCATCCGATGCGTTACCGTGGGTTGTCCGCTCTCTGCGATGCGCAGACAGTAGAGGTTCGCTGGGGTGTCCTGATAATTACCTCGCGACGACACCCACAACTGTCCGTAGCGGTCTTGTTTCAGATGGTGCAGGTTGGTGGCCACCTCAATCTGAGCCTCTTCCTTCATTGTCTGGAGATTTACCTGGCTGATGGTACTGTCATAGTTGGGGAAGTTATAGCCTCCGCTGTTGGCCACATAGAGCTTCCCTCCTGCAGCCACCATCTCCTCTGGCTGGTAGCCCACCACGCAGGAGTCTGTCTTCTGTAGCGTCAGCGTGTCTATCTTGTACACCATTCCCCTGGGAGCGTTGCTGCCTGCGCCTACAGGCCCTACGTATGAGCTGACATAGGCATAGCCGCCGTCGAAGGTGACGTAGCGGCAGTTGGGTATGTTTATCTTGCCAATCTTCACGGCATCCGCAGCACGGCATACCTCCACTTTATTTGAGCAGTTGATGACCAGCCAGAGCCGCGAACCGTATATCTGAATGTCGTTGCCTACGTCGCCCAACTCCTTCACCTCACTCGGATTCCGCTCTGCATAGATGTTGCGCAGGTAGTGGATGGTCTCACCGCTCAGGTCGAGATAGTCGAGCGTACATTTGTTCGACCCCATATTGCCCTCGTTCAGCACATACAGGCCAGCCACTTCGGTAGGTTCTGTCACGATGTGCGTATCCTCGTCTTCCATATAGACAATGGTATCGTCCGTCCGGCATCCCACAACGGTGAGCAACAGTGCTATATATATAATAAGGTGTAACTTCATATCTTCACGTCTATGGTTATTCCGTAGTTGCGCTTGGGCATCGGATAGTTGAGTATCACGTCGTAGTCTTGCGAGAACAGGTTGTTCACCTCCAGCATCACCCTCCATTGAACATGGAACATTGAACGTTGATAAGATAGCGACAAGTCGCTGGTGTACCACGGCTGCATGTAGTTGTACTTGATGTTCTCCTGCTGGTTGTAGCGCTC
>CAMKTS010000017.1 GCA_946415755.1 uncultured Prevotella sp. | reverse complement strand
AACATTTATTTTATGGAAAATCTTCCAAATTCAAGGTATTATTTGTTATTTTTGGTATTGGATTACTTATAAAAGCGAGTTTTCACCGCTTCCGCTCGGAATAGCTCGAATAATATTCGGCTCTTCGCTCGCTTAATCGCGGCTTTCACGGCTGCAAAGTTACAAAATCTTTTCTATTCTGCGCACGATTTCCCTAAAAAATAATATCCGTCTGTCTCAGTCTGCCAAAGAGCGATTCCTGTGCGCCAGCCGCTCCCCGCCCCTCAAGCCCTTCAAGGGGAGGGGTCGAGGGGCATCGTAGAGCTGGAGGTGAGCCTCAGTGGCACCTTCGTATAATCTGTACCTCATTCCTTCCTCGTGGATGCATTGCTATTTGCTTTTTTTCTCAACTCGCTTGGTCACGCCGATGGCACCGGCAGGGCAGACAAGGCGACAGAGGTGACAGCCGACGCACTTGGTGCCAACCAGACGGGGGCGTCGGGTTACGCTATCGAAGACGATGGCCTGATGACCGCCATCGCTGCAAGAAATCTCACAACGGCCACAACCGATGCACAGTTCCTTGTCGAACTTCGGATAGATGATGGTGTTGCGGTCCAGATGGTCGGGATTCAGAAACTTCGGCAACTGCTCGCCCACGAGTTCACTCAACTCTGAGATGCCACGTTTGGCCATATAGCGCTGAAGGCCCAGAATGAGGTCGTCGATGATGCGATAGCCGTACTGCATCACGGCGGTACACACCTGTACATTGGCGCAACCAAGTTGGATGAACTCCAGTGCGTCTCGCCAAGTCTCAATACCACCGATGCCGCTCAACTCAAACGTTGAACATTGACCATTGAACATTGAACATTGCTTGCGCATCTGTGTCAATTCCAGGATATAGCGCAGGGCGATGGGGCGCACAGCGCGGCCTGAGTAGCCAGAGATGGTGCGCAGTCCGGCTACCTCGGCATCGGCGTCCATCGTCACACTCTTGATGGTATTGATAGCCGAGATGGCATCGGCACCGGCCTCTAAACAGGCGGCGGCTGGTTCGCCGATATGGGTGATGTTGGGGGTCATCTTCGGGATGACGGGTATCTTTACGCTTTGTTTCACACAGGCGGTATATTCCTTCACCAGTTCCGGACTCTGGCCAACGTCGCTGCCCATGCCCTTGTGCTTCATCTGCGGACACGAGAAATTAAGCTCTACGGCATCGCAGCCTGCCTCCTCGGCCATCTTCGCCAAACGGGTCCACTCTTCGTTGGTCTGCCCCATAATCGAGGCGATAACCACCTTCGAGGGGTAGTCCTGCTTCAACCGCCGCAGGATGTCGAAGTCCATCTCCACGGGGTTCTCGCTCAACTGCTCCATGTTGCGGAAGCCGTAGAAGTCACCGTGGGTGGCATTGTTGTGCATAGCATCGAATCGGGGTGACACCTCACGGATTTCCTGCAGACAGATGGTCTTATAGTATACGCCTGCCCAACCGGCCTCGAAGGCGCGTGCCACCATCTCGTAGTTGGTGCAGACAGCCGATGATGCGAGGAAGAAGGGATTCTCGCAGCGTATGCCGCAGAACGTAATATGGAGGTCTGGGTAGTGACTGTCGTCAACATCATCCTTATGAATGCTGTGTACTATCTTTTTGATGCGGATAGGCCAGTTGTAGTGGATGCAGGCCTGCTCTGCCCGTTCCAGGTCGCCGTCGCTGCAGTCCTTTACCCATTGCAGGGCAGGCTTATGGTTGTCGAAGCGGATAGCACGGATGGCGCGTGCGGGGTCGCCTGTCCTACAGGCCTTTGTGCAGGGGGCATCCTGACACAGCAGGCAGCGGTTGGCCTCTTCATAGATATTCACCTTTCTGAGCTTCACGCCCTTCAGCTTGATCTGGTTGTTGTCCAGCGACTCTATGATGGCCAACGACTCGATATGCTTAATACCGGCTTCGGTTAACAGTTTCCGACCTCCCTGGAATTCCTTCTCGATGATGAATCCCATGCCTATCAGCGTGGCTCCTGCCTGCTGGCAGAGGTCAATGATTCCAATGCCGGTATTGCCGAAAGCCAGAAAGTCGTCGACAAACAGCACGCGGTCTTCGGCAGACAGATACTCGCGACTGATAATGAGCGTGTAGTCACGCTGCTTGGTGAACGACCGGACATTTGCCACATAGAAATCGCTCATTGTCGACGGCTTTTTCTTCTTGGCGAACACTACCGGCAACTCCATGAGAAAACCCAGCATCACAGCCGGTGCGATGCCCGATGCCTCGACAGTCAGGATCTTTGTCGGTTTGGCTTCTGCAAAGCGATTCATAAACTCCACTGCCACCTGTTTCATCAGGTAGGGGTCCATCTGGTGGTTAATGAAGCGGTCAACCTTCAGTATGCCACCGTCCAGACTATGGCCGTCTTGGATGATACGATTAATAAGTGGTTTCATATTGTTTCCTGACTGTTAAAAAATTAGATTCTTTTGAGGTCTCTCTTCTCTATTGATAGCACTCGAAGATGCGCTCTACCGTATCGCGCTTCATCTTCGGCGTGAGCAGGCTGACCAGCCAGACAACGGGGAAGCCGCCCACCATGGCGATGGCACCGCAGTTGATGGGGTTGATGGGATTGCCCAGCAACATATTGACGACGGTGATGCCCACACCCCATACGAAGCAGGCCCATACGCTGGCAGTAGTGACACCGCGCCAGTAGAGACCCAGCATGAAGGGAGCTAGGAAGGCTCCGGCCAGCGCACCCCACGAGATGCCCATCAGCTGGGCGATGAACGTGGGAGGATTGAGGGCTATCATCAGGGAGATGACGATGAAGAAGACGATGAGCACACGCATGATGACCACCTTGCGGCGCTCTACCTTCTCAGAAACCTCGTCGTCGATGCTGCCTTCCTGTACCTCGCCTGGTAGCGACTTCTTGTCGCGATAGATGAGGTCGAGGGTCATCGTAGAGCTGGAGGTGAGCACCAGCGAGGCCAGTGTGGACATGGAGGCCGAGAGCACCAGCAGCACCACGAGGGCGATGAGGATGTCGGGTAGCGTGACGAGCATCGAGGGTACGATGCTGTCGAAGGCCAGCTTGCCATTGGGCAGCATGGGCGGAGTGCCGAACAGGCGGCCGAAACCTCCGAGGAAGTAGCAACCGCCAGCCACGATGAAGGCGAAGAGGGTAGAGATGACAGTGCCGCGACGGATGGCCCCCTCGTCGCTGATGGAATAGAACTTGCCCACCATCTGAGGCAGTCCCATCGTGCCTAAGGAGGTAAGCACCACTACGCCTAACAGTCCCCACGGGTCGGGGCCGAACCATGAGGCAAAGCCTCCGTTGACCGACGGGTCGGCATCGGAAGGCAGTGCGGCCATCTTCTCGACGGCAGCCGTCAGTCCGCCCTGCACGTTGAGCACGGCAATGATGACGGCCACGATGCCGAAGAGCATGATGATGCCCTGGATGAAGTCGTTCATGGCCGTGGCCTTATAGCCGCCAAGAATGACGTAGATGGCGGTGAGTACGGACATGATGACCACACAGTATTCGTAGGGGATGTTGAAACCCATCTCGAAGAGTCGGGAGATGCCGCTGTAGACACCTGCCGTATAGGGAATAAGGAATACGAAGGCGATAATGGAGGCCACGATGCGCAGCCCCTGGTCGCCGAAGCGCGTGCCGAAGAAGTCGGGCATGGTGCGGCTCTCGATGTGCTGCGTCATCAGCTTGGTGCGACGACCCAAGAGGAGCCATGCCAGCAACGAGCCGATGACGGCATTGCCTATACCAATCCATGCGCTGGAGAGTCCGTACTTCCAGCCAAACTGTCCGGCATAGCCCACAAAGACCACTGCCGAGAAATAACTCGTTCCGAAGGCGAAGGCCGTGAGCCACGGACCTACGGCGCGACCGCCCAGTACGAAACCGTCTACACTGCTGGCCTGCTTGCGCGAATATACGCCAACGCCCACCATTACGGCCAGGAAAATGAGGGTCAGTAAAACTTTTATAAGCATTTTGTTAAGTCGTTATGTCGGGATTCCGTTATTTCGATTGGAGTTTCTTCTTCTTTCCGGTGTAGTCGACACGGACCTGCATCTGGGCCATAACGGCATGGCTGGCACCGTGGATGAACTGGCCCCCCTGAGTGTAGGCACTCTTATAGACATACTGCACCTGGAAGCGGCAAGCCTTGTAGAACCAATACTGAAGACCGGCTATCAGCTTGTGCTGGTCCATTCCTAACGAGGTGTTGAAATTGAAGAAGTCATAGCTGCCGATGGCTTCGAGTTTCTTGCACAAAGGAACGGAGCCGGTAATGTAGGCTCCGCGACTGGTGGCGCAGCCGTCGCGGCCCTCGATGTACTCGCCGTGTAACTTGAACTGCTCCGATCTGTAGTCGAAACCTGCCGTCAAGCGGTTGCGCTTGTAGTTCTCGCCCACACGGATGGTAGGATTGTAAATGGAGGGGGCAATAGCGTGGCCACGACCAATTTGGCCGGTAACCACCAGGTTAAGACCCTTCACAGGACGGTATTCCAGACGGCCGATGAAGTCCTTCTCCTTGTTCTTGTCTTTCTGGTTGACACCTTGGCCGTTCATCACCTGTGCCTCGTAGCGGAACTTGCCGTTGTTGGTCTCTCCATACAGGGAGAGACCTAGGTCGCGGCCGTACTGTACGCCAAACAGCGGGTCGCTGCCGCAACCGGTCAGAAAGGTGACACCCTCGGAATAGACATCAATCGGCTCCATGATGGTTGGCGACTGCTGGTTCTCAATGGACACACCATTCTTGTATTGTCCCAGACGGACGGTGAGAGCATTGTTGTTGGTGATGCGGAAGTCGGTATAATACTCCTGAACGACACTCGAGAAGTCGTGCATGAACAGGAACGACCAGCGGTCGGTAATCTGTGCACCGCCAAGGAAGATGACACGCTTCAGCTCGAAGGTGCCCTTGTCATCACCGTTCTGGTGGGTGTAGTTGAAACCGCCTTGTGCATAGGCATGCAGATGGAGGCGGCTGGCAAGATCCTCTACCCACTCGGGCATCTCGCGTTTTTTCTTCTCTTGTTGCTGTTGCTGTCCCATGGCAGCAGTGCTGCTGAAAGCAGCCAAAGCCACAGCAAGGGTGGCCGTCTGGACAATTCTTTTCATTCTTTCTTGGTTTTGACAATATATTTCTGATAATAGGTAATCAACAGGGTGGTGAGCGGCAGGGCAATGATCATACCCAGGATGCCCAGCAGTGACCCCCAGATGGAGAGTGACAGCAGGATGATGGCGGAGTTGAGGCCCGTCACATGACCCATGATACGGGGGGTGAGAATGGTGTCCTGGATGGTTTGTACCACCGCAAAGACGATGAGCGCACCCAGCATGATCATCCAGAAACTCTCGCCCGTGTCGGCTGCTTTGACCACTGCCAGCAGGATGGTGGGTATGAAGCCCAGCAGCTGCAAATAGGGCACCATGTTCAGCAGTCCGATGAACATGCCCAGTCCGATGGCCATCGGGAAGTCAATGATGAGGAAGCCGATGCTGAACAGGATTCCCACGCACAGGGCTACCAGCCCCTGACCACGGAAATACTTGTTCATGCCCTGCTCTACATCGCTGACCAACTGTACGGCAAACGGACGGAAGCGTCGCGGCAGTAACGTGACCCAGCCCTTCGAGATGTCCTCGTAGTCGAGCAGGATGAAGAGCGTGTAGAGCAGCACCATCGTGAGCGAGAAGATGCTCGACAGGATGTTGACCGACTGCATCAGTACAGTCCAAACCTTTGGCACGGCTTGCTTGACGCTGTCCAGAAAACCGTCCTGTGTGATGAGTGCCTTGATATCCTCCTCGGTCAGATGGCGATGGATGAAGTCTTCCACCAGATTGGGGATGTTGCTCATCATAGAATCATTGGCCACGTAGGCAATGAGCAGGTTCTTCACCCGAAGGCTCTCCTCGACGATAGGAGGTATCATCAGCCAGAACAGCAATGTCAGCACGGCACCCACTACTATGAACGCACTGAAAATACCCAGTATGCGGTACTTCAAATGGCACCGGTACTGGAAGAACTTTACCAGTGGGAACAGCAGGTAGGAAATCAGCCAGGCCAAAAAGAAGGGCAGCAGGACAGCACTGAGACGGTTGAGCAGCATGACGAGGCCCACAACGAAGGCCGCAGTCAGCGCACTGCGCATAAAACTGTCGAACGTAATCTTCTTTGGTTCCATGTCTGTCAGGTCGATTATATATTGTCGGCTGCAAAGGTAATAAAAAAAGTGAAAAGTGAAAAGTGAAAAGTAAAAAAATTGATAAAAAGTAGTATCTTTGCACTATGAATATCGAACCTATTGCCTTTTTTCGCTCACCATTCACCTCGAAGTTCGGGGTGCCGCGACAGAGCGGTATCGTAGAAGGACTGCGCGGAAGGGTGGAGCTGGCTCCTGGATATTGCCAGGCTGAGGCCTTGCGCGGACTGGAGGATTATGACTATCTGTGGCTGATATGGGGATTTTCTGAGAATGTGGATGCCGAGAAGCATCCTACGGTGCGACCGCCGCTGCTGGGGGGCAACGAACGGGTGGGAGTGTGGGCCACACGCTCGCCCTTCCGTCCCAATAACCTCGGACTGTCATCGGTACGTATAGCCGCCATCGACCTGGAAGCCCCGGCTATTGAGGTGCTGGGGGCTGACCTGATGGACGGCACGCCAGTCTATGACATCAAGCCCTACTTGCCCTACGTCGACAGCCATCCTGGTGTGCGTGGCGGGTTTACTGACCAACGGGAGTGGCAGCTTCTGCAGGTGGAGATACCAGACGGTCTGACAGCCTTGCTGCCAGCGGCTGACATTTGCGTACTCAAGGAGGTGCTGGCACAGGATCCGCGTCCGCACTACCATGCCGATGACAGCCGTGAGTATGGGTTGCCGTTCATGGGCTACGACATCCGCTTTCGTGTAGCAGACGGTGTGCTGCGGGTATTGAACTGGGTCAGGCTGTAGTGGCCATGTCCTTGTCCAAATGGCCTCGCCACAGGTATTTGCGCGTCTCATGGATGAGGACACCGCTGAGTGCCAACAGGGAAATAAGGTTGGGAATGGCCATCAGGGCATTCATGCAGTCGGCCAGGTTCCATACCACACTCAAGTTAAGAATGCTACCCACGAAGACCGCCAGGATGTAAAGGATGCGGTATACCATCACCCAGTGGTGGCCTTTCAGGTATTCTACGGCACGCTCGCCATAGTAGCACCATCCCAGAATGGTGGAGAAGGCAAAGGTGAGCAGGCCAAAGGTGAGCAGGGGCGTGCCGACAACGGGAATCTTCGAGAAGGCCGTCCTGGTGAGTACGGCACCGTTGTCGAAGGATATGTCGGGATAGGCCAGCACACTGCTGACGATGACGATTCCCGTCAGGGCACAGATGACGACAGTGTCCCAGAACGTGCCGCTGCTCGACACCAAAGCCTGCCGTACAGGATTGCGCGTCTGGGCTGCGGCAGCCACAATGGGGGCAGACCCCATGCCCGACTCGTTGCTGAACAGACCACGGGCAATACCGAAGCGCGCTGCCATCATAATGCTGCCTCCGGCAAAGCCACCGCCTGCCGCCTGGGGACTGAATGCCGAGACGACTATCAGCTTCAGGGCCGGCCAAACATAAGCAGCATTTGCACCTATTATATATATGCAGCCTATCACATAGAAGAAGGCCATAAACGGTACCAGCATGGAACAGACGCGGGCAATACTCTTCACGCCACCCAGAACGACGGCAGCTGTCAGCAGGCAGACCACTGCTCCCGTCAGATATGGTGAGATATGGTAAGCCTCATAGGAAACAGTGGAGATGGCATTGGCCTGTACCGTGTTGCCAATACCAAACGAGGCACAGGCTGTGAAGACGGCAAACAAGACGGCCAGCCATTTCCAGCCCAATCCGTATTCGAGGGCATACATCGGACCGCCAATCATCTTGCCGTGAGGAGTGGTCTTGCGGTACTTGATGGCAAGCAGACCTTCGGCATACTTTGTCGAGATACCGAAGACACCAGTCAGCCAGCACCAGAGCACGGCTCCAGGACCGCCGAGGGTGATGGCAGTAGCCACTCCGACGATGTTGCCCGTGCCAATAGTGGCAGCCAGTGCCGTGGCCAATGAGGCAAATTGTGAGACATCTCCCTTGGCTTCCGTGTCTTTTGCGACCGACAGGCAGATTGCCTTGAATATCCAACGTTGCGGGAAGCGCAGGATAATGGTGAGGTAAAGATGGGTGCCCAGCAGAAGGATAATCATCGGCCATCCCCAAAGCAGCCCGCTGAGTTCTGTCAAGAAGTCATTCAGTGTTTCCATCCTGTATCTTGTGTGTTGAGTGTTATTGAGCAAAGTTAATGTCTACGTGTTCATAGCCCATCGTCCGCATCATACGGCGGAACTGCATCTCACCGTTCTTGCGAGCGCTTTCCACATTTTGGGGTGTCAGACAGTGACGGAGCATCTGCCGGTGGGCCTTGCGGTAGAGTGCCTCACGGTCTTTGGCCGTCCAGCGGCCGCTCTCGTGGAAACTCTTGGTGCGTGCCTCGTCAATGAAGTCACGGTCTAACAGCCCGATTCTGGGGAGCAGTACGCTGACAGTGTCGCCATGTGTCTGAATCCACCCAGGTTCTACGAGGTGCATGTTGATGCCCAGTCTGACAGTGCCGTAGTAGATACGTACCAGATGGTCGTCGCTGAAGAATCCGCGACGCACCGTGTCTACCAGTTCCTCGTCGGTGACGGACAGAAATTCCCACTCTCCTATTTCCTTGATGCTCTCAATCTGTTCCGGTGTTACATTGATGCGGTTGTCGACCGTGATGTCTACCTCCGTCTGCTGGATAGCCTTCGTCAGCCAGACAATAGCCCAGATGAGCAAGAGGACGGCAATTCCCAGAATACTGTATCTTATCTTCTTCATCTCTCCTTGCTTTTTTCCAGGTTGGTATTGATGAGTCGTCTGATGTCCAGGTTCTTACGGAAGGCGATGGTGATATTCTCTTCCTGGTAGCCCATCCCGGCAATCATCGGTACCAGCACACGGGCGGCATTCTCCTGTGCAGTAGTCTCTATTCCCATCTGCGGAATGGCATCGAGGATGGCCTGTCGGCCTTGCTGTTCGTATGATGTCAGTTCCTTGTCAGAGAAACGGGGACGTACCAGACCGACATACTCGCGGATTTCCTCTTGGTTGATCTTCGAACTCGTCAGGATGACCTCAGGGTCGGGAAGGATGATGGTGATGTGGTCGCCGTTGCGCTCGATATTCTTCTCGGAAAAGGTGCTGAAATCGATATACGCCTTCACCGTGGCATCCATAGGGATGGCAATCTTCCGCTCACCAAGAGGCAGCGGTATGTTGAAGTCCTGCTGCATCAGTTTACCCCTCAGACGTACCACGTCATCGTGCGTGACAATCTTATGAATATGGTACTCGGTGGTATAGAGGCGTGAGCACTTCTGTATCTGCATGACGATGGAGGGAAGAGTGTCGCTGTCTGCTTGCTCCTCTGGTGTGTGCCCACCGCAGCTGCATGATGTCTGGCTGAACAAAACAGCCAAAAAGGTTAAGATTGGTAAAAACCTCTTCATTTCGTCTGGATTATTGACCGCAAAGGTAGCTAAAAAATATCAAAATGCTGATAAAGTGCAGTTTTTTTTGATGTTTCATTAAACTTTTTCCTTCCTTTGCCGTCAAAATGATAGTCGCGACTGAGACAAGAACTCAGATTATTAACAAAACAGAAAGGTAAATATGAAAAAGATTGTAATGGCTGCAATAGCCGTATTCGCACTGTCAATGTCGGCTCAGGCCCAGGAAGAGAACAAACTGCAGCGTCCGATGAAAAAGGATAAGACAGAGATGGTACAGCATCGTACAAACGAGATGGTCAAGCAATATGGACTGAATGACAAGCAAGCCCAGCAGTTGCAGGCACTTAATGAGAAGTATGCTGACAAGATGGGACCGGGTCGTGGGCATCGTCATCCCGGAGGTCGTCCCGACGGATTTGGTGACAAGAAAGGCAGAGATTTCAAGGGCGGCAAGCATCACAAGGGTGATTCTGTCCGTGGACAACGCCCCCAGATGACAGATGAGCAGAAGGCGAAAATGACCCAGATGCGCCAGGAGCGTATGGCCGCCATGAAGGAATACGATAAGGAGCTGCAGGCTATCCTGACTGCCGACCAGTATAAGGCCTACAAGGATGACATGCAGAAGCGCGGCCCCCGTGGCCCTCGTGGTGACAAACCCCAACAGTAATTGTATTTAGAAACATCATAGTGATTTAGGTTAACATAGTGTTTTGGGCAGGCTAGTGAGCCTGTTATGTCAAACGGTATGAAAGTCTTGTAAAAAGATAATCAGGAAAACAAAGGCTCTGTCAGTGATGATGGGGCTTTTTTCATGCTTTCATAGGTACTTCTGTTCGGAAAATTGCAAATAAATTTGCATTTTCGCTCACTTATTCGTACCTTTGTGCCGTAAACCAATATGAAGGAGATGAATAAAGGTGTATGGACTGCCCTGGTTGTCGCCATTGTCGTGCTGACAGCCTGCGGTGGAAAGAAGAAGAGTGATGACATCATCACACAGCGTGTTGTCAAGGCGAAACTGTCAGAACCCGTGAAGATGCAGGAATATGTTGATGAGCGCGACATCCAGTGGATAGGGCGTACCTATCATGTCGCCATTCATCGACAGCCTGCCGATTCCCTCGCGAAAGTGAAGGATGAAACGGGCCAGCAATTTGTTGACAATATCATTACCCTGGCAGTGTCGAGAGAGGATGGATCCGTCTTCTATAGTAGGAAGTTTACGAAGCGTGACTTCACTCAGTATATTGATGACGACTACCGTCAGACGGGCATCCTGGAGGGTTTTGTGTTTGACAAGGCCGATGGCGACTGGCTGGATTTTGCTGCCAGCGTAAGTCACCCGCAGACCGATGAGTATATACCGCTGGTGGTGCGTCTCTCAAGAATGGGTGAACTGTCTGTTCGCCGTGATACGCAGTTGGATACCAATTCGAGGATTGAGGAAGAGGAAAATTAGTTGTTTCCTCTTGTCGTACCAAGTTCCTGTCTGACCGATGTCATAAACTCTGGCCATAACAGGCTGAGAGCCTTTATGCTTGGCAGAACCAGGTTGGCACCTTCTGCCTTTAACAGCTCATCAGGTAGGGGGCCGGTGTTGGCGGCAATGGTGAAGCATTGGGCTGCTACACCGGCACGTATGCCGAGTGGTGCATTCTCCACTACGATAGCTTCATAGGGTGAGACACCACATTTCTGCATTCCCTTGATATAAGGTTCCGGATGGGGCTTGCCGTGTGAAACGTCGAAAGCTGTAACAATGCGCTCCTTGCAGAGCAGACCGTCGAAGTCGCTAAGCAGTCGGTCTAATAATGTGTGTTGTCCGCTGCCTGTTACAACACAAATCTTCAGGCCGTCATCGCTGATTTGCTGCATGAGGTCCCTAATGCCCGGCATCATGTTGGCAGGGTGGTTCTTCACACGTTGGGCAAACAATGCCGACTTATATGCATACATTTCTTCGGCTTCCTGGTTGGTCAGTTCTTTATGCCATTGTTCACAAGTCAGCAACTTGATGGTCTCAGTGCCGCGCATTCCCTCGTACTGGTAGGCTCCCTCAAAGGGCATGTCAAGTCCGTAATGTTCCATGGCATCATGCCACGATACCGAGTGGTTGGGCATCGAGTCGTAGATGACACCATCCATATCGAAAAGCACGGCTTTCGGACAGAACTGCCCGAAGCCGTGCCTTACTTTGTACAAATCAATTGCTTTCATAATTAGTAATTAGTAATGAGTAATTATGATTATGCTTTAGGCTGTTCTTAACGTTAAAACATATCATCATTACACATTTCCCATTACTCATTACTCATTAGCCAAGCGGGCCTTGATGGCCTTGCTGTCTTCCTCGTATCCGGGCTTGTCGAGCAGGGCGAACATGTTCTTCTTGTAGGCCTCTACACCAGGCTGGTTGAAAGGATTCACACCAAGCACGTTGCCGCTGATGCCACAGGCAATCTCAAAGAAGTAGATCAGCTGGCCGATGTAATACTCGTTGAGTTCGGGTACGGAAATACGGATGTTGGGAACGCCGCCGTCAACATGTGCCAGACGGGTACCGAGCTCAGCCATCTTGTTCACTTCGTCAACACGCTTGCCGGCCAGGAAATTCAGACCGTCGAGGTTCTCCTCGTCAGAGGGGAACAGAAGTGAGCGGTTAGGCTTCTCAATGCTGATGACCGTCTCGAAGATGGTACGCTCGCCGTCTTGAATCCACTGACCCATCGAGTGGAGGTCGGTGGTAAAGTCTACACTGGCGGGGAAGATGCCCTTCTTATCCTTGCCCTCGCTCTCACCATAGAGCTGTTTCCACCACTCACTGACAAAATGCAGCTTGGGCTGGTAGTTCACCATGATTTCAATCTTCTTGCCAGCCTGATACAGGCCGTTGCGCACGGCGGCATACTGTGCAGCGAGGTTCTCTTCAAACGGGACATCCTTGCCACAGGCCTTCTCCATGTCGGCAGCACCTTGGCAGAGGGCCTTGATGTCGAAACCGGCACAGGCGATGGGCAGCAGACCCACAGGAGTGAGCACCGAGAAGCGGCCACCGACGTTGTCGGGAATGATGAAACTCTTGTAGCCCTCCTTGTCGGCACAGGTGCGGGCAGCACCACGCTTGGCATCTGTTACGGCCACGATGACCTCCTTGGCGGCAGCCTTGCCCATCTGGGCCTCGCACTGCTTCTTCAGCAGACGGAAGGTGAGGGCGGTCTCTGTCGTCGTGCCCGACTTGGAAATATTGATGACACCAAATTTCTTGTCCTTCAGGTATTCGGTCATCTCGCTCAGGTAGTCTTCACCGATATTGTTGCCAGCAAAGAGGATAACGGGGTTCCGCTTGTCCTGAATGAGCCAGGCAAACGAATTGCCTAAAGCTTCGATGACGGCACGGGCACCGAGATAGCTGCCGCCGATACCGGCTACCACTACTACTTCGCACTTCTCTCGGAGCGTATTGGCCGTAGCCTGAACCTCGTCAAGGAAAGCGGGGGTGATGCTGCTGGGAAGATGCAGCCATCCCAAGAAATCATTACCAGGGCAAGTCCCCTCTTCCAGAGCTTTCTGTGCCTCTTTCACCTTCGGCTCGAAAGCCTTCACTGCGCCAGCCTCTAAGAAGCAGGCGGCCTTTGTGATGTCAAGTTTGATGTTGTTCATAGGTTTTATCAAAAAAAATGGTTCTTTTGTATAATAGTGTGCAAAGATACCAATTAATTTTGAATTGGCCAAATCTTTACGGGAAAAACGTCTTGTCCTTCCGTTGAAAAGGCTGTTTGGCAGGATTTACTCGTTCTCGCTGCCGTACATTTTCTGAATCTCCTCTTCTGTCTTGGTGAGTTTGTCTTTGCATAACTTGATGAGTTGCTGGGCAGTCTTTAGCTGAGTGGCAAGTTCATCGATGTCGTACTCGTTGGCTTCCATCTTACGGACGATGGTTTCCAACTGGGCTAAAGCCTCTTCGTATTTGGTGTTCTCGTTCATATTATATTTACCTTTTTACTTTTTTACCGTTGACATGATGGTTCCTTTTTCTACCCTCGTCTCTATCTCATCGCCCGGTTTGAGTTGTTGAGGGTCGCGGACGGCACGCCCCTGATGCAGGGTGATGCTATAGCCTCTGCTGAGTAGCAGTTGCGGGTCGAAGCTCTGCAGCATGAGCGCGAGGCTGTCGATGCGGTGCTTTTGGGCGGTGAGCCTGCGCTCGATGGCTACAGGCAGACGGCTCTCAAGCAGTTCCATACGGTGGCGACTATCGCCGAGCACTCGCAGGACGAGGGTGGGGATGAGTGTGGCGAGGGTGTTCACGCGCTGCTGGTGGTGGCTGATGCGTTCGCTGACCAGATGACTGAGCGATGCTTCGGCCTGTTCGATGCGATCAAGCACACGACGCAGGTGGTCGATGAGCAGGACAGCGGCGGCAGTGGGTGTCTTGACACGTGTATGGCTCACCATGTCAAGGATGCTCTCGTCGCGCTCATGGCCGATGCCAGTAATGATGGGCAGTGGGAATTGTGCCACATTCTCTGCCAGAGCAAGGGTGTTGAAGCCGCTGAGATCGGCTGTGGCTCCTCCGCCTCGGATGATAACGACGGCATCGAAGGACCCCGTCGGAGAATCGACGGGAGTGGTGGCAGCAGAGACAGCAGATGTGGCAGCAGAGGCAGCAGAGGTGGCGAAGATGGCATTAAGCGCAGCGATGATGGAGGCTTCTACTTGTTCGCCCTGCATCACGGCAGGGAAGAGGGTTACCTCGAAGCGGAAACCGTATTCGTTGTCTTCCAGCTGGCGGCAGAAGTCGCCATAACCTGCGGCATTGGGGGCAGAGATGACTGCAATGCGCTTGACAAAGGTAGGGATGCTTAAGTCGCGCTGCAGGTCGAAAACGCCTTCTTCCTTCAGTTGACGGATAATTTCCTGTCGCTTGCGGGCCATATCTCCCAAGGTGTAGGTGGGATCGATGTCACTGACAATCCAAGAGAAGCCATAGGCTTCGTGAAACTGTGCATAGACGCGCAGCAGCACTTTCAGCCCTGCCCGCAGGGGCTGCCCGGTAGTGCGTTCGAAGTGGGGGCGCACCAGTTGCCAGGTCTGTCGCCAGCATTTGGCAGAAGCGCGGGCAATAGGTGTGTTGGTGTCTTTGTCTTTCTCTGTCAGTTCCATGTAGCAGTGGCCACCACGCTCGTGACATTCCGACAACTCTGCCTCTACCCAATACTCATCGGGCAGTTCCATTTCAATGGCCTCGCGCACCATCAGGTTCAGTTGGCGAAGAGTATAGTGGTTTTCTCTCATTCTTTCAATTTCTCAGTTTCTCCATATTTCCCAATCATATACGCTCTCCAGAAGTTTGGCACCCCATGTCCGTAGATGTTGTCTGGATGATGGTGGTTATTACCCGTCTCACAGATGAGCTGTATGAGTTGTCGGACATTCAGGTGGGGCAGAGCCTGCCATAGACAGGCTGCCAGTCCGCAGACAATGGGTGTTGAGAATGAGGTGCCCATGTCTTCCGTGATGACACCGCGTCCGTTTACCAGATAAGCCGGTGCACCTACTGCCACAATATCCGGCTTGACACGTCCGTCTTGCGTGGGGCCTACCGAGCTGAACGGTGCGATACGCCAGGGGCTTTCTGGAACAACAGACCCCACTGTCAGTATGTTTTTTGCATCTGCCGGGAAACCGATTTTCTTCCAAGGCCCCATGCCGGAATTACCAGCCGAGTTGACTAACAGGATGCCTTTGTCGGCCAGCAATGAGGCGGCCTGACTGATGAAGGCAGTATGACCGTCCAGTTGCCATAGCTGGTGTGACATCTGCGGATGGTCGTATTCGTTGTAGCCCAGCGATGAGTTGATAAGGTTACATCCTACGGAGTCTGCAAATTCTGCAGCCATCACCCAGTAGTCTTCCTCCACTTCCTGCTCCGTCTGTTGGTCTTCCGAGCGTAGCAGCCAGTAGCAGGCCTTTGGGGCTGTACCAATATAATAAAGAGGTGTGTTGATGGCCATTGCCGACAATACCTTCGTGCCATGGTCGGTCTCGGCAAAAATGCTTGGCGATGGTGGACATACAAAGTCTCTCCACCCCAGGATGTCGATTTGTTGGAAAGCCGGTATCTTGTCTGCGTTTTTGAAACCGCCGTCGATGACGGCAATCATCATGCCATCGCCGCAGCATCCGATGTCGTGCAGGCGTTGACCCTTTAGGACTTGGATTTGCTGTGTGGCCTTTCCAAAGATTTGTCCACCAATGCTGTCGTGTGCCTCGAAGTGGTCGTGGTATTTTGTCTTGATGGCTGTAGGCGTGATGCTGTCGGGCGACTGCCATACCAGTTTGCAGGCCTTGACACATGACAGTGCCTTTAACCGTTGTATCTCTACCGTGTCCTTTACCTTGACCAATACACTATTCATCCAACGGCTTTCTCCAATGATGGCAACCTCGTGGTTCTCGATGGCTCGCTTATGGCGGTGGCTGACGGGGAGATCAGTCGAATCCAGAGGAAGTCCCTGCCGTTTCCTCCGCTCTACACTTCGTTTGGAAAGGAAACGGGTAGGGTGTTCCAGAGAATAGCCCGTTCCCTGCTTGTCTGTCAGGGTCAATCTGAAGATGTATCCTGGCGCATGCTTGTATTTTACGCGCTTGACGGGTTCCTGCTCCGTGTCGGCAAACACAGCGAGAGCAGAAAGCATTAGGGCAAGCAGTAGGATGAATCGTTGCATCTTCATTAGATTGTTTTCTGCGTGCAAAGTTACATATTTTTATTGATTTTCTATCTAATAAATCACAAAAGATTTGGCAGTTCGAACAATAAGCAGTAATTTTGCACATTATTTATATATAGATGGACAATAAACAAGCTGCATTAGAACTGGGTCAGAAGCCGGTGGGACAGCTGCTGATGCAGTATGCCCTGCCTGCCATTGTGGCTATGACTGCCTCCAGTCTCTACAATATCATCGACCGTGCCATGATTGGTCAGATGGTGGGTCCTGAGGCCATTGCGGGTCTGGGCATCACTTTCCCCTTCATGAATCTCAGTGCCGCCTTTGGTGCTGCCGTGGGTGTGGGTGCGTCGACGTGTATCTCTGTAAAATTGGGTCAGAAGGACTACAAGACGGCCGAGCATCTGCTGGGCAACACGGTGACGCTGAACCTCATCATCGGAGTGCTGTTCATGGCCGTTTCGCTCATCTTCCTCGACCCCATTTTGCGTTTCTTTGGAGCCTCAGACGTGACGTTGCCCTATGCTCGCGAATTTATGATTGTCATTCTGCTGGGCAATGTGGTGACGCACATGTATTTTGGCATGAATGCTGTGTTGCGAGCAGCAGGCAAGCCTCGTCACGCCATGTATGCCACGCTGTTTACCGTGGGCATGAATATCCTGTTGGTCATCGCCTTCGTATGGTGGCTGCGCATGGGCATCAAGGGAGCTGCACTGGCTACGGTGACGTCGCAGACGCTGGCGCTGTGCTGGCAGATGCGCCTGTTCTCCGATCAGAAGGAACTGTTGCACCTGAAGCGAGGCATCTACCGATTGAAGTCTGCTCTCGTGCGCAACATCATCGCCATAGGTATCTCGCCCTTCCTGATGCAGACCACATCGTGTGTTATCGTCATCTTCATGAACAACCAGTTTGTGCGCTATGGTGGCGATATGGCCGTGGGTGCCTACTCGATAGCCAACTCGATGGTGATGGTGTTCTTCATGTTCGTGATGGGTATGACGCAGGGCATGCAGCCGATAGTGGGCTATAACTATGGTGCTGAGAAGTACGACCGCATGTTCCGATGTCTGTGGCTCACGATAGCTGCTGCCACCTCGATATTGCTGGTGGGGTGGGCGCTGTCGATGCTCTTCCCATGCCAGATAGCCCGTATCTTCACCTCCGACCCCACGCTGATTGAACTGTCAGCTCATGGTCTTGTGCTCGACATGCTGGTGTTCTTCGTGGTGGGTTCGCAGGCTGTCATCACCAATTTCTTCCAGTGCATTGGCAAGGTGAAGGTCAGCATCTTCCTGTCGTTGTCGCGCCAGCTGCTGTTGCTGTTGCCGATGGCCTACGTGTTCCCAATGTTCTGGGACTTGGATGGTGTGTGGTACTCGATGCCTGCCAGCGACTTCGGCTCGTTTGCCATGACGATACCGATGCTGTGGTGGTATATGAAGAAATTAAAAGCCTCCCCAAGCCCCTCCCAAGAAAGGGGTGTTTAGATACATAATAAACATTGCAATAAAAAAGGTAAAAATGGAACAAGATAAAAGTACAAAACAGGTAGCTAAACATCCCTCCCTTGGGGAGGGCTTGGGTAGGCCTGTCATCATCTGTGTGGGCCGTCAGGTAGGTAGCGGAGGACATGATATCGCCCGCATGCTGGCTCTCGACTTCCATGCGAAATATTACGATCGCGAACTGCTGAATCTCGCTGCTAAGGAGAGTGGCTTCTCTGAAAAATTCTTCGAGCAGCACGACGAGCGTCGAGGCATCTTCCGTTCGCTGTTCAATCTGCGTGCTACCCCTCTGGCCGACGGCAGTCTCTATGCCAACAACTTCTCGCAGGAGTCGCTGTTCAAATTCCAGAGCGATGCCATCATGAAAGCTGCCGACGAGGGTTCGTGTGTGTTTGTAGGGCGATGTGCCGACTATGTGTTGCGCGAACGGGAGAATGTGGTGAACATCTTTGTCAGCGCCTCTATGGACTTCCGTATCCAGCAGGTGATAGCCAAGCAGCACATCGACTGTTCTGCCGCCAAGAAGTTTATTGAGCAACATGAGTCGATGAGGGCGACGTTCTACAACTACTATACAGGTAAGAAATGGGGCGCTGCCGAGTCGTACGACCTCTGCATCGACTCCAGCATACTGGGTCTTCAGGCTACAGAACAGCTGATAGCTGAATTTATCCGCAAGCGTTTTTCTCTCATCTCTCATCTCTAACCACTCAGCACTATGAAGAAAGTAGGAATCATCAGCGACACGCACGCATATTGGGACGACAAATACCTGCATTACTTCGAACCCTGCGACGAGATATGGCATGCAGGCGACATCGGCAGTGTGGAGGTGGCTGAGCGGTTGGCGGCTTTCCGTCCGTTCCGTGCGGTCTGCGGCAACTGCGACGGGGGCGACCTGCGATTGATGTATCGCGAGTTGAATCGTTTTAAGATAGAGGATGTCGACGTGCTCATCAAGCACATCGGTGGCTATCCGGGCAACTACGACTACTCCGTGCGAGGAATGCTCTACGCCAATCCGCCACAATTGTTCGTGGCTGGTCATTCGCACATCCTCAAAGTGAAGTTCGACAAGACGCTGAACATGCTGCACATCAACCCTGGAGCTGCTGGCTTGCAGGGATGGCACAAGGAGCGCACGCTGGTGCGTCTCATCATCGATGGCAATAATTTTGGTGATTGCGAAATTATTACATTAGGAAGATAAATCTGTAAATCGTCAATAAGTAAATTTGTAAGTATATGAAGACAATTGTTATTACTGGTGGCGCAGGCTTTATTGGAAGCCACGTGGTGCGCCTGTTTGTGAACAAGTATCCCGAGTATCACATCATCAATCTCGACAAGCTGACCTATGCTGGTAACTTGGCTAACCTGAAGGACATCGAGGACAAGCCCAACTACGAGTTTGTGAAGATGGACATCTGCGACTTCGACGCTTTTCTGAAGCTGATGCAGGACAAGCAGGTGGACGGCATCATTCATCTGGCTGCTGAGAGTCATGTAGACCGCTCCATCAAAGACCCCTTCACCTTCGCCCAGACTAACGTGATGGGTACGCTGTCGCTGCTGCAGGCTGCCAAGGCCTATTGGGAGTCGCTCCCTGAGAAGTATGAGGGCAAGCGCTTCTACCACATCTCTACCGACGAGGTGTATGGCGCTCTGGAGATGACGCATCCAGAGGGCATCGAGCCTCCCTTTACGACGAAGGCCTCTTCTGGCGAGCACCATCTGGCTTACGGCGAGAAGTTCTTCACAGAGGATTTGAAGTATCAGCCACACAGCCCGTATTCAGCTGCCAAGGCCTCTTCAGACCACTTCGTACGCGCCTTCCACGACACGTTCGGCATGCCTACGATTGTCACCAATTGCTCGAACAACTATGGTCCCTATCAGTTCCCTGAGAAGCTCATTCCGCTGTTCATAAACAACATCCGCCACCGCAAGCCGTTGCCTGTGTATGGTAAGGGTGAGAATGTGCGCGACTGGCTCTACGTCGAAGACCATGCGCGTGCCATCGACGTGATTTTCCACGAGGGTAAGATTGCCGAGACCTACAACATCGGTGGTTTCAACGAGTGGAAGAACATCGACATCATCAAGGTGGTGATTAATACTGTGGATCGTCTGTTGGGACGTAAGGAAGGCGAGGATATGGACCTCATCACCTTCGTCACCGACCGTGCTGGTCACGACCTGCGCTACGCTATCGACTCGTCGAAACTCCAGAAGGAACTCGGCTGGGAGCCCTCGCTGCAGTTCGAGGAGGGCATCGAAAAAACCGTCCGCTGGTATCTGGACAATCAGGAGTGGCTTGATAATGTGACCTCTGGCGACTATCAGAAGTATTACGAAAAGATGTATAACAACCGCTAATGTTTAGTAAGTTGCTGTATCACAGCAACAAACAAAAACTATGAAGAAGATATTGCTATTAGGAAGCGGCGAGCTGGGCAAGGAGTTTGTCATTGCCGCCATGCGTGCAGGCCAGTATGTCATTGCCTGCGACCGCTATGACAATGCCCCTGCCATGCAGGTGGCCGACGAGCGCGAGGTGTTTTCGATGCTTGACGGCGACGCACTCGAGGCTGTGGTGAAGAAGCACCAGCCCGACATCGTCGTGCCTGAGATTGAGGCCATCCGTACGGAACGCCTGTTTAAGTTCGAGGAGCAGGGCATCCAGGTGGTGCCATCGGCTCGTGCCGTCAACTACACGATGAACCGTCGTGCCATTCGCGACCTGGCTGCCAAGGAGCTGGGCCTGCGTACGGCGAAGTATTTCTATGCCAAGACTTACGAGGAGTTCAAGGCTGCCGCTGAGGAAATCGGTTTCCCCTGCGTGGTGAAGCCGCTGATGTCGTCGTCAGGTCACGGTCAGAGCTATGTATACAATGACTCAGAGTTGGAGACGGCTTTCCGTGAGGCGATGGAGGGTTCGCGTGGTGACGTGAAGGAGGTGATTATCGAGGAGTTCATCGATTTCGATTCTGAGTTCACGCTGCTCACCGTTACCCAGCAGCACGGCTGGCCCACGCTGTTCTGTCCGCCCATCGGACATGTGCAGAAGGCTGGCGACTATCGTGAGTCGTGGCAGCCCTACAAGATCAGCGACGAGGCGCTGAAGCAGGCGCAGACGATGGCCGACAAGGTGACGAAGGCCTTGACGGGTGCTGGCATCTGGGGTGTGGAGTTCTTCCTGACGAAGCAGGGCGAGGTCATCTTCTCGGAGTTGAGTCCTCGTCCGCACGATACGGGTATGGTGACGCTGGGTCATACGACCAATCTGAGCGAGTTCGAGCTGCATTTCCGTGCTGTGATGGGATTGCCCATTGCTGGCATCCATCTGGAGCATGCTGGTGCATCGGCAGTCATCCTGTCGCCCAAGGAGGCTTCGACGCCTGTAGACCGTTCGCTGTTGGACTACAACTTCGTCGATGCGCTGAAGGAAGACCGCACGCGTATCCGCATCTTTGGCAAACCCGAGGCTCACAAGGGTCGTCGCATGGGTGTCGTGCTGTGCTATGGCGAGGTGGGCGACGATGTGAATGCCCTGCGTGACAAGGCCAAGCGTCTGGCTAAGACCGTATTAGGAACTGATCCGTACGATAAGTTAAGATAAGGAATGATTCAGACGCTGCAATCTCTTCGATTCGTATTCATCATGCTTATTGTGTTCTCCCACATCATAGGCAAGCGTTTTGATTATGGTGGCGAATGTGGCGTTTCGTTCTTTTTCATGCTCAGCGGATTCGTGCTGTCGCTGGCATACGGCACAAAGGTAGCCAATGGCACCTTCCGTACCCGTCCGTTCCTTTTTCGGCAGTTGTTGAAGTTCTATCCGCTGCATCTGCTGATGCTGGTGGCTTTTGTCGTGTTTGATGCCCACTTGGGGAAATTTTACGACTGGCAGCATCTGTTGCCGAGTATCTTCCTGTTACAGAGCTGGATACCGTTGGATGAGTATTATTTCGTGGCTAACGGTTCCTCATGGTTCTTGTGCGACATCTTGTTCTTCTACTTGGTGTTCAGCTGTTCCTTCCGCTTGCTGAACCGTCTGAGCGTGTTGCGTCTGGCGATATTCGGAATGGTACTGCTGTTGCTCTATATCATACTGGCATACAGCATACCGTTGTGGACGGTCAATAGCATCCTTTATGCCTCGCCTCTGACGCGTTTGGCCGATTTCGGTATAGGCATCCTGCTGTGCCGTATGTACCGCTCAGAGGCATGTGCCGTCATCGGACGGAGAATGGAAAGCAGTTCGGATGCTATCAAGACCGTCTGCGAGATGCTGTTGGTGGTCTGGATGGTGATGTCGTTCTTCGCCTACGAGTCGATGTCGCTACGTCTGCGCTGTGCAGCCCTCTTCTGGCTGTTCATCCCACCGGTCATCCTCTATTTCTCGGTGTCCGACCGTTGCGGCGGAGTGCTTACGCGGCTGTTGCGCCATCCTGTGCTGTTATGGCTTGGCGGCATTAGTCTTGAGATATACCTGATGCACATGCTGGTGCTCCGAGGGGTAAACAGTATGCTCCTGTCTGCTGGCGTCAGCCGTGCCTTGGTCATTATTGTTATTGGCCTGGCAGTCATGGTGCCTGTGGCCTGGCTGACCAAAAGATTTTTCGTTGACAAGATATACGTTTCTCTGATAAAACACGTTGAATAATATATGGAAAGATTCAGAATTATAGACCTGCCGAAGATCGTTGACCCGCGAGGCAATCTGACTGTAGCGGAGCAGATGAAGAACATCCCGTTCGACATTGCCCGCGTCTATTGGACATACGATGTGCCCTCGGGTGAGCGTCGCGGAGGTCATGCCCATCGTACCTGTGAGGAAATCGTCATTGCCGTCAGCGGCTCGTTTGATGTGATGGTAGACGACGGGCGCGGCCATAAGGAGGTGTGCCATCTGAACCATCCCTATCAGGGATTATATATAGGTACGGGCGTGTGGCGCACGTTGGAGGACTTCTCTTCGGGTGCCGTCTGCCTCGTTTTGGCTTCGGAACTGTTCGACGAGGACGAGTACATCTACGAATACGATGAGTTCTTGGAAATAGTGAAAAGTGAATAATTTGCTGCCATAGATGTTGGAGATACGACGATATACACCAGATAAAGCTGCAGAGTGGGATGCTTTTGTGCGACAGGCCAAAAATGCAACCTTTCTGTTTCATCGTGGATATATGGATTATCATTCCGACAGGTTTGCTGATTATTCATTGATGTTTTACGACAAGGGCAAATTGTGTGCCTTGCTGCCTGCCAACCGTTGCAATGATACCCTTTATTCACATCAGGGGCTGACGTATGGCGGGCTGGTGATGAATCTGCAGTGCAAGACGGCTCAGGTAAGAGACCTCTTTGTGCAGCTCAATAGCTATTTGTACAGCGAAGGCTTCAGGCGGGTGGTCTATAAGCATATTCCGTGGGTGTATGCCCATTGGCCGTCGGAAGAGGATTTGTTCGCCCTCTCCAATGTGTGCCACGCACAACTACGGGCGAGGGATGTGGCCAGTGTGGTGATGCTCGACAGGCGGTTGTCCTTCTCAACATTGCGCAAAAGAGGGGTGAAGAAAGCACAGGCGGCAGGACTGTTGGTACAGGAAACCGATGACTTTGCACCGTTCTGGCAGCTGCTTGAGGATAATCTCTGGCATAAATTCCGGGCTAAGCCCGTTCACTCGTTGGCAGAAATCTCGCTGTTGAAGAACCGTTTCCCAGACCATATCCGACTCTTCGTGGTCCGTCAGGGCGATGAACTGCTGGGGGGTACTGTGCTGTATATGGATGCACAAGTGGCCAAGACACAATATATCTCTGCCAACGAGAAGGGTAAACGGTTGGGGGCAATCGACGGTCTTTTCTGTCATCTGCTACAAGACTTCGAGAGCAAAGGTATGCGCTTCTTCGACTTCGGCACGTCGAACCTCGCACTCAACGATGACCTTAACGATCCGCTGATTTTCCAGAAGGAAGGTTTTGGAGGACGTGCCGTTTGCTATGACACCTACGAATGGGAGGTTGAGGGAATTAAGAGTTAAGAAAAACAGCTCTGCCGATGATAAAATATTTAGACTTACAAGCCATCAATAAACCCTACGAGCATGCTGCCGACGAGGTGCTCAGAAGCGGGTGGTACTTGCGGGGCGACTATACCCGCCGCTTCGAGGAGGCCTATGCGGAATATATAGGTACGAAGCATTGCATTGGCTGTGGCAATGGATTGGATGCGCTGACGCTCATCTTCCGCGCCTACAAGGAAATGGGCGTGATGCAGGGGGGCGACGAGGTCATCGTGCCTGCCAATACCTACATCGCCAGCATCCTCGCCATTACGGAGAACGGCTTGAAACCTGTACTCGTGGAACCCGATATCAATACCCTGCAGATAGACGACAGCCTCATAGAGCAGGCCATCACACCGCGCACCCGGGCCATCATGATTGTCCACCTCTACGGCAGCTGTGCCTATACCGACCGCATTGGCGACCTCTGCCGTCGCTACCGCCTGAAGCTCATCGAGGACAACGCGCAGGCCCACGGCTGCGTTTTCGCCTCGTCCGTTGCGGTTCACCCGCAACGAACCGGCTCTCTTGGCTCCGCCGCCGCCCACTCGTTCTACCCCACGAAGAACCTAGGTGCCTTTGGCGATGCTGGTGCCATCACGACTAACGACGACGAGCTGGCTCAACTGCTGCGAGCGCTGGGCAATTACGGCTCTGCACGCCATTACGTCTTCGACCATCAGGGCGTGAATTCCCGCATCGACGAGATACAAGCCGCCATCCTGCTGGCTAAACTGCCCCATCTGGATGCCGACAACAGGCACCGCAAGGAGATTGCCGCTCGCTATGAACGAGAAGTAATCAACGACCATGTGAGAATAGTTCTCTCTCCTCGCGATTCGGTATATCATATCTTCCCCATTCTGAGCCCACGCCGCGACGAACTGCGCCAGTATCTTTTCGACAATGGTGTGGAGACGGAGATACACTATCCCATTGCGCCCCACAGGCAACAATGCTATAAAAACACCCCACTGTCATCGCTGTCATCGTCATCGCTGACCATCACAGAGCGCATCCATCGCGAGGAACTCAGCATCCCCTGCAATCCCTCGCTTTCCGACGATGAAACGGCACGTATAGTGGCACTAATCAATAGTTTTAATAACGCTAAATAAGACATCGAGAATATGAAACAGATTCTGATTCTACTGCTTTTGCAATTGTGTATGACCGTGCAGGCGCAGATTCCTGTCGAAGTAACGGAGATTTTGAAGAAGAGTGGCGAGAAGTTCAAGAGCGACAACGGCCTCGAGATTGACATGAAGCTGCATGTAGGTGCTGTCATCGCATCGATGAACGGTACGATGAAGATGTGCAAGAAGGGCGACAAGTCGTTCTCGGTTATGAAGATGAAGGTGAAGGGCCACGAGATGTATCGCGAGACGGGCTACGACGGCACACAGACGTGGACCTATGGGAAGGCCGTTGATGAGGAAGAGCGCGACACGCTGACCATCACGAAGGGCGCGAAAAAGAAGAAGGAGAAATTCTCTGTCGACATGGGCTTGGACAAGGAGTACAAGAATGCGAAGCTGAAGACCACCGACAAGTTCTACGAGATTACCTTCACCGGCCCGCTGACGAAGGACACACCCAAGAAAAGCATCATCCGCATCGTGAAGGATACGTATATGCTGCACGAGTACGAGACCAAGGTGAGCATTGCCTCGATGAAGATGACGGTGACGAAGATCAAGCTGGGCGTGAGCGACAACCTGTTCGTCTTTGACCAGAATAAATACCCCAATGCCGTAGTAGTCAGAAAATAAGATGGCCTCCTTATATATAAATAAGGTGGAGAATTCTGCCCACCTGTCATCCGACCATGAAGGAGGATGATGTCGACTATGTGGCGGGTGTCATTAACGCCTTTCCGGTTGTCAATTCTTAACAAAATGATTTTTATAACGGAAAAAGTGCGAAAAAATTTTGTTATTCCAAAAAATATGCTTATATTTGCACCGTCAATACTGAAAAGACGAACGAAATTTAATAACAATTAAAATACTAAGAGCATGAAAAAAATGATTATGACAGCGGCTGTGTGCCTGCTGACCGCCATGAGTGCAATGGCTCAGGAGAAGGTTTTCGTAGAGAATTTTACTGCTACTATTGGCCAGGAGGCTGAAGTAGATTTGCTGTTCAACAATACTGCTGAGTATTGTGCTATGCAGTTCGACCTGTTCTTGCCCAGTGGTGTTTCAATCGTAAAGGACGAAGGTCTCTATGTTGTTGAGCCCAACCAGTATAGCCGTTCTAATAAGAATGGTCGTACCGTTGACCATAGCATTGCTGTTGACAAGGCTGCTAACGGTGCTTTCCGTTTCATCATTTCTTCGAATACCAATCAACTTTTCAAGGGTAATGAAGGTGTCATTGCTACCATTATCTTGACAGCCGAAGAAGGTGCTGCTAAAGGCGAACAGGCTGGTTCTATTGAGGATGTTATCGTTGTGAAGGCTGATGGTACAAAGGTTACGCTTGACAAGGTGAACTTCACGGTTAACGTTTC
Source organism: uncultured Prevotella sp. (assembly GCA_946415755.1). Taxonomy (GTDB): domain Bacteria; phylum Bacteroidota; class Bacteroidia; order Bacteroidales; family Bacteroidaceae; genus Prevotella. The sequence continues at coordinate 40,100 of CAMKTS010000017.1, read as the reverse complement.
TGACGCTACCGCTATCAAGGCTATGAAGATGGATCTTGAGGAGCCTGCCGATGTTTATGACCTGAAGGGCAACAAGGTTCGCGCCAACGCTACCACGCTGACTGGTCTCCAGAAGGGTGTGTATGTGGTGAACGGCCAGAAGCGCATCATCCGCTAAAAAGCAAATATCAGAAATAACAAGAGGTTCTCCAAGGGGGAACCTCTTTTTGGCTCTGTAAAGAGGCACTTTACGACGGTAAAGTGCCTCTTTGTTTCCGTAAATTGCCTACATATTTTCGTAAAGTGCCACTTTGTTGCCGTAAAGTGCCACTTTTTTGCCCCGATAAGCTTGTAATTTCGAAAATTATACCTACCTTTGCACGGCAAAACCGATTTATCAATAAGGAAAGATGAGTTTTATAAGCAGACTATTCGGAAAGAAAGAGGAGGAACAGAGGATAGGCGGCATGGAGGACTTTATGACCCTCATCCGCGTATATTTCCAGGCAGTGATGGCCGCTGACCTGGGCATCACTAATCTGGCAGCACTGCCCGACCTGCGTACCTTCAAGGCTACGCTGAAGGTGCCCACCCAGAACAATAAGCTGGGACTGGCCGAGAAGGCACGCTGCAAGAAGATGCTCAAGGAACTGTACCAGATGGACGATGACTTCACCAAGGAGATTGATGCCAGCATCCGCAAGCGTTGTAAGAAGATACAGGACGTGCAGACGTATATGTACCAGTTCTCAGGCTTCACGCAGGATCTGATGATGCTGACGGGCAACCTGATGAAGCTCAAGCTCCGCGTGCCGGGATTCTTCAAGAAGGCCATCTACACCATGACGGAGAAAACGGTGAACGACATCTTCACAAAGAACGACTACCAGGATGCCGGAGTGATGAAGACCGTGGTGGCCGTCCGTCAGTACGACCAGAAGCTGGGCTTCTCGCAGCAGTGGGTCACCAACTTCGTCTACAAGGTGGTGATGCTCGCCAAGAAAGAACCGAAGCCAAAGGAGTAAAAAGAGTGACAAGAAAAAGGGGAAAGAAGGAATGAGGTAACGGTGGAATGGTTAAAAATATGCAAAACAACCCCCACTGTGGTTAAATCGTGTTAACTCAAAAATCATTTCTCATTTCCCATTTCTCATTTCTCATTTTTATTGCCTACCTTTGTGGAGTAAAGTGACACGGTATGACTGCTAACGAGAAAACACTGGCCACCTTTGAGACCCGTCTGAGGCAGATGATTCTCCGTTTTCAGGAACTGAAGAAGGAGAACCAAGACCTCTATGGCATGGTGGAGAAAGCAGAGCAGGAGCAAGCTGTGCTACGCGCCAAGTTGGAACAGCAGCAGAACGACTACCAGTCACTGAAAATGGCAAAGATGATCGAGATTTCCGATGGCGACCTGGCAGGTGCCAAGGAGCGGTTGTCAAAGCTGATACGTGATGTCAACAAGTGCATTGCCATCCTCAGTGATGAAGATCAGTAAAGGGAGAACAAGCCATGGCAGAACAGAACAAGGACCGACTACATATCAGGCTGCATGTCTACGACGAGGAGATAGAGGTCGTCGTCAAACGCGACGAAGAGGAATTCTATCGACTGGCAGCCAAGCTCATCACCGAGCGCTACAATGCCTATTCGCAGGCATACAAGGGACGCAAGAGTGACCATACAATAGCGCTGATGACGCTGATAGACATCGCGCTGATGTATCAGAAGGAGCGTACCCACAACGATACCTTGCCCTATGATAATGTTCTTGCCAAGTTGACGGCCGAAATCGAGGAAACACTCGGTAACGGCAAGTGACGAGAACATTTAAATTCTATATATAAACATTATGATAGTAGTATTAATTACGGCCGTAGTGAGTCTTATCTTAGGAGGACTCCTCGGATTTCTGGTTTTCCGCTTTGTCATCAAAGGGAAATATAATGAGATGGTGAAAGCCGCCAATAAGGAGGCAGAGGTAGTAAAAGAGAAAAAACTGCTGGAAGTCAAGGAGAAATTCCTGAACAAGAAGGCAGAGCTGGAAAAGGAGGTGCAACAGCGCAACCAGCACTTCCAGCAGAACGAGAACAAGCTGAAGCAGCGAGAGATTTCGCTCAATCAGCGACAGGAAGAACTGGGACGTCGCAAGAATGAGCTGGACAACCAGCAGAACCGCATCGACAACGAGAAGAAACTGCTGACATTGAAGCAGGAAGAGCTGGAGAAGATGCAGATGCAGGAGCGCGCCAAGCTGGAAGAACTGTCAGGACTGTCGGCCGATGAGGCCAAGGCCCGACTGGTAGAGTCGCTCAAGGATGAGGCCAAGACAGATGCTGCCGCCTATATCAACGAAATCATGGACGAGGCCAAGCTCAATGCCAACGCACAGGCCAAGAAGATTGTGATACAGACTATCCAGCGCGTGGCAACAGAGACGGCTGTCGAGAACTCGGTGTCGGTGTTCCATATCGACAACGACGATGTCAAGGGTCGCGTCATCGGACGTGAGGGACGTAACATCCGTGCGCTGGAGGCTGCCTGCGGCGTGGAAATCGTCGTCGACGATACCCCTGAGGCCATCGTCATTTCGGCTTTCGACCCCATCCGTCGCGAGACCTGCCGCCTGGCCCTCCACCAGTTGGTGGCCGACGGTCGCATCCACCCCGCACGTATCGAAGAGGTGGTGGCCAAGGTGAAGAAGCAGTTGGAGAACGAGGTGATAGAGACCGGAAAGCGTACCGCCATCGACCTGGGCGTTCACGGTCTGCATCCCGAACTGATACGTATCATCGGTAAGATGAAATATCGTTCCAGCTACGGACAGAACCTGCTGCAGCATGCCCGTGAGACGGCCAACCTCTGTTCCGTCATGGCTGCCGAGCTGGGATTGAATCCGAAGAAAGCCAAGCGTGCCGGTTTGTTGCACGATATCGGAAAGGTTCCCGACGAGGAGACCGAGATGCCCCACGCACTCTATGGTGCCAAGATTGCCGAGAAGTACAAGGAGAAACCCGACATCTGCAACGCCATCGGTGCCCACCACGACGAGATGGAGATGCAGACGCTGCTGGCTCCCATCGTACAGGTTTGCGATGCCATCAGCGGTGCCCGTCCTGGTGCCCGCCGTGAGATTGTCGAGGCATACATCAAGCGTCTGAACGACCTCGAAGCTATCGCCATGAGCTATCCCGGTGTCACCAAGACCTATGCTATCCAGGCTGGTCGTGAATTGCGCGTCATCGTTGGTGCCGACAAGATGGATGATGCTGAGACAGAAGCACTCAGCGGACAGATTGCCTCGAAGATTCAGAATGAGATGACCTATCCCGGACAGGTAAAGATCACCGTTATCCGCGAGACACGCTCAGTGGCCTACGCCAAGTAAATCTGCAGGATGAATCATGCCGCCCTTCTGAACCGGTCAGTAGAAAGAGGGTAGGGAGATGCTGGCACGGATAGCCTCAAACAGGCTGCCGCTGTTGAACACCACCTCGCTACCCGCTTTCCAGTCGGTGGCAACGGCACAATAGGGTATGGGTAACTCTTCGATGGCCACGTCGGGAACAAATTCCATGATGGCCTCGATGATGCGTGTACCTTTTACTATATGGTTCAGACTGAACGAGAAGTCGGTCAGTTCCAGCATCTTCTTGCGGTCGATGGTCTTCATCCACTCTCCGAATTCCTTCAGTTTGCCAGCAGCATAGACACCGCCAATCAGGGCACCCATCGAACAGCTGGCAATACTAATACACCCATACGTCTTGACAATTATGAAAATGGGATGGGCTATAGTCTGTTTTTCCACCTTATTGCAAGAGACCAGCACATTGACGTCGTCGAAATGCTGAAAGATGAAATCAAAGAAGTAAGCGGCAAATAACATCTTATCCTAATTTCTCTTTTCACCCTCGTTTAACTGTTGAAGAGTGTGTGTAACAACATAAAACAATCAAAAAATGTAGATAATTCGACCGAAAATAGCTGAGTTCTGTTTTTTTGCGTACTTTTGAAAAACAACAACGATTTTTCGAGGATGCAGGCTTGACGAAGATGCCTGTAACATGGATGGGTGAGCATCATGACTATGAAGTGTATACCAAGGACCATATCGAAATGGGTGCCTTCGCAAGTCTGATGGATTGAGTGGAGTATATTGGTAAGGAGATAGTATATATGATGTAGAGGCGATGAATGCTACTGATCAATTGTGGCTGGACAGCTATGGGTTCGTTTATTCAGCAGACGGGAAATGGTTGCTGAAAGGTGCCAATGTCGAGGGTGCTTACTGGATTCCTGAAGGGGTGGAGGAGATTGAGCCGGAGGCATTGATTGGTTGCAAGATTGGGACGCTTCACATTCCTTGGACGGCGCACGTGCATGAATATGACCAACTGGTGTTCAGCAAGGATGCAGAACAGAATGAGGAGATGATGCCTGCAGTCTATTTCTGGACGAAGAATTATGCTAATTGAGATGAAGAAACGTGGGCGTTCGAGGCTGATGGGGAGTTTCGCGTTGATGAATATGGAGTGGGGTATAGCCTGGACGGACACCGATTGCTGTTCTCGTTTCTTGAGTTCAAAGAGAGTGAATATCATGTGCCTGATGGTGTGGTTACCATTTGCTCAATGGCCTTTGCCACTTGTCGTCACTTTGTGACGCTATACATTCCTCGCTCTGTCTGCCTGATAGGTGACTTCGTATTTGGCCCAGGGGGTGGGAAGATTGTTATTAGGGACGAATAAAGGGCAAAAAAACACCTGATAGTTTGAATCGCTTCAGGGACTACCAGGACTGAACTATTATTTTGTGATCCCGTTGGGATTCAAACCCAAGACCTTCAGAACCGGAATCTGACGCTCTATTCAGCTAAGCTACGGGACCTGTTTTAAAAATCGTGTGCAAAGGTACTTATTAAAATTAAGAATTAAGAATGAAGAATGAAGAATTAAAATAATTTAAGTATTGATGCAAAACGGGCAAAATGATACGAAAATAAATATTTTTCTGTCACATTGCAAAAATTATTGTGCTTTTTGCTTGCGTTTTAATATAAAATCAGTACCTTTGCACTCGAAATCGTAAATTATAGAATCGCAGAAGCGACAAATTGCAGAATTGTAAAATAGAAAAATAGTCAAATACAAAGATGAGTCAACTGATTAAACCAATCGACTACAAGTCCCTGCTCGATATGAAGCAGACGGAGCAGGGAATCAAACTGATTAAGGAATTCTTCCAGCAGAACCTATCAACGGAGTTGCGCTTGCGCCGAGTGACGGCACCGCTGTTTGTGTTGCAGGGCCTTGGTATCAACGATGACCTCAATGGTGTCGAGCGTGCAGTTACCTTTCCTATCAAGGATCTCGGTGATGCGCGTGCCGAGGTGGTACACTCACTGGCCAAGTGGAAGCGCCTGTCGCTGGCAGAGTATAAGATAGAGCCTGGCTATGGCATCTATACGGATATGAATGCCATCCGTGCTGATGAGGAATTGGACAATCTGCACTCACTATATGTTGACCAGTGGGACTGGGAGGCTGTCATCATCAAGGAACAGCGCACGGTAGCTTTCCTGAAGGATGTGGTGGAACGCATCTATGCCGCCATCCGCCGTACGGAGTATCTGACTTGTGAGACCTATCCGCAAATCAAGCCTTTCCTGCCAGAGAAGATTCACTTTATTCATGCCGAGGAACTGTTGCAGATGTATCCCGACAAGTCGCCGAAAGAGCGTGAGGATGCCATCTGCGAGCAATACGGTGCCGTATTTATAATAGGTATAGGCGGTCAGTTGTCGAATGGTGAGAAGCACGACGGGCGTGCCCCCGACTATGACGACTGGTCTACGGTGGGTGAGAACGGACTGGCTGGTTTGAACGGTGATATCCTGATATGGTATCCAGTGCTGGGCCGTTCCTTCGAACTGTCGTCAATGGGTATTCGTGTGGATAAGGAGTCGCTGTTGCGCCAGCTGCAGATAGAAGGAAAAGAAGAGCGTGAGTCCTTGTATTTCCACCAGAAGCTGTTGCACGACGAACTGCCGCTCAGTATTGGTGGCGGTATCGGACAGAGCCGTCTCTGTATGGTGTTGCTGCACAAAGGACACATCGGCGAGATTCAGGCATCAATATGGCCCGACGAGATGCGCTGCGAATGCCGTCAGCAGGGTATGACATTGATTTAGGCCAGTACCAAGTCCAGAAGTTCCCTCAATTTTCCGATTGGGGGATTTTCTTTTTCCATCAGCTCGTATTGCTCACGCCGTGAGAGTACATGTACCTGGTCGTGCTCGGCGACACGGATGTGAAGGGTGATGGCATTGTTGTGCAGATAGAGCTTGAGGGTGTTGACGATGCTGCCCTTGATTTGCTCCATCTGTTCCATGGCCAGTTGGTTGTCTACGGCAACCTCTACCTGTGGGAAGGCGGTAATCTGCGGATTCATGTTCTTCATGCGACTTGCTATGCCACTGAGCTTTTGTGGCATGCGGTTGCACATCGACATCCACTGTAGCTCCAGGTCTTGCTGCGTAAACTCCTGCTGTTCTTCTTTCTGTATGGAGTTAGGGTCGCTGTCGTCCAGGGTGCCGGGGATGACCACCATCTTTTTGGGCTTCGACATCTCGCGCAGGTTGTTCCAAGAGAAACTGATGCTGCTCTTGAGTTTCGGGCGCGAGGGTTGGGAGGACGTAGCGTCTTGAGAATTCGTGTGATTCGGAGTGTTCTGAGTATTCGGAGCGCTCTGTGTGTTCTGAGTATTCCGTGGAGTCTGTTCCACCGTCTCAGTCCGGGCTACCTGCGGGGCCGCTTTCTTGGGCTGTGACTGTGGAATCAGGTTTTTGAACAGGGTTTTCAATCTCTTGGGCTGACGCCCACTGGCAGGCACGTCTCCGTCGCTGGGCTGTGTGATTTGTGCAATCTCAATCAGTGTCAGCTCCACCAGCAGCCGTTTGTTGCTGGACTGTCGGTAGTTGATGTCGCACTGGTTCATCAGCTGCAGGGCCTTATATAAGAAAGGTATAGGGCACTTGGCTGCCTGTTGCTGGTAGCGTTCGCGCTGCTGGTCGCTCACTTCGAGCAGGGGTAGCGTCTGCGGGTCGCGTGCCATCAGCACGTTACGCACGTGCTTGGCCAGTCCCTGTATCAGCAGTCCGCCATCGAAGCCATTGTTGATGACTTGGTTGAGCAGCACCATCATCTCCATCGCCTTGTTGGCCACGGCATAGTCTACCAGTTGGAAGTAGTTCTCGGCATCGAGCACGTTGAGGTCTTCTATCACCTTCTGGTAGGTGATGTTGCCCTGGCAGAAAGATACGGCCTGGTCGAAGATGGAGAGGGCATCGCGCATGCCGCCGTCGGCTTTTTCAGCGATGACGGCCAGGGCGGCCTCCTCATACTTTATACCTTCGCGCTCGGCTACGGCCTTCAGGTGGTTGATGGTATCGTGAACGGTCATCCGTTCGAAGTCGTAAATCTGGCAACGACTCAGGATGGTGGGCAGAATCTTGTGCTTTTCCGTGGTGGCCAGGATGAAGATAACGTGTGCGGGCGGCTCCTCCAGTGTCTTGAGGAAGGCGTTGAAGGCCGCTGTCGACAGCATGTGTACCTCATCGATGATAAACACCTTGTACTTGCCCACCTGCGGTGGTATGCGCGTCTGTTCCATCAGCGTCTTGATGTGCTCCACCGAGTTGTTGCTGGCGGCATCCAACTCAAAGATGTTAAACGAACGCTGCTCGTTGAAGGCCTGGCAACTCTCACACTGTCCGCAGGCCTCGCCTTCGCCGGTCGGTGTCAGGCAGTTGATGGCTTTTGCGAAGATACGGGCACAGGTGGTCTTACCCACGCCTCGCGGTCCGCAGAAGAGGTAGGCATGTGCCAGTTTTCCGCTCTTCACGGCATTCTTCAGCGTGGTGGTCAGTGCCTGCTGTCCAACCACGGTGTCGAAGGAGGTCGGCCTGTATTTTCGTGCCGAAACAATATACTCTTCCATGTCTTTTGATAAGTTTTCGTGCAAAGGTACGAAATATTTTTTAATTTTCGTTCGGGAAAGCAAAAGAAAAAAGCTATTTCTTTGCTTTTCTCTCACATATTTTGTATCTTTGCACACAAAATTTGGAAACAGCAATGAAGAAACTGAGAACGATACTGACCCGGATCTATCACATCAAGGCCTTGAAGTACATCCTTGTGACGGTGATTGCCGTCATGCTGATAGGCTTTGTCGATGAGAACAGCGTGTGGAACCACCATAAGAACATACAGTATATTGACGAGTTGAAGCTCGAAATCAAACGATATACAGAACAGTACCGTCACGACCAGGCACAGATACATCACATCGACAGCGACCCGAAGGCCATCGAGAAGATTGCCCGTGAGCGTTATTTTATGAAAGCCGATGACGAGGACATCTTCGTGCTGAGTGATGACAAACGTCAAACGGATATTTGGAACGATGAGACAACTGAGTAGTATCGAGACGGCTATGATGCTGCTGGGGGGGCTGCTGATGGTCGTCGGTTCAGGTGCCAGCCTCTTCCTGCAGTCGTGGGCAGCGTGGGTGTTCGCTCCCGGAGCAGTGCTGTTTGCCGCTATGCAGATGCGCCAGCGCTACGAAGGTTCCAACTTTGCAGTCCGTCGTTTGCGCCGTATGCTGCTTCTCAGCGATGTCCTCTTCCTTGTTGCCGCCCTGCTGATGTTCGCCAATATCGCGAACTTCCTGCCTATCGACTACCTTTCCTATATCCGCTACGTCCACAACAACTGGATTGTCGTCCTCTTAGTGGCTGCCATCCTTCAGCTTTACGCCAGTCATCGTATGGCCCACGAACTGGAAAAGGAGAAGTAGTCTCGTTGCTGCAAAGGCAAAAAAACGCTAAATATATGCGCAAATGTTTTAAATTGCGCAAATATATTTTCTTATTTCGATATAACGTTGTACATTTGCCGTTTGAAATGCGAAACGAATCATCTATGCTGAAAAAAATCATATATCTGTCAACCCTTGCCGTCGTACTGGCATCGTGTGCCAATTCCTATCATGTGCAAGGGGTATCGTCGGTCTCTGCCTTGGATGGTAGCAAGCTCTACCTGAAAGCTGTGAAGAATGGCGAGGTGAAGAATCTCGACTCGTGTGATGTGGTACACGGCGAGTTCCACTTTGCCGGTTTGCTGGATACCATCCGCATAGCCAATCTCTTCATGGACGATGAGAGTCTGATGCCTGTTGTCTTGGAGGAGGGCGAGATTACCGTCAAGATAGATAACGCCATGCAGAGCGTAGGTGGTACGCCACTTAACGACAGCCTCTACAAGTTCATCGACAAGCACAACCAGCTGTCCAACCGTATGAGCGAGTTGTCCCACCGGCAGAGCCAGATGCTGCTCGACGGTGTCGAGGAGGATGTCATCAACGAACAGCTGTCCGTGGAGGCTGCGCAGATTGCGCAGGAAGAGGACGAGCTGGTGACGAAATTCATCGTGGCCAATTTCGACAATGTGCTTGGCCCGGGTGTCTTTATGATGATTACCAGCCAGTATCGCTATCCCATCCTGACTCCGCAGATAGAGGATATCATGTCGAAAGCCACCAAGAAGTTTAAGGAAGACCCCTACGTGAAGGACTACTATGCTACGGCGCAGGAGAATGAGGCCCGCATGAACGGTCTTAACGAGCCGGGTACGCCACAGGGTGATAGCGTGGCATCACCGGCACCGCTGACGAATGTACCGAAGGAATGATAACACTCGTCAAGGACGGACATATTGTTAACGAAGGCCGTGTCTTTGACGGCAGCATCATCATCGAAGACGGTGATATCTTAGACATTGTTGCGCATCCCGATTTATCAGTAGTCCCCGACAATGTCATCGATGCCTCTGGCTGCTATGTCCTGCCGGGTATCATTGATGACCATGTGCATTTCCGTGAGCCAGGACTGACGGAGAAGGCCGATATTGCGAGCGAGAGCCGCGCGGCGGCGGCAGGCGGTGTCACGTCGTATTTCGGCATGCCGAACACCATGCCACAGACTACCACACCCGATGCTTTGGAAGAGAAGTTCGCACTTGCAGCCAAGAAGAGTCTCGTCAACTATTCCTTCTTCTATGGAGCTACCAACGACAATGCCGACACCTTTGCGCAGCTGGATGCCACTCGCATTCCCGGCATTAAGCTCTTCATGGGTTCATCGACGGGCAACATGCTTGTAGACCGTCAGCAGGCATTGGAGCGCATCTTCAGCACTTGCCATCTGCCGTTGATGGTGCATTGCGAGGATACCGATATCATTAACCGTAACATGGCAGAGGCCAGAAAGGCCTGGGGCGACGATCCCCCCGTATCATTGCACGCGCTGATTCGCAGCGAGGAGGCCTGTCTGTCATCCACGCAGCGGGCTGTCGAACTGGCCAAGAAATATGGTACCCGTCTGCACATAGCCCATGTCTCGACTGCCGAGGAGCTGGAAATCCTCCCTCCGGGAACTTCCGTTACCGCAGAAGCCACTGTAGGCCATCTGTACTTCACCCAGCTCGACCACGAGCGACTGGGAGCACGTATCAAGGTCAATCCTGCCATCAAGACACCCGTCGATCAGTTCCTGTTGCGCCAGGCACTCAACGACGGACGTATCAGCGTCGTCGGTACCGACCATGCCCCCCACCTGTTGTCGCAGAAGCAGGGTGGTTGTGGAAAGGCAGCCAGTGGCATGCCCATGATTCAGTTCTCGCTTGTTACCATGCTCGAACTGGTTGACCAGGGCGTGCTCTCCATCACCCGTCTTGTGGAGCTAATGGCGCACAATCCCGCCCGTCTCTTTGGTGTGGAGCGTCGCGGCTTCCTGCGTCGTGGCTATCGTGCCGATATCACCATTGTCCGTCCGCGAGTTCCGTGGACAGTCACGCCCGACATCATCGTGAGCAAGTGTAAGTGGAGTCCGATGGAAGGCCATGAATACCAGTGGCGTGTAGAGCGTACCCTGTGCAATGGCTGTACCGTATACAACTCCGATTCTCCCAGTATTTTTGCCGATCCTGTCGGTGAGGAAATCCGCTTTTGCCATGAAGTTTGACTACAACATCCGCGACGTGGTTGACTATATCAACTGGGACTATTTCTTCTATGCATGGGGCATGCACGGCAAGCCACATGCCGTGCGGCAGGCCTTGCTCCAAGAGGCAAAAGAAACGCTGGCATCGCTCGATGGCAAGTACCGCACTCATGCCCTCTTCGAGCTTTGCTATGCCTATAGTGACGGCGACGATGTGGTGCTACCGCAGAAATCGATTACCATTCCGTTCCTCCGTCAGCAGCAGCCGGGCAGTGATTTCCTCTGCCTGGCCGACTTCATCAGTCCGCATTCCACTACCTCCCCACCTCTCACCTCTATGTTAGGTGTCTTTGCCACCACGGTGGATATGGGCCTGGAGACCGACTTCGACAGCGATCCTTACCAGAAGATGATGGTACAGCTGTTGGCCGACCGTCTCGCTGAGGCCACTGCCGAGTTCCTGCACGAGGCGGTGCGCATGGTCCACTGGGGCTATGCCTGTGACGAAACTTTTACGATAGAGGAGTTGCATGCCGAGAAGTTCCAGGGCATCCGCCCTGCCGTAGGCTATCCTTCGTTGCCCGACACCAGTGTGAATTTCCTCATCGACCAGCTGCTAAATCTGCGGCAGATAGGCATACGTCTTACGGAGAGCGGTGCCATGAAGCCTCATGCCAGCGTCAGCGGTCTGATGATGGCCCATCCGCAGTCTCGTTATTTCTCTTTAGGCAAGATTGGCGACGACCAGCTTCGTGACTATGCGCGTCGTCGAGGTCTCCCTCTTGAGGTGATGCGCAAGTTCCTTGCCGCCAACTTGAGTTGAGAAGTTTTCAAGTATCTAGTTCATTTTTAATTTCTAATCTCAAATTCCAGTGTTAGCTCGATTTGCCATACCGTTCTTCCTTCTGATGGGCATCGTTGTCGTTCCGCTCGTTATCACTTTGTTATTCCGTTGGCTGTTGCCACGTAAGGTGTGGCGATGGATAGCCTTCGCATGTACCTTATTAATATGGGCACTGGTAGGCTATGGCTTCACGGTGGGTTTTGAACAGTTGGAAGTGCGCCATGTCGAGTATGTCAGCAGCGATGTGCCAGAGGCCTTCGACGGCTACCGCATCGTCCACTTCTCCGATGCCCATGTCGGTACGCTGACGGGTTCCCGCCAGTGGATGCTGCAACGGGCCGTAGACAGCATCAACGCTCAGCATGCCGATATGATAGTCTTTACGGGCGACCTCCAGAACCTGCGCCCCGATGAGCTGGCCCAGCATCTGCCCCAACTGCGGCAGTTGCATGCCTCTGATGGGGTGTACAGCATATTGGGCAATCACGACTATCCCATGTACCTCACTGACAATGATGCCACCAAGGCGCGCTATCTTCGCCAGACCAAGCAGTTGGAGCGTCAGGCTGGTTGGCAGCTGTTGCTCAACGAGCACCGTTTCATCCGTCGTGGTGCCGATTCCATCTGTCTGGCCGGTATGGAGAATTGGGGCAAGGCCGAGCGCATGCCCCATGATGGTGATGTCCACAAGACGATGGCTGGTGTGCCCTCGTCGCTCTTTACCATCATGCTACAGCACGACCCTACCGCCTGGCGTGAGAAAATTCTTCCCGAATGTCATGCCCAGCTGACGCTTAGTGGTCATACCCACGGCGGTCAGATGGCTTTATTCGGTATCACACCCGTATCCCTGTCGTATAGTGAGTGGGGGGGTGCCTACCGCGAAGGCTCCCGTACCCTCTTCGTTTCTACGGGCCTTGGCGGACTCATTCCCTTCCGCATCGGTCTGCCTGGCGAGATTGTTGTCATAACATTGAAAAGCAAAAAGGTAAAAGGGTAAAAAAGTAAAAAAGGTAAAAAAGTAAAAAGGTCAATGAAGATACTCTATCGCATTTATCAGGTCTTTGTCGCCATCCCTGTCACCATCGTGGCGACCATTATTACCACCCTTACCGTCGGCATCGGCTGTACACTGGGCAACGGCCATTTCTGGGGTTATTATCCCGGTCGTTGGTGGGCGAAGGTCATCACCCGTGCCTTTCTGTTGCCCGTCAGGGTGGAGGGCCGTCAGCAACTGGAACCCAACCAGTCGTATGTCTTCGTGTCCAACCATCAGGGTGCCTTCGACATCTTCCTCATCTATGGCTACCTGAGTCGTAACTTCAAGTGGATGATGAAGTACCAAATCAACAAGATTCCCTTCGTGGGTTATGCCTGTCGTAAGTCACACCAGATCATGGTCGACAAGCGTGGTGTTAGCAAAATCAAGAATACCTATCAGACGGCTCGGCATACCTTGGAGACAGGCAACTGTAGTGTAGTGGTGTTTCCTGAGGGTGCCCGTTCGTTTACGGGGCACATGGGACTGTTCCGCAAGGGGGCCTTTGCTCTGGCCGACGAGCTTCAACTGCCCGTAGTGCCGCTGACTATCAACGGTTCTTTCAATGTCATGCCGCGCACCCGCGACTGGCGTTTTGCCAACTGGCATCCCCTGTCGCTCACCATCCACCAGCCTATCTATCCCATCGGTCAGGGACCGCAGAACGTCCAGGCCACCATGAATCAGGCCTACGACAGCGTCATGTCAGCCCTCGTACCTGAGTACCAGGGCTACGTTGAGAATCCTGACCAATGATTTTATGAGTGCTTTTACTCATTACTGATTATCTTCGGGTATTTTCTTGTCCAGCCATCCCAGCGGAGGCGCATCACACCGAAGAAAGCTTCGCCGAAGATGCCACCCGACATCTTACTGGTGCCTTCACGGCGGTTGACGAAGATGACGGGCACCTCCTTGATTTTGAAGCCAATCTTATAGGCTGTGTACTTCATCTCTATCTGGAAGCCATATCCCTTGAAGCGAATCTTGTCCAGTTCGATGGTCTGCAGTACGCGGCGCTTGTAGCACTTGAAGCCTGCTGTGGTGTCGTGAACCTGGAAGCCCGTCACAAAGCGCACGTATTTGGAGGCGAAGTACGACATCAGCACCCTGCCGATGGGCCAGTTCACCACGTTGACACCGCTGACGTAGCGTGAGCCGATGGCCACGTCGTACCCCTCGTCGGCGCAGGCCGAATAGAGGCGCGGCAGGTCGTTGGGGTCGTGGCTGAAGTCGGCATCCATCTCGAAGATGTAGCCGTAGTCGTGCTCAAGTGCCCACTTGAATCCCGTGATGTAGGCAGTGCCCAAGCCCAATTTGCCGCTACGCTCAAGGATGAACAGCCGGTCGCTGAACTCGTCTTTGGCCATCATCCCTTTCACGATGGCTGCCGTGCCGTCGGGTGAGCCATCGTCGATGACCAGGATATGGAAACATTTTTCCAGTCCGAACACGGCCTGGATAATCTTCTCAATATTCTCCTTTTCGTTATACGTAGGGATGATAACGATGCTGTCGCTTGCGTGCATAGTGCTACTTTTTTTGTTTTCTGAGTGCAAAGATACAAAAATTTTGTATCTTTGCACACGAATTCGTATGAAAATCGAAGAATTGCTGAAAATTTATGCCAAGTCATCCCAGATGGGAGCGTTGGCAGACTTGCTGGGGAAAAAGTCGGTGAAGACCGTTTTCCTCGAAGGACTCATGGCCTCTTCGGCCCCGATAGTGTTCGGAAGCCTCTCCCTAACGCTCTCCAAGAGGAGCGGGAATAGTGGCGGCTCTGAGTCCCCCCTCCTTTTGGAGGGGGATAGGGGAAGGCTCTTCCTCTTTATCTTGCAGGATGCCGAGGAGGCAGGCTATTTCTATCACGACCTGGTTCAGTTGTTGGGCGATCGCTGCGTACTCTTCTTCCCCTCCAGCTATCGACGTGCCGTGAAGTACGGCCAGCGTGATGCCGCCAGTGAGATTCTCCGTACAGAGGTGCTGGCCAAGCTGTCGACACCCCAGGCTTATGGTCTCTATATCGTCACTTACCCCGAGGCTGTGGCCGAGCTGGTCATCTCGAAGAAACAGCTCGATGACAAGACCCTGGTGCTGCGCCAGGGTGAGACCATCCATACCGATGATGTGACGGCCTTCTTGCGCGAGCTGGGGTTCTGCGAGGTGGACTATGTCTACGAACCGGGACAGTTTGCCCAGCGTGGCAGCATCCTCGATGTCTACAGCTACAGCTGTGAGTTGCCTTTCCGTATCGACCTCTTTGGCGATGACATCGACTCCATCCGCACCTTCGAGGTCGAGACACAGCTGTCGAAAGACAAGCGTCAGCAGGTGGAAATCGTGCCGGAGTTAGGACTGAAGGAGACAGAGAAGATACCTTTCCTGTCGTTCCTTCCTGAAGATACCGTGCTGGTGGCCAAGGACTTCCTGTACGTCCGCGATGCCATCGACCGCACCTACCAGGACGGTTTCTCCCAACAGGCTATGACCGAGCGGATGGAAGGTGCTACCGAACAGGAGCAGCAGGCCATCCGTCAGGAGATGAATACCGAGGCACAGCTCATCAACGGTTCGCGCTTTGCCCGTGAGATGACGACTTTCCGCCGTGTGGAGATAGGTCATCGTCCTACGGGAGTACCAGATGCTACCATCACTTTCCAGATCTCTCCTCAGCCGCAGTTCCACAAGAATTTCGACCTGCTGCAGCAGTCGTTGGCGCAGTATGTTGCCGATGGCTACCAGTTATACATCCTTGCCGACAGTCCCAAGCAGTTGGAGCGTCTGAAGGAAATCTTCTCTCAAATGAGAGATGAGCCAGCCTCTCATTTATCGTTTATAGAAAAAGCACTTCACGAGGGTTTTGCCGACAACGACCAGAAGCTGTGCGTCTTTACCGACCACCAGATTTTCGACCGTTTCCATAAGTACAGCTTGCGCTCCGACAAGGCGCGCAGCGGCAAGGTGGCCCTCACGCTGAAGGAGATTCAGCAGTTCGAGATTGGCGACTACGTGGTACACATCGACCACGGCATCGGCAAGTTCGGTGGCTTGGTGCGTATGCCTATCAATTCCGGAGTATCCGGAGTATCCGGAAACTCCAGACAGTCCGGAAAGGCTGGCGATTCCGGCTTCCAAGAGATGATCAAGATTATGTACGAGGGTGGGGGAGCCATCTACGTCAGCATCCACTCCCTCTACAAGGTGTCGAAGTACAAGGCGCAGGATAATGGTGAGCCGCCGCGCCTTTCTCATCTCGGTACAGGGCAGTGGGAGCGCATGAAGGAGCGCACCAAGCAGAAGCTCAAGGATATTGCCCGCGACCTCATCCGTCTCTATGCCGCCCGTCGGCAGCAGCGAGGCTTCGCCTTCTCGCCCGACTCGTTCCTGCAACATGAGCTGGAGGCCTCGTTCCTCTACGAGGACACACCCGACCAGATGAAGGCTACCAACGATGTGAAGGCCGATATGGAAAAGGCCGAGCCCATGGACCGTCTGGTTTGCGGCGATGTAGGATTCGGCAAGACAGAAGTCGCCGTGCGCGCTGCCTTCAAGGCCGCCTGCGACGGTAAGCAGGTGGCCGTGCTGGTACCCACCACCGTTCTGGCCTATCAGCATTTCCAGACCTTCACCTCACGACTGAAGGATATGCCTGTGCGTGTCGATTACCTCTCGCGTGCCCGTAGTACCAAGCAGACTACCACCCTCCTGAAGGATCTGTCTGATGGTAAGATTGACATCCTGATAGGTACCCACAAACTCATCGGCAAGAATGTCAAGTTCCGCGACCTGGGCCTGCTTATCATCGATGAGGAGCAGAAGTTTGGTGTGGCCACCAAGGAGAAGCTGCGCCAGCTGAAAACCACCGTCGATACTCTCACCATGTCGGCAACGCCCATTCCGCGCACCCTGCAGTTCTCGCTGGTCGGTGCCCGCGACTTGAGCATCATCCAGACACCGCCGCCCAACCGCTATCCCATTCAGACGGAGATACATACCTTTGGTGCCGACATTATTGCCGATGCCATCAACTTCGAGATGTCGCGCAACGGTCAGGTGTATTTCGTCAATCCGCGCATCAACGACCTGCAGCGCATCCGCGAGATGATACAGAAGTACGTACCCGATGCCCGTATTGCCGTGGGCCACGGACAAATGAAGCCCGAAGAGTTGGAGCAGATCATCTTCGACTTCCAGAACTACGACTACGACGTGCTGCTCTCGACGACCATCATCGAGAACGGTATAGACATCCCCAACGCCAATACCATCATTATCAATGGTGCCCACCGCTTTGGACTCTCCGACCTGCACCAGATGCGCGGTCGTGTGGGGCGCAGCAACCGCAAGGCCTTCTGCTACTTGCTGGCACCGCCGCTGGCCGACCTGCCTGTGGAGGGCCGTCGACGTCTTGAAGCCCTTGAGAACTTCAGCGACCTCGGCAGCGGTATCCATATTGCCATGCAGGACCTCGACATCCGTGGTGCCGGCAACCTGCTGGGTGCCGAGCAGAGTGGCTTCATTGCCGACCTGGGCTATGAGACCTACGTCAAGATCCTACAGCAGGCCGTAGTGGAACTCAATAACGAAATGGGAAATGAGAAATTAGAAATGGGAAATACTAATGAAGAAATGAAAAATGATTCGAAGAAGAAACATTCCTCATTCCTCACTTCTCATTCCTCCTTTGTCTCCGACTGCTCTTTGGACAGCGACCTTGAGATGTACTTCCCCGACCAGTACGTGCCCAGCGTCTCGGAGCGTATGCTGCTCTACCGCGAACTCGACGGCTTGCAGACCGACGAGCAGCTGGCGGCCTACCGCACCCGGATGGTCGACCGTTTCGGTCCTGTGCCCCATGTCGGTGAGGAACTGATGCAGGTAGTGCCCCTCCGCCGCCTCGGCAAGGCTCTCGGCTGCGAGAAGGTAGTGCTCAAGCAGGATCGTATGACGCTCTTCTTCGTCGGCAATGCCGACAGTCCCTTCTATGCCAGCAAGGTCTTCGACCGTCTGCTCTCCTTTGTTGGCCAGAATCCCCGCCGTTGCCAGTTCCGCGAGCAGAACGGCCGCCGCTCTATGGTCATTTCCGACATCCCCACCGTCGCCGCTGCCGTGCAGCTGCTGGCAGAGATATAGTGTCGATCAGTTGATCAGTTGTCGGGATTGCCCTGGTAGTGATAGGGCTTGACGTTCGGATTCTCACCGACATAGTCATCGGGAACGACGGCATCCTGGATGAGACGCTGGTCGTAGTCGCCACGGACGGGACCGGTGGCAATCACCAGGTCGTTGTACGACACGGTGGGGATGACGATGCTGAAGATGCCTACACCGACGCGCACTCCTTCTGGATGCAGGTTGTTGTGGATGCGTGCAGTACGGTAGAATGTGTGGGGATAGATCTCCAGACGGTTGTACTTGTGGTAGGCATCGAGCACTTCCTTGTCGTTCAGCGTGGTGTCGGCATGTGTGAAGATGCGGCCGAAGTTGGCCACTGCCTCGTCGGCCACGTCGCCATGAACGGTAACGGTGTCCTGCAGGCATTCACGGATGTTGTCTTCCATCTGCCACGACATCATACCCTCAGTGGGACGCGACATGATGGCGATGATCAGCAGGATGAGGCAGATGATTAGGAGAATGATGATTTTTCCCAGACAGCTATGGTAGAACTGCTGCCAGAGGTTTTGCTTCTTGTAGGTGTCTCTGTTGAATTGTTCCATGATTCTTTGTGTAGGGAATGGTTGTGGTTAAAGGGTGTGGTTGTGGATGAGGTTCATAAACTCCTGACGCGTCTTGGCCTGGTTGAAGGCTCCGCAGAATTCGCTGGTGGTGGTGATGCTGTTCTGCTTCTCCACGCCACGCATCTGCATGCACATGTGACGAGCCTCGATGACTACCATGACACCCAGCGGATGGAGCGTCTGGCGGATGCACTCCTTGATTTGTAGCGTCATGCGCTCCTGCACCTGCAGGCGGTGGCTGTAGATGTCGACTACACGGGCTATCTTCGACAGCCCAGTGATGTAGCCGTTGGGGATGTAGGCCACATGAGCCTTGCCGTAGAAGGGCAACATGTGGTGCTCGCAGAGCGAGAAGAAGTCGATGTCTTTGACGATGACCATCTGGGAGTAGTCTTCCTTGAACAGGGCACCGCGCAGCACCTCATGGGCATCCTGCTCGTAGCCCTGTGTGAGAAACTGCATGGCCTTGGCCACGCGCATGGGAGTCTTCTGCAGTCCTTCGCGAGTGGGGTCTTCGCCTAACAGCTGCAGAATCTGGTGATACTGTTCGGCCAACTGTTCCAGTCCTTCGCGGTATGTCTCCTTGTCACTCATCATTCTTCGCTCTTAACACTTAATTAATATTGCACCGTCACCTTGCCCTTGACGATAGAGGCTTCCTTATAGCCCAGGTTGCGGATGCTGAGCAGCATCTGGTGGGCCTCCTCGTAGGTGCGGTAGTTGCCGACACGGCATATCCAGCGAGGAGAATAGAAATGTACGTATACGGGCACGTTGGGGTAGTTGGCCTTGATGTCGTTGCCCACCTGCTCGGCGCGCTGGCGATCCTTGCGGGAGTTGCCACCGGCAAAGGCCTGCACACGGAAGCCCAGCACCTTGACACCGCGCATGATTTTCTTGCTCGTATCGGGAGCATCGTCAGCATTCTCGGAGGTGTCGGAGGTTACGGTACTTCCGGTATTTCCGGAAGTACTGGAGTTTCCGGATTTTCCAGATTTTCCGGGAGTTCCGGAAATCCCGGAATTCCTGGCGTTCCCGGTGTCCCCTGGCTTGGTGGCAGGGGCTGCCGTGGAGAGGACGGCGCTGTTCACCAGGCGGTTGATGCTGTCGCTCTGATGAATGGTCACCGTGCCTTGTCCGGACACCGTCTTCTGGATGCGCTCAGTGAAAGACTGGGCACTGGCAGGAATGAAGAATGAGGAATGAGAAATAAGAAATGCCATCAGCACTCTCACGGTTATTCCTGTCAGGCGTTTATTGGTCATAAGGACTATTTTTTTGAAAATACTCTTTTTCATATCCCGCTTCTCATTACTCATTTCTCATTTCTCATTTTGTTTAGTCCCAAGCATCGATAATGCCCTTGAAGTCGGCACACTTCAGCGAAGCTCCGCCGATGAGGCCACCATCGATGTCGGCCTTGGCAAACAGCTCGGGAGCGTTGCTGGCCTTGCAGGAGCCACCATACAGGATGCTGGTGTCGTCGGCAACAGCCTTGCCGTACTTCTCGGCTACGATGCTACGGATGTAGGCATGAATCTCCTCTGCCTGCTCGGCAGTGGCGGTCTTGCCGGTTCCGATGGCCCAGATGGGTTCGTAGGCGATGATGATGTTGCGGAAGTCCTCTTCGCTGAGGTTGAATACGCTACCCTCCAGCTCGGCCTTGACAACGGCGTTCTGCTGGTTGGCCTCACGTTCTGCCAGGGTCTCGCCAATGCAGAAGATGACCTTCAGGCCGTTCCTCAAGGCAAGCAGCACCTTCTCTTTCAGAATTTCAGGAGTCTCCTTGTAATACTCACGGCGCTCGCTGTGGCCGAGGATGACATACTGGGCACCCGTAGACTTCACCATCTCGGCACTTACCTCACCAGTGAAGGCACCCTTCTCCTTGTTGGCACAGTTCTCGGCACCCAGACCGATGACGCTCTGGTCGAGCACCTGTGCTACAGAAGCAAGGTGGATAAACGGAGTGCAGATGACTACGTCGCAGTTGGGCTTGTCAGCCTTCAGTGCTTCTTTCAGTTCCTTGGCCAGATTCAGGCCCTCCTGCAGGTTCAGGTTCATTTTCCAGTTGCCTGCTACGATTTTCTTTCTCATTTTTCTTCTTTTTTAAATATTGATAAACTTTGTTGGACTTTTCTTTTCTCTTCACCCACCGTGACCACGCCCACAGACGGTCGGCAATGGTGAGCACCACCAGTGGCAGCACATACCACAGCAGGATGAGCAGTATCTTGCGCGGTATGGAGTTCTTGGGCATGTGCCCGTCCTCTACCTTCTCCAGCCGGTCGTTCAGTTTGAACTCGTCGGGCAGGCGGTTGTGGCTCCACTTGCGGATGACCTTGCCGTCCTTGAGCAACAGCAGTCCCGGATTGCTTCGGATGACGGTCTTCAGCGTGATGTCGTCGGTGTGGCAGAAGGGATATTCCGCTCCCGTTGACTCGCGCCACTGCCGGATGCCTTTCTCACCACTGGCCGTCAGGCAGTAGAACGGGTAGCCATTGTCTTCGGCATACTCGTAGACCTGGTTGATGAGGTCGAGCTGGCTGTCATCGGCATTCTCCAGATGGGGTGCCACCAGCAGAAACACGTAGCCCTGCAGGTTAAGCAGCGAGTCGGTGATGTCCTTGCCGTCGCTGAGCCGTTCGATGAAGAACTCGCTGTAGGGCGACTCCTCGCCGCTCATCATGTGCTGCCATCCAGCCCGCAGGTTCGCCCCGATGTGGTAGGGGCGGAAGTCGAAGTAGGGCAGGTCGTAGAGTGCGTACCCTGACACCAGCAGGATGAACAGTGCCGAATAGTTGATGACAATCCAGCGGTTAGACCGTGATACAAAGCGGAGCATCTCCATGGGCCACCGCCATACAGCGACTGCCAGGATGAGTAGCGCGACATTCTTCCAGCAGGTCTGCCAGTTGGTGAGCTTCACAGCGTCACCGAAACAGCCGCAGTCGCTGACAGGGTTGGCCACTGCCACCCACAGCGTGATGATTGTCATGACGAGCATCAGCAACAGCACCAGTCGCGACGTGACACGTCGACGGATGGCGAACAGCAGGCAGATGCCCAGTCCGAACTCAACGGCCGACAACAGGACGCTCGCTCCCAATGTGAGGAAGTCGGGCACGTACTGTCCCAGATGCATGGCCGTCAGGTAGTCGGCTATCTTGTATTGTGTGCCCAGCGGGTCGACAGCCTTGACGAACCCTGAGAATATCAGGACGGCGGCCAGCACCAGTCGGGCCAGATTTGTCACTATCGCCTTAAACATCCTTCTCGCTCAGTTTGATGACCCCGAACACGGCATAGTTGATGATGTCCATGTAGTTGGCATCGATGCCCTCGCTGACGAGGGTGCCGCCGTCGAGGTTCTCTATCTCCTTGATGCGCTCTATCTTTGTGAGGACGAAGTCGGTATACGAGCTGACGCGCATGCCACGCCAGGCCTCGTCGTAGTCGTGGTTCTTACGCTTCATCAGCTCCAGGGCCTCTGCGGCGTGACGGTCGTAGAGCGTCATGGCCTCGTCGTTGCTGATATCCACGGTGTCGGCAAAGCCCTTGCTGAGCTGTATCAGTCCCACGATGCCGTAGTTGATGAGGGCGATGAACTCCGGGCGTATGCCCTCGCCGACCAGTGACTCCTTCTTGATTTCAAGCGAGCGGATGCGCTTGGCCTTGATGAACAGCTGGTCAGTGAGCGACTGTGGCCGGAGGATACGCCACGAAGCTCCATAGTCGTGGAGCTTCTTCTCGAACAGCGAGCGGCACTCGGCAATCACCTGTTCGAACTGGGCGTTGGTCTTGGCTTCTTTTGTTGTCAATTTATAATGTCATTTTTAATTGCAGATGAATTACAGGTTCACCAGGAAGGACAGACCAATGGTGAAGTAGTTCATGTTCTTCTTTTTCTTGTAGACAATCGGGTCTAACATTGCATGGTAGGGAGATACCATGGGGTTGCTGATGAGACCGTAGGCGTTGGGAGTCAGCGCCTTCTGCATGTAGTGCAGTGGATTAACGGTCATGGTAAAGTCTTTCTCGGTATAGTCGTAGTCGCAGAACAGCTTCCACGAGAAGTTCGACTTGTAACGGTAGGTCAGTGAGATGCCCGTTCCCCAGGAAGTGGAGCTGCTGGCACCCAGTGTGAGGTAGTCCCACTGGTCGACATATCTCTCACCCGTATTTACAGGGTCGTTGAGGAAGAAGGCGGGAATGCCGGTGTCGGGATCTTTATAAACCTTTCCGTCGCGCATCCAGATATCGTAGTTGATGTCTTTCACGTTACCTTCGACATAGCCGTCGATGTCAAGTTCCTGAGTGAACGAGCGGCCCAGCAAGAGCTTCGTACCCAATGAGAAGTGCTTGCTCAACGGAATGTTGAGGTAAAGACCGGCACTAGCAGTAAACTCGGCGAGGTGGTCGCTCTGAACGATACCGCTGGAGACGGTGACAGGGGCACCGCCCTGCATGGCGGCAGCCATGTTGAGCGTTTCGTCAGCCTCTTCGTAGACACTGCCTACCATCATGGCCCATGTGGCACTGCCATCCTCTGTGGAGATGTCGGCATACTGGCCGAAACTCTTCGCCGACATGGCCCTGACACGGAAGCGACCGCCGACACCGATGTACTTGTTGAAGAAGTAGGCACCCTCGGCATCCACCACCGTGGCGGCACGGAATTCGATGCTGGCATCCTTTTCATTGCTGTCTACATCGATGTATGCCCTGTACTTATCCCTGTTGAGTATGTCGTAGGTGCGGAAGTCAATATTCTTGCCGCCTAAGCCGATACCCATGGAGATGCTGAAGAACGAGGGCTTCTCAGAGTTGAATACCAGATCGTTGCGCAATAAGCCCTTGCCCCTGAAGAGCAGGTCGCACAGGGCATAGCCCAGCTCACCGGAGAGGATACCGATACCGGCACCCGACATCACGTCGCTCACCCAGTGGCGGTTGTTCAGTACGCGCATCACACCCGTGGCGGTGGCCACACCATAACCGGCTACCGACCACCAGGGTGAGCGTGTCAAGCCATATTCCTTATGTAATAAGGTGGCACCCACGAAAGCGGTGGCCGTATGGCCTGAAGGCCATGAGTTGGCCGTACTGCCGTCGGGGCGCATCTCCTTGGCGGTGTATTTGATGCCGTTGACAAGACCAGCCATGATGGCATATGACATCAGGGAGCTGGCCAGCAGGCGGGGCCAGTCGCTTCGGCCTTCATAGCCTCCGAGTTTCAGACCCACCACCATAGCGGGGCCGAAGAACTGGGTGTAGTCGTCAATACCCGTCTTGAAGCCCGTCAGCAGCTGCGTGTTCTGCTTGCCATTCTTGTTGTTGACACGGAACATGGCCTTGTCGCCCTTGATGGCCAGGCCGGCCACAAAGAGGGGGATGCCCACAAATGTCATGTCATCTATAAACCTGTAAGGCTTGACACCCGGATTGGTCTTGGACTTGAAGAAGTCGAAGTCGGGACGCCATTTTTTCTTTTCAGGAGACGCGGCGGCAGGACTGTCGAAAGTCAGCTCGGCAGGTGTTGACAACTCGGCCTTCATTTCAGGCACTTCTAACTTCAGGGGTTCCTGATTGAGGTAATTGTCGGCTGAGGCCAACATCGTAGCCGTCAGGGCTACAAAAACGAGTAAAATTCTTCTCATAACGTTTCTGTTCTTGTGTATTTGGGTGCAAAGATACAAATTAATTATGAAATATGAACGAAAAATAACAAAATATTTGTAACTTTGCACGCATGAAACTGTATTCCGACGAAGCATTGGCCAAGATATTAGACAAGGAAATCTTCCATCAGATAGGTGATGTAGCCGACCAGATGGGCGTAGCGTGCTATGTGGTAGGTGGTTACGTGCGTGATATCTTCCTGGAGCGTCCCAGCAGCGACATCGACGTGGTGGTGGTGGGTAGCGGCATCGCTGTGGCCGAGGCTCTGAAGAAACGGATGGGCAGGAAGGCACACCTCAGCGTGTTCCGCAACTTTGGCACGGCTCAGGTCAAGGTTAAAATGAGGAATGAGAAATGTGAAATGAGCAATGGAAATGAGAAATGTTTAAATGATTTCTCATTCGTAGAGGTGGAGTTCGTGGGGGCACGGCGGGAGAGCTATAGCCGTGACTCGCGCAAGCCCATCGTCGAGGATGGCACGCTGGAGGATGACCAGAACCGCCGCGACTTCACTATCAATGCAATGGCTATCTGCCTGAACAAAGGGCATTTCGGAGAACTGGTAGACCCTTTCAACGGGATTGCCGACTTGGAGGACGGTATCATCGCCACACCGTTAGACCCAGAGGTGACCTTCTCTGACGACCCGCTGCGCATGATGCGCTGTATCCGCTTTGCCACCCAGCTGAACTTCCAGATAGAAGAGGAGACCTTTGATGCCCTGCAGCGCATGGCCGACCGTATCAAGATAGTCAGTGGCGAGCGAATCGAGGTGGAACTGAACAAAATTATGAAGGCTCCCCATCCAAGCGTGGGCTTCGAATACCTGCAGCGTAGCGGTCTGCTGCAGATTATCCTGCCTGAGGTGTCGGCGCTTGACATCGTGGAAAAACGTGATGGAAGGGCACACAAGAACAACTTCTATCACACCTTGGAGGTGGTGGAAAACATCACTTCGGGAGGCTTGTGGCTCCGTTGGGCAGCCCTGTTGCATGATATAGGGAAGACGAAGTCGAAACGCTGGGAGCCGGGGAGTGGGTGGACCTTTCATAACCACAACATCATCGGAGCCAAGCAGGTGCCCGTCATCTTCCGTCGGTTGAAACTGCCTCTGGGGACTGAGATGAAGTACGTGCAGAAACTCGTAGACCTGCACATGCGCCCACAGGTCATTGCCGACAGCGAGGTGACCGACTCCGCCGTGCGACGCCTGCTCAACGATGCCGGCGACGACATCGACGACCTGATGACGCTCTGCGAGGCCGATATTACCTCGAAGAATGAAGTGAAGAAGAAAATGTTCCTCGAGAACTTCAGAATGGTAAGGGAGAAACTGACCGACCTCAAGGAGAAGGACTACAAACGACTGCTGCAGCCCGTCATCGACGGTAATGAAATCATGGAAATCTTCCACTTGCAGCCCAGTAGGGAGGTGGGAACGCTGAAGCAATACCTGAAGGATGCCGTGCTGGACAATCGCGTGGAGAACGAACGAGAACCCCTCATGCAACTGCTGATGGAGAAAGCCCGTCAGATGGGGCTGACGGCCACAGACCCTACGGCGTAACGATGGCTGCGGAGTGAACTAATAGCTGGCTGTGCAGGGAATACCGGCAGCAATAACACGGTCGCGAATGGCATCAAGCTGTTCGCGACTGGCTTTCTCTAACCCACGAGCCGGTGTCTCACGGTCTATCGTGTAAATCATCACCTGCTGCGGACGGATTTCCTTGACAACCTCCAACCAGGGACCTACGTACTCTTCCCCCGTATTATCTGCGTTGAACGAGGAGCGTTCTGCAGCAAGGTGTTCCCCCTGGGAAAGGGGAGGGGGGGGGGCTGTTCCTCTCATAAACATGGTCTGGATAATCAGGTGTCCCTGGAAGGACTTCATGTGCTTGATGACCTGACGGATATCATAACTGCCGCTGGGACGGTCTACCTTATTAATATATAGGGGGTCGACGGTGTCGAGTTTCAGGATGTTGTCATCAACGCGCATCAGGGCATCGTGTACGGCAGGACGGTGGATGAACGTGGAATTGCTGAGCACGCAGACCTTTGCAGCTGGACAGTAGCGGTTGCGCAACTGTAGCGTGTCATCGATAATCTCGGGAAAGTGAGGATGGCTGGTGGGTTCACCATTGCCGGCAAAGGTCAGCACGTCGGGCAACTGTCCGTCAGCCTGCATTTCCTGCAGTTTCTCTTCCAGTCTTCGGGCTACTTCTGCGCGTGTAGGCATGGGAAGGGTAGGACGGTGATCCTCGTTGAATCCGCATTCGCAGTAGATACAGTTGAAGGAACACACCTTGCCGTCGGACGGCAGCAGGTTGATGCCGAGCGAGATGCCAAGACGTCGGCTGTGGACGGGGCCGAAAATCGGCGAAGGATAGATAATCGTGCTCATAACAAGGGGCAAAAGTAACAATAAAAAATAAGAAAAGAAAATAATTTGATTTTTTATTTCTTATTTCCTATTAATTTTTGTACCTTTGTGCCCAAATTGCCGATAATCGGCAATTGGCAGATAGGAAACCCGTTAAACGGTCAATGAAAAGATGAGCAAGAAAAGAAAAAACACCCGCAGCCGACGTGGCATGCAGGTCGTTACGCTGTGTATAAGTACCACGATGGTGCTTATCCTGTTGGGCATGGTGGTATTCTTCGTGCTGTCGGCACGCAACCTGTCGGCTCACATGAAGGAACATCTGACGGTGACGCTGATGCTACGCGACTCGGTGACAGTGAACGATGCACACCTGTTGTGCCGGGATATCTACCACCGTCCGTATGCCCGTAACATAGACTATATCAGCAAGGAACAGGCACAGCGAGAACAAATCAGGGAGCTGGGCAGTGACCCGTCGGAGTTCCTGGGCTTTAATCCCTTCCCCGCAACATTGGAGATACAGCTGAAGGCAGACTATGCCAACCGCGACTCGCTGAAGTGGATTGCCAAGGAGTTGAAGAAAGACCGGCGTGTGAGTGACCTGGCGTATATGGAGGACTTGATGAACCGTGTCAACATGAACTTGAGCCGTATCAGTATCGTGCTGTTGGTATTGGCGGTGCTGCTGACATGTGTGTCGTTCTCACTGATTAGTAATACGGTGCGGCTGAGTATCTATGCACGGCGCTTTGTCATCCATACCATGAAACTGGTGGGGGCATCGTGGGGCTTTATCCGGAAACCCTTCCTCAAACAGGCCGTGCTGATAGGTGTCATTGCCGCCATACTGGCCATCGGCGTGTTGGCGGCAGGAGTCTACGGACTCTATCTGACGCAACCCGGCGTGATGGACATCGTTACCTGGGAGGTGCTGGCCATCACAGCAGCCAGTGTGTTGCTGTTCGGTATTGTCATAACGGCCTTCTGCGCCTGGCTGGCTGTCAACAAATTCCTGCGGATGACGGCAGGGGAACTGTATAAGATTTAAGTGAAGAAGGAATAGTGGATAGTGAAGAATTCGCTTCCCCATAGTTTAAAAAGAATTGTAATATATGGATAAGAAAGAGTTGGCGTTTGACAAAGTAAACTACATCCTACTGGCTGTGGGAATGGCTGTTGTCGTCATCGGCTTCCTGTTGATGAGTGGCAGCGGCTCTACGGAGACGGCCTATGAGCCGGATATTTTCAGTACACGTCGCATCAAGGTGGCACCTCTGGTGTGTCTGATAGGCTTTGTATCGATGATCTATGCTGTAGTGCGCAGGCCGAAGGACAAATAATTCGTCAAATTGTAAATCGTCAAATTGTAATTGTTATCAATGGATTGGTTTGAAGCTTTAGTGTTAGGCATTATTCAGGGACTGACGGAGTATCTGCCCGTCAGCAGTAGTGGCCATCTAGCTATTGGACAGGCATTGTTTGGTATGAACGATGGTGCAGACAACCTGATGTTTACCGTAGCAGTGCATGTTGCCACAGTGTTGTCAACGATTGTCATCCTGTGGAGCGAGATAGACTGGATTCTGAAGGGCCTCTTCAAGTTTGAATTGAATGCTGAAACGAAATATGTACTGAACATTCTGGTGTCGATGATTCCTGTCGGTATCGTGGGTTTGTTCTTCAAGGACCAGGTAGAGGAGATCTTCGGCTCCGGACTGCTGGTGGTAGGCTTCTGCCTGCTCATCACGTCTGCGCTGCTCATCTTCTCATACTATGCCAAGCCCCGTCAGAAGGAACATATCTCGTGGAAGGATGCCTTTGTCATCGGACTGGCACAGGTCTGTGCCGTGATGCCCGGTTTGTCACGGTCTGGATCGACGATTGCCACCGGTTTGCTGCTGGGCAACAAGAAAGAGTCGCTGGCACAGTTCTCCTTCCTGATGGTTATCCCGCCTATTCTGGGCGAGGCCCTGTTGGATTCCATGAAGATGATGAAGGGTGAAGATGTCATGGGGGGTATTGAGACGCTGCCGTTGTGCGTTGGCTTCGTGGCTGCCTTCGTCAGCGGTTGCTTCGCCTGCAAATGGATGATCAGTATTGTCAAGAAGGGCAAGCTGGTCTATTTTGGCATCTATTGTGCTATCGTCGGTGTCATCACTTTGATTTGTTCACTCATTTAGGATGAATTTCACGGAAGGCGAATATATCTACCTCAACAAACCCTACGGCATGACATCGTTCGGGGCATTGGCCTTTGTGAGGACGCGAGTGTCGCGCAAAGTAGGAGTGCGCCGCGTGAAGATTGGTCATGCAGGTACCCTCGACCCGTTGGCAACGGGTGTACTGATACTGTGTACGGGCAAGAAGACCAAGGAGATAGAACGCTTGCAGCTGCATTCGAAGGAATATGCTGCCACCTTGCAGCTGGGAGCCACCACTGCCAGCTATGATATGGAACATGAGGTGAATGCCACCTATCCCACAGCGCATATCACCAGAGAGAGCGTCGAGCGTGTGCTGGCAGGCTTTGTCGGTGACATCCAGCAGGTGCCACCCTCCTATTCGGCTTGCAAGATTGGTGGTGATCGTGCCTACGACCTGAAACGTAAGGGAAAAGACGTGGAGTTGAAGGCCAAGACGGTGCATATTGACCAAATAGAACTGATAGATTTTGATGCAGCCAAGAAGCAGATGAGCATTCGCGTGCAGTGTGGAAAGGGGACCTATATCCGCTCGCTGGCTCGTGACATCGGGCGGGCACTGGACAGCGGTGCCTACCTGACGGCACTGTGCCGTACACGTTTGGGGGATATCCGCATAGAGGACTGTATCACCCTTGACGAATTCCCGCAGTGGTTGGAACAGCAGGAAATCGAAAAACCAACCTTGACATAACACCATAACGTCATAACGTAATATTGCAATATAATAGATGAAACTGTCACAATTCAAATTCAGGCTGCCAGAGGAGCTGATTGCCCTGGAACCGCCCCACCGCGTCTTTGAAAATGAAGACGGGAGTGTCGAGAAAGTATATCGCCGCGATGAATGCCGCTTGATGGTGGTACACAGAAAGAGTGGAACGGTCGATATGTTTGAGAAAGATGAAGAAGGGAACGACACTGCCGAATACCTGAAGTTTCGTAGTATTATGAACTACTTCGGTGAAGGGGATGCCTTCGTATTCAATGATACCAAGGTGTTTCCCGCCCGCCTCTTTGGTACTAAGGAGAAGACAGATGCGCAGATAGAGGTGTTCCTGCTGCGTGAACTCAATGAGGAACTGCGCCTGTGGGACGTGCTGGTGGAACCGGCACGGAAAATCCGTATCGGCAACAAGCTGTTCTTCGACGAGGATGGCCCTATGGTGGCAGAAGTGATAGACAATACCACCAGTCGTGGTCGTACGCTGCGCTTCCTCTACGACTGTCCGCACGACGAGTTTAAGAGAGAACTGTTCGAACTGGGTTCAGCACCGCTGCCGCGTTATATTGTGAACAAAAGGGAGGCAACGCCGGATGACATGGAAAACTTCCAGACCATCTTTGCCAAGAACGAGGGTGCCGTGACAGCTCCTGCCTCTGGCTTGCACTTTAGCCGTGAACTGATGAAGCGACTGGAGATACAGGGTGTCAATTTCGCTTTTGTCACCGTGCATTGCGGACTGGGTGCCTTCGACCCCATAGAGGTGGAGGATTTGACAAAGCACAAGATGAGTTCCGAGCAGATGAAGGTGGATGCCGAGGCCTGCCGCATCGTCAACAATGCCAAGAATTCCGGTCATCGTATATGTGTGGTTGGAGTGAGCACGATGCGCGCCACGGAAACGGCCGTGGGAACAGATGGCATGCTGAAGGAGTTTGACGGTTGGACGAACAGGTTCATTTTCCCGCCATACGAATTTGGAATGGCCGATGCCATGATTGCCAATTTCTACCATCCAGAGTCTACCATGCTCATGTCGACGGCCGCCTTCGGTGGCTATGACTTGATTATGAGTGCATACGAACAGGCGGTGGAAAACGGTTACCTGTTCGGCTGCTATGGCGATGCCATGCTGATACTCGACGATTAAGCGGCTTCTGGCCTAAATGAGGAGTGAGAAATGACTGGACATCATGTAGTGTATCTTGGACTAGGGACGAATCTGGGCGACCGCGAGGAAAACGTCCGAAAGGCCATCCTGCTCATTGGCGAAAGGGTAGGGACGGTGGTTCGCCAGTCATCACTCATCGAGACAGAACCGTGGGGCTTTGAGTCTGACAACAAGTTCCTGAATGGCGTTATCTTCATAGAGACCGACAAGACCCCCCGCGAGGTGCTCCTGCTGACACAGCAGATAGAGCGCGACATGGGACGTAAGAAACCTTTAGGGGAACAGTCTCCTAGTACGGCTTGTTGCACTGATGGGGCTGCTCCCAAGCGTCAATACAAAGACCGCCCTATTGATATCGACATTTTGCTGTATGACGACCTGACTGTCGATGAGCCCGACCTGAAGATACCCCATCCGCTGATGTATGAACGGGATTTCGTGACCATACCCTTGAGAGAAATCATTTCTAATCAATAATCAAATAAACGAAGTATGAAAAAACTAATCTGCATGGTGCTTATGGCCGTGGTTGTTACGGCACAGGCACAGAATCCTTACAAGAAGTATATGGAGAAGCTGCCCTTCCAGATGCCGGAAGTCAGTGCCCCCGTTATCCCCGGCAATACGGTCAACCTGAAGAAGTACGGTGCCGTTGGGGATGGAGTCACGCTCAACACGAAGGCTTTCGCCAAGGCCATTGATGCCTTGAGCAAGAAGGGTGGTGGTCACCTGGTGGTGCCGCAGGGTGTTTGGCTGACAGGCCCCATTGTGCTGAAATCGAATATCGACCTGCATCTGGAAGTGGGTGCTGTCATACAGTTCTCTGGCGACGAGGCACTCTATCCCATTATCAAGACATCCTTTGAGGGCCTTGACACACGTCGCTGCCAGTCACCGCTCAGTGCCAATGGCTGTGAGAATATCTCCATTACTGGTAAGGGAGTTATCGACGGCAATGGCCAGTGCTGGCGTCCGGTAAAGAAAGGAAAGGTGACAGAAGGCCAGTGGAAGGAAGTGCTGGCGCGTCCTGGTGGCGTGGAGTCAAAGAAAGGCTACTGGGTGCCCAACCAGGCCTACGCTGATGCTGAGAAGAGTGCCAATATGAATGTACCCAAGGCACAGACGGAAGAGGAGTGGAATGCCATCAAGCGTTTCCTACGTCCGGTGATGATCTCGTTGGTGAACTGCAAGAATGTGCTGTTGCAGGGTGTGATCTTCCAGAACTCTCCGGCATGGAACATCCATCCCTTGATGTGTGAAAACGTTATTCTTGACGATGTCCTGGCACGTAACCCGTCTTTTGCACAGAACGGTGATGCCCTTGACCTGGAGTCGTGCAAGAATGCCCTCATCGTCAATTCAAAGTTTGATGCCGGCGACGATGGCATCTGCATCAAGAGCGGAAAGGATGCCGACGGTCGCCGTCGTGGCATCCCCTGTGAGAATGTCGTCGTTGACGGTTGTACGGTTTTTGCCGGACATGGTGGTTTCGTGGTAGGTTCTGAGATGAGTGGCGGCGTGAAGAACATTCTTGTGAAGAACTGTCAGTTCCTGGGCACGGATGTGGGGTTGCGCTTTAAGTCGACCCGTGGTCGTGGCGGTATTGTCGAGAATATCTTCATCAACAATATTTCCATGACCGACATCAAGACCGATGCCATTACCTTCAATATGTACTACGGCGGTAAGTCGGTGGCAGAGATGCTGGCTGACGGGGACAACCCTGATAATGTGACCAAGGCTCCCGTGACAGAAGAGACACCCATCTTCCGTAATATTGACATCAAGGATGTCATCTGCAATGGTGCCGGTCGTGCTATGGAGTTCAACGGCTTGCCGGAGATGCCTATCAAGGGTATCCGTCTACAGAATATCCAGATACAGGCCAAGAGTGATGCCGTGTTTAACAATTGCCAGGATATCCGTCAGAGCAATGTGAAGATCACGGTTCAGTAAACCGTTTCCGATAGGATTGGTAAATCACCGGCTGGAGATGCGTATCTTTAGCCGGTGTTTTTTCGTCTTGTCGATACTGTATTTTTTCAGTACGCCAGGGCCACAGGAACTGTTGCCCAGTCCCATTACGGCACAATCGATGCTGAGGAAGGTCTTCCCCTGGTCTTGTAACTCGTAGTCATGGGTCTTGCTGGCAATATACTGGGCAGAGTAGGGCAGGGCAGAGAACGAGAAAGGTTTGTCGACAGCCTCAATACATATTTTCTTGCCTTTTTTCGTTTTCAGCTCTATCATCGTGCAGTCCTCGTGGTTGCCAGAGTCTTGTGGACGCGGGTAGTGGACGTACTGCTGAGAGACGGTCGATTTCCACAAACCTATGGGACATGATGTCTTACGATCTGGGTAGTTGTCCCATGGTCCACGACCATACCACGTCAGCTGTTCGTACTCACGAGGCAACTCCAGCACAATACCCAAACGGGGAATCTCGGGCAGCCCATCGGGAATGATGAACGTGAAGGTGAGTTCATTGCCCTGTTGCTCCATCGTCATAGGAATGGTCAGCGTGTCCAGACCACAGCGTTTCCAATCTTTTGCAAGCCAGTTGCCAAAGCTCTTGTCGTTGTCCGTCGGGGCACGGAATACCTGCGGTTTAAGAGAAGAGATAAGAGAGATGAGTGAAGGGTTGGCTTTTGGCTTTTGGCCTTTGGCCTTCGGCTTTTCATCATTGACCTTGACTTCTGGTCCATTGCCATAGACCGCTTGCACCTCGTAGTATTTAGGTGTCAGCGTGCGGTCGCTCATCACGATGCCGTTCATGCAGAAGGCATGCAGATTCGGCTTGTCGCCAAAGTCACCGCCATAGAAGACGCTGTCGCCTCGTATGATACCCTGGTCCACCCAGTCCCAGATGAAGCCGCCAAGCATGCGAGGATTGGAGTTTATCTCGTCCCAATACTCCTTGAAATTCCCCAAGGCGTTACCCATCGAGTGGGCATACTCGCTGGTCAGCACAGGACGCGGACCACCGTCTGAACCTTCCCATGAGCAGTGGTCGTCCGTACGGTTGGCAATCTCCAACAAGCGTTCCCAACGGGCATTCTCGGCACGTTCCTTGTCTGAGCCTTCAGGGATGCCTGGATTCAGATATTCCTCCATCACACGTGGATAGAAACGTGAGATAATATCGACGGTGTGCGGGTCTGTGGATGTGCGGCTCATGTCGCTGCCGACAGAGGCAGCGCCTTGCGCTCCTTCGTAGTGGACAGGACGTGTGGGGTCAAACTCGTGCAACCAGGCCGACATGGCGGCATGGTTGGCACCGTAGCCACTCTCGTTGCCCAGGCTCCAGAAGATGATGGAGGGATGATTCTTGTCGCGTTCCGCCATGCGGACTACACGATCCATAAAAGCATCATGCCAGTCGGGGGTTGAGGCCAGTGTACCACGAAGACCGTGCGTTTCGCAGTCGGCCTCGTCCATGAGGTACATACCCATCGAGTCGCACAACTCATACCAACGTGGACAGTTGGGATAGTGAGCCAGACGGACGGCATTGATATGGGCTGCCTTCATCAGTCGTAGGTCTTTTAGCATCAATTCCTCAGTCATCACACGCGCCTTGTAGGGGTCGTGCTCATGACGGTTCACACCATGAATCTTGATTGGCGTGCCGTTGATAAGCAATTGTCCACCACGAATATTTATCTGACGGAAGCCCACCTGAAGCGAGGTCTGTTCGATGGTATGTCCTGCGGCATCCTGTAACTCCAACTTCAGGGTATAGAGGTTGGGGAATTCAGCACTCCATAGCTTAGGATTAGCGACTTTCATCACCATACGGTTGAACTTGCGATAGCCTCGCTGAGGGTACCACTCGTTCATGCGGTCAGCCTTGTGCTGGAGGTCGAGAACTTCGACGGTTGCCACTGAATCACGACACACTGCGGAAGTGCCATCCATCAACGTTGCCAAGAGTCGATAGTCCTCACCGCTTTCGCCATTATAGACAGAGAATTGCGGATTGATGGCCAACGTCCAACTGTCGTTTTCTTGTGTGGTGCGATAGGCCACATCTCTCAGTCGGACATCAGGGGTGTGATAGAGCAGCACATCGCGATGTATGCCACCAAAGCGCCAGAAGTCCTGGTCTTCGAGATAGGAGCCGTCGCTGTATTTATAGACCTCGACAGCTATCTGGTTCTCGCCACTCTTCAGGTACGACGTAACATTGAACTCGGAGGGTTCCATTGAGCCCTGACTATAGCCCACCCGCTTACCGTTAATCCAGACGTAGAAGGTGGACATGACGCCTTCAAAGCGCAGAAAGGTCTGGCCACTCTGCCAGGCGACTGGCAGCGTGAAGGTGCGACGATACTGTCCTGTAGGGTTACGTTCTTCGTAGGTCGTCCACTCCTTCTTGGGCTCGCGTGTCACGTAGGGTGGATCAATCTTGAACGGATAGCCAGCAGAGACGTAGATGGGCGTACCATAGCCGTTGACTTCCCAGTTGGCAGGCACTGCCAGCGTCTTCCAGCCCGAAGCGTCGAAGTCGGTGCGCCAAAAATCCTTGATGCGTCCTTCGGGGGTCTTCGTCCAACGGAACTGCCAGTCGCCGTTAAGGCTGAGCATTCTGTCGCCCTGCTTTTCGCCAAAGGGAATGAAATAGGCACGGGCCGGTTCGCGGTTGATTTGCAATACGTGGTTGTCCTCCCAGTCGTGGTGCTCTTTGCCACTAGAATGAAGTGTGGCGTTGTATTCCTCTGCACAGAAAGCATTAAGCCCCATGCTGAGGGCAATGACGGTTAGTATCCAATTTCTCATGCTTCTCCTTCTATTTATAATAAAGACGCAGAGAGCCCGCTTTTGTCGTCATTGGTTTGTCGCCTGGATGGGCTTCCTACCAAGCCTCGTCCACTTCTTCGCCTTGCAGGTTTTCGTTAAAAGGACTCGCCTCCAGCAGGTGACACCGCTGTTGAATCTTCACTACTTGTATATCGGGCTTCTTGTATATCTTTCTTTTCATAGCAATGTCCCCTTTTATTTGATTACGACCTTTTTACCGTTCACGATGTAGAGTCCCTTCGTAGGCTGCGAGACACGTCGCCCTTGCAGGTCATATACATTATTATCTATTATCTGTTCACTATTCACTACCGTAGAGTTAATGCCCGTCGTTTCTTCCTCAAAGCCAAAGAATTCGCGAGCCAATGAACCGCTATAATACAAACAGGCCTTGCCTGTACCTATTTTCTTGCCGCTCTTTAATCTGTAGAAACCTACACCCTGTGAGCCCTTATTCAGTACGAAATAATTACCATCGGTCGTATAGCCATCTGCAGATGACACACCGTTCAAGCTGTTGTTGTAGTAGTCGTTACTGCTACTTCCAGATATCTTTGTCAGTGTAATGGTGGGCGAAGAAGATTTCAGAATCACGGGCTTGCCAGAGGGAATAATCTTGTCTGCCGTGAGTTCTGTCAGCGTCAGTGATGTGCCATCGAGTTTCGCCTTGAATATCTGAGTATTCTCGTCAGCTTGGAAAGTATAGTAGTAGTTGAAGTATGTTGTCCAGTATTCGTCAGTATTTCCTTCCCGTGCCGTCAGTTCTATTGTTATAGTGGCACCTGATTTGATGCCGTCAAAGGCATAATAATAAGTGTAGGTGCTCTTTTGATAAGACTCAAAACGCGGACTACTGTGAAACGTGATATTGCCCAGATTGGAGCATCCATTGAAGGGAGCACCTGTGGTTTTTGTCAAACTGGCAGGAAGGCTTATCTCCGTCAGGGCGGTGCATGATGAGAATGCAAATGTATTAAGGGTTTTCAACTGTGAGTCTGCTGGGAAGATGATATTCGTTAGTTTGCTACAGTAGGTAAAGGCATACATCCCTATTGTCGTCAAGCTGGCGGGAAAAGTAATTGATGTCAAGGAGGTGTTGTTGCAATGATCGAACGCGTTATCACCGATAGTTGTCAGTTGCGATCCTTCTTCAAAATCAATAGATGTCAGACCTGTACAATAATAGAAACTATTCTCGCCGATGCTGGTCACGTTGGCAGGAATGGTAATGGATGGCAGTTTGCTACAGCCACTGAATGCATAGTCGGCTATGGCCGTCACGCTGGCAGGGATGGTGCAACTGGTTTTTCCTTTGGGACAGACAACAAGTGTTGTTTTGTCTTTGTTGAACAATACACCATTTTCATCGTTCGAGAAATATAGATTCTCGGCTTCCACATTAAAAGAAGTCATTTTGCTGCATGAGAAAGCACTGGTGCCGATAGTTGTCACACTGGCTGGAATATTAATGGATAGCAGTTCGCTACAACCACTGAAAGCATAATTACCAATAGTCTCCAAGCCTGCAGGCAGAGTGATAGAAGTCATAGCATAGCAACTTTCAAAGGCAGAACCTTCGATGGTCGTCAATGCTGAGCCGTCTGCAAAGACAACCGATGTCAGAAAAGGACTTTGGAAGAAAGCACCACTGGCAATGGTTGTCACACTGGCGGGTACAGTGTAGGTGCCGGATACGCCTTTGACACAGTAAATAAGCGTTGTCTTGTCTTTATTGAAGAGTGCAACACCATCCCCTGAATAATTTGGATTGTTTACATCCACTGTCATCGATGTCATCTTCTGACAATGCTGGACAATGCCATGTCCGATGCTGGTCACACTAGCAGGGATTGAGATAGATTCCAAATTCTCGCAGTTGGTAAAAACGTAACTGCCCATGGTCGTCACACCAGCGGGAATAGTGAAAGAGGTGATGGCATTGCAAAATGCAAAGGCGTAAGTTCCGATGGTTTCCAACTGTGAGCCTTCAGCAATGGTGATGGCCGCACTCTCGCAACTATAGAAAGCACTGCTTCCAATACTTGTCACACTGGCAGGGATAGAGATTGCAGACAACTTTCGACAGTTATCGAACGCATAGTCACCGATGTTGGTCACGCCGGCAGGGATATTGCACGTAGTCAGTTTGCCACAGTTCCAAAAAGCACCATAGCCAATACTCGTCACAGTGGATGGAAGAGTAACTGATGTCATACTCGCATTGTTGCAGCCATAGAAGGCACGGTCACCAATGCTTGTCACACCTTCCTCAACAACGATGCTTGTGATAGAGGATGCAGAGCTATTCCATCCGCGATTGCTCGATGAGGAATAATCCTCCATAGCACCTGTAGCACTACTAGGGTCAGTCTTCGAGACTGTAAGTGTTGTACCTTCAAGCGTCACTGTGCAGTCGCCACTGGTCCAACTGCCATCTGCCCATGCCGTCATCGTCGAGAGCAGGGCAGTAAAGATAAAGAGTAATTGTTTTTTCATCGAAATTGCCTTTAGCTTATACCTTATAAATATTTCAAATGCAAAGATAACAAAAAGCCGCTGAAGGGCGGCAAAAGAGAATGTGACAATATCGTAAAACGAGGTTGCAAAAATGAAACGCACTGAAAATCAGCATGTTTACGACTAACTTTCTTGGGCGGTTATAAACTCCGTTGGCGAGACACCCTTGAACTTGAGGAAGTTGCGATAGGCCGTCTGGCGACTGCGATAGCCGGCGGCAAAATAGATTTCCTTGTAACTTAAGGGGGCCTTTTTCAGTTCGGCAGCCATGAAGTCGACGCGCTTCTGGTTGATGTAGTCGTTTACCGTCAGGCCCGTATGCTCCCTGATACAACGAGCCACGTAGATGCGGTTGGTGCCTACGGCAGTGCTGATGGTCTCAACAGACGTGTTGGGGTTGCGCCAAGCCTCCCAATCGTCGATGACTTGGCAGATTTGTTGCCAGAGTGAAAGTGAAGAATGAAGAATGAAGGGTGAAGAATCTTTTTCACCTTGTGAATCAGTGACAGTAGGTGTCAGGCGTTCGAAGAGCTCAAAGTAGGCGAAGTAGGCAAAGGAGAAACATACCCACGAGACGTGGATATGAAACGACCAGGGCCACGTGGTGAAGACTTGCGTGAAGAACAACAGTCCCATGACCATTATAATAAGGTTCGCTCGAAGAATCCAACGTTTGTCAGCGCTCGACTCGCGCCAGTTGTGGGGAATAAACCACAGCAGGAAGGTATAGAGCAAGGTACAAACAACCATCGCCACTCGTGCCAGTACGTCGAAGTCTGCAAGGTGCGTCCTGATGTCGCCAATACTGTCCAGATGCTGATAGCGCAAGCCGCAGAGCGGCAGGGCAAGGGCTATCAGCGCAGGCAATGCCAACAGCAAGGCTCTGCGCCTGTTGAGCCATCCGGGATTGATGACCTCTATGGGGTAGGCCAGATAGAGCACCAAACACGCTCAATCAGAGGGACAGGTTTTTGATTGAATTTTGAATCATTGTTCTTCATTGTTTTTCCACATATACTGGATGATATTGTAGGACATTCCACTGACTCGAGACATCTGTCGAGGACCCGAACCAATCTCAATCATTACGTCACGAATTAAGTCTTTCTGAACCTGTTTGGGTAATAGCCGAAACTCAGTGACTGTCAAGACTCCACTCTTCTGAAGTAGCAACTCTCGAACAACCTCATCTGCAACGACTTTCCGTTCATCCATATCAATGCACTTCAGATTCCCTGATAACGGTTCGTCAATCCATTCCGTCAACTGCTCCATACCATACCGATTTGTTGCAGCCAGTGTATAGCAAACCCTTTCCCTTCCCATACCGAGATAATCGTTTGGCCAGCTACTATATTCGTATTCTCGGGCTGCCCCTACCAGTCCTGCCTTTACTGGATTCTGATGAATATAGCGGAATAGCGTGAAGAAGTATTCAGAATCATTACACGGCTCACTTCTGAAACGGTCTTGGAAGAGATGACCGACACGCCCGTATTTCTTGTTATAGTAAAACACATAACTTGATGCGATGGACTTCATCACGTCGCCTACCTTCCAACGCTTCTCACCCAATAGTAGATGTACGTGATTAGGCATTAGACAATAGGCATAGATGTGGCAGATTATAGTTCTCGTCACAAGGTCGTCCTCCAATCTTTCCTGAACCGTGGACAATATCTTGATAAAAGTCCAATAGTCTTCTGGCTCTTCAAAGATATCCTGGCGATTGATACCACGTAACATTACATGGTATATACCTGTCCCGCTTTGCTCTCTTCCAACCCTTGGCATACATTGATTGTTTAATCCAATAACGTTATAGTCTTATTGCTTATTGTGCGAAATCTGATTTTTTCAATCAAAAACCTGTCCCTTTGATTGCGTGATTGTGTAACGAACAAATTCGGACGATTAAATATACTTAAATCATCTTAAATGTTGCCACAAA